>NZ_BACQ01000059.1 GCF_000260435.1 Lacticaseibacillus zeae DSM 20178 = KCTC 3804 | reverse complement strand
GGGCGGTGACACTGTGTCACCGCCCTTTTTGTTAAGCTTGATTTCATACTTGCGTTTGATGATTGTCTTCAAATGCAGAAAACATGATTGTCAAACTTTTCCAAACTACCGCGTATAGTGGCGAATAATGGCATTGAGCGTTTCGGCGGCACCTTTTTTGCCGGTGCCATCTTCATAATACTTACTGAAGCGGGGATCCGAGACATACATGGCAGCGAGACCGCGATGGGCTTTTGGTGAGTATTGTTCGGATGGCCAGGTGAGCTGCAAAAATTGTTTATGCAGCTTAAAGAGATGCTTGGCTTCTGGCGTGTTGAAGTCGGTCGTGCCGACAAGCGGTTTTAGTTCGTCGAGGATCTTTTGCTGCAATGCAGTGAGCTGTGCCACCTGTGCTTGCGACATTTTGCGGAATTTCTCGTTACTGGCGTTCACAATGTCCTCACCGTATTGTTCGCGGACTTCTTTGCCGTACGCCTGTTCATTTTTGTTAATGGCTTGATCTTTGAACGCTGCAAATTTTTCATCGTCAGTCATAGTGTCGACTCCTTTTTCTAAAGTTTGATCCAAGGTTTGCAGCAATAAGCTCATTTGGTCGCGTTTTGCCATGATCAGTTCGGGCTTACACCAAAAGAACCGCGGCCCGGGGCTGCGGTTCGCGGTTCATGATGTTCAGTTTTTGATTACTTCTTGAGAACCTTTTCTGCGAGTGCTTTGACTTCATCGTCGGACATGTCGAGGACTGGTTTCATTTCTTCCTCGGTCTTGATGGTGTCGCGGCTGTTCTTTTCCATGTAATAATCCCACAGCGCGTCACGAACAGGTGCTTCGCTGTCGCTCCAGTCAAATACCTTGTTCATTGGTTCATCGAGAAACAATGTCTTTTCAGGATCTACTGATGCCATAATGAATTACCTCCATGATTTAGACTCAATTTTGATACAGGTTCATTATAAGCCTTTTACCGGTTAATGATGCAAATTTTTAGCACTGTTTTTAATTGAGTGCTAAAAATTAAATAATTTTGACTAAATCGCAGTTTCCTGAATTTTCTCCAAGCTGGTCTTGGGGAGGGCTTTGAGGTGGCCATCGCGCATTTCATAAACGGTGTCGACAGGATCAAGCAGGCGGGTGTCGTGGGTGATCATGATGACGCCGCGGTCGGTGTTGTGCGCAATGTCGGCGAGTTGTTGCACGACTTGCAGTGCGCGCTTGGTGTCTAGGCTGGCGGTCGGCTCATCGGCCAAGACGATAGGCGGGTCATTGTACAACGCCCGAGCGATGGCCACTCGCTGCCGCTCACCGCCGGAAAGTGCAGCCGGGTAGTTGTCGGCAAGGTCGGTGATGCCCAGCATGTCGAACAACTCGCTTTTCGACATTTTGTGCGGTTTATGGTGATTGAACCGATCGACTAAGGCCAGCTGATCTTTGACAGTTAAAAAGGGAATCAGATTGCTGGCTTGCAAGATGAAGCCGAATGTGTTGAAGCGCAGTTCAGTTCGTTGATGCTCTGTAAAATGTGTGGTGTCTTGATGATTGATGATGACCTTGCCACCACTGGGACGCTGCAAATTGCCGATAATTGTGAGCAGTGTGGTTTTTCCCGAGCCTGAAGGACCGATAATCGCGGCAAATTCACCGGCTTTCAAAACAAAATCGGTTGGTTGCAAGGCCGTGACCGCAGTGCGGCCGCTGCCGTATATTTTCGTTACTTGGGTTAATTCAACAAGATTGGTCATGCTATTCGCCTCCTCCGATGGCAGCTAATGGGTCAACTTTAATAATGCGGCGTAGCGAGAACAGGCCACCGACTAATGACATGACAATTAGGGCAGCGGCAATACTTGAGAAGAGTGCGGGGTTAGCATAGAATGGCATCGTTTTTGGCAAAATGAACTGAGTGAGTCCTAGCAATCCGGCGCCAATGCCAACTCCGACAACGGCAAGGATCAGAATCTGCCAGAACAACGCAGCAATAATAGATCGGGTACGAATACCTTGTGCCCGCATGACACCGTACATCGAGATTTTTTGAATCGTCAAAATATACATAAAAATGCCGATAATCAATAACATAATCCCGATCATGGCGCCAATCATCAGCGCGAAGGTAGACGTTTCGGCGGTATAGCCAGGGATGTTGTTAATCAAGGTCGCCCGATCAATTTGTTGGGTTTTGGCGGGAATCGTCTTAAACGGGCGACTACTGATGACGATTGAAACATTGGCCGCGTTGGCTTGGCCATACTTTAATTGGCGAAAAGTCGTCAAAGTTGTATAAAATACAGGTACAGTGTAGAAGCGGCGATCATGGGTGAAGCCGACAATTCGGTACTTTTGGTCACTACCATTGAGCGTAATGCGGTCACCTTTGTGCAGGCCTTCGTTGGTCACACTATCGTCGGCCAGAACCTCATGATTGTTTCTTGGCATGCGGCCACTGGTGACAGTCGGCTTCAACTTGCCGGCGAGGTTAATTCCAAAAACGTTGCTGTTGACCTTCTTGTCCGTGCTAGTATTCTCGGCGACTACGGAAACTTGGCCGAGCACGGCGGTGTGCTTGTTAGCAACTTTATCGACCTGCTGTTTGGTCAGGCTGGAGCTCAGCAGGTTTTTGTTAGCGTATTTGGACATTAACACATAATCACCGGGCAAGGCGTCAATTGCAGTGCGGTTGTTGCGCGCCAGTCCGGTTGCCAGTCCCGTCAGGAAGAAAACCAAATAGGCAATGAGGACAAACGTGACGACAACTAAAAGGTAGCGCGCTTTGTTGTGCAGAATTTCTTTAATGGCAAGAAACATTTCGATCACCTCCACTTGAATTTTGTAAAATCATTATAGCACTCGTTTATCAATTGATAAATAAAAAGGGCTTGGTAAAAATGAATCAACGAGAACAGCGAAAAAAGGCGACCATTGCACGCATTTTGGCCGCAGCACAGACTTTATTTATGACCAACGGCTATGCCAGCGTTACCACGCGGATGATTGCTGAAGCCAGCAATGTGCAGCAACCGTTGCTGTATCACTACTTTGGCACCAAAGAAAAACTGTACTTGGCAGTGGTGATGCAGGTGAGTGACACCATGGCGGCCAAAATTGCATCGGCGCAAACCGGCAGTGGTAGCCTAGCCGCTAAGGTGAACCATTTAGGGCATGTTTTAACCGATGACAATGATATGAACTTGCAGATGGTGATCCACGATATTGCTAACTTGAAGGCTAGTGCGCGGGGACGGGTTTTCAAAGCCTGGCAGGATAGTCTGCTCGCGCCATTAGACCGTTTTTTTGCCGGCTTTCAATCAGAGTTGCTGGAGGCATATCAGCCTCGGGAAGTCACGTTATACTTTTTAAACGTCTTGGCCGTTTATTTGCGACCGGCTAATACCGCAGAAAACGGCGGCTTCCAGCAACAACTGCCACTTGATCGGGCGTTGCAGATGTTTTGCACTGGCGTTAGCCGAACGGAAGAAGAAAAGTGATGTGGGTACCTCTTTTGTTTATGAGATTAATGACCTGATCCGTCTTTTAAATAACAAATATTTTAATTTTTGTGATAAGCTTAGTATTAATTAAAGGTTGATCAAGCATAGCAACAAGGGGAGTACACGCATGAGGGTTACCGGGAATTTTTGGGTGAGACACTTCAATCGGTGTGACTATGTGCCACAAGCTGATCCGCGGGAAAGCGGGGTTGCAGCTTTGAACATGGTTTTGAAATTTTATGGGGCAGAGATATCACCGACGCGTTTGCGGTCACTGGCTGAAGTGGACCAGACCGGGACGACATTAGATGACCTGATGCATGCTGCCGGGGCACTTCATTTCACAACGAAAAGTGTTATCAGCATCACCCCGAAGCGTTTAAACGAAACGCCGCTTATTGTGGCAAGCCGAGGGGGACGGGCTGGCCAGCAGCGCTTTGCCGTTGTCTTCAAAATCACCAAACGGCATTTGTTGGTAGCGGATCCTGATGTGACGGTTGGTGTTAAGTGGTTATCGTATCAACAATTCAACCAAACGTGGACTGCGGCTGGGGTCAGTGTTAAGCCGAGATTGGATCATGCAGCCGGTAAAATACCTTCATCACATTTACAGACGATTAAAGCGTTGATTTTGCAGCAAAAAGCGGCTTTGGTGCATTTAATACTTGCGATGCTAGCGACAACAGGTATCAGTGGAGCTGGAGCTTTTTTCCTCCAGATCATTGTGGATACTTATCTGCCGAATGGATTAATCACACCCTTGGCAATCATGGCCCTTGGTCTAATAGGGGCAGGTCTTTTTGCAGCGGCGTTGACATGGGGCTGTGAACTTTTGTTAGGCATGTTGGATCAGCGGCTGATGATTGATGTGGCGTTGGCTTATGTCCGCCGGTTATACGCAATGCCCTTGCCTTTCTTGAACCATCAGCGGCAAACGCTCACCGCCCAAGTGGTTGAAATGAATCGGCTCATGGGGGTTGCTGCCAAAACGCTTGTGACTCAGTGGCTTGAAACGCTTGCTGCGACAATATTGCTTGTTTTACTGGTCGTTATAAACTGGAAGTTGGCGCTACTAGCCGTTTTGGCTGTATTTGGGGATGCTTTACTGATGAGGCTTTTCCGTGATCGCTTGCAGGCAGCCGGCTACGCTACGATTCAGTCCGGAGCGGCGGTTAACACGGAAATTTGGGCAGGCCTCCGTGGCGTTGAGGCAATGAAGGCATTACGTGCCGAACCCGATCTTTTTCGGCGGGTTGATCAGGCGTTTGCCGATGATTTACATAAAAAGTTTGCCCAGCTGCAGTTTGTGCAACTTCAACGAGCGGTGCAGCAAGCGTTTCATTTCATTTTAACAGTCGGTCTTTTATGGTTAGGTGCCAGCATGGTCTTAACGCAGCAACTTAGCCTCGGCCAATTGGTAGCATTTGCTGCGTTGTTTGTTTACTTTGTCGGACACTTGACACAGGTGGTGCGGTTGCAGCCGCAACGACAATTGATCGCGGTTGCCGACAGCCGTTTGCGTGATCTTCCATCAAGCAATGCGGCTGATCAACAACGGCGTGTCAGTGAGTCGCAACAAATTTCCGGGACGATTAAATTAAGCCAAGTAACGTTTGGCTATCGGCAAAAGCAGCCGGTTTTACAAAAGATTGATTTAACGATTCTGCCAAATCATAACATGGCAGTCGTTGGCGCAAGTGGCGCTGGTAAAACGACTTTGGCACGTTTGATTGATGGCTTATGGCCACTCGACAACAGAAGTGGAACGATCACTTTTAACCAAACGAATATTAATGACATTCGCTTGTCGCTACTACGCCAATATGTTGCCTATGTTCCAGAACGGCCGGTGATTTTCTCCGGCTCCATCCTGGACAATCTGCGTCTTGGCAATCGATCTGACGTGACCGATGATGATATGGATGCTGCTTGTGAAACGGCCGAAATTGCCGATGACATTACAAACCTGCCAAACCTGGTCTACACACTGGTTGATGCCAATACCGAAACGCTGACAGCGAGTCAAAAACAGCGGCTGACAATCGCCCGGGCGTTACTATCGCCAGCAAAAGTGCTTATTTTTGACGGGACTTTTAGCCAGATCGAAAGTGCCATGGCTGAGCGAATTCTTAATCGCCTGTTTGCGATCAAGAATCGAACGATTATTTTAATGACGCAACAACCACAGCTAGCGCGTCATGCCGATAAGATTGTTGTGTTGGTTAATGGCCGCATCGTTGAGCAGGAAAGCTATCCGATTTTGTTTGCCAAGCACGGGTATTATGCCCAAATGCTGAGGAGGTAGTCGCCATGAGTCAAAAAGAAAATCAATGGGTGACGGCTACTGATTTTTCCCGGCGTTTCAAGCATTTTAAGCGTTGGATCGCCTTACCATTCATCGTGTTTGTTTGTCTTCTCGTTCTGTTTTTGGCCTTTACCAAACAAGAAAAAACCATTCAGGCAAATGGCACCATGGCTACCAGTCAGCGAGGCCGGGCACTTTATGTACAAGGCCCGGCGACTATCACCCGAGTCATGATGCAGGTCGGCCAAAGGGTTCGCAAAAATCAGCGTATTTTGGTTTATCGCGTAACCGCTGACACTGATCGAATTGACGATCTTGCCAGTCAGATAACCGACCTGAAAAAACAGAAAAAGCAGTTGCAAGTGCTCGAACAAAGCGTTGACCAAAATAAAAATCTTTTTTCAAAAGCCGATCAATATGGTTATCAACAGGCGTTACAGACTTATCTGAACCAACGGCAAATGGTGACGCAGACGTTATCTGGAAATGCGGCGGCGAGTGACAACCAGGCGCTTACTAACAAAAGGCAGGAAGTTGACCGGCTGCTGACAACGATGATCGCTCAGACGGCAAACGAGATCGGCCAGATTCAAGTTGCTGAGGCCGCCATTCACGGTCAAGGAAGTGTTGCCGCCGACAATCCTTATGCTGGCTTTTATCAACATTACCAGCAGGCAGTCGCCACCGCAGATGCAGGGGGGAAGGCGGTCATTCAAACCCAAGATCTTGCCCAACTGCAAGGTCGATTAAATGATCGGCAAAAACAACTTGCTGCCTTGCAAGCACAGCAGCAAGAGAATCAACAAACGACAGGAACTGGCCAGGCCAGCGCAGAAACCTTGCTAACGACTTTGCAAACCATAACTGAGCAAACAGTCGCAGCGGACGCGAAACGCGTCCAGCAAACCCTTGGAAAGCTTGAGGCAAAAGACGAGGGCTTAAGGCACGCTAGCCAACCGCAAACCATTAAAGCACCGGTAACCGGGCTGCTCTATTTGCGCCAGTTAGCGGCTACAGATCAGCAAATCGTTGGTAAAAGACAGGTAATCGGCCGGATTTTACCTGAGAAAAATCACCAATCTTCAATCAGCTTCAACTTGAAGGTCGCAAAAAAGGACGTTCCTAACGTTAAGCGTGGTCAACCGGTGCGTGTAAAAGTCGAACCAAATGCTGGGGACACACTTATACTTGCCGGAAAAGTCACGCAGATACCGTCTGCAAACCAGTTGCAGCAAGGAAACTTGCAGATAACGGTTCAGAGTCGGGTTAGTCAATCGCAACTTGCGCGGCTTCATGACGGAATAACGGTACATGCTTCTATCGTTGCTGGCTCGCAAGCTTCCTGGCAGGCATTGGTGCGGAAGCTTGGGGTCTAACGGCAGGAGTTTTGTGATGATGCTAAAAAACCCACCGACAAGCTCGCTTGTGTTGTAATTTAACATTGACTTGAGCCTGAATCGTTGGTATTCTAGTAGCTGGTATTGTTTGCCCCACGATAAGCCCCGGAAACTTAACGTGTTCAAACAAGCACAGAATTATGGAGGAAACAAATCGTGCGTACAACATTTTTGGCTAAGCCAGGTGAAATCGAACGCAAATGGTATGTGATTGACGCAACGGATATCGCGTTGGGTCGTCTGTCATCTGTCGTTGCTTCGATCTTGCGTGGTAAGAACAAGCCGCAATTCACCCCAAACGTTGATACCGGTGACAATGTGATCGTTATCAATGCTTCCAAGCTAAAGTTGACTGGCAAAAAAGCCTCAGACAAGATTTACTATCGTCACAGTCAGCATCCAGGTGGTTTGAAACATGAAATTGCTGGGGATCTCTTGCGGGATAACCCGGCACGTCTGGTTGAATATTCTGTTAAGAAGATGCTCCCGACCAAGAACACACTTGGCCATCAGCAATTCTTGAAGCTTCATGTCTATGCTGGGGAGGAACACCCGCATTTGGCACAGAAGCCAGAAGTACTCGACATTTCAAACTTAATCTAAGGAGGCAATTACTGTGGCACAAGTACAATACGCAGGTACAGGTCGTCGCAAGAACTCCGTTGCCCGGGTCCGTTTGGTTCCCGGCACCGGCAAGATCACGATGAACGGTAAAGACGTTCGCGACTACCTTCCATATGAAAACCTGATCACTGATTTAACTCAGCCATTTGGCATCACCGAAACCACTGGCAGCTACGACGTTCTTGTTAACGTCAATGGCGGCGGCTTCTCTGGCCAAGCTGGCGCAACTCGTCACGGCATTGCCCGTGCCCTGTTGACCGTTGATCCTGACTTCCGCGGCCCACTTAAGAAGGCCGGCATGCTGACCCGTGACCCTCGTATGAAGGAACGGAAGAAGTATGGTCTGAAGAAGGCTCGTAAAGCTTCACAATTCTCCAAGCGTTAATCATTCGATCAATATTTGGAGCATCGACACTTTCCCGAAGTTTGGGAAGGTGTTTTTTTGTGGCAAAGCACGGTAATAGTATTTTGTCTTTTTACTTTGACGAAAATACATAACTTGTAATTCGATAATTATATTTACCGGAATATATCTTAAGTATGCAGTTAATGACCACGTACAAACATGGTGTTGTGCTGTCACTATGTTTGTACGTGGAAAGAGAATGCATATCAATAAGAGCCTAACAGATGATAACACAATGGACAGGCGAGCTCATTGTTATGACGTAACTTTATTTTCTTCTGGAGAGTTTCAATAAACTGGATCTGGTTGTAACTTGAATATTTGGATATTGCTCAGGTTTAAAAGCATTTATTCACTTATTACACATAGTCTCATGCTATAATTGTGTGTGCTAGGTGAGGTGATATTCATGATTGATGCCGTTAAAGCGTTCATGGAAGAAAATAACGGTCAGGTAACCGTTGCGGATATGAAACGTCTTGGGTTAGATCCACATTCACTCGCTGATTTAGCCAACCGTGGGCAATTAGAGCGGGTAGATCGGGGAGTTTATATTGATCCAGCAATATTTGAAGATGACATGTACATTCTGCAATATCGATTCAGTCGTGGCATTTATTTTAAAGACAGTGCGCTCTTTTTACATCATATGATTGATCGCACGCCTGATCGATATCAAATGAATTTTCCGCTTGGCTACCATTCACCAGCGATCAAACGATATCCGGTTAAGGTTTATAGGCAGAAAACCGAATGGCACGATCGTGGAGTGGAAATAGTAAAAAGTCCAGGGCAGCATATGGTACGCGCGTATAACGTTGAGCGGACATTGTGCGATATTATAAGGACACGTGATTCGTCAGACGCAGAAACGATAAAGCAAGCAATGGTATCATTTTCACAGATGAAGCGTAAGGACCTGCATCGTCTGAGTGAGTATGCAGATATTTTCAAGGTGAAAAATAAAATTCGCGCATACATGGATGTACTGCTATGAGATTAAGTTTGCTGCAACATCAGCAGTTCGCCCCAAAAGTTGTTCAGTCGGAAAAGGATTTTATTTAAAACAATTGATGCCGTGATTTTACACACTTATTACTACAATGTGTGTAAAATCGCGGCATTAAAACTCGAAGAAAACAATAAGTGCCACTTTACAAAAAGTAGCAAAAAGGCTAGCTTAATTGTCATAAAATTGGCTTTCCGGGTGGACCCCGGGTTTTGGTTAACGCGAGGATTGATAATATGTTTACATTGGTGCTCGGCATTATACTGGTAGTTTATGGCATCGTCTTTATTGTGGCCTTCTTGACCTTACCTGAAAATAGCACACGAACAACACTAGAAGAGGTGTGGCCTGATTCTGTCATTCTTATGGTTCTGATGCTCGGATGGGTTTTAAAGCGCGTTCGAGTTAATGATCCATATCGGCTTGCTTCACTAGTATTAGGTATTTTTATGATGCCTGTATCTTTGCTATTAATCATAACTGGATTGCAACAGGTCCTGCCGTAAAACGTTCCCTATAACGTAACAAATCACAAACAAAAGTCCGCCATCCGCTTCATATTCTGAATTTCCAAAGACCATGTTAAAATGGTAACAAGTACGATCTCTCAACTAACCAAAGAAGGCGGAAGTTTGAATCATGATACATTTAAAGAATATGTGATGTCCCATTGCCATGCTGTGCGTGATTTTCGGCGGCGCGCGGTTGTCTACCAGCGGCTGAAACATGCGACGGGTAAGCGAGATCCTGTGATGGAAGAAAAGGCCATTGAGACGATGGTGGAGCGATTTGTGTGCAGCGCTTGTTGCAACTTGAAACGCTATATTAAAGAGGAAGATCAAGATTCGCGGCAGGCTTGGATCACTTTCATCCAACAGCAAGACGTCTTGGCTAGCTTGGAGGTAAGTGCCAGTCAGATAGTTTTGCACGACGAGTGAGTGAAGTTTAGTTGTGCTTTGCTTGCGGTCAATGAGCATTCAAGTGGTCAGCATATGCCCGCTGGTGCGCCGCGCTATTGATCTGCACGGGTATTTTCCCTGTCGAAAAGTCGTAACAGTGAACTTGCTTACAAACCCGTTAGTTACGTCTTGTGATTTGTTAGACAATTCTATTTCCAACATAAACGCCCGCTTGATAAACTAACTGAAAGCCTGAGAGCTATGGGAACAAACCTCTCTTTGAATAGCAGGAGGCTGGAAATTAAAAAAGGGGCGAAACGACATTGAAAAAAATGCTAATCGGATTGGTTGTCCTGATCGTGCTGGGATTCGGTGCCATGAAAGCTTATCAACATTTTAGCTACGGCGGGCCGAGCTACTATACGAAGATTACCGAGAATGGTAAAGAATCAAATGACAGCGAAGGCAACAAGGTGTTTGACTATAAGCTGACCGGTTATGATGAAAAGGGTCAAGCTAAGCAACTCAAATTTAAAGTTTATCGTAATCGGCCTTTGAAGATGAATGCGTATCTAAAGATGACTTATAACAATAATCGTGGGGTTACTCGCTGGGAAAGCGTTCCATCTAAAGACGTACCGAAAGCGGCAAGAGAAAAGTTAAATTAAGCAGCTGCTCTTTGGTCAATTATGTGAGCACGAACAAGTGGCAAGGTTTCGATTGATGGGATTTTAAAAGATCAAGACCTTGTTTTTCTTTTGCCACGATATGCTCAGTTAGACACAACCGCCCGCGCGACGCTGATACCCTTTTTGTCAAGACAGTCAAAATAAGCGGGAGCGCGAACGAAAAATAGAAGTAAAGAAAAGTTAAAGTGGCTTACAAAGACGTTAGGTTCGCGCGGACGTTTGTTAGCCCATTATCAGGAAATGCCGGTGTAGAGCCGGTATGATGACATTATTCAAAAAAGCAAACACGCAAATGGAGGATTATCATGGACAAACAACCAGTCGTAACGGTTGAAAATGTGACCAAGACCTATGGCAAACGCGGTGAAAAGCAGACGCCAGCATTGAAAGGCGTTAGTTTCCAGGTTGAACCCGGTGAATTCGTTGGGATTATGGGTGCGTCTGGCTCAGGTAAAACGACCCTGTTGAACATTCTCAGTACACTTGACCACCCGACTTCTGGCGCGGTTCGCATCAAGGGCCAAGATGTGACGAAGCTAAAAGGCAACGCACTTTCGGATTTTCGGGCAAAGAAAATCGGCTTCATTTTCCAGGACTTCAACCTACTGGAGAACCTAACCGGCCGGGAAAATATTGCCTTACCGCTGGCGCTACAGAATGTCAGTGCCAAAAAGCAGCAGGCGGCGGTTGATCAAATTGCGGCAACGCTAGGGATTACCGCGGTGTTGGATCATTATCCGACCGAGCTATCCGGCGGCCAAAAACAGCGGGTGGCTGCAGCCCGGGCCTTGGTTCAGCAACCGGACATTTTGTTTGGGGATGAACCGACTGGCGCCTTGGATTCCAAAGCAGCGCGCGAATTGCTCGACACAATGGATGACTTAAATAAAAATCACGGGGTTTCGATTTTACTCGTGACGCATGATCCGTTTTCAGCTAGTTATGCAAGTCGGATTCTTTTCATCAAAGACGGTCAAATCGGATCTGAGTTGGTGCATGGGGATAAGAGCCAGGAAGCGTTCTATCAGGAAATTCTGGAAACGCTTGGCACATTTCAAAAATAAGGAGCGGCATCTATGTTAAGCAAACTTGCACTTGGCGGCTTAAAGAACCGCTTCCGCGACTATGCGGTGTTATTCTCTGGTCTGGTGATTGCCAGTGCTGTCTTTTATATGTTCATGGCGCTGGCAACGAACACCAGCTTCTTAAAACAAAATTCGCCGATTAGCTACACGCCGTTTATTTTTGGCTTTGGGGCAGTGTTGTTGGCAATCATTACGTTTGTCTACATTGTTTACGCCAACAGTTTCCTGTTGAGTATGCGGCAACGGGATTATGCAATGTTTATGATGCTCGGGGCAAAAGGGCGTAAGATCGGGCAGCTCATTTTCCTTGAAACGGTTGTGATTGGATTTTTCGCAACATTTGCTGGCGTCTTGATCGGGTTAGTCGGCACCAATTTTATTGGTAAATGGTTGATTAATGCGCTGCATGCCAAAGCAACCGGCTTTTCGGCTTTCTGGTTGCCGGCGATTTTATGGACATTCGGATTTTTCGTTGTTTTGTTCATTTTATCGGCGATTTACAATACGGCTAAGTTGCTAAAAATGCCAATGATGCGGCTATTGCGGCAGGCGCAAACGCCGAATCGGGTTAAGCAAAAAAAGATCTTCTTCGCATTGCAGATTGTTTTAGGCTTGATTTTGCTGGCTGTCGGGTATTACTGCATGGGTAATGCGCTTCATATTGGGATCAAAGCCATCCCGACTGCTTTGGTTACCATTGTGATGGGGACGTACTTCTTATTCAATGCCGTCTTTGTGGCCTTGATTGCTTTGTTGAAGCGCAACCGGTCCTTTGCTTCTAAGCAGCTGCATACCTTTACATTGTCGCAATTGAGTTTTCGGATTCGCGACTATACGCGGATCCTATCCGTTGTATCCATTTTGGTGGCCTTGGCACTTGGGGCAATTACCGTTGGGCTAGGGTTTACCCACGATATTCCGGTGCTGGCCAGTCAGTACACGGCTTATGATTTAACGGTTGCATCGCCAAATGCGCAGACCAAAGCTGAGATGAAAAAATTGCAAGGCGTCACGGAAAAGCAGCAGTATACGCTCAAGTCAGATGCTAAAACGGTTTATCTCAGTCAGCGCGAACTTGACGCGCAGCCTTTGAAGGTACCGATCCGCGATCAGAGTACGAATGGGAAGTTGCATTCGGTTACGTTAACCAGTCGCAACTTTAACAAAATTGCCGCGCAACATTCAGGCTCTTTAGGCATCTTTGTTGGCAACAACCGCGGAAAACAGATACGGGTAACTGACAATGCAACCTTTGCCAAGTTAGGGAATGCGGAGACGTTAACGACTTTTAGAGTCAAAAACTTCAACCAAAATTATGACGTTATCGAAAAGATCGTGACGTTGCAGAAAAAGCAATATCCAAAATTGTGGAACACTGACACTGATCAGAAATTCGTGTCGTATTCCATTCTCAATGGGATGTACTCCGGCCTTGCCTTTATGGGCTTCTTCTTAGGGCTGTCGTTCTTGGCGATGTTGGCTTCAACCTTGATGTTTAAGATTTTGTCCGGCGCCAACTATGACAAGCGCCGCTACCTGATGTTGCAAAAGATCGGTGCTCGTCCTCAAGTGTTACGCCGGTCCATTCGTCAGGAAATCGGGGTGCTGTTCCTGCTGCCAGGCATTGTCGGCATGATCCACGTTTTGTTTGGATTGCAACTCTTCAAAATGATTCTTCAGGCACCTTATGACAACCTAATCGTGCCGTTTGGTGTCTTCATCGTGCTTTACGGCTTATACTATCTGATCACCACTTGGATGTATCAGAGTATCGTGATTAACAGGGATCTGGCGGCTAAGGGCTAAATCCGATACTTGCTGCCAATCAGCCAAATTCACTATTAAGGGCGCTAGTTTTCGAATTAGGAAAACTAGCGCCCTTTTCGCGGCCGTTTTTTTACTTATCAGTAATTTGTTGTAAATTCTGGACTGGTGCTCAGCGGCTTTTGACAGCATGCCGTTGATCGGTTGTGAGCAGTGTCTCCATAAACTTTAAAACGCCTTGTTCTTCATTGCTTGTCGTTGTGGCATCAGCGACAGCGGCCACGCGCGGATCGGCATTGGCCATGGGCACACCTAAGCCGACTTCCTGCAGCATTTCCAAGTCATTTCCGCCGTCACCGAAGGCACACATTTCGGACAAGTCGATCCCGAGCTTTTGCCCCAGTAGCGCAAGTCCTTGTGCTTTGTTCACATTAGGGCGAATCAAATCAATGTCGCCGTGACCGCTGCTAGTCGGAGTTGCAACGCCAGCCAACGCGCTCCGTAATTCAGCAACGATCGCATCCGTACGTTCCGGTGGACAGCCGATGGAGAACTTGAGAATGTTGTCATCGAGTTCATGGTAATCGCGCAGTAGCGTTAGCTTAGGATAATATTTTCGCATGATGGCTAGATGAGCCGGATCCATGGTGTCCAGTGTGTAGGCACCGGCCTGGCCACTGACGGATACTTTTAAGTCAGGAATCTGTTCAAGTTGCGTTAAAATCGGGTGGATAATTGAAGGCGTGAAGGCATTCAAGGCATAGATGTGATTGGCATCACGAATGTAGGCGCCGTTTTCTGCGACAAAAATGGTTTCGGGATAGTCTTCAAAAAAAGATTGCAACTGAAAGTACTGGTTGCCACTGGCGATGACCCAATAGACGTGGTGCGCCTGTAGTTGGTGATAAGGTCGATTGAACCAGTTGCGATCGTAGCTCATATCATTCCGCAAGAAAGTACCATCCATGTCGGTTGCGATTAGTTTAATCATCATCAATCCTCCGTCAGTCTTGAGTGTTGCTTCCGGCAAATGACCATCGCCAATGCCGGTAGCCAGCCATTTGTCACTGAAAGTTGCGGCAAATCCGCATTCATCCTTCCATGACAATGGTACCTTATTTGAGGATGGTTAATCTAGAGCCGACTTAATTCGAGGCAGCAAAAGATAAACAATCGCATCATTCATTAATCACTTTTTCGACTAAATAAAATT
>NZ_BACQ01000060.1 GCF_000260435.1 Lacticaseibacillus zeae DSM 20178 = KCTC 3804 | reverse complement strand
ATAAACGGCTTTTTGTTGTCTTGTAGAAGGTTTTCTGTTATCAATGGCAAAATTGAAATGAACAATTTTAAAAGGATGTCGCTAGTAACAGCTTGAGAAAAGCGGAGAGACGCTCAAAAAATGCTAGTTCCCGACTACTGCCATGCTGGGATTTGCATGAAAATGATGGTTGGAAAGCTTCACTAGGTATAACACGCCTAATTGTTTCGTATAATTTTTATTGTTCATGGATCCACGAGTACATACATGAATTGGAGGGGACACAATGTTATACAATCGATTTGCACAACATGTGGTAGATGATAAGAAGAAAATGTATAAACGCGGTAGCCAATGGGTGGTAGCTTCAGCATTTGCGTTGGCGATTGGTGGTTTTGGCGTGACCCAGACACAAACCGTCCGGGCAGCGGAAACACAGCCGCAGTTGACCGTGCAGTCAATCAAAGAGGTTCATAAGACTGACGCCTCAACACCTTCTTCAGCTGCTTCAAGTCAGGCAGCACAGGCTCAGGAAGCAACGGTCTCAACGGCGCAGACTGCAGCGCCGGCGGAACAAAAAGTGGCATCAACAACTTCCGTTCAAGTTGCACAACCGGCCAGTGCTGCGGCAAAGGCTGCTACTGCTGCGGTGCAAACCAATGCACCAGCACCTTCTTCGGTAAGTATGACAGATGAGCAGTGGAAGGCAGCTAAGGCTAAGTATGATCAGGCAAAGGCGGATGCGGCAAAGCAGGAAGCGGATGCGAAAACTAAAACAGAAGCGGCTAAAAGTGCTTATGGGGACAACGTTGTTAGCCAAGCAGAAGCTCAAAAAGAAAAAGACGATGCAGAATTTGAAAAACTTCAATCTGATGAGCCAGTTAGTTTAGCTGCAAAAAAAGCAGCCCAAGCAAATAGTTACGCTGCAGCAAGCCAAGCTGCTGCTAATGAAATTAAAGATTTGAATTCTCAGAGAGTTACGCCAAATATTCAAGTTGGAGATGGTGGCACATTTAATTATGTGGCTCGTACAGGTGCTTGGAGCAACATCGTATCACCAAATGATGAGCAAAATAAGACTTGGAATGGAGGTTACTTAGTACAGAATTTGTCAGTGTTCACAGATGATCAGGTGAACAGTATAGACAAGTTGGATCCTCTTTCAAATCCTGCTGACAGAAAGCCATTCGATAACTATTCGGATAAAGCTGATCTGGAACATATGTCTGATGATATGAATACGCCGTCATGGGTTCTTTCTGATACAGTTCAAAACGATCAGTTAAGCGCAGCTCAAAAAGTCGAAGTTAATCAGTATGCTATGATGCTGATTAACAATTATCGTAAGGCGCTTGGCATAGCACCATTGGTCTCCACTGAGAGTTTTTTGGCACTGGTTCAAGAGCGTAGTGATTCTATGCGTACAGACACAGACATGCACCATAATGCTGAAGCAATTAAGCGCATATTCGCTCAATATGGTGGGGGAGCTTCTGAGTGTATTGCAAATGCTAATCCCAATGGTTATAAAGGGACGCGTAATGGTTCACTGACAATGGTGGAAGTTTTGCAGGCTGTTGCTGATGATATAAATGGCATGCTGAATTGGGATGGCGATTCCAACGAGGGACACCGAGAGATTCTTCTGGGTGAAGACGGTGATGTAACAGGCGGTTTTGCCATTCAAAAAATTGCTGATAATGAATGGGTTCTCAATTTTAATGGGGTTCGCTATTCAGCCGATGGAAAGAATATAGCTACTGTTCCGGAAAAAGATACCTCACTTCCAGTAGATAACAACCACGAAATAGATACAAAGATTGAACAGATAAAAGACAATCTCGCAAAGCTTCAACAGCAACAGGCTAAAGATTATCAATCCGCGCAACAAGCTTATGTTGATGCGCAAAAAGTAATTTATGCGAGGATTGCAAATGATGACGTAATACTGATGAACTTACCTCAAAAAATTAGGAATTATAATGCACAGCAAGATGCCGCATTAGCAGAGTTGATCAATAGTATTGAGGCACGTGTTGCCAAACTGGATCCAGGCCCAGAACCGAACACGCCAGCAAGTGGCGGTAGTTCTTCAACCTCCGGCTCTAATAGTTCCAGTGCATCAAGTGCAGCCAGTTCCGCTACTTCTAGCGCAGCAAGCTCGGCTGCTTCCGGTTCATCAAGTTCTGCGGCATCTAGTGCCAATAATTCTACTGCGTCGAGTGCTGCCAGTTCCGCGACCTCCAGCGCCGCGAATTCAGCTGATTCAAGTGCATCAAGCTCAGCGACGTCTAGTGCTAATAGCTCCAGTGCCTCCAGTGCCTCCAGCGCCGCCAGTTCAGCAACCTCAAGTGCAGCCAGTTCAGCCGCTTCAAGCGCTTCAAGTTCTGCTACCTCAAGCGCGGCGAGTCCTGCTGCATCTAGCGCAGCCAGTTCCGCTACCTCCAGTGCATCGAGTTCTGCAGCTTCCAGTGCCAATAGCTCAGCTGCCTCGCGCGCCACGGTCCCAGCTGCTACAACGCCGGCGGGTTCGAATGCCCCTAAGCCTGCTACCGGCCCCGCTAAACCTGCAACAGTGACACCATTAGTCAAAACGGAGCCTGCCAGCACGCAACCGCTTAGTCGCATGACTCAAAAGTATGGTAAACATGCTTACCCAGCAACAGGTGAGAGTCAAAACGGTATCGTTTTGGCCGAAGCTGGTGCGCTGATCATTGCGGTTCTGGGCTTTGCGGGCGTTCGTAAGTATCACCATGCAAAATAGTGATAGACAATATTGCGGTGATTGGAAATCTTGTTAGTGACGATTGTGGGGATGGTCACTGGCATTGATACATCATCTAGGTTGGCTAGTTTAATGAGTCGGGTAAACACAACGGATGTTTGGACGCGAGTCGTGCGCGATGATGTGGTTTTGGGGATTGCATCATTCTAGAGATGACTTTGCGTTCAACATAATGCAAGACAAGCTGCTGAGAAATTTGTCGTGGGGATAAGGTTCTCAGCGGATGAAAAAGAATCACGGCGGCGTTGTCTCGCCATATCTGTAACAATTTATAAGAAGAAGCACGATAGAGAGGTCAGCAGATCTGTCTACCGTGCTTTTTTGCGAAAAACCAATAACTAATACATACTGGCAAGCTCTCGCTGCAGCAGCCGCTTCCAGGATGCAAAGCGCTACGAATCATATTCAATAAATAGCTAGGTTGTTTACCACCACATTTGAGGTAGCATTCTTGAATCCATTATGGACGTAGTCTTGTAGTCTTTCCTGAAGCTCATTGTTATGCACCCGTCGTCTGGAATCATTGACACTATGTGTGGTGACATCACTCTGCAGCTCGGTCTTGTGAGAGACTGGCTAATGTGGTCACTAATTAATTTCCAACTTAACCCAGATAAGATGATTGAATACCAGACATATCAATGATTTGACAGTTGTTGGGATAAATGATATTCTTTCCCAAAAGACAGAATTTCAAATTTTTTGGGAATTAATTGGCTTGAAAAGCTGACACATAGGCAACTGATTTTTTCCCAGGCTAAAGAGGTGTAACAATGGCAAATGCAGTTTACAATAGAATTCCAGATTTAGTTAAGAGCTTTATAACTCAAGACAATAATGGATTTGAGCTAGCAACAGTATCCTTGATACGCCTACTTAATCAGAAAGATCCGAAAGTATCCAGCGAACTTAAACAAATGCTTACTGATTACAGAGCAGGGAAAAAAGATATCCAAGAAGCCCGATCCCTGTCGTCTGTAGAGAACGCGTTGTTGATGTTAACGAATTCCCGTAAGGGTATTAATGACTTAATTGTGTCAAATCAGATTCGTGAGAATATTGTTGAAATTATTCAATCATATGATCGTGTCGATGAATTACGGAGGGTGGGATTAGATCCAATATCAAAAGTTCTTATTAGTGGCCCTTCAGGTACGGGTAAGAGTACTGCGGCAGAGGTTATCGCATCGGAATTGAAGCTACCACTCTATCGTGTCAATACAGCTCAACTGTTGTCCAGTTATCTAGGGGATACTAGTAAAAATATTGATGCAATAATTCAATTTGTTCGTACAAATCGGGTCGTCCTTCTGATCGACGAATTCGACTCAATAGGTGTTGGTCGAGATGAGAACAATGACATTGGGGAAATGCGAAGGATTGTTAATACACTTCTTCAAACTTTAGATGCATGGGAGAATCGCGGCATTTTAATAGCCACAACGAATCGAATTGACGATATTGATGATGCACTACTGAGACGTTTTGATTTTGATATCCGGTTTAAATTGCCAGATAAATTACAGAGATTCGAAATTTGGCAACGTTATATCGGAAAGTATGTAGATACGGAAAAGCTCAAAAAAATTGCACTGATAGTTGACCAAACATCTCCTGCAGAAATCGAAATTATCAGTCATCGAGCGCTCAGACAGGCGATTTTAAAACATGACAATGTTAGTTCTATGTTAGTTCGATATTTGGGAACCTTTCTACGGAAAAGTGGTATGAGCAAGGCGATTGTCGTTCGGAATCTTAAGGATATTGATAAGACCCTGACCTTGCAGCAAATAGCTCGGTTAGTTGATTCGAGTACAAGTTCTGTTAGTCGTTATCTTAAAGAATAGAGGTAGTGGGTATGGGGAATCAAGATAATATGATCTTCGGTAACGGCATTGAGTTTGTACGGGGATTAGAGAGGGGATCTAAGGGCCACACCCCAAAAGTTTCGGATCAGGACTTTTCCGAGGCATTACAGTTGCTTGTGCCACAAGTTAAGCAAGTTGTCACCGAACTTGAAAAGCTCAATGATGATTTGAAGATGCCAAACTCAGTAATAAGTCTTGAAATTAAGCCTCAGTACTTATCTAAATCAAGCAAAATAACTGAAATATACAATAAGTCCGATTTAGAACGGATAGGCTCTTTGCCTATTAAAGTGCGTGATCAAGATGCGGGGAACACTGAAAAGTCCCGTATCGAGTATTTACGTGGCTCACTCGACAAGCTTGATCAATTGTTTGAAAATATGAGTAATGGAAAGAGTGTAACCCAAAGATTACGAGCGGAAATTGTTAGGATTAAAGAAATTGGTTTGGCCACCGTCGATGAAAAGTTGAAACTGATCCCGGGGAATTGGCAAAACGGCCGCGCATATTTGGTGTTGCATCCAATGGTAGATCAGCAGCTACTGCTCGCAAAGATTAAACGATTATTGCCGGAACAGGATCCGAGTAGTTGGAAAATATTTCAAGCCAGTGATGGGCTTACTTATCTGTCGTTAACGTTAACACGCGACGAGGTAAACGCTTTGGCTCCTTTTAATGCGCTAAGGCAGATTATGCCTAAAGGGACTAATGCACCGATTCAAGTGGAAGGCGGATTTACGAGGGAAATTAATTTGTACGAGGAGAGTGATTATTCTTCCCGAAATATAGGGGAACTTAGTGTTGGGCAAATCGACGGAGGTATTAGGCAAGACGCGAATCCCTACTTACAGGAGATCCGCGAAATTGCAAGCGTAGAGGCACAGCCAACCGACTTTTTCCAAGAGCACGGTACTGCAGTTGGCAGCGTTCTCTTGTATGGAGATCTTAATGATGTCGTTCCAGGAGAGAAAGTGGGTGCAGTGGCTCGTATCAAGTCAATTCGAGTATTGCCAACTGGATTAATTAAAGAGGGTCACCGTGACGTTGAAGACTTTGACTTTGTTGAAGCTGCCGCACTGATCAAAGAAGTCGTACCACAACACGCCGATGTAAAGGTTTGGAATATCTCTGTTGGACCATTCGGGCCTGCTTTAGTGGATGGTGTTGCAGGCCCTTTAACTGAAGTGTTGGATCATCTAGCTTTTAAATACCGGATATTATTTTGCGTTGCGGTTGGAAACACTGGTGGATTAACTGGTGAATGGGCGAGGATTCAGACACCGGCAGACATGGTCAATGGCTTAGCAGTGGGTAGCTTCTATTTTGATGAAGATAATCAGGTCTCACTTGCTACCTATACATCTGTTGGGCCTGGTCGTGAAGGCGGTGTTATTAAGCCTGACATACTTGCTCATGGCGGAGCCGAAGAAGACAAGATTCTGACCTTTTCAACAAGTAACTATGCTTTGAATCAAGCATATGGAAGCTCCTTTGCAGCACCACTTGTTGCTAGGGATGCCATTCAGTTAATAAATACGAATCCTAGTTTGACGCCTTTGGATGCTAGAGCATTAATTATTCATAATGCTTCTTTGCAAAATTCTGACATACCGGTTGAACGTGGTGGTCATGGCTCAGTATTGAAAATTGAGGATGTTTTACACAGTGGGGATAATGAATATCGCATGGTGTATAGTTCCGAGATGTCCACAGGGAGTTACGTTAGGCTCGATATTCCGCTTCCGGATATCGATAATCTAAAATCAAAGTCGCTCGAGTTCGCCTGGACCGTTTGTGTGTTGAGTGAAGTTTCTGCGTCTGAGGTGGACGAGTATGCTCAGTACACTGCGGAAGTTGGGTTTTATCCCGATGCGAAAAGATATGAATATAGAAAAGCAGGGCACAAGCCAGTTACACTTAATAGCACTGATCCGCAGGTAGAAAGGCTTTTGGCTGACGGATGGAATCGAAGCGCCTTTCCTTCTGCAGACGGAAATAAAAAGTATAAACATTTAACGGAACAATCATTAAGAGATAAGTTGAAATGGGATACGGTTAAAAGTGATCGGGTAAACAAACACCGGACATCTCTAGATCATCCGTTTTTGGTTTTGCATGGGCTGTCGAGGAACGGAAGCCATATTCGGATACCTTATTCAGTGGTTCTGACAGTGAGAGCAAAAGATGACAACGATCTGTATCAACTTGTAAAGGCAAAGTACCCTGTACTACTTCCACTCCAGAATGTGGCACGCAATCGCGTTTAGCCAGTATAAGTTTAATGAGGTCGGCAAACGATCATTAATATTCTAGTGTTTGGTTACAGAGGAGAAAGAGCACTCGTCATTGATGAGTGCTCTTAATAAGCTTATTGTTTGCTTCTGACGCGAAAGCATTAGTTTTCGTATAGTGTAGTGTATTGTTACTGACGGTTATCTGATTAAGTTTGCAAGATCGCATTAGTGACAAGCTTGTCAGAATGGCACTACTTAATCTCTGTCGGAGAAATGATAGACATAGGTTGTTAATGTTTTTCATTTACCATTTTAAACACTACATTATTTAGATGCTTGCCGGTAGCTGGTGTGCTGACTCTTCACAATAACTTCTTCCAAGGCGATAATCCTTAAAAATGCTGGTCAATGTCCACATCTTTTTCATCGCGCGAGTGCTTGAAATCACCGCTGACGTACGAGAAAACGGTCAGAACCCCAGCTAGCACAAGAATGGCGAGCGTCAGTAACAAAGTTTCCGTGCCGCGATCATGAAGAACCAGCAGTTGTCGCAGGATGGCAGTCATCGAAATCAGAATGAGGTAACGGATGGGGATGTGGTGGCCTTCTTCAATGTAACGAATGAGCATGATCACGAACTCGAAGAGCATGAAGAAGCTGGTGACTTCCTGAATGACCTTGCCAAATAGGTCGGCTGAAAGTGGACGGAGGATCATGCTGCCGATATCGATGATGTAACGGAGCATGAAGACAACGACAACAATGGCAAGCAAGCCGAGTAGAATGTCTAAGGCTGCGTTGACAATTTTCTTATAGTGGTCAAATTTCATGAGTGGTCTCCAATCCGTTGCGAAAATGAACTTACTTGAATTGAATGTAGCACAGACGGCTTCTTGAGAAAACAAGTTTGCTTAGATCAGTGCGTTACACGCTGGCGGAGCCCAAAAGACTTACTGATGAAATGATTGACGTGTACTATGGAAGAAACGGATTGCAGCGCGCATGTTTTTTCTGCAAACCTCAAGAAATGCTTGTAATGGCATGAATGTTTTTGTATACTATCAAGAGTGCTGTTTCTCGAAGGGGATAACTGTGCACTTGGTTCCAAAGGTGAACCAGAGTAGCGTGGATGTGAGAGGTTGCGACACGCCCGGCCGCTTTGCCACGGCAGCGAGTTGGTAATTTTCACGGAGCTAGTCTACTAACTGATAATAGACGAAGGAGGTCACACAATGGCAAAACAAAAGATTCGGATCCGGCTGAAGGCTTATGAACACCGGATTCTCGATCAATCCGCAGACAAGATCGTGGACACTGCAAAGCGCACTGGCGCAACAATTTCAGGTCCGATCCCGCTGCCAACAGAACGCACAATTTATACGGTGCTGCGTTCCCCGCATAAGTACAAGGATTCACGTGAACAATTCGAAATGCGGACACATAAACGTCTGATCGATATTGTGAACCCAACACCGAAGACGGTTGATGCTTTGATGAAGCTCGACTTGCCAAGCGGCGTCGATATCGAAATCAAATTATAATCTATAGAAAATAGGAGGTGTACCCATGGCACGTAAAGGAATCTTAGGCAAAAAAGTTGGCATGACGCAGGTCTTCACCGAAAACGGCGAACTTGTTCCCGTTACCGTCATCGACGTAACGCCCAACGTTGTAATGCAAGTCAAGACCGTTGAATCTGACGGTTACGAAGCAGTTCAGCTGGGCTACGGCGATATGCGTGAAGTCTTGACGAATAAGCCAAGCGTCGGTCACGCCAAAAAGGCTGACACGACCCCTAAGCGCTTCGTTCGCGAAATCCGCGATGTAGCGCTTAGTGATTATGAAGTCGGCAGCGAAGTTAAAGCTGACGAATTCGCAGCAGGCGACATTGTGGATGTCACCGGTACTTCCAAAGGTCACGGTTATCAAGGTAACATCAAGAAAGATGGTCAGTCCCGCGGTCCTATGGCTCACGGCTCTCGTTACCATCGTCGTCCAGGCTCTCTTGGCGCCATCATCAACAAGGTCTTCAAGGGTAAGAAATTGCCTGGCCGGATGGGTAACCGTACCCGCACCATGCAAAACCTGCAAGTCGTTGCTGCTGACACAGATCACAATGTTCTGTTGATCAAAGGCAACGTTCCAGGGGCAAACAAGTCCTTTGTTACAATCCGTTCTGCTGTTAAAGCAGCTAAATAATACGAAGGGAGGACAATAACTAATGGCTAACGTTACTTTATATAAGCAAGATGGCTCAGAAAACGGCACAGTTGAACTCAACGATGCCATCTGGGCAGTCGAACCAAATGAAAACGTCGTGTTTGACGCAGTCGTGATGCAACGAGCTTCCCTTCGTCAAGGTACTCACGCCGTTAAGAACCGTTCCGCTGTTTCCGGTGGCGGTCGCAAGCCTTGGCGCCAAAAGGGTACCGGTCGTGCCCGCCAAGGTTCAATCCGCAGCCCGCAATGGCGTGGCGGTGGGATCGTCTTTGGACCAACCCCACGCAGCTATGCTTACAAGCTGCCTAAGAAGGTTCGTCGTTTGGCGATCAAATCCGTACTTTCACAGAAGGTTCTTGATAGCGACCTTGTCGTTGTTGATGGCTTGAACTTTGACACACCAAAGACTAAGGCATTCCAAAATGTTTTAGACGGTCTCAAGGTTAACGAAAAGGCATTGGTTGTGCTCGAAGACGGCAATGAAGTTGCTGCCAAAGCGGCACGCAACCTGCCGAATGTGAAAGTTGTTCCTGCAGAGGGTATCAACGTCTTGGACGCTGTTGATTACAAGAAATTGATCTTAACCCAATCTGCGCTCCAAAAGATTGAGGAGGTGCTTGCATAATGGAAGCACGCGATATCATTTTACGTCCGATCGTCACCGAGCAATCGATGGCTGAAATGGATAACCGTAAATACACATTCGAAGTTGCGCTCCATGCAACGAAGCAACAGGTTCGCAAGGCTGTTGAAGAAATCTTCGGCGTGAAAGTGGTCAATGTCAACATTGCAAACGTTCGCGGTAAGAAGAAGCGTCAGGGCCGTTACGAAGGCATGACGCGTCGTCGTCGCAAGGCCCTAGTTGCCTTGAGCGCCGATTCTAAAGAAATCAAGATCTTCGCTGATGAAGATAACGATAACAAGTAACAAAAATTCGTTATAGGAGGTAAAACACGTGGCGATTAGAAAATATAAACCAACAAGCAACGGCCGGCGTAACATGTCCGGTTCCGACTTTGCTGAAATCACCAAGACAAAGCCTGAAAAGACTTTGCTGGTCAGCCAAAGCCATACGGCAGGACGTAATGCCCTCGGCCACATCACGGTTCGTCATCGTGGCGGCGGCCACAAGCAATTCTACCGTGTGATTGACTTCAAGCGGAATAAAGATGGCATGGCCGCAACGGTTAAAGCCATTGAATACGATCCAAACCGGACCGCAAACATCGCTTTACTGCATTATGAAGACGGGGTTAAGTCCTACATCTTGGCACCAAAAGGTCTCAAGGTTGGCGACAAAGTTTACTCCGGCGAAAATGTTGATATCAAAGTCGGCAATACGCTGCAGTTGAAGAATATCCCGGCAGGTACCACGATTCATAACATCGAATTAAAGCCAGGTAAAGGTGCTCAGTTAGCACGTTCAGCCGGTGTTTCAGCTCAGTTACTGGGTAAAGACAACGACAAGTACGTGACCATCAAGCTGGCTTCTGGCGAAGTTCGCTTGGTTCTGGGTGAAAACCGTGCCACAATCGGTGCTGTCGGCAACGAACAACACGAATTGATCAGCATTGGTAAAGCTGGCCGTAAGCGCTGGTTAGGCTTCCGTCCGACGGTTCGTGGTTCTGTTATGAACCCTAACGATCACCCGCATGGTGGTGGTGAAGGTAAAGCGCCAATCGGTCGTCCGTCACCATTATCACCATGGGGCAAAAAGACTTTGGGTAAGAAGACCCGGGATCACAAAGCTAAGTCCGAGAAGTTCATCGTTCGTCACCGCAAGACGAAGTAAACACATTAATGTGTTACATCGATTAAAGGAGGTCACACAATGGGTCGCAGTCTTAAAAAAGGACCTTTTGCCGACGCTCATCTCCTGAAGAAGATTGAAGCGCAGGCAGATAACGACAAGAAGACCGTTATTCGTACATGGTCGCGTCGTTCCACTATTTTTCCAAGTTTCATTGGTTATACCATCGCCGTTTACGATGGTCGCAAACATGTCCCGGTTTTCGTGAGTGAAGACATGGTTGGTCACAAGTTGGGCGAGTTTGTTCCTACGCGTACCTTCCGCGGTCACAACACCGATGACAAGAAGACAACAGCACGCTAGAAAGGAGCACAACATTCATGGCTGATCAAATTACGTCTGCAACGGCAACGGCCAAGACAGTTCGGATTGCTGCTCGCAAAGCGCGCTTGGTAATCGACTTGATTCGTGGTCGCGATGTTGCTGAAGCTCTGGCAATTCTTGAGTTTACCCCTCGATCCGGTTCACCGATCATCGAGAAAGTGCTCAAATCTGCTATTGCAAATGCAGAACATAACTATGACTTAGATGCACAAAACCTTTATGTAAGCAAAGCTTATGTCAACGAAGGCCCGACCCTCAAGCGGTTCCGTCCTCGTGCCAAGGGGAGCGCATCACCGATCAATAAACGGACAAGCCACGTCACCGTGGTCGTATCCGAAAAAGAAGCATAAGGAGGGATAACGCGTGGGTCAAAAGATTAATCCAACCGGTTTCCGTGTCGGTGTCATCCGTGACTGGGATGCCAAGTGGTATGCAGACAAAGACTTTGCTGACTACTTGCATGAAGACATTGAAATCCGAAACTTCATAAATAAGAAGCTTTCAGAGGCTTCCGTATCACGTATCGAAATCGAACGTGCCGCAAAGCGCGTCAACATTTCCATTCATACTGCTAAGCCGGGTATGGTTATCGGTAAAGGCGGTTCTGAAGTTGAAAACTTGCGCAAGCAGCTTAACAAGCTGACCGGTCGCCAAGTTCACATTAACATTATTGAAATCAAGAAACCTGATCTGGATGCCAAGCTTGTCGGCGAGAACATCGCTCGTCAGCTTGAACAGCGGATTGCATTCCGTCGTGCAATGCGTCAAGCAATGCAACGGACCATGCGGGCAGGCGCCAAGGGGATCAAAACCCAGGCTTCCGGTCGTTTGAATGGTGCCGATATTGCTCGTCGCGAACATTACAACGAAGGCTTAGTACCGCTGCACACCTTGCGTGCCGATATCGACTATGCATGGGAAGAAGCAGCAACCACTTATGGCCGGATCGGGATCAAAACCTGGATCAATCGTGGTGAAATTTTACCTGAAAAGCCACAGCAAAATAGTGCGAAAGGAGGGAAATAATCAATGTTAGTACCTAAGCGTGTCAAGCATCGTCGTGAATTCCGTGGGAAGATGCGCGGTGCAGCCAAGGGCGGCAAGAACGTTGACTTCGGCGAATATGGTTTGGAAGCATTGGAATCCCATTGGATCACCAACCGCCAGATCGAAGCAGCGCGTGTTGCGATGACCCGTTATATGAAGCGTGGTGGGAAAGTATGGATCCGCATTTTCCCTCACAAGTCCTACACCAGTAAAGGTGTCGGCGTCCGGATGGGTAATGGTAAAGGTGCACCGACCGGATGGGTTGCAGTCGTTAAACGTGAGAAGATCATGTTTGAAGTCGGCGGCGTATCCGAAGCAGTCGCAAAGGAAGCTTTGCGCTTAGCATCCAACAAACTCCCAATCCGCACCAAGATCGTTTCACGCGAGGAAGTAGGTGGGCAATCAAATGAAGGCTAAAGAAATTACTGCATTAACCACTGCTGAGATGCTCGACAAAGAGAAGCAATATAAAGAAGAACTGTTCAACTTGCGCTTCCAACAGGCGACTGGCCAATTGGAAAACACCGCTCGCTTGAAGCAGGTTCGCAAAAACATTGCACGGATCAAAACGGTCCTTCGACAACAGGAACTCAATAAATAATCGGAAAGGAGACATTTACCTTGGCAGAACGTAATTCTCGTAAAGTTTATCAAGGCCGCGTGGTCTCGGATAAAATGGACAAGACCATCACCGTGGAAGTCAGCACATACAAAACGCACCCTGTTTATGGCAAGCGTGTTAAGTATTCCAAGAAGTTTTATGCGCATGACGAAGACAATAGCGCTAAAGTTGGCGATATTGTGCAAATCGCGGAGACTCGTCCTTTATCACGCAATAAGCGTTTCCGTTTATTGAACATTGTCGAAAAGGCAGTTATCATCTAATCATTTTTAGAATGAAAGGAGGACCAAATCCGTGATTCAGCAAGAAAGTCGTCTTAAAGTAGCAGATAACTCAGGCGCACGTGAAATCCTTGTTATCAAGGTACTTGGCGGCTCATACCGCAAGACCGGTAACATCGGTGATATCGTTGTCGCAACTGTAAAACAAGCAACACCAGGTGGCGTTGTCAAGAAGGCTGATGTTGTTAAGGCTGTCATTGTTCGGACCAAGTCCGGTGCTCACCGTGCCGACGGTTCCTACATCAAGTTCGATGAGAACGCAGCTGTCATCATCAACGCTGACAAGAGCCCACGTGGGACTCGTATCTTTGGACCTGTGGCACGTGAATTGCGTGACGGCGATTTCATGAAGATCGTCTCCTTAGCGCCCGAAGTGCTTTAATCATTCTGACCAAATAGGAGGTGCGATACATGAAGTTCAAAACTGGTGACAAAGTGCGGGTTATGCGCGGCAAAGATGCCGGCAAAGAAGGCCAGATCACAAAGGTCCTGAAAGACGCTGATAAAGTTGTCGTTGAAGGCATCAACATGATCAAAAAGCACCAAAAGCCGAACAACGCCAATCCGCAAGGCGGTATCATCGATAAAGAAGCACCTATTCACGTTTCCAACGTGATGCTTCTGGATCCTGAAACCAACAAGCCGACCCGGGTCGGTTCTGAAGTTAAAGATGGCAACAAAGTGCGGATTGCTAAGAAGTCTGGCACCGCAATCGATAAATAATAGGGAAGGAGGACAAACTTTTTCATGGAGAATCGTCTTGAAGAACGTTATAGCAAAGAAATCGCCCCTGCATTGGTAAGCAAGTTCAACTATAAGAGCACCATGCAGGCACCTAAGATCGAAAAGATCGTGTTGAACATGGGTGTTGGTGATGCAACCCAGAATGCTAAGTTGCTGGATGAAGCTGTTGATGAATTGACACTGATCTCTGGCCAGCATCCACTGATCACCAAGGCCAAGAAGAGTATCGCGGGCTTCCGTCTGCGTGAAGGCATGCCAATCGGCGCAAAGGTGACCCTGCGTGGCGAACGCATGTATGATTTCTTAGATAAGCTGATCAATGTCTCCCTGCCGCGTGTGCGTGACTTCCATGGTATTTCCCCTAAGTCCTTCGACGGCCGCGGGAACTATACGTTGGGTGTTAAGGAACAACTGATTTTCCCAGAAATCGATTACGATAAGGTTAATCGGGTTCGTGGATTGGATGTTGTTATTGTCACAACGGCAAATACTGATGAAGAAGCACTCGAATTGCTTACGCAAGTCGGGATGCCATTCGCCAAATAAGGGAGGTCCGCTACTTGGCTAAGAAGTCAATGATCGCTAAAAACAATCGGCCTGCAAAATTTGCAGTCCAAGAATATACGCGGTGCCAACGGTGTGGCCGTCCGCATTCCGTATATCGTAAATTCAAACTCTGCCGGATTTGCCTTCGTGAGTTAGCACATGCCGGCCAAATTCCAGGCATGCGCAAAGCTAGCTGGTAATCACTAGACAAAGGAGGTTAAATCAATGGTCTTGACCGATCCAATCGCAGATTACTTGACCCGGATCCGTAACGCTAATATGGTGCGTCACGAGTCCTTGGTCGTACCTGCATCAAAGATGAAGAAAGACATTTCTGAGATTCTTAAACGTGAAGGGTTCATCCGTGACTACGAAGTTATCGATGATGACAAGCAAGGCATGATCCGCATTTTCTTGAAGTATGGTAAGAACAATGAACGGGTTATCTCTGGCTTGAAGCGGATCTCCAAACCGGGTCTGCGCTCATACGTTAAGAGCGATGCTGTTCCTAAGGTTCTGAATGGTTTAGGAATTGCAATTATCTCAACTTCCGAAGGTGTTATCACCGATAAGGAAGCTCGCGCCAAGAACGTCGGCGGCGAAGTACTCGCTTACGTTTGGTAATTCATTACATCAAAAAGGAGGTGCCGATAAGTGAGTCGTATTGGTTATAAAGTCATTAAAGTCCCAGCCGGTGTCACTGTCACCAAAGATGGCGACAACATCACGGTTAAGGGTCCTAAAGGCGAATTGACGCGTCATTTTGTCCCGGAAATCGAAATGCATCAAGAAGGCGACGAAATCAGTTTCACCCGTCCTGATGATTCGTATAAGGCTATCCACGGTACCATGCGTGCCAACTTAAACAATATGGTCGTCGGTGTTACCGAAGGCTACAAGAAGGAAATGAAACTGGTCGGTGTTGGTTATCGTGCCCAAAAGCAAGGCGAAAAGCTTGTTTTGAACGTCGGTTACTCACACCCAGTTGAAATGACCGCACCAAAGGGGATTACTGTTGAAGTTCCAAGCACCACTCAGATCATCATCAGTGGGATCTCAAAACAGGTTGTTGGCCAATTCGCAGCCGTTGTTCGTTCCGTCCGTGCACCTGAACCTTATAAGGGTAAAGGGATTCGTTACGTTGACGAACATGTCCGTCATAAGGAAGGTAAGACTGGTAAGTAGTCGTAACCTTCAACAAATTTAACAAGAGGTGAACATTGTGATTTCAAAGCCAGATAAGAACAAGACTCGGCAACGGCGTCACGCCCGCGTACGAGGCAAGATTTCTGGTACGAGCGAGCGCCCACGCTTGAACGTTTTCCGTTCCAATAAAAACATCTACGCGCAATTAATTGATGACGTAGCGGGTGTGACGCTAGCAAGTGCCTCCACTCTTGATAAGGACATTAAAGATCCTGAAAACAAGACCGACGCTGCTGCACAGGTTGGCGCATTGATTGCCAAGCGCGCTGTTGCTGATGGTCATAAAGTTGTGGTCTTTGACCGTGGTGGTTATCTGTACCATGGTCGCGTTGCTGCGTTAGCTGAAGCAGCACGTGAAAATGGCCTCGAATTCTAGTAAAAAGGAGGATAACCAACACATGGCATCATTTATCGATCCAAACCAATTGGACTTAGAAGACCAGGTCGTTGCCATCAACCGTGTTACAAAGGTTGTTAAAGGTGGTCGGCGCCTGCGTTTTGCTGCAATTGCAATTGTCGGTGACAAGAACGGTCACGTCGGCTTTGCAACCGGTAAAGCCCAAGAAGTACCTGAAGCAATCCGTAAAGCTGTTGACGCAGCCAAGAAGAGCCTCATCGAAGTGCCGATCGTGGGAACCACCATTCCTCACGAAGTTATTGGTCACTTCGGCGCTGGTGAAGTGCTGTTGAAGCCTGCTGAAGAAGGTTCCGGGGTTGCTGCTGGTGGCGCTATCCGTTCCGTCATGGAACTTGCCGGCATTGCCGATATCACCAGTAAGTCTCTCGGCCGGAATACGCCAATCAACATGATTCGCGCAACTATGGACGGCCTTTCACAATTGCGGACTCGGGAACAAGTTGCTGAATTACGCGGCGTTTCTGCGTCATCGCTTGAAGACTAGGAGGTAAACACATGGCTCAGTTGAAGATTACTTTGACCCGTAGTGCTGCCCACCGTCTTCCTAAGCAACGTAAGATTGTGAAGGAATTAGGTTTAAACCGGGTAAATAGCTCGGTAATTAAGCCAGACAACGCAGCCACTCGCGGTGCGATTTTCCAGATTTCACACTTGGTTTCTGTTGAAGAAATCAAGGATTAATACATTATTTCGACAAGGAGGTGCCCAAGAGTATGCAATTGCACGAATTAAAGCCGAGCGTTGGCTCCCGTCATGCCCGCAAACGTCTGGGCCGCGGTACTTCTAGCGGTCAAGGTAAGACAGCCGGTAAAGGGACAAAGGGTCAATTGGCACGTCAGGGCGGCAAGACGCGTCTTGGCTTCGAAGGTGGCCAGATGCCATTGTTCCGGCGGATGCCTAAACGCGGTTTCAACAACATTAACCGCAAAGAATACGCAATCGTTAACCTTTCCGATCTTAACCGCTTCGACGATGGTGCCGAAGTAACACCAGCAGCCTTGATCGACGCTGGTATTGTTAAGAACGAAAAGAACGGTGTCAAGTTGCTGGCAGACGGCAAACTTGAGAAAAAATTGACCATTAAGGTTGCAAAAGCTTCAACCGCAGCAAAAGCTGCCGTTGAAGCAGCTGGCGGTTCGATTGAGGTGATCTAATGCTGAGGACCCTAAAAAACGCGCTCAAGGTTAAAGACATCCGTAACAAGATCCTCTTCACTTTAGCGGTTTTATTGGTCTATCGATTAGGTACACTGATCGCGGTGCCGGGCGTTAACGCAAAGGCACTGCAGTCAATTGGCTCGACAGGCTTGATCTCACTGCTGGATACCGTCAGTGGTGGCGGACTTGCTCAGTACTCCATCTTTTCGATGGGGGTTTCGCCGTATATTACGGCGCAAATTGTGGTTCAGCTGCTGCAAATGGATATCGTTCCGAAATTTGTTGAGTGGAGCAAGCAAGGGGAAGTCGGTCGGCGTAAGCTGAATCAGGTCACCCGTTATCTAACCATCATTTTGGGGTTCTTTCAGGCAATTGGGATCACGGCCGGCTTTCAAACGTTAAGTTCGATGGGCTTGGTCAAGAATCCATCTGTTAGCACCTACATTACGATCGGTATCATCCTTACCGGCGGTACAATGTTGCTGACTTGGATGGGTGAACAAATCACCGATAAGGGGCTTGGTAATGGTGTTTCGCTGCTGATCTTCTCAGGGATCGTTGCACGCTTGCCTTCAGGTCTTCAGGAGCTATATCGGGACAATGTTCAGGTGTACTCCGGCGCCGAGATCTGGAAAGGAATTGCGTTCTTGGCTGCCTTAGCAGTGATCGTGATCATCGTGATCACTTTCGTCACCTGGGTACAACAAGCAAACTACAAGATTCCAATTCAGTATACCCGCCGCGTTACCAGTGCAGGTAGCAATAGTTACCTGCCACTTAAGGTGAACGTTGCCGGTGTTATTCCGGTTATTTTTGCGAGTTCTTTCATTGTAACCCCGCAGACAATTTTAATGGCTTTTCAGAAGAATCATGGTAGTGATGGCTGGTATCAGGTCATGACCAACATCTTCAATATGCAAAAGCCAGCCGGAACTGCGATCTATACGATTTTGATTATCCTGTTCACATTCTTCTATGCGTTCGTTCAGGTCAATCCCGAAAAGGTCGCAGAAAACCTAACCAAACAAGGCAGCTACATCCCTGGTGTTTGGCCGGGTAAGGAAACTGAGAATTATATCTCGCGACTGCTTATGCGTTTGTCAACAGTCGGGGCATTATTCCTTGGTTTGGTTGCCTTACTACCGCAACTGGCCGCTAACATTTGGGGTCTGCCACAATCAATTGGACTTGGTGGTACCAGCCTGCTGATTGTTGTCATGACTGCGATTGAATTAGTTCGGCAGTTAGACGGCTTGCTCATGAAACGTGAGTATGTCGGCTTTATCCGTGGTGATCTGGTTAAGGATGATCAAAAGAAGTAAACAAAATCGTACGTTAATCGGTTCGATTTTCGAATCGGCTAACGCGGCAAAAGCAGTGTATGGGCTAGTGCACCTGGCAGTCAAAAGATTCAGACATTTAGTTTGAATCTACGGCTTTGCTGTTGCGCTGGCGTGTATATTTAGAGGAGGATGCAACGTGAATCTCATTTTAATGGGACTTCCCGGTGCAGGGAAAGGCACGCAGGCAGAACGGATTGAGGATACTTATCCGATTGCACATATTTCTACTGGGGATATGTTTCGAGCTGCAATGGCTGCTGGCACGGCATTGGGTAAAGAAGCAAAGGGGTTTATTGATAAGGGACAGTTGGTACCGGATTCCGTGACCAACGGCATTGTCAAAGAACGTCTTGCTGAATCTGATACCGACGCCGGTTATATGCTTGACGGCTTTCCGCGCACCATTCAACAAGCAGAGGCACTCGAAACGATCACAGCTGATCTTAAGAAGCCGTTAGATGCTGTTATCAACATTGATGTTGCGCCTGCAAAATTGGTTGACCGTTTGTCTGGTCGGTTTATCTGCAAGACATGCGGAGCAACTTATCACAAAATCTACAACCCGCCAAAGGTTGCCGGCACTTGTGATCGTTGCGGCGGTCACGAATTTTTCCAACGTGAAGATGACAAGCCGGCAACGGTTAAGAATCGGCTTAAAGTAAACATCGAGATGAACACGCCGTTATTGGACTTCTATAAGAAGAAGGGCCTGCTGCACACGGTTAATGGCGACCAGGACATCGATAAGGTGTTTGCCGATATCAAAGCGATTTTGGCGACTGTGGCAAAATAAGTGCTTGGACGATTGCACGCCCCTCATGACTGTTTTCAAAGTCGAAGAATTATGGTACAATATCGCGGTATGCGGTGAGTGCCAATCGGCCTCACCCTTTTCGCGCGTTAATAGAACCAATAATTTTTAGGAGGAAACACTTCGTGGCAAAAGACGATGTAATTGAGATCCAAGGCACCGTGACGGATACCTTACCCAACGCGATGTTCAAAGTCAAACTTGAAAACGGTGCGGAAATTCTCGCCCATGTTTCCGGTAAAATTCGTATGCACTACATTCGGATCTTACCAGGGGACAAGGTAACGGTTGAATTGTCACCTTATGATTTGACCAAAGGCCGGATTACCTACCGTTTCAAGTAGTTGCCAACTCAAGGAGGCTAAATTCTCATGAAAGTACGTCCATCTGTTAAAAAGATGTGCGAGCACTGCAAAGTGGTCCGTCGTAAGGGTCGGGTCATGATTATCTGCTCTGCAAACCCAAAGCATAAACAGCGTCAGGGATAATACAAACTAAAACAATAGGAGGTGTCATTGTACATGGCTCGTATCGCAGGTGTCGACTTACCACGTGGTAAGCAAATCGTCATTGCCTTAACCTATATTTATGGTGTTGGCAAGACAACCGCTCAAAAGGTTCTCAAGACTGCCGGTGTTCCGGAAGACGTTCGTCAAGATGACCTGACCCCAGAACAAGAAGACAAGATTCGTGCAGCTTTGGATTCATACAAAGTTGAAGGCGATCTTCGTCGTGAAGTGAATCTGAACATCAAACGTTTGATGGAAATCGGTTCATATCGCGGCATCCGTCATCGTCGTGGCTTGCCGGTTCGTGGGCAAAACACCAAAAACAATGCTCGCACCCGCAAAGGGAAGAAAGCAAGCATGGCAGGTAAGAAAAAATAATTAAAGGAGGTCATTGATCGATGGCAGGTAGAAAAACTACGCGGAAGCGCCGTGTCCGCAAGAACGTTGAATCTGGCGTGGCTCATATCCACTCAACCTTCAACAACACCTTAGTAATGATCACGGACCCTCGCGGCAATGCGATCGCTTGGTCCTCTGCTGGTGCACTCGGTTTTAAAGGTAGTCGTAAGTCAACGCCGTTTGCTGCGCAGATGGCAGCTGAAGCGGCTGCGAAGGAATCAATGGAACATGGCATGAAGTCGGTTGAAGTTGCGGTTAAGGGCCCTGGCTCTGGTCGTGAAGCTGCAATCCGTTCGCTTCAGGCAACAGGTCTTGAAGTTACTGCGATCCGTGATGTTACACCGGTTCCGCATAACGGTTCTCGTCCTCCAAAGCGTCGTCGTGTTTAATTGTTACCCTTCGACCGTTATGGCGGTCAGGCAGACAAATCTTCACTTCTCGTTTTGAAAGGGGTACAAACTAGATGATCGAATTCGAAAAGCCGAACATTACCAAAGTTGATGAAAGCACCAACTATGGCAAGTTTGTGGTTGAACCGTTGGAACGCGGCTACGGTACTACGTTAGGTAACTCGTTGCGGCGGATCCTTCTTTCTTCATTACCGGGCGCAGCTGTCAGCAGCATCCAGATTGACGGGGTACTTCATGAGTTCTCGACAATCGATGGTGTGCTGGAAGATGTCACCCAAATCATTTTGAATATCAAAAAATTGGCACTCAAGATGAATACTGATGAAGATAAGAACATCGAAATTGATGTCAACGGTCCGGCTAAGGTAACTGCTGCTGATATCGTCACTGATCCTGATGTTGAGGTCTTAAATCCTGAACAGTATATCTGTACTGTTGCAGACGGCGGGCACTTCCATGTACGTATGACTGTTAAAAAGGGTCGCGGGTATGTGGCAGCTGACCAGAACAAGTCTGATGACATGCCAATCGGTGTTTTGCCGATCGACTCGATTTTCACCCCGATCAGCCGGGTTAACTATCAAATTGAAAGCACCCGTGTTGGCCGTCGGAATGATTTCGACAAGTTAACGCTGGATGTTTGGGCTAATGGCTCAATCTCACCACGTGAAGCCATCAGCTTAGCAGCGAAGATCCTGACCGAACACCTGGATATTTTCGTCAATCTGACGGATGAGGCTAAAAACGCCGAGATTATGGTTGAAAAAGAAGAAACGCACAAGGAAAAGATGCTTGAGATGACTATCGAAGAGCTTGACTTGTCGGTTCGTTCTTACAACTGCTTGAAGCGTGCCGGGATCAACACGGTCCAGGAGTTAACCAACAAAACAGAAGCCGATATGATGAAAGTGCGCAACTTAGGCCGCAAGTCGCTTGAAGAAGTAAAAAACAAGTTGGCTGATCTTGGTTTAGGTTTGCGTAAAGAAGACTAAAATTTCGAAAAGGAGGCCAATCCATGAGTTACCGTAAATTAGGGCGGACCAGCTCACAGCGTAAAGCAATGTTGCGTGATCTGACAACTGATCTGCTGATCAATGAACGGATCGTCACAACCGAAGCCCGCGCTAAGGAAGTTCGTTCGACTGCTGAAAAAATGATCACTTTGGGCAAGCGTGGCGATTTACATGCACGCCGCCAAGCAGCAGCTTATGTCCGCAACGAAATTGCTAGTGTCGAGGAACAAGAAGACAGTGTTATTGTGAAGTCCGCTTTGCAAAAGCTGTTCAGTGACCTGGCACCAAAATACGCAGATCGCAATGGCGGTTACACCCGCATCTTGAAAACTGCGCCACGTCGCGGTGACGGTGCCCCAATGGTTATCATTGAGCTCGTCTAAACACAGTTAAAAACCGGCTGGCCCTTGAAGGTCAACCAACTTTGATCATTTGATCGATGGAGCGTTACGATGGTGGCAGGCCCAGTCCTGCTTAGTCTAGCTTGAGAGCACCGGGCAACCGGTGTCTCCATCATTAAATGATTTTTTTGTGAGCGCGAACAGGAGCGCTTAGAAATCGGAGTGTAAGTGGCCTCAAACCTAAATGGCTGGTCTTTGGCCATTTAGGTTTGAGGTCCTTACACGTAGATTTATGCGACTGCGAGCGCGTTATAGAAAACGGAAATCAAGCCCATACTTTGCCTTCAATAGAACAGACTTTTAGTACGTGGTGCGGAGTCCTTTGGCCATTGCGACCAAGGCCCTTACATGTAGGCTTCTGCGCTGGCGAGCGCGTTATAGAAAGCGGAAGCTAAGCCCCCACGAACCCTAAATAGCACAAGTGTCAAAGAATAGGTCTTTGGCCATTTAGGCTTGAGGTCCTTACACGTAGATTTCTGCGACTGCGAGCGCGTTATGGAAAGCGGAAGTCAAATCCATACTTTGCCTTCGATAGAATATACTTTCAGTACGGAGGGCGCGGCTATTTGGCCATTGCAACCAAGGTCCTTACATGCAGGCTCCTGCGCCAGTGAACGCGTTATAGAAGGAATCCACACCTGCCTTCAATAGCACATCTAGTAAGCCAAACAACACAACCACACCCAAGTGGCAGTAAAAAGCAATCGCCCAGACCTGAAGCGATTCCTTTTTACCGCCACTTTTCTTATTGCCTAGTCGCCTTCGACCTTTCCATATTCACGATGCTGTCGGCAAAAAAGTCACTACCGATCCAGCACAGCCGTCATTTTTCCTGTATACTGCACAATATCGGAGGTGAATGGCATGCACAATTGGTTGAAACAACGCGCACCATGGCAGATAGGATTATTGGTGGTCGGCTGTTGGCTGGTACTGTCTTTAACCTTTGTCACTTTGCTAATCAGTATGACGCCCACGGGTGGCATTACCGGTGGGCCATTTGTTCCGAGTGTTTACCGCGCTGCCAATGGCGATGTGACCGTGACGTGGTTAGCCGACGTGTGGATTTTTGCGATTGTTTGCGGCTACTTGACTGGCAGACAGTATCGCAAACGCCAACAGTCGCCACGTCTGATTAGAACATTGATGCCACTTCTTTCCATGTGGGTGATTTTGATTGCTTTGACCCAGTGGCACCCGCTGGCAACTCAAACATTTCCAAATTCAACCGCGGGCTTTTTCTTAGTTGTGATGCTGAGCTTTTTATGGATTTTTCCAGCAGGGATCATGTCTGCCTACATAGGACTATTTCGAAAAGGAAGCCGGTGGATTTGGGCGGTATTCTTTATCTTTTTGATGCAAATGCAGCGTCCGTATCTATGGATTGTGAATGGCAAAAGTCACGTCGGCATGACGTTGATGCATGGGGATCCAGTGAAATGGGAAGCTTGGATTTTGACGGTACTTGGATTGATCTTCGTTGCTTTTTTTGCCTTTATGAGTACAGATCCTGAGATAGTTAAGAAGGAATTTTAACCGAATACTTTTTGCTATGTTTTTCATTAAAAAGGGCTATCTGCAAAGGGGTTATTTGCAAGTGCTTATTCCCAACAACTCAGTAAAATATGGTATTATTGTTCGGTATACAAAGCGTAGGAAGAAGGAGCATCGTGGGCAACGTCATTCGTGTTCAACACTTGAATTACACTTATCCCGAGGCAAAGCATCAAGCACTGACAGATGTTTCTTTTGATGTGGCTAAGGGTGAATGGCTCGCCATTATCGGGCATAATGGCAGCGGCAAAAGTACGCTGGCGAAGAATCTAAATGGTTTGCTGGCGCCTGAATCAGGTACGGTCGAAGTCGCCGGAATGACGCTTAGTGAAGAAACTGTCTGGGATATTCGCGCCAAAGTTGGGATTGTTTTTCAAAATCCCGATAATCAGTTTGTCGGTGCAACGGTGGCTGATGATGTCGCGTTTGGTTTGGAAAATCGGGGGGTGCCCCGCGATGAAATGGTCAAACGTGTCGATGAGTCACTGGAACGGGTTGGCATGACAGCGTTTGCCGATCGGGAACCGGCGCGATTATCGGGTGGTCAAAAGCAGCGGGTCGCAATCGCCGGGATTATTGCCCAGCGGCCGGAGATTATTATTTTGGATGAATCAACATCCATGCTGGATCCGGCTGGTCGCCAGGAGGTATTAGGGGTCATTCGTGAGTTAAAAGACGAACTTAACCTGACTGTCTTGTCGATTACACATGATATTGACGAAGCCGCGGTTGCTCATCGGATTATTTTGCTTAACGATGGTAAAATCAACGAAATTGGAACGCCAAGCGACATCTTTGCCCATGGTACGGACTTGTTGCGCTTGGGATTGGACGTTCCGTATTCGGAGAAGCTGAAAGATGCCTTGATTCAGCGTGGGGTGGCAATGCCGAAAGCATATTTGGACAATGAAAGGTTGGTAGACTACCTGTGGACATTACATTCGACCATGTGAGCTTTACCTATCAGGCAGGTACACCTTTCGCCGGTGACGGCATTAAAGATGTTTCTGGCACGATTCATGATGGCAGTTATACCGCGATCATTGGCCATACAGGTTCTGGCAAATCAACGATTCTCCAGCATTTGAATGCGTTGCTAAAACCGACATCCGGCACGGTGACAATTGGTGACAAGGTGATCACCAATGAAACGAATAATAAAAACCTGAAACCATTACGGCAAAAAGTCGGCATGGTGTTTCAGTTTGCCGAAAACCAGCTGTTTGAACAAACCGTTGCCAAAGACATTGCGTTTGGTCCGCAGAATTTCGGTGTGAGTGAACAGGACGCTTTGGCATTGGCTGACAAAATGGTCGCCATGGTTGGCTTGCCGCATGATGTGCTGGAAAAGTCGCCTTTTGACTTATCTGGTGGGCAAATGCGGCGGGTTGCCATTGCCGGGGTATTGGCCATGCAGCCTGAAGTCTTGGTTCTGGATGAACCAACGGCTGGCTTGGATCCAGCCGGTCGCCACGAGATGATGACGATGTTTGAACGACTGCATCGGGAACAAGGCCAAACCATCGTCCTTGTGACCCATCAAATGGATGACGTGGCTGATTATGCCGACACCGTCTGGGTGATGGCTAAGGGACGTCTGATTAAAACGGGCACGCCGCGGGAAATCTTCAGTGATCCAGAATGGTTGAAAGCCAACCAGCTGGGACTGCCTAAAACCGCCCAGATGGCGCAACAGCTGACAGCAAAGGGGTTCCATTTTGATCCGCAGCCGTTAACCGAGACTGAGCTGGCTGATCAGCTGTTGCCGCAGATTGGGGGTGGCCAGCGTGGATAAGCTTTTACTTGGCCGGTATATTCCGGGCCATTCATGGATTCATGAGTTGGATCCGCGGACTAAATTGATGGCGAGTTTCTATTATATTGGCATTGTTTTCCTCGCCAACAACTGGCAGACATATTTAATGATGTTTGTTGCGACCTTATTCATGATCTGGCTATCCGGTATTCGGATTGGTTTTTTCCTGCGTGGGGTCCGCCCGTTAATTTGGCTGATTCTGTTTACCGTTGCCCTCCAGGTTTTGTTTGTGCGCGGCGGAACGGTTTACTGGCATTGGGGCTGGCTATGGATTACGAAGCTTGGGCTGATCAACGGTGCCTTTATTTTCGTTAGGTTTGTGTTGATCATTTTCATGTCGACCTTATTAACCTTGACGACGCAACCTTTGTCGTTAGCGGATGCGGTTGAAAGTCTGCTCAAACCATTACGCGTGATTCGGGTACCCGTCACCGAATTGGCACTGGTTTTGCAGATTGCCTTGCGTTTCGTACCGACTTTAATGGATCAGACAACTAAAATTATGAATGCGCAGCGTGCACGCGGTGTTGATTTCGGTGAAGGTAACATTTTCCAGCAGATGAAGGCTGTCGTACCATTGCTGATTCCACTGTTTGTTTCCAGTTTTACCACGGCAGATGAACTGGCCACGGCGATGGAGGCACGTGGCTATCAAGGTGGCGATGATCGCACGAAGTATCGGATTTTACGTTACCATCAGCGCGATTGGATTGCTGCTGGCGGGATGGCTGTTTTGACTGGGCTGTTGCTTTTGCTGCGGGCGTATTAGAAAGGAAACATGGTTTTTGACGCATTATAAAGTGACATTGGCTTATGATGGCACCAATTTTGCCGGCTATCAGGTTCAGCCGAAACAACGAACGGTTCAAGGCGTGTTACAAAAAGCCTTGACCAAAATGACGAAAGGCCAACCGGTGCATGTGGATGGTTCCGGGCGTACTGATTCAGGCGTTCACGCTTTAGGTCAGGTGATTAGCTTTGATTACCCGGGAAATATTCCTGCAGAGTCAATGCTGCGGGCGATGAATTCGTTGATGCCACTGGATATCGAGATTTTGAAGGCAGAAATTGTCGCCGCTGATTTTCATGCGCGTTACTCGGCTAAAGGTAAGCGTTATATGTATCGGGTTGCACGCGGTTATTATACGAATCCGTTTAATCGGCTGTACACCGGCCACTATCCCTATAAGCTGGATGTTGCCCGAATTGAGATTGCCTTAAAGGATCTCGTCGGCACCCACGATTTTACGAGTTTTGCAGCCAGTGGCGGTGTGATTAAGGACAAGGTTCGGACGATTTACGAGGCAACGGTTCGCGAAGATACGACGACAAATGAATTGATTTTTGAGTTTTATGGCAATGGCTTCTTGTACAATATGGTACGGATACTGGTTGCCACGGCGCTTGAGATCGGCAACGGCCGACGTGAAGTTCATGACTTTCAACGGTTGTTTGAAGTTAAGGACCGGCAACAGGCGAGAGGAACAGCGCCGGCTTCAGGATTGTATTTGAAGGAAGTTTACTATTAAGCTTAACAAAAAGGGCGGTGA
>NZ_BACQ01000061.1 GCF_000260435.1 Lacticaseibacillus zeae DSM 20178 = KCTC 3804 | reverse complement strand
TTTAACCCACCTTTTGCGGGTGTGGCGGAACTGGCAGACGCGCTAGATTTAGGTTCTAGTGGTTTTTGACCGTGGGGGTTCGAGTCCCTTCACCCGCATCGTATCTTGAATGGAATGCTCGGGTCGTTAAAGGCCGCTCCTCGGTCATAATTGAATAGGTTTGATATGCGGAAGTAGTTCAGTGGTAGAACATCACCTTGCCATGGTGGGGGTCGCGGGTTCGAATCCCGTCTTCCGCTTTTCACTTTATGCCGGGGTGGCGGAATTGGCAGACGCACAGGACTTAAAATCCTGCGGTCAGTGATGACCGTACCGGTTCGATCCCGGTCCTCGGCATTTTGTTGAAGCACCCATAGCGCAACTGGATAGAGTGTCTGACTACGAATCAGAAGGTTGTAGGTTCGACTCCTACTGGGTGCATCGTCGATCGCCTATGAAGCTAAGCTGGCGCCGATCAATTGAATATGCGGTATGCGGAAGTAGTTCAGTGGTAGAACATCACCTTGCCATGGTGGGGGTCGCGGGTTCGAATCCCGTCTTCCGCTTTACCGGGAAGTAGCTCAGCTTGGTAGAGCACTACGTTCGGGACGTAGGGGTCGCAAGTTCGAATCTTGTCTTCCCGATTCTTGGATCACGAAAAATCGTGGTCCTTTTTTCGTTTTCAAATGCAGAAATTTGTATAAACTGACCAATGCCAGTATAATGTGTAATAGTCAAGATTGGTCAAAGTCAAAAAGGATTGAACGACATGCAGCGTGAGAATATTTCGGACATTATTGAGGCTTATCTAAAAACGATACTGGCACAGGAGGCCGCCGTTGAAATACGGCGAGCCGAGATTGCGCGTCGTTTTAATTGCGTTCCTTCGCAAATCAATTATGTCATTAAGACCCGGTTCACACCGGCTCGCGGCTACATTGTCGAGAGTAAACGTGGTGGCGGGGGCTACATTCGCATCGTGAAGGTCAAATTGACAGATGATCAGGATCTCATTCAAATCATGCGGCAGCACATTCCCAAGCGCTTGCGGTTACGCGATGCACGTGATTTGATTCAGGAACTGTTTGACAATGGCCTTATTTCCCAGCAATCAGGTAATTTGTTGTTGGCGGTCATGAATCATGAGACTTTGGGCATTCTTGATCAAGGGACAGAAGAGCATTTACGGTCGCGCATGTTCCTTGCATTTTTGGATCGTTTGCGGTATGAAAGATAGAACAGTTTATAATTAGTTTTCTAAAAAGGAGCGTGCTTATGGACAACTTATTTACCCCTAGTGCTAAAAATGTTTTGCTTTTAGCCCAGGAACAAGCGAAGTATTTCCATCATCATGCTGTAGGCACTGAACATTTGCTTATGGCGCTGGTTATGGAAAAAGATGGAATCGCTGGTAAGACGCTGCGTCAGTTAGGGGTCACAGAGAATGATGTCCATGACGAGATCGAGCGCTTCACAGGGTATGGAACTGTTGATGCCGCCGGTCAAGCTAGCGATAGTTATTTGCCTTATTCACCTAAAGGCAAGGAAATTCTGGCGTTTGCCGGCGACGAAGCAAAGCGCTTAGGTGCTTTGAAGATCGGCACCGAGCATATTCTGCTGGGGTTGCTTCGTGAAGATGATATTTTAGCCGCGCGGATTCTCCAGAATCTGGGGCTTAGTCTTTCGAAGACGCGGCAAATGGTGTTTAAGAAAATGGGCATTGCGGACACAGCGGCCAAACGCCGGCCAATGGCGCGTGGCGGTGCTCGCCAAGATAGCCAAGGGACCCCGACACTTGATGGCCTTGCGCGCGATTTAACCCAAATGGCGCGGGAAAACCGGATGGATCCGGTGGTTGGCCGCGAAAAGGAAGTTCGGCGTTTGATTCAGATTCTGGCCCGGCGCACCAAGAACAACCCTGTGTTGATTGGTGAACCAGGTGTCGGGAAAACCGCGATTGCGGAAGGCTTTGCCGAAAAAATTGTCGCGGGCAAAGTTCCGGATGACATGCTGAATAAGCGACTGATGATGCTTGATATGGGCTCACTGGTTGCTGGCACGAAGTATCGTGGTGAATTTGAAGATCGCCTGAAGAAAATCATTGATGAGATTTATAAAGATGGCAATGTCATTTTGTTCATTGATGAATTGCATACGCTGATCGGTGCGGGGGGTGCTGAAGGTGCCATTGACGCTTCCAACATTCTCAAGCCGGCCTTAGCTCGTGGCGAGTTGCAGTTGATCGGTGCAACAACCTTAGACGAATATCAAAAGTATATTGAAAAAGATGCTGCTTTGGAACGGCGGTTTGCGACCATCCAAGTCGATGAACCGACGGAAGAGGAAGCAGAACAGATTTTGAAAGGGCTGCGTCCACGGTATGAGGCGCATCATGGCGTCACCATTACTGATGAGGCCTTGCATGAAGCAGTTGTTTTGTCCTCACGGTACATTACAACGCGCTTCCTGCCTGACAAGGCGATCGATTTAGTTGACGAAAGTGCTGCCAAGGTACGATTGGACAAAGCTAATGTCGAAACCAAGTCTGACAAGCTTCAGGACGAATTGGCTAAGTTAGTCGCCGACAAAGAAGACGCGATTGATCATCAAGACTTCGAAACAGCGGCGACCATTCGCACCAAGGAAGCGGACGTTAAGGCCAAACTTGCTGATACGCCGGAACCCGTGAACGAAAGTGGCGTTCGGACCGATATCAAAGTGACAGGAGCCGATGTGGCGGAAGTTGTGTCACAATGGACCGGCGTGCCGGTTACCCAGTTGCAGAAGAAGGAATCCGAGCGTTTGGTTAACTTGGAGAAAATTCTCCATCAGCGGGTTGTTGGTCAGGATGAAGCTGTTTCCGCAGTTGCACGGGCCATCCGCCGGGCACGTTCCGGTTTGAAAGATCCTACCCGCCCAATTGGTTCCTTCATGTTCCTTGGGCCAACCGGTGTCGGGAAAACCGAGCTGGCGAAAGCCCTAGCTGAAGCGATGTTTGGATCAGAGGATGCCATGATTCGGGTTGATATGTCCGAATACATGGAGAAATTCAGCACCAGTCGTTTGATTGGCGCCGCACCGGGTTATGTCGGCTACGATGAAGGCGGCCAGTTGACGGAAAAGGTTCGCAACAAGCCGTATTCCGTTGTGCTGCTGGATGAAGTTGAAAAGGCGCATCCAGATGTCTTTAACATCTTGCTTCAAGTCTTAGATGATGGTTACCTGACCGATGCGAAGGGTCGTCGGGTTGATTTCCGTAATACGATTTTGATCATGACCAGTAACATCGGGGCCACCGCCATTCGCGATGATAAAACGGTTGGCTTTGGCGCGAAAGATCCGACTGCAGACTTCAAGGCGATGAAGAGTCGGATGTTAGATGAACTGAAGAAGAGTTTCCGTCCTGAATTCCTTAACCGAATTGATGAGACGGTTGTCTTCCATAGCCTGAACAAGGAAGAGCTGCACGAGATCGTTAAGATTATGACCAAAACCGTGCTTAGTCGCATTAAGGATCAGGGAATCGACGTCAAAATTACGCCAGCAGGCATTGATGCCATCGCGGCTGCCGGATTCGATCCTGAATACGGGGCACGTCCGATCCGCCGGGCTTTGCAAACGGATGTTGAAGATCAACTGAGCGAACTTTTGTTGACAGGCCAAGCCAAGACCGGTGATTTGATTCAAATCGGTGCAAAAAAAGGCAAGCTAACGTTTACTGTCAAGGAAAACAAAGGCAAGCATAAAGAAAATGGCGCATCTAAGGAACCGGTTAGGGCGTAAGCGATAGGCCATTAACCTTTCGTAACGCTGAAACTGGTCGGCAATTAAGTAGAAAATTAAGAGGCTCCAAGATCCTGAATATTAATAGGATCTTGGAGCCTCTTTTTAAATTTTCTAAGCTAGCGATTGCGGTCTTCTTCCGCTGTCTCTAACTGGCTGATGAACGCACGATTACGGTCACGGCGCGCTTTGCGAGCGGCACGACGTTCGGGATAGCCGCTGAACAAGAGCTGTTCTTCTGCAGTTACCGGGGTGAAGCTCGGCAGTGGCGTTGCTTGACCATCGACGACCACATAAGTGCTAAAAGCCGTGGTTGCCAAATAGGTCTTACCAGTCGTTAACGTTTCTCCCATGACTCGACAGAAAACTTCAATGGATCTGGTACCGACCCCGGAAACAAATGCTGTCAGTGTGACGCTATCATTGGCAGCAATTGGATGGCGAAAATCTACCGAGTCAGTCGAAGCCGTGACCACAATCCGCTGACTGTATTTAACTGCCGCAATCGCGGAAACATCATCGATATAACTTAATAACTTGCCGCCGAACAAGGTGTTATGAGCATTAGTGTCGCCAGGTAACACCAAGCGAGTCTGAATCACTTGACGATCCGTCAAAACACACCTCCTTTAGCGAAATGAGTTTACTTGGAAAACCGCGAAATATCAGTCGCACTTCACGCAGTTGCCTCTGCAGTTTCTTCGTCTGGAATCATCTCATAAATGCCGGCTGCGCCCATGCCGCCACCAATACACATTGTAACCAGCCCATAACGGCCACCGGTAGCTTGCAAGTAGGATAGAATCTTGCAGGTCAAAATCGCACCGGTTGCGCCCAGCGGATGGCCAAGTGCCAAGGCACCGCCTCGTGGATTGACTTTGTCGACCGGCAGATTGAGTTTATCAATGCAGACAAGTGACTGAGAGGCAAACGCTTCGTTTAATTCGATACTGTCCATGTCGTCAATCGTTAAACCTGTCCGGGCCATGACTTTTGGTACCGCATAAATCGGGCCAAGTCCCATAACGGCCGGATTGACCCCAGCTACGGCATAACCGACAAAACGGGCAATTGGCTTAACCCCTAATTCGGCAGCTTTGTCTGCTGACATCAAAATGACAAAGGCTGTCCCGTCACTTAACGGTGAAGAAGTACCGGCTGTCACTTGACCGCCATCTTCTTTAAAAGCAGGCGGCAAGGCAGCCAATTGATCCATGGTCAGATTGCCTCGAACACCTTCATCCTTGTCAAAGACTTTGGTGTGACCTTCGATATCGCCATAGTGAACAGGAATAATCTGATCATCGAAAGCATGGGCTTCCTGAGCTGCTGCAGCTTTATGATGACTGTGCATGGCAAATTCGTCCATCTTCTCACGCGGTACCTGGAACTTTTCGGCAACGACCTCAGCCGTTAATCCCATTGGCATATAGTCCTCAGGCTTTTTCGCTCTTAATGTCGGGTTGATGCCAGCCATATCAAAGGACATTGGTACCTGGCTCATGGATTCAACGCCGCCAGCAACAATGATATCAGCTTGATTGGCCATAATGGCGTTGGCCCCGGTTGCGATGGTTTGAATTCCTGATGAACAGAAACGGTTAATGGTCTGAGCAGGTACTGAGTCTGGCAGGTTAGCACGTTGGGAGATCATTCGGGCTACATTGAGTCCTTGAACATCTTCAGGTAATGCACAGCCGACCATAACGTCATCAATATCGTTGACATCTAGTTGGGGAACTTTATTCAAAACTCCAGTCAAAACTTCTGCGGCATAATCAACCGGGTGTTCATTCGTCAAAGCACCTTTCAATGAGCGCCCCACGGCAGAGCGGCCATAAGCGACAATGACAGCATCTTTTGTTTCAGGCATTTTATTTTCCTCCTTGAGTGAGCGTGAACTGGCGCGGTTAGAAGTCGGAGTGTAAGCGGCCTTGGGCGTGATGGCCCGGGCTTAGGCCATTGCGACCAAGGTCCTTACATGTAGACTTCTGCGCCAGTGAACGCGTTATAAATAGATGCATTCCAATTAAACTTCAACAGCTTCATCAGCAATTTGGCTGACTTTTAGATTATCTGCAACAGTAAAGTGGGCACCAGTTTTGGCACGAACTTCATCTAGTGTTGTTTTAGGTGAAATTTCGGTCAGAACCATGCCGTGGTCCGTAATATGGAAAACGGCTAGTTCCGTGATGATTTTGCTAACACAATGTGCACCGGTTAACGGGAAGGTGCATTCGTCCAAAATTTTGATTTGACCTTTGGCGGTGTGTTCCATCGCGACGATGACTTCCTTCGCGCAAGTTACCAGATCCATCGCACCCCCGAAGCCGACTAACATCTTGTTGGGGATGATCCAGTTGGCGATGTTACCTTGAGCATCGACTTGCACTGCACCGAGAACTGTGACGTCGACCTTGCCGCTGCGAATTAACCCAAACGCTTTGGCACTGTCGATGAATTGGCCGCCTGGCTTGATCGTTGCCGGCGAACCGCCAGCATCAAAAATATTGGGATTCTCCGGTTCGCCTGGTTTGGGTGCCGGACCGATATTGATAATGCCGTTTTCGCTTTGGAAGATAATGTGTTTGTCATCACTGATGAATTTTGGTACCAGAGTCGGAATGCCAATGCCTAAATTGACAATCTGACCATCTTCTAATTCATCGGCGACGCGTTTGGCAATATAAGTTCTACTGATCATGACGCATCCCCACTTTCACAATGCCATCGATATAGATTCCCGAAACTGTGATGAGCTCAGATGGGATGTCTCCCACCGGAACAATTTCTTCTGCTTCGACCACGGTATACTTTGATGCAGCCGGAACGAGTGCGCCAAAGCTCTTCATGGCACCTTCGATATAACAGTTGCCGTCGTAGTCGACTTTGGTGGCTTGCATGAAACCTACGTCAGCATTTAAAGCTTCTTCCAGTAAATACTGGCGGCCGTTGAATTCCTTGACCTCTTTGCCTTTTGCCACCATTGTTCCAATGCCGACTGGGGTATAGAATCCGGGAATACCAGCACCGGCTGCGCGCAGCCGCTCTGCAAATGTTCCTTGGGGCGTCAGCGTTAACTTGCCTTCTTTAAAGAACTTGGTTGCCGCGCGACTAGTACGGACGAAAGTGGTAGTTAAGTGGCTTGCTCGTTCTGCAATTAACCGATCCAGCGTCGGCAGATACATACCATTAGGTGCGTTTAAAGCAATGTGCAAATCTTTGGCGTCGCTGAAAAGATACAGCGCCTTCACCAGCTGAGCCGGATAACCCAGCGGTCCGAATCCGCCGAGGACGACAGTATCACCGTCTTTGACCGGTTGAATGGCTTCAATTGGCCACATCAACTTATCTGTTTTTGTTTCGACAGCCATAATGAGACTCCTTTCCCAAAAAGCTTGCTTTCTTATTTCCATGGTTAGCATATTGAAAAGGCTTTAGCGATGGAATGACAAACCAAAATGAGTGTTCAAAAATGGACATTTGCTTTTTCTGTGTGTTTAAAATCGGTGTTTCACAAGATCTGACAGCGATCAGGAAGCAACGGTGCGGTGATCGAGCAGCTGTTGCAGTTCGGCTTCAGCCACTTCGAACGTTGGAATTGTGTGTGTCCTTTCAGCTTCGGTAATCAGATTGACCACTAAATCATTAAACGGTGTTGCAATCCCGTGATCGCGAGCAGTAGTGGTGATTAAACCGTTGATATAATCGACTTCAGTCCTCCGTTGTTTGTATAAATCCTGTAGCATACTGGCTTTGAGCTTAGCGTTGGCACCGGTCATCAAACGGAGAGTGGCAATCTGCGTATCAGTAAAGTCGTCACCGGTTAAGCCAAAGGTGGCCGCCAAATCAACCCCTGACAAAGGTGTGAAAGTAATACCGTCTGCTTGCCCGACGTTGAGACCTTCATTGAGGATGTGCAAAGCACTTTTCACACCGATGTCATCTTGAGCGACTTCCCCAAAAGTTCGATTCATGATGGTTGATAAGCCACTAAAGGCAGCATTGACCAGCAACTTCGACCATTTCGTTCCCATAAGGTCATTTGAAATCGGCGTCATTCCCACATGAGAGAGAATCGTTTGTACCAACTCCGTGCGCGGGGTTATGGTGCCGTCAATTTCACCAATCTGATAGGCGTGGGCTTTAAAGCTATCGTAGGCGGTTGTCAGTTCAGTTACCGCTGGGCCAGCACCGGTCGCACCGAAAACAACCGACCCGGCAATTAGATTTTTCGCCGGAATATGCGTCAAAATATACTTTTCCGGAACGCCATTTTGTAAGGAAACTAAAGTGCCATCAGGCTTCAAAAGCTGCTTGACCGCTGGAATGACTGTCGCATTGTCGACCTGTTTGGTGTGCAATAGGATGAGATCGAATTGATCGGTCACATCGTCTGCCATCACTGCGGTAACAGGTGTGGTGAAGTCTGTTGTCCCGATGACATGTGCGCCCTCTGCATTTAAGGCAGCAACATCTGCTGGCCAAGTATCAATCAAGGTGACGTGATCTTTACCATACGCCGCAGACAAGTAGGCACCGGAAATGGTTCCGATCGAACCGGCACCATAAATGGCGATCTTTAATGTATCCATAGTTACGTATCCTCCTGTATTTTTGTCCCAATTAATTGGGCTATTGCTCAACTATGCACAACAGCCAATCTTAACTTGTTAACGGAAAGTCTATTATGATAGTAATGTAAGGGTTTACATTTTTTAATACCAGTGTTACGCTGAATGTGCGAATTTGGACACTTATGGACAAAATGTACATAGCAACGCGCTTAATGCTATGGCGATTTCTTCGGCTGCTTCGGTTGGATATCGTGAGTGGCCTGTTATGATGTCGATTCATGCTGCGAAACGAGTCGTTAGGGGAGGTCAATCATGGGTAAGCAGCAAAAATATATCAAGCGCGCTTTTTTGGATCTTCTAAAGGAGAATGATCTGCACAGCGTGTCCATTCGCCAGTTGGTTCAAAAAGCTGATGTGAGTCGATCCTGTTTTTATAACTATTACTCGGATAAATATGAGTTGTTGCAAGAAATTGAGGATGAATTGATCGCGGGTTTTGTAGTCATCATGAAGAAAGTTCGGCAACATTCGGTTGGCTATTTCTATCAAGGCATTACGCATCGTAATTACCCGATATACACGGAGTATTTCACGTATATCAAACAACATCAGGAAGTCTTCACCATTCTTTTCTCGGCGCGAATGGGGGATGATTTTACCAATCGTTTCTCGCGTGCGATTGCCAAAACCCGACATGATACCTTGCGCTACTGGCATTTAGACCCGGAGCCGAATCCGTGGTTAGCATTTCAGGAGAATCTGTTAGCAGCCTCCTATGTCAGCATCATCAAGACCTGGCTGAATCAGGATTGTCAGCCTAGTATTGAGGAGATGGGCGCCTACCTGAGTACCTTATGGCGTCCGGGATTCTTTTATAACGAAACCCAGTATCAGCGCGCGGTGCAGTATATGGATGACAATCGGACTGCCGTTTTGAGCGGCTGAGGGTTGTAGCGTGGGTAAAAGAAAACCGCCGCGTCAGTCATCTTGATGTGGCGGGTGATTTGATCTAAATTGGATGGCAAGGGTGACACGGCCGCATAGACGCGACGAAAATTTTGCACAGGCACAAGGAATTTTGCCGCTTGACTTTCTTGACACTACCGCGTATTATTAAATCAATCGCATTTCGGTTTGGACAGGCTGTCAGGACGATCTATTGTCCGTTCTGGCTAATGGAAAAAGCAAAAACAGCAGGCTGGTTGAAGGCTGATCTGTTTTTGGTTTTTTTTGCTCAAAATGTCTGCGGGATCGTCATTGTCATGTAAATTTAACAAAATTTACATTATTTTTACAATCGACCAAGCCGGAAAATCTTACAAGGGGTGAATAATTTGGCAGGACACTTAGTGAATTATGGTAAGCACCGGACACGCCGGTCTTATGCCCGGATCAAGGAAGTTTTGGATCTTCCTAATCTGATCGAGATCCAAACGAATTCTTACCAATGGTTCCTCGATGAAGGTCTTAAAGAAATGTTCGACGATATTATGCCGATCGATGACTTTCAAGGGAAGCTGTCACTGGAATTTGTCGGCTATCAACTGCTGGAACCGAAATATACTGTCGAGGAAGCACGCCAACACGATGCAAACTACTCTGCACCTTTGCATGTAACCTTACGTTTAACGAATCATGAAACCGGTGAAATCAAGAGCCAGGATGTTTTCTTTGGCGATTTTCCACTGATGACCAAACAAGGGACTTTCATCATCAACGGGGCGGAACGGGTTATTGTTTCGCAGTTGGTTCGTTCACCTGGTGTTTATTTCCATAGCGAAACCGATAAGAACTCACGGGTTACCTATGGCACAACTGTCATTCCTAACCGTGGTGCTTGGTTGGAATATGAAACAGACGCCAAGGATATTGCTTATGTTCGGATCGACCGGACGCGGAAGATTCCATTGACCGAACTAGTTCGTGCTTTGGGCTTCGGGTCTGATCAGGATATCATCAACATGTTCGGCGATAACGATTCGCTGATGCTCACACTTGAAAAAGATGTGCATAAGAACACGGATGATTCCCGTACCGATGAAGCCTTGAAGGATATTTATGAACGCCTACGCCCAGGCGAACCTAAAACCGCTGATTCGTCACGGTCACTTTTGTATGCGCGTTTCTTTGATCCGAAACGCTATGATTTGGCTTCAGTTGGCCGCTATAAGGTTAACAAGAAGTTGAGCTTGAAGACGCGCCTGTTGAATCAGGTCTTGGCTGAAACATTGGCTGACCCGGATACCGGTGAAGTTATTGCCCAAAAAGGAACCAAAGTTGACCGTCAAGTGATGGACAAGTTAGGTGCTTATTTGGATCGGGATGATTTCAAGACCGTCACGTATCAACCTTCCGATCAAGGTGTTGTGACGGATCCGATTGTGCTGCAAAGCATTAAGGTCTACTCACAAGTAACACCGGATAAAGAAATCAACTTAATCGGCAACGGCCACATTGGCAAGAAAGTTAAGCACATTGTTCCGGCTGATGTTTTGGCATCGATGAACTATTTCCTTAACTTGCAAGAAGGCCTTGGCTCAGTCGATGATATCGATCACTTGGGCAATCGCCGGATTCGTTCCGTCGGTGAATTGCTGCAGAACCAGTTCCGGATCGGGCTTTCCCGGATGGAACGGGTTGTGCGTGAGCGGATGTCGATTCAGGATACTGCTACCGTGACGCCGCAACAATTGATCAATATTCGTCCGGTGGTTGCTTCGATCAAGGAATTCTTTGGCAGTTCCCAACTGTCTCAGTTCATGGATCAGACCAACCCGCTTGGTGAATTAACCCACAAGCGTCGGCTTTCTGCCCTTGGACCTGGTGGCTTGACGCGTGATCGTGCGGGTTATGAAGTTCGAGATGTTCATTACACCCATTATGGCCGGATGTGTCCGATTGAGACCCCTGAAGGCCCGAACATCGGGTTGATTAACAGCTTGGCTTCTTATGCGGTGGTTAATCCTTATGGCTTCATCGAAACCCCGTATCGCCGTGTTTCTTGGGATACGCATAAGGTTACCGATAAGATTGACTATCTGACCGCCGATGAAGAAGATAACTACATCGTTGCGCAGGCAAACTCGCCATTGAACGATGATGGTTCTTTCGTTGACGATACCGTTTTGGCGCGTCACAAAGATAACAACATTGAAATTTCTCCGGACAAAGTTGACTACATGGACGTTTCACCTAAGCAGGTTGTTGCGGTTGCGACGGCATGCATTCCATTCTTGGAAAACGATGACTCCAACCGTGCCTTGATGGGTGCGAACATGCAGCGTCAGGCGGTGCCATTGATCAATCCGCATGCCCCACTTGTTGGAACCGGGATGGAATATAAGGCGGCGCATGACTCCGGGACAGCAGTTCTGGCTACAAATGCCGGGACAGTTGAATATGTTGACGCTAAGCAAATTCGGGTTCGCCGTGAAGACGGTGCCTTGGATTCCTACAACTTGATGAAATTCAAGCGTAGTAACGCCGGCAAGAACTACAACCAGCGGCCGATTGTCACGATTGGCGATCACGTTGATGTTGATGAAATCATCGCTGATGGGCCAGCCATGCAAAACGGCGAACTGGCATTGGGTCAAAACCCAATTATCGCCTTCATGACTTGGAACATGTACAACTACGAAGACGCGATTGTGCTGTCTGAACGGTTGGTTAAAGACGATGTTTACACGTCCATTCATATTGAAGAGTATGAATCCGAAGCACGTGATACCAAACTTGGGCCTGAAGAAGTGACTCGCGAAATTCCAAACGTCGGTGAAGAAGCCCTCAAGGATCTTGACGAGTTCGGTGTTGTTCGTGTCGGCGCCGAGGTTCGTGATGGCGACATTTTGGTCGGCAAGGTGACGCCTAAAGGGGTTACCGAGCTGTCTGCTGAAGAGCGGTTGTTACACGCTATTTTCGGTGAAAAGGCTCGTGAAGTCCGCGATACTTCATTGCGGGTACCTCATGGCGGCGGCGGAATCATTCAGGACGTCAAGATCTTCACTCGTGAAGCGGGCGATGAATTGTCTCCTGGTGTCAACATGATGGTTCGTGTCTACATCACCCAGAAGCGGAAGATTCAGGTCGGCGATAAGATGGCCGGTCGTCATGGGAACAAAGGGACGGTTTCCGTCGTGGTTCCTGAAGAAGACATGCCATACTTGCCAGATGGGACACCGGTTGACATCTGCCTATCGCCAATGGGTGTGCCAAGTCGTATGAACATTGGCCAGGTGCTTGAACTGCATCTGGGCATGGCCGCACGTAACTTGGGTATTCACGTGGCAACCCCTGTTTTCGATGGTGCCAACGATAAAGATCTGTGGTCGACCGTTAAGGAAGCCGGCATGGCCTCTGATGGTAAGTCAGTTCTGTATGATGGCCGTACCGGTGAACCATTTGAAAACCGCGTATCTGTAGGGGTTATGTACTACATGAAGCTGTCACACATGGTTGACGATAAGATCCATGCTCGTTCAATTGGACCTTACAGTTTGGTTACCCAACAGCCACTTGGTGGTAAAGCACAATTTGGTGGCCAGCGGTTTGGTGAAATGGAAGTTTGGGCCCTTGAAGCTTATGGCGCGGCTTACACCTTACAAGAAATTCTGACCTATAAGTCAGATGACGTTGTCGGGCGGGTCAAGACCTATGAAGCCATTGTCAAAGGCGAACCGATTCCAAAGCCAGGTGTACCGGAATCCTTCCGAGTGCTTGTTAAGGAATTGCAAGCCTTGGGTCTGGATATGAAGGTGCTTGGCGCGGATAAGAAAGAAATTGAATTGCGGGATATGGATGACGACGAAGACGATGTTGTTTCAGTCGATGCTTTGGCGAAGTTTGCAGCCCAGCAAGAAGAAAAGAAGGCACACGAAGCCGCAGCTCAAGCGAGCGACGGTAAGCCTGCCGATAACAGTACCGACGATAAAAAATAGGAGGTTAGCCCTTTGATTGATGTCAATAAGTTTGAAAGTATGCAAATCGGCTTAGCCTCGCCGGACAAGATTCGCAGCTGGTCGTATGGGGAAGTCAAAAAGCCCGAAACGATCAACTACCGAACCTTAAAGCCTGAGCGGGACGGCTTGTTCGATGAACGCATCTTCGGACCGACTAAGGACTGGGAATGTGCCTGTGGTAAGTACAAGCGGATCCGCTATAAGGGGATTGTTTGTGATCGCTGCGGGGTTGAAGTGACACGTTCCAAGGTTCGGCGTGAGCGGATGGGCCATATCGAATTAGCCGCACCGGTCACTCACATCTGGTACTTCAAGGGCATCCCGAGTCGGATGGGTCTGGTACTGGATATGTCGCCACGGTCACTTGAAGAAATCATCTATTTTGCTTCTTACGTTGTGATTGATCCAGGCGACACGCCAATGGAGAAAAAACAACTTCTGACCGAACGCGAATATCGTGAAAAACGGGAAGAATACGGCAAAACCTTCAATGCCAAGATGGGTGCTGAAGCCATCAAGGAATTGTTGCAGGATGTCGATCTCGACAAAGAAGTTACCGAATTAAAAGACGATCTGAAGTCAGCGCAAGGCCAAAAACGGACGCGCGCGATTCGCCGGTTGGACATTTTGGATGCCTTCAAGGAATCCGGTAATGATCCAGCATGGATGGTCATGGATACCATTCCGGTCATTCCACCGGATCTGCGGCCAATGGTTCAGCTCGAAGGCGGCCGGTTTGCGACGTCTGATCTGAACGACTTGTATCGGCGGGTCATCAACCGTAACAACCGTCTAAAGCGCCTGCTTGACCTGAATGCACCAAGCATCATTGTCCAAAATGAAAAGCGGATGCTGCAGGAAGCGGTTGACGCTTTGATCGATAATGGTCGGCGTGGTCGTCCGGTTACCGGCCCAGGCAATCGTCCGCTTAAGTCCCTGTCACACATGCTGAAAGGGAAGCAAGGCCGGTTCCGTCAGAACTTGCTTGGTAAGCGGGTTGACTACTCTGGTCGTTCCGTTATCGATGTCGGCCCATGGCTGAAGTTTTATCAGTGTGGCGTGCCGCGTGAAATGGCTTTGGAACTCTTTAAGCCATTCGTGATGCGCGAACTGGTTAAGCGGGACATGGCAAGCAACATCAAGAATGCCCGGCGCAAGATCGATCGGCAGGATGATGACGTTTGGGATGTGCTTGAAGATGTTATCAAGGAACGGCCGGTACTCTTAAACCGTGCGCCTACGTTGCATCGACTTGGTATTCAAGCGTTTGAACCTGTTTTGGTTGATGGGAAATCTATTCGGTTGCACCCACTGGTCTGCGAAGCGTATAACGCGGACTTTGACGGTGACCAAATGGCGATCCACGTGCCGTTGTCTGATGAAGCGATGGCTGAAGCACGGATGCTCATGCTTGCAGCGCACCACATTCTGGCGCCAAAAGACGGCAAGCCAATCGTTACCCCTTCGCAGGACGTTGTGTTAGGTAACTATTACCTGACCATGGAGCAAAAGGGTCGCGAAGGCGAAGGCATGATCTTCAAGGACACCAACGAAATCCTGATGGCACTGCAAAATGGCTACGTTCATTTGCACAGCCGGGTCGGCGTTGCGGCTAACTCCTTCACTGACAAACCATTCACAGATGATCAAAAGAAGAAGATCATGGTGACAAGTGTCGGCAAGGCGATCTTTAACGAGATTATGCCAAAAGACTTCCCGTATCTGAATGAGCCGACGCAAGACAACATCGTCAATGGTGTGCCTGATAAGTACTTCATCGATAAGGGTGAAGACATTCACGCTTATCTCGCGGATGCACCTTTGATCGATCCGTTCAAGAAAGGCTTCCTGTCTGATATTATTGCGCAGGTCTTCAAGGTTTATAAAGTTCAGCGAACCAGTGATTTACTGGATGACATGAAGACTTTGGGCTATACGCAATCCACCAACTCCGGGTTAACTGTCGGGATTGCCGATATCACCAATCTGAAGGAAAAGCCGGAAATTGTGGCTGCTGCCCATAAGAAGGTTGCAACTGTTTCTAAGCAGTTCCGGCGTGGGTTGATCACCGATGATGAACGCCATGATCGGGTTATCCAGATTTGGAACGACGCCAAAGATGAAATTCAGCAAAAGCTGGTTGACTCTTTTGACCCGAACAACCCAATCTCCATGATGTCTGATTCCGGTGCCCGTGGTAATATCTCAAACTTCACTCAGCTTGCCGGTATGCGTGGTCTGATGGCTGCGCCTAACGGTGGGATGATGGAAGTGCCGGTTATCTCGAACTTCCGTGAAGGCCTGACCGTTATGGAAATGTTCATGTCCACTCACGGTGCTCGTAAAGGGATGACCGATACGGCGCTGAAGACGGCTGACTCAGGTTACCTGACGCGGCGGTTGGTTGATGTGGCGCAGGATGTCATTGTTCGTGAAGAAGACTGCGGCACCGATCGTGGTTTGGTCGTTCGCGCTATCCGTGAAGGTAACGAAATGATTGAACCACTGTATGATCGACTTGTCGGTCGGTTCACCATGAAAGACGTTCTTGATCCTAAGAGCGGCAAAGTCTTGGTTAAGCGTAATACCTTGATGGACGAGGATATGGCGCAGAAGATTGTGGATGCCGGTGTTGAAGCCGTCACCATCCGTTCGGTCTTCACCTGCAATACCAAGCACGGTGTTTGCCAGAAGTGCTACGGTCGTAACATGGCAACCGGCGAACAGGTTGAAGTCGGCGAAGCAGTCGGAACTGTTGCTGCTCAGTCAATCGGTGAACCAGGTACCCAGTTGACCATGCGTAACTTCCATACCGGTGGTGTTGCCGGTGGCGAAGATATTACCCAAGGGCTGCCTCGTGTTCAGGAAATTTTTGAAGCACGGAACCCTAAAGGTGAAGCTGTGATCACGGAAGTAACCGGTGAAGTAACCGCTATTGATGAAAATCCGGCTGAGCATACGCGTGAAATTACGGTGAAGGGTGAGACTGATACCCGAACCTATAGCGTGCCGTATGCATCCAGTGTGGCGGTTGCGGAAGGCGATCATGTTAACCGCGGCGAACGACTGACAGGTGGGTCAATTGATCCTAAGCAGTTAATCAAAGTGCGCGATGTGATGGCAACCGAAAACTACCTGCTTTCTGAAGTCCAGAAAGTTTACCGTATGCAGGGTGTTGATATTGGTGATAAGCACGTTGAAGTCATGGTTCGGCAGATGTTACGCAAGATCCGCGTCATGGATCCGGGCGATACAAACATCTTGCCAGGAACATTACTCGACATTGCGGACTTCAAAGAGAAGAACACGCAAGCGATCATCAGTGGCGGCATTCCGGCTACCGGCCGTCCGGTGCTGTTAGGGATTACCAAGGCTTCCTTGGAAACCAACAGCTTCCTGTCAGCTGCATCCTTCCAGGAAACAACGCGGGTTCTGACCGATGCTTCTATTCGCGGCAAGAACGATCCGTTAGTTGGCTTGAAGGAAAATGTCATTATCGGGAAGATTATTCCGGCTGGTACCGGGATGGCAACGTATCGTCACGAAGAACCAAAGAGTGTCGGTACCGTTTCCGACAGTGTCTATTCGATTTCTGACATTGAAAAGCAAATGAAGGAAAAAGACAGCCAGCAAAAAGACGACCAACAAGATGATACTGACAACAAGTAATCATCCTGTTAGCTGCCAAGCTAATCGAATAATCTAGTTACAAACAAGCACGGCGTAAGTGTCCTTTAAGGGCGTTTACGTCGTGCTTTTTTGTTGTGAGCGCGAATCGGCGCGCTTAGGAGTCGGAGTGTAAGTGGCCTTGGGCGTGTCCGGTCTTGGCCATTGCGACCAAGGTCCTTACACGCAGACTCCTGCGCCGGTTCGCGCGTTATGGATGGTCACGTTTTTGCGGCACTCATCAACGTCTCAAAACACTCAAAACAGCCAACCGCTTGCTAACTGCACACAGCCATAACCAACCGCTAAATGACTAATGAGCGGGAGGGACGATGGATGGGCAACTAACCAGTGGATGGCAGCACTGATACATGCCGTTAACGTGATGAAAAGTGCGGTTTCAAGTTGAAGAACGCCACCTAGCACGGCAATGAGGATCACATCGGCACTGCCGAGTCCGTGTGAGACAATTGCAAGCCCACCAACCAAAACAGCTAGCAAAACCAGGTTAAACCATTCGCAAGGAAAGCGGATGAGGAGCAGGGAACACCAGCCACCAAACCAAACGGCAGACACCGCCCGCTCCCGCCAATCAGCCACACTAAAAATCAATAAACCCACACTCAGCACCAACGTTAGCCAAGTTTGGGCAACTATCCCTAAAAGCACAGCCAGGCAACAGTGGAAATACCGGTTATCTGCCGTCAAGTCCATGGTGAACTTCGCAACACCAAGTAACATTATTCCTGGAATCATAGCGACAATCCTCCTTCATAAGGTAGATTCCGCTTAAAAAAGTAAAAGAACCTAGAAAATAATAATGGCACTAACTTTTAAAAAGTGAGTAAGCCGTTTCGGTGACGATAAGTAAGCAAAATAACGTACTTATATTTAGTTAAGAGATTATATTGTTTCTTTTTGAAATTATGTGCCTTGTTTTAAAAAATAAACCTATAAACACTCAAAAAATTAAATGTATATTTGATGAGGATTTTTGTTAACCGCTTCAATATTTATGGCAATGTTATACAATGACAGTGGGTGTAGTTTTAGTTAATGTATTCATAATTCACAAGTTAATGGTTTCGCGGGGGAGTGGCCATGAAAGTCTTTTAGAAGGAGGAGTGGGAACATCATGAAGGAGTTGGGTGTCAAAAAAGTCAGGCACAAGCTGTTCAAGATTGGCGTTTATTTTACTGTCATTCTTGGCATGATTGTGCAGTTGCTTTCGCCAGCGCTGACCCTTGCCGCCGAGAATCCGACACAAGCAGAGACTGGTACACTGACGATTAAGAACCAGGATGAGCAAGGCAAGTCGCTGAATGGCGCAAAGTATGAGGTTCGTAATGAATCCCATCAGGTTGTGGCTAACAGCGCCATTAGCAAAGACGGCCAGACAACTATACCGAATCTGCCCGTCGGAAATTATACGGCTACCGAAACGCAGTCTGCTTCAGGTTATACGGCCATTGAGCAGACCAAGAATGTGAGTGTCACGGCGTCAGGCACTGAAACGCTGTTGTTTAAGAGTCGTGCATCCGCAACGATCACAAGCAGCAGTAGCAGCAGTGTTGTGGCGTCATCAGCAGCACAGACAGCCAGTGCGCAGGAACCGGCTAAAAGTGCCACGCCAGCTGCAAAGGCTGACACGACGTTGCCAAACATTTTCACGAAGGTCGTATTAAAAGACGGCAACGGACAACCGTTGGGTACGGAAGTTAATCAACAAAGTACCGTGAAAATGGAATTGACGTTCACGTTACCGGAAACCAGCACGCCATTTCCGGCAGGCGCTTCGTTTACCACGCAGTTGCCGAAGGATCAAATTGATTTTCCGCCAAGCAGTACCGGTGTCTTTGACGGCGGCGTTGCAGAGTATCAGTTTGACCAAACAACCGGAAAGTTGACGATCAAGCTTTTGAAGGCCACGGATAATGGCTCATGGCGGGTCAATATTACTGCGAGTTTTAAAGCGCTGACCGCCAATGACTCATTGAATCAGACGTTGGTTTTCCATACAAAAGACAATGATACAAAATTTCCAATTACGTTTCGGTCGAACGCAAAGCCAGTGGTGGTGAATGCGCCAAAAGTCACACCACAGAACTTGAATCCAACCGGTATTTCCGGAAGTGCCAAGTTTAATTTAAACGGTGCCGAAAGTGATAAAACGAACCCGCCTAAGTGGGATAGCGATCCGGCCAAGCGCTCCAAGAATGCCGATATGGAGTTGACCGTCACTGCGCAAGGTAGCGGGACGACTTATCCGAAGTCGCTGACGTTTAGCGACAGCGATCTGGCAAAAATCAAAGTTTCTTCTGCTCCGGTCAATGTCTTAGGCGACTTTTCCGAAGCATTGAAGCCATTGGTTGCTGGTCGGGATTACCATGCGGTTTTATCAGATGATAAACGCACAGTCAAAATTTATTTGACTGACGGCCTCAAAAAATCAACCGGCTATCAGGTCGATTACACGGCCAGTATTGATCGCTCTTTAGACGATACCGGTAAAGTCGGTAGCGCCTTGGTTGAAGGTTACCGCTATTTAACTGGCACCAAGAGCAATGATGGTTATGATTACAGCAGCGTGACCATGCGTAACTCCGGGGTCGCGATCACCAAGGCCGGAGACATTACGAATAACTTCCGCGCGTTAAAGTGGAAGATTAATTGGAACTATAGCATGGACACCATGAAGGCCGGTGCGACGTTAACCGATCATTTTGGCAAGCAAGTTGGCGGAACCGACGATCATGATCAGCCAAAAATCGAGCAGGATGCTAATCAGTCACTCGATACCAGCTCGCTGAAAGTTTTTCAGGTTACTTTTGACCAAAATGCATCACCAACAGTTTCTGAAGACAACATTGCCAAATACTTCAAGTTGACGGATAAAGGTAATGGCACCTTCACATTAACGTATCTCGGTGGTGCAAAGCTGCCGGATAATGCGTCATTCCAAGTGCAATACCAAACCAAGCTGAAAACGACGCCAGCTAATGGGACTAAGCTAACCAACATTGTCAATGATCAGAAGAACCATTATGCCAATGCGACTTATCAGGTTAGTCTACCGAATAGCATCGACAAGACATCTGGGAACATTGATACCTACAATGCCCAAATGATGTGGCGGATCAATGCTAACCAAACGTTCCGTGAGATGCGTAACGGCAAGACTTTTGATTTGTTACCTGATGGCGTTGATAAATTAGGCGACGATCCAACCGCTGCCGATATCAATACGATCAATGGCGAAAATGCGTCAACAGATGATCAAGATGGCAGCGATGACGGGATTTTGGTTTATGCGCAGGATCCCGATGGCAAGCGCACGCTGCTGAAGTCTGGTACCGATTATGCGATGAGCACAAGTGACAACGATGTTCAGACGGCAGTTAAGCAATATAACGCTAAAGACAAGGAAAATCCGATTGATGCTGATGGCCAGACCAAAGGCATTCGCGGGTTTGTCGTAACCCTCAAAGGCAAGTATGCAGACACCGATTCCCAGATTGTGATCTACACGCATACCAAACTGGACATGTTAAAACTGGGGCAGGTCGCAAATGATCCGGATGCATTGAAAAAGGCTTTGAACAACCGGGCCTTCTTCTTCTTTGATTTACCACCGGGCAGCGATGATACTGCCAGTGGTTCCAGCAGCAATACGCCAACTCCTGAAGAGGGTGCGTTTAGCGGGGCCTTGAAGAATTCGTGGAGTGATACACCAGACACCCAGTATTGGGGCGTTTTGGTGAACCGCTTGGGCATCAAATATGGGCATCTGCATTTGACGGATATTTTGCCGAGATTTGACGGGGTCAATTATGAGCTGATTCCTGATTCGATTAAGTTCTATGAAGTAACCGGATCAGGTGGTATCGATCCCACAAACACTGGCGATCCGACCACATCGGGTGACGTCAAAGAAATTAAGACCAATCCTTATTACGGCACCGGTGGCTGGTCAACAACCGCGCTGAAGGCGAATGACGCCGCGCAGCAAAATCTGTTGCCGACCAACATACCGAATACTTGGTTGACGGACAATAAAGATTTGGCGCAACAGTTAGATTTTGATTTTCCCAATATCGGTAACGGCCGCGTCTGGGTTGTCTTTGAAACGAAGCGAGCCAACCAGTGGAGCTATAACGATCCTAACTTCACCAATACGGCGACCGTGACAGACAAGAACCAAGCAACCACCGACATTCCGAAATTCACGCCGTCTGCTTCCAAGTCGGCGCAGAGCTATTGGACGCCAATTAACAAAACTGTTAGTCGGGATTCAAAACTGAAGAATGTTCTTAACTGGCATGTTCAACTAGAAAATATCCAAGACAAGTACCGGCCGATGGTGAATCCGGTTATTGAAGATACGCTTGATCCAGCTGGTACTGGTGCGGAAATCAATGCCACTAGTTTCAAGGTTACCTTGCAGGTTGGATCAGCCAATGAAGTCACGTTGAAACAAGGCAAGGATTACGATCTTGCCTTGAACGGCGACAAATTCACCGTTACGTTCCACCGGACTTTTGGTAATCTGACGCAAACCGATGGCAGTCCGCTAAATAATTATCACGTCAACGTTTACTACGCCACTAGCAGCAAGAATGCCGGTTGGGTTTACAACACCGGTAAAGTTTCGTGGAGTGGCGATGAGACCACCCATCAACCTAGCGACGGTGTTCCTGAAAGTGGCCGAACGGCGTCAACGCAGGGCTATCTATCATCTTGGGACTCTGGCATAAGTGGTGAAACCATCACGCAGCTGGCTAACTTAGTGGTTGAGAAAAAAGATAAAGTCAGCGGCGCACCGATTCCGGGTGTCAAGTTCCGGTTGAGTGACGGTACCCATACTTTTGAAGCAACTACCAAACTCGATGATCAAACGCACAAGGCAACCGCAACTTTCCAAGGCTTGCCAATCGGCGTGGATTATACCTTGACAGAACTCAACACACCTGCTGGCTACAAGCCGTTGGCGCCACAGAAAATTCGACTGAAAGCGACTTCTGATACCGGCACGGCGATTCAGAATGAAGCAGTTGAAAATGAGCCTTATCAAATTACCCTTTCAAAGTATGACAATCGCGCAAAAGGTCAGTCGGTAGCCGACAGTAAGCAATATCGCTTGTCTGGTGCAACCTATGACCTCATCGATACTGATAACCAGCAGAAATTACTGTCAGGTCTGAAGACCAATGATGACGGTCAAATCACGGTTGGTACGGCAACCAGTTTTGCTGGTAGTTATACTGATGACAAGTTCAAGCCTGATTTGAAAGCCGGGCAATATGTCCTTGAAGGGCTAAAACCCGGTCACTACCGGTTGGTTGAACGCGAAGCACCGACCCATTACCGGGGAGATGCGCATGATCAGGCAACCGTGACAAGCGGGCCGGACAAGCAACTTTGGATTGATAGCCTCAACGCTGGCAGTGTCAATGCCACCATTGATGACAAAACGCCAAACGCGCAAGTCACAGCATACAACCAGAAGAAGCCCGGTCAATTGACCATCAAGAAGCAGGCAGAAATCATCAGGGACGATCATTTTCCGGATCGCCAGCCAATGACCGGTGCGACCTTTAAGCTTTATCGGTATGGTGATGACGGCAAGCTTGACTATGACAAATCATGGGATGCAACCGTCACGAACAATGACGGAACCGTTTCGTTTTCCGATAACGATTTATATGAAGGCAAGTATCAGCTGATCGAGACGAAAGCACCTGAAGGCTACGTTATTCCTAATGACTTGGCTAAAGGCGTCGACGTTAACATCACCGGCGATCAAACATTGACGTATCCAACGATTGAAGAACCGGTCTTTCGGCGCACAGTCGTTTTGAAAAAGAGTGATGGCAACTTTGGCAATCCGATTGCCGGGATTACCTATGCGCTCTACCAAGAAGACGGCACCGAACTTGCCAAAGATCTGGTCACCAATAAGGATGGCGAGGTTGCTTTACCATTTGACTTGCCAGCCGGACAATATTATTTCAAGGAAACCAAGACGCTGCCGCCTTATCGGCTGAATACCGATAAGCATGCGTTTACCATTAAACAAACCGATCAAACGCAAACCGCAGCCGCATTAGCGAGCGATAACAAGCAGAAGCCAGTCACCGTGAACGTTACGAACTATCAAGTCAAAACCTTGAACGTGAAGAAAGTTGACCGCACTTATGCCAAACATGCATTACCGGGCGCGGTCTTCCGGCTTACGAACAGCACGGGCTACAGTCGCGATGTCACCACGGATGAAAACGGCGTTGCCTCATTTGGCGATTTGCTGTTGGGTCGCTATTCACTGACTGAAGTAAAAGCACCAGCAGGCTACCGACTTGATACCACGATTTATCCGATTACGTTGACATCCGCGGCCACGCCTAGTGCGATCACGGTCAACAAAGAAATCGCTGACGATCCATATCAAGTCACCTTAACCAAGTACGATAACCGGGTTAAGAAGACCGATGATGCCGCCACACTCAAGAAGTATCTGTTGCCAGGCGCGACTTACAAACTGGTCGATGAAGTCACTGGCAAGACGCTGAAGGCCGACATGAAGACGGATTCTGACGGGCAGTTGACCTTTGGTGCCGCAAGCAGTTTTGATATGCCACTTAAGGCTGGCCAATATGTGGTTGAAGGCTTGAAGCCGGATAACGCCTATCGTCTTGTTGAGACCGAGGCACCTAAGCACTACGAAGGTGATGCGACTGATCAAGCGCGTGACACAAACGGTACCGCTAAACAATCTTGGCAGCAGAGTCTAGAAGCTGGCAGCGTCGATTTCACGTTGACAGCTAATCAGGCCCAACTTAAGTTAACGGCTACCAACCAGAAGAAGGCTGGCCAAGTTGTTATTACCAAGAAAGCAGCCACCACGCATGATGACCGCTTCCCAGCCAAAATGACGATGATTGGCGCTCGGTTTGCGCTTTATCGTTATCGCGATGACGGTACGGTTGATCACAGCCGGTCATGGAAGGCAACAATTACCAACCAGAACGGCATTGTGACCTTCAACGATCACGATCTTTACGAAGGTAAATATCAGCTAGTTGAAACCCAAGCGCCACGCGGATATGTCATTCCAGACAACTTGGCTAAGGGGATTGATGTGAATGTGAAGGGCGACCAAAAGATCGACCTGGATCCGATCATCGAGCCTGAATTCAAGCGTACTGTTCAGTTGCAAAAGACCGATGGCGATTTTGGCAATCGACTAGCCGGGATTACCTTCAACTTGTACGGTAGCAGCGGGAATATCCTGGCCAAGGATCTGGTGACCGACAAGAATGGGCAGATTGATTTGCCATTTAACTTGCCAATCGGTGATTATTACTTTGAAGAGACGAAGACCTTGCCGAAGTATGCATTGACCACCGATAAGATTCGCTTCAAGGTTGAACAAACCAATTTGACCCAGACAGCCAGCGCCTTAGCTACCCAGAATAAGCAGCAACCGATTACCGTTCAGGTTGCCAATTATCAGATTAATTCGCTTATCATCCAGAAGGTGGACGCGGCCAATCAGCAGAAAGTATTGGCCGGCGCAGTTTTCCGGTTGACCAACGATCAAGGCTACAGCAAAGAAATCACGACTGACGCAAAAGGGTTAGCAACCTTTGACAATTTGAAGTTAGGCCGCTACTGGCTCACTGAAATCAAAGCGCCGAGTGGTTATACGATTAATTCGGATTATGCGAAGCCGGTCACTGTTGAAATCAAGAGCGGTGATGCCGTCCGAATGACCATCGCCGATCAACCGCACAAAACGTTGCCAGATACAGGTGGTAATGGTGGGAATAAGGGTGGAGCTACTAACCCGAGTGGCACGCCAAGCACGCCAAGTACCCCAAGCAGCCCGAGTACTCACAGCAACAATGTTCGGCACGAACAACCGTCACGACGACTGCTCTTTGGCAGCTTTGGCGATCGGGACGCCATGACGTTGATCCTTGCAGGCGTTTTGATTCTTATCATTGCCGGCAGCACGGTCATTCTGCGGCGGCGTAAGCAGTCGTAATGGGTGAGATGTTAGTCAGTTAGTATCAGATTGAAAAATAGTTCCGCGAAGTAAGCACTGGTGAGGGCTTGCCTTGTGGGACTATTTTTGTGCTGAAACGCGCTCCCTGGCGCAGAAGTCTACGTGTAAGGACCTTGAGCGCAATGGCCAAAGATCGGCCATCACGCCCAAGGACTCTTACACTTCAGCTTCTAACCGCGCCAGTTCACGCTCTTGCTCTGAGTCAAGACGCTTGCTTTGTAGAGCAATTTTGTTATGATTAGGAGTTGTTAGTTAACCTGATCTAGTTCAGGTTACGCTTGACACTGATGCGTACAGGATAGTACACTATCAAAGGTGCTTTTTTCCAGTTTATTCGGGTTATCCGGACGTGCTGACTGGGTTAAGAGCCGTCGCCGTTCGGTTGGCCATTTTTTTATCAGAAAAAATGAACCGCCTGGATGTGTGGACTTAAAAATGATGCAAAATAAGGAAGGAGAAGCTTAATGCCTACTATTAATCAATTAGTTCGCCAAGGTCGTAAATCCAAAACAACCAAGTCAGACTCTCCTGCGTTGAACTTCGGTTACAACAGCAAGAAGAAGAGCCTTACCAGTAATCCAGCACCGCAAAAACGTGGGGTTGCTACACGTGTCGGCACCATGACACCTAAGAAACCTAACTCTGCTTTGCGGAAATATGCCCGTGTTCGTCTGTCCAACTTGATCGAAGTGACAGCTTACATTCCGGGGATTGGCCACAACCTGCAGGAACATAGTGTTGTCTTGATCCGTGGCGGCCGTGTTAAGGACTTGCCAGGGGTTCGTTATCACATTGTTCGTGGTGCGCTTGATACTGCCGGTGTTGACGGCCGGATGCAAGGTCGCTCCAAGTATGGTGCAAAGCGCCCTAAGAAGAAGTAAAACATTGATCGCGGTTTAAATCGCAGATGATCATGATAAAAATTTTCTAGTGCCGCTTTGTGCGGTTATAAGGAGAGCGTGATCGGGAAGTTTGTCTTTTCCGAGAACGCGTTTAAAGAGGAGGCCAAAATACATGCCACGTAAAGGCAGTGTTGCAAAACGCGATGTATTACCTGATCCAGTTTACAATTCAAAACTGGTGACTCGCTTGATCAACCACTTGATGATTGACGGCAAGCGCGGTAAGGCATCAACAATTTTATATGATGCATTTGATATGATTAAGAAACAAACCGGGAACGAACCATTAGACGTTTTTGAAGAAGCAATGAAGAACGTTATGCCGGTCTTGGAAGTTAAGGCTCGCCGTATCGGTGGTTCTAACTACCAGGTGCCGATTGAAGTTCGTCCGGATCGTCGGACCACACTTGGTCTTCGCTGGATCGTTCAGTATTCCCGTCAACGCGGTGAACATACGATGGACGAACGGTTGGCTAAGGAAATCATGGACGCCGCTAACAACACCGGCGCCGCAGTGAAGAAGCGTGAAGATACCCACAAGATGGCAGACGCCAACCGGGCATTTGCACATTATCGTTGGTAAGATGATTTGGCTATTATATCCGCGGCTTGGTATATAGTAGCCATTCTTTGTATAAAGCCAGTTGAAACAAGAGAGGAGCAATACGCCACATGGCCAACAAACGTGAATTTCCGTTAGACCGTACCCGTAATATCGGGATCATGGCTCACATCGATGCCGGTAAAACGACCACGACTGAACGGATTTTGTATTATACCGGTAAAATTCATAAAATCGGTGAAACTCATGAAGGAGCTTCACAGATGGACTGGATGCCACAGGAACAGGAACGTGGGATCACCATCACCAGTGCTGCTACTACGGCTTTCTGGAAGGATCACCGGGTCAACATCATCGATACCCCGGGGCACGTTGACTTCACCATTGAAGTTGAACGTTCGCTGCGTGTGTTAGATGGTGCGATCACCGTTTTGGATGCCCAATCCGGTGTTGAGCCGCAGACTGAAAACGTTTGGCGTCAAGCGACAACTTACGGCGTTCCGCGGTTGGTTTTCGTTAACAAGATGGATAAGATCGGTGCGGACTTTAACTATTCCCTGCAGACTTTGCATGACCGTCTGCAAGCCAACGCCCACGCTGTTCAATTACCAATCGGTGCTGAAGATAAGTTCGAAGGGGTCATTGACCTGATCGACATGAAAGCCGATTTGTATGATGAAGACGAACTCGGTACCAAATGGGATACCGTTGACATTCCTGATGATTACAAGGAAGCAGCCCAAAAGGCTCACAACGAACTGATCGAAGCCGTTGCTGATGTTGATGATGGCATCATGGACAAGTACCTTGAAGGCGAAGAAATTTCCAATGCTGAATTAAAGGCAGCGATTCGTAAGGCTACCATCAACTTGGAATTCTACCCGGTTCTTGCCGGTTCTGCTTTCAAGAACAAAGGTGTTCAGATGTTACTGGATGCCGTTATCGACTACTTGCCATCACCACTGGATGTTCGGCCGTATCACGCAACCGATCCTGAATCCGGGGATGCTGTTGAGTTGACGGCGGGCGACGACAAGCCGTTTGCTGCCTTGGCCTTTAAAGTTGCGACTGATCCGTTCGTTGGCCGTCTGACCTACATTCGGGTATACAGTGGCACACTGGAAGCCGGTTCGTATGTCTTGAATGCAACTAAGGACAACCGTGAACGTGTCGGCCGTCTGTTGCAGATGCACAGTAATCACCGTGAAGAAATCCCTGAAGTGTTCTCCGGTGATATTGCTGCGGCGATTGGCTTGAAGAATACCACAACCGGGGATTCCTTGACCGATGTTGATCATCCGTTGATTCTTGAATCCTTGGATGTTCCGGATCCGGTTATCCAGGTTTCCATCGAACCTGATTCCAAGGAAGACCAAGACAAGCTGGATGTCGGCTTGCAGAAGCTTTCCGAAGAAGACCCGACCTTCAAGGCTGAAACCAACCCTGAAACCGGTGAAACTTTGATTGCCGGCATGGGCGAACTGCACTTGGATATCATGGTTGATCGTTTGAAGCGTGAATTCAAAGTGGCTGCCAAAGTCGGCGAACCGCAAGTTGCTTATCGTGAAACCTTCACGAAGGAAGCATCTGCTCAAGGTAAGTTCGTTCGTCAGTCTGGTGGTAAAGGCCAGTATGGTGATGTTTGGATCCAATTCACACCAAACGACGAAGGCAAAGGCTTTGAATTCGAAAATGCGATTGTCGGTGGGGTTGTTCCGCGTGAATATATCCCAGCCGTTGAGCAAGGTCTGAAAGAAGCCATGGCCAATGGTGTTCTTGCCGGTTATCCATTAATCGACGTTAAAGCCAAGCTTTACGATGGTTCTTACCACGAAGTCGATTCTTCCGAAGCTGCCTTTAAAGTGGCTGCTTCCATGGCGCTGAAGAACGCTTCAAAGAGTGCGGGTGCGGTTATTCTTGAACCAATCATGCACGTTGAAGTTGTCGCACCTGAAGAATACCTTGGCGATGTCATGGGCCAAATCACGGCACGTCGCGGTCGCGTTGAAGGTATGGAAGCTCGTGGGAATGCTCAATTGGTTAACGCCATGGTGCCACTTGCCGAAATGTTCGGTTATGCAACCACCTTGCGTAGTGCAACCCAGGGCCGTGGTACCTTTACCATGACCTTCGACCACTACGAACCAGTACCAAAGAGCATCCAAGCAGAAATCATCAAGAAAAATGGCGGCGGTGTCGCAACCAAGGAATAATCCTTGAATGCCCAACGTCAACATTGAATAAAAGCACGGCAGACAGTCAACTGATCAGGTTGACATGTCTACCGTGTTTTTTTGTTGGCTGACTGATATGATAAAAGCGAATGAGTAGCAGCAGCATTTTCTCTACCACGTTAAAGTAAACTTTGTTAACAGTTCAGAAGGGAAATATGTTTGTGAGGAGGGAGACCATGGATATTGACGAGATATTGAGCGAACTGACAGAATTGAACGATGAAATGCAACAATATCGCCCGCTAGATGCCACCCAGGCTAAAATGTTGCGGCAACAGATTAAAGTTGACCATGTCTGGTCGTCAAATGCGATCGAAGGCAACAGTCTGAGTCAGGCGGAAACCGAGTCGATTCTGGATGACGGGTTGACGATCCATGGCGCACCAGTGAAAGACATTCTTGAAACGCTTGACCTCAGCGAAGCATATGATTTTGTTGAGAAATTGGCGATTGGCAATGAGCCGATTAGTGAACGGGATATTCGCGATATTAACCGCATTGTAACCTTGCAAACAGTCAGACAGCGCAGTGAGGCCGGTCAGTTTCGGACGCTGCTTGTTTGGCCGAGTGGGGCAAAAGATCGACCGTACCTTGAACCGTTCGAAATCAAACCGGCGATGGCGACGTTGATTCAGTGGATGAAGCAAGCTGAAAAAGAGTTGCATCCGGTTTTGTATGCTGCCCAGCTTCATGCCAAGTTTGTCGCGATTCACCCGTTTTTAGATGACAATGACAGAACCGCACGCCTGTTGATGAACATGGCTCTGACCAGGTATGGCTATCCGGTGATCAATATTCAGCCGGATCCAAAGGCGAGATCGGCGTACATGGATGCATTAGAGATAAGCCGCAGCAAGCACGATATGGAACCATTCGCACGACTGGTCGCAGCATATGTCAAAAAGGCTTTGCAGGAGCGGATCGCCATCTTGAAATTGCACGAACAGAATGTCGCCGATGCGAAAACCGCGGAAAGTCAGAGCCCACTGAAAGATTTTTTTAAGCGATTTGAAGATGATTAGGCTACCATCACAAGCGTTCATGACTTGCGATGACAGGGATGCCGCCAGTTTCGGATAATCAACCACAAAAATCACCTCCCGCTCTGTTCGGCAGTATAGTATACTCGACGTTATATAATAACCTTTGCATTGGAGGTAGGTTGGGTGTCGAGTCAGGAACGGATTGTCACGATTTTGTTACGCTTGCTGCGCGGGGATGTATTGACCAAACAGGATTTGATGGCGGAATTTGGAAAAGACGAATCAGCCATTCGGCGGGATATTGCCGCAATCAGACGGCTGTTTGACCGGGAGCTGGACGAGCCAGATGCCTTTGCCAAAATGCCGGCCGGGCACTATCGCTTGCAGTCGGACTTGCGTGCTCAAGGGACCAAGTTGACGGACGGCCAGTTAATGGCGGTCGGCTTGATTTTGACGGCTAGTCGTGGCTTGGCAACCGATGAGATGAAATCGTTGTTGCACCAGCTCATGCCAACCGGTCCCGATCATAAAGGCAGCGTTGCAGTGATGCGGAATCCGATCTTTGAATATCGCGGTGTCCCGAAGATGCCGTTGAGTGACCGGTTGGAGCGACTCAGCCAGGCGATTGTCAATCATGAACTGATCAGCTTCGACTTCACGTATCATGGTGAGCAGCATCATTTTGACCATAAACTGCCGACAGGGCTCTTCTTCGGCGACCTGTTCTTCTATCTGATCGTCGATGGCAGCGACGAACAATTTGAAAACCCCGATCACGGTAAGTTTGCCAAGTTTCGCTTGGATGCCATCAGCAACCTGAAATTCTATGGCCATCATCCGACCCACAATCACGATGACCGGTTCCAAGGCGGGCGGCTGCAAGTGCACACTTGGTATCCGTACCTGGGCAAGCCAATCAACCTGGAAATCGAATATGCTTATGACCCGGCTTATGTGACCGATCGCTTCCCGCAAGCCAAGGTCGACCCCAAGCCGATTCGTGTGGATCCAGACAACACCAATCCATACGCGCGGCGAGTTTACCACATTGAAATTGCAGTCAACGATGGCTTCGGTATTCGCATGTGGCTGCTAGGCCAGGGCGGACTGGTCAAAATACTAGCGCCAAAATATCTGCGCGACTACGTGGTTTGGGTTTTTGCTACGTCACTCAAAGAACGCTATGGGATTTCTGACTTATCACATTACAACCTATCAGATGACATGTAGCCATCCGCAACCAGTGAAAGCATCTAAACTGGTTGCGGTATTTTTTTGGCCATTTGGACCACCATTGCCCAAAACGCTCTTGTCAAAAGCCTCACAAACGGCTATCCTTAATACGTAGATGATAATCATTCTAACATTGGAGACAATATTATGAGCTTTATTGGACAAAAATTACCGGCGTTCAGCTTGACCGCCTATCAAAACGGGGATTTCCACACGGTGACCGATCAAGACATGCGCGGCAAGTGGGCTGTGATCTGTTTCTATCCGGCAGACTTCTCCTTTGTTTGCCCAACCGAATTAGGCGATTTGCAAGATCATTATGACCAATTCAAATCAGTCGGCGCTGAAGTGTATTCTGTTTCCGAAGACACCGAGTTTGTCCACATGGCTTGGGCAGAAGCAAGTCCGACCATCAAGAAGGTTGCATATCCGATGGTTGCCGATCCAGCCGGCACCTTGGCCAGTGCGCTTGATGTACGCGATGCCGCAAGTGGCCAAGCCTTCCGCGGCACTTTCATCGTTGATCCGGATGGCGTCATCCAAACATATTCCGTCAACAACTTCGGCATCGGCCGCAATGCGAATGAAATTCTCCGTACCTTGCAAGCAGCCCAATTTGTTGCAGCCCATGGCGACCAAGTATGCCCCGCAAACTGGCAACCAGGCGAAAAGACATTGAAGCCGGGTGCAGCGCTGGTAGGGAAGATTTAATCACCAGTTAATTGTATTAAGTTAAAAAGCCGTTTATGTCACCAACACCT
>NZ_BACQ01000062.1 GCF_000260435.1 Lacticaseibacillus zeae DSM 20178 = KCTC 3804 | reverse complement strand
GAGCCTTATCTTTCTGCTCGCGAACAGCAATTGGCAAATTCACACTGCCCTGCTCTTCTTCTCCTTCAATCAGAAACTGAATCGTATAAGGCAGCTTTGGCTGTTTGGCAAGAAACTGACTGATGCCGGTCAAAGTCGCAACAAGTTGACCTTTGTTATCACCGGCCCCCCGCCCGTAAAAGCGGCCATCGTGAGCCGTCAACTCAAACGGATCATTGTGCCATTTTGAGAGATCACCGGGATTCATTACGTCATAATGACCGTAGAAAAGTAACGCCTCTTGCCGTTCGCCAGGAACTGTTGCAAAAATAATTGGCTTCCCTGAAGTATGAATCAACGTCACGTCCGCCCCAATATCATCCTCTAATATTTTTGCAATTTTTTGCCTGGCTGCTTGCTGACCTTCATCATTCGTACTGACGCTGTTGCAGGCGATTAAATCCCGTAAGACTTGAACTGGCGATGCTATAGCTGGCATCATGACTCGCCTCCCAAAATAAATATTTAATGATAACAGCTTATTGCATTCTCATGCAAAACGGAAATATAATATTTGCCATAGACCATAACATTTTTAGTATAGGAGGGCCGATACCATGCGTTTATTACAACTCAACTATTTTCTCAATGTTGCGTTAACTCAAAATATTTCCCGATCGGCTCGAATTTTGCATGTGAGTCAACCCAGTCTCAGTCGAAGTATTCACGATTTGGAAAACGAGTTGGGTGTGCCATTATTCACCCGAAACGGGCACGCGCTTGCACTCAACGAAGCCGGACGTCTTTTTGCTATTCAAGTTCGCCAGGGATTAACCATGGTCGATCATGCTGTCGATAATCTCCACCAGTTCAGTAACGACAATGCCGCACGAATCACCTTGCGATTTGAAAGTTCAACTGCCGTATTGCCAAGGCTACTTGATCACTTACATGAGAAACTGCCGGTTGTCCAAATACAACTCATGCAGAGCGGTTTTGAACAGGATCCATTGCTTCACTATGATTTCGAGTTCACCACAACGCCCATTCCCGGTAATCGTAACTTTCATCTTTTACGCGAGGAGATTTTGATTCGCTACCCAGCTACACAAGCTGATGCAAGCAACTCAATGATTGTTCCAGACCAATTAGCTAAATGGCCGCTAATCATGACAGAACCTAATCCCTTACGCGAACAGGTGACTTCCCTTTTACAGCAAGCGGGCATAGCCGCGCATCCAAGCTTTGTGACCGGTGATCGGCAAACGATTCTAGGATTAGTGCGCGCCGGTCAGGGGATTTGTTTCATGCCTCAGTATTCATGGGTGGGGGTCGATGTAGCTGGTACTGAAGCCTGCCATTTCTCCCCCAAACCGGTTTTCCGTGATATTTACCTGAGTGCGCCAGCGCAATCAATGAAGTTGCCTTATCACGCTCAAGTCGCCGCGGCGATTCAAGATTATTTTCAAGGCATTCAGAAGAATTGACCCGTAAACAAGGATGCTTATTAACTTATTTCGCGTTTGTCAGCGGTCTGACCACATTAAAAAAGTTCGGTGATCATCAAAAATGACCGCCGAACTTTTTTAAACTATGAAGATAGACTGCGACTTCCTAACTCATCCCCGAAACGGATTATAAAACCGCCCGCCATTAACATGAAACAGCACCAAACCAACCAGAATAATCACCACAACCCCCACCAGCACCAGCCAGTCAGGCGTCCGTAGTGGTTGATCCATGTACCATGTCCGCCGCTTGCCGGTGCCGAAGCGACGCAGTTCCATGGCTTGACTAATCTGATCAATCCGATCGAGACTGGTGAAGATGAGCGGCATCAGGATCTGGCCCATGCCTTTTAAGCGCTGGAACAGCTTGGCTTTGCGCGACAGCTCGTAGCCGCGAGCCTGTTGGGCTAGGCTGATTTGCCGGAAGTTGGCTTGCACATCGGGAATATAGCGCAAGGCCAGCGCGACTGAATAACTGATGCGATATGAAACATGCAACTTGTTGAGGCTCGCCGCGAATTCGCTGGGATTGGTCGTGATCAAGAAGATCAAGGCGAGCGGCACCGTCACGATGTATTTTAACGCCAGGTTGAGTTCATAGAATAATTGCTCTTGTGTGATCGTGAAGTAGCCAGCGTGAAGCAAAACATGCTTGCTACCATACAGACCGACGCCATACTGCGGCGAGAAGACGAACACCAGCAATAGATTCACCACGGCAAAAATCGTAATGATCTTGACGACTAGGCTAATTTGATGCCAGTGAATTTTGGCTTGGGCAAACAAAATAATTGACGCCAACATCACGGCACACACGAAGCGCGTATCATAGCTTGCCATCACAATCACTGAAATGCCAAGAAACGCCAACATTTTAGTGGCACCGGTCAGGCGATGCAGCCAGGTGTCTTGTGGGTCATATCCAAAAAGTGAATTCATTGGCGGACCCTCCGTTCTTGATCAATGACTGCTTGGGTAAATGCCAGTGGATCGAGGCCCAAGCGTTTGGCTAAGCGGTATAGGCTTGGCTGTGCCAGTGATGCATGTTCAATGACAGCCGGATTCGTCAAAACAGTGGCCGGTGTGGCATCCATCAAAACGCCGCCATCCCCAAGAACAATTGCCCGTTGCGCATATTCCAACATCAGATGCATGTCATGCGTAATCAACATCATCGTAATGCCTTGGGCGTTCAGCTTGGTCAAAAAGCGCATCATGTCGGTAAAATGCCGCCAATCCTGCCCGGCAGTTGGCTCGTCAAGAATCATCAACGCCGGCTTAAGCACCAGAATCGCCGCAATGGTGACCCGCTTTTTCTGACCGTAACTCAGCGCATTAATCGGCCACGAGCGGAACGGGTACAGCCCGCAAACCTTGAGTGCCGCCAACACGGCATCTTTGACGCGGGCCTCATCCCAGCCACGCAACCGCGGGCCAAGGGCAACCTCATCAAAAATCAGGTGTTTGCTGATCATCTGGTTCGGATCCTGCAGAATATACCCGATTTTATCTGCCCGTTCCTTCACCGACCAATCGGCTAGATCTTCGCCATCCAATGTGATCTTGCCAGCGCTAGGGGTCAAAAATCCGGCAATCAAATAGCTCAACGTTGATTTGCCAACGCCATTACGGCCAACCAGCGCCACCATCTCACCGTGATGCAGGGTCAGATTAAGATCGGTGAAAATCTGACGGCCTTTTGGATACGCAAACTGTAGTGCATCAACCGTTAAAAGTGGTGCTTGCGGCTTCTCTGCGACCACAGTTGGGGCATCTTCGGTGAAAGTTGCAAGCTTCGCGCCGAGCTCCGGCGCATCGAACGTTTCAAGATCTGCTAGATGTGTCGCCTGCTTCAAATCGATGCCCGCAAATTCAGCCGCTTCCAGATACAACGGTTCCCGCAAACCGATTTTTTGCAGCAATTGGCCGCGCAACAAATTCTCCGGCGTGTCATCCGCCAAAATGCGGCCATCTGCCATCACCACCAACCGATCAACCGGCCGGCGTAAAACGTCTTCCAAACGATGCTCAATGATAACTTCAGTGACGTGATACGCCTGATGCAACTCGTCAATCAACGCCACTGATGCTTCGCCTGTTGCCGGATCAAGACTAGCCAAAGGTTCATCAAACAGCAACACGTCGCCTTCATCAATTAAGACGCCAGCCATCGCCACCCGCTGCTTCTGACCACCGGAAAGCGATTGCGGCGCCTGCGCCAATAAATCGCCAATTTTCAAACGATCGGCCCATTTTTTGACCCGAGTATGCATCTCGCTAGGCACAACCGCGCTGTTCTCCAACGCAAACGCAATGTCCTCGCCTGCTGTCAACGCGACAAACTGAGCGTCAGGATCTTGCAAAACGGTTCCGACATTCACCGACAACGCGGCCAAACTCTGATCCTGCACCACCGCACCGTTGACTTTGACGGTACCGCTCAATTTCCCGGGAAATGCATGCGGAATCAGGCCGTTAATCAAGTTGCCTAGCGTTGATTTTCCCGATCCCGAGGGCCCGACAATCAACACCTTTTCGCCAGGCTGGATGGTCAGGTTGACATCGTGCAAGGTCGGCTCAGCCTGACTGTCATACTGAAATGTCACATGTTCAAGTTGAATTGCTGGTACCGTCATATCAAGACTCTTTCTTCAGACTGCCAGAACGTGTCCGGGTTGCAGCATACGCCACCAGCAAAATCGTGCCAATCACGCCAGTCGCAATACTATTCGAAATCGCCGAAACAATCCCCTGAACATAAACCTTATTCGCCGGCTCACTATATATGATGATATCCAGCGTCGGCGCAATCAGACTCCAGCCAACCCCATTGGTAATCACCTGCAGAACATTGAACGCGACAATCTTTTTCATGCCAAAATTGCCAGCTTCAATGTTGAATCGCTTCCAGAACAGACCGATTACCATACCAACCAATCCGGTAGTGAACACCCAGGTCCACCACGGCTGGCCGTATTGGGTAAAGTCGTTCAAAGCATGGCCCAAAAAGCCGATAAAGAAGCCTGCAACCGGCCCAAAAAGGGTGGCAATGAAGCCAAGAAAACCATAGGAAATGTCAATGTTCGTGTTCGCAATGCCCGTTGGAATAACTGCAAATCTTTTTAAAATAAATAAAATAGCTGTACCAATACCAATTGCGACAACTGTCCGAACACTCAAAACTTTGTGATCTCGCATACCGAATCCCCCTATAAGAATGAACGTTATCTTTTCACTGATGAATCGTCGTTACCTGTCCAGCGACACATCAGGCCACTTTTCACATAACCCATACGACGGGTCAATTATACCGAAAGCCGCTTCACAGTGATATGCCAATCGACACCGGTGCCAATGTGATACAGCTTCGAGAATGAATCCTGATTAATCGCCACACCCAGATTCAGCAAGGAGTTCACATACACCAGCGGCTCGCCAACCCGCACTGCGGCAAACGTCCGCGTAAACGGCATCTGGTTTTGGTACCGCATCTGATCCCGATAATAAATCGACACCTGCACCAGCTCGCCCGGCTCAACACCAAGCTTTTTAAACGTATCCAGTGGAATATTCGTCCACAGCGAGCCAAAACGGATATCCAAAATGTCAATCGTGCCGGCAATCTGGTTATCGCCTTCCGTCACTTCGCCCAGCGGCAACATCACCACATCGTCAGGCGAAATCGGCTGACCAAGATCCTCAAAAGAAATCTGACCACTCGCCAACTTAGCGCCATTATAAGCATAAACATCCCGGCCGTGGAACGTATGACTCTCCTGACTCCCAGGCAACGCATGCGACGCCTCATCGATCACACTCACACGCTTCAAACCCACAAACTTCGCCAAATGCGTCAACGTCCCGTTATCCGGTGTGATAATAAAATGATGATCAGCCGTCTCCGCGATAATACTCCGCCGATCACTGCCAACACCCGGATCAACCACCGACACAAAAACCGTTCCTTCAGGCCAATACTTCGTCGTCTGATACAGCCGATAAGACGCCGCAAAAATATCATAAGGTGGAATCTCATGCGTCAAATCATGAATCGACAAATCGCCATTCACCCCATAAGCGACACCATACATCGCCGCAACGGCACCATCAACCAAGCCAAAATCCGTCTGTAACACTAACTTCGCCATTTTCTGTCCCCCCTTGCACTGGTTATCCCGCAGATAAGTTGTGGGCTAACCAGTGCGCGTCTATTTGGTTCAGCCTTTTCTAGATGATCCAGTCCTGTGAGTGCGTTATCGTGCCGCTGTTACACACAAAGGCTGGATCTGTATTAGCTGAATGTAATCTGAGTTTATCGGAGAAACGTTCGGGTGTAAAGGTGGAATGGGGAGAAATTGAAGTTAAGTGTTGCGTGGGTATGCAAAAAGTCGTTTGAATCATTGCGGATGAGCGTGGATTCAAACGACTTTGCGTTGTAACTAATAAATTTAAAATTTACGCATCCAGATCTGTACCATCAATAATCCTATGCAAGAAGCTTTTGCCATTTTCTGGGAATGAAACATCAAAATAATCTGATCCAGTCGCGCCAACATCTGACAATGTGGAACGTTCACCAACGTACTTATTGTGCGTTCCCTCTTTATAAATCAAAAGCGGTGTACGCTCACGTGTGTGTAAACTAAATCCAATTGTCGGATCATCGCCGTGGTCAGCCATGACGATCAAAATGTCATCACCTGTATAAAGTGGCAGCACATCTGATAGGCGCTTATCTGCAGTTTCAAGTACTTCTGCGTAACGAACAGGATCCTCCGCATGACCTGCTAAATCAGTTTCTTGGATGTTCATAAACAGCAGACCGTCCTTAATATCTTTCGATTGTTCAACAAATTTGTCAAAAAGATAATTTGTATCAACACCTGGAAACTTTCTTGGCGTGTCAACATTGATAATATCTGCCGTCTTGCCAACTAAAGCGACATCAATACCATTTGCATGTAAAATAGAAGGCAACTGAACCTTGGGATTAATCCCATAGCCTAAATGGATAACATGATAATCTGTATTGTAAACACCTGATTCAGGTGCTGATACGCCAACATATTTCTCATGTTCGATTTTCCGAGCCGCTAAGATGTTTTTTAGACTAACTCCACGTCCACCAAACGCAATCACGCGAGACACCTTGACGACACTACGCACGGATTCACCTAGGCGCGTAATCTTATCAAAAGGCATTTCATCAAGGGCCGCTGTTACGTTATAAACTTGTCCCGGATCAGCTTCCAGGTTATCACCGATTGTCGCACAGTGATCAACAATCAGTAATTGATACCCAGGTTTACCGTAACGTTCAACGTCAAAACCGTCCTTCTTAACTTGTGCTTCAACAGTATCAATCACCTCGTTAAAGGGTTGAAGAAGGGGCATTTTAGGTTTAGTTCCCATAATCTCTTGGTGTGCGAGGTATGAATCAGCTCCATGATGCATCAATAATGAGGTGCCCCAGTTGGCCGTGGTAGAAAACTTGTGGCTCCCTCTTTCTTGACCAATAGCGTTCATTAGACCCAGCTTTTCCAAATTGGGGATTTTGATCTGCGGTACTGCCTTAATGATGTTTAGCGCCGTGTTCGCACCAATATCATTTGGACGCACTTTAGGCACGTCATCCATTGCCCCCACTCCAAAACTATCCAAAACAATAACACCGTATTTGCCCATATTATTGCATCCTTCCTGGTAATTTCTTTCCTTGACTATCGTATAGACCAACTAATTCAGGCGTGGCTCCGGCTGTTTGCAGTCCTCGTACTAAAGCCACTGTGCTCCGCGTCACAAATATTTGCGTCCGAAAAGCCATTACTACCGGCAAGCCAGATTTAAACTGCTGGTCTAGCTCCAAGTAATAGTCGATATTTGAATTTTCAAGTGGTAATACATGCGCGTGGACGTAATATTCGCCATCTTGAACCAAGGCATTTTTTAAATGTCCGCGTCGATACCAACCACCACCAAACACGTAACTATGTGAGCCAAACGTATGTGAGACTTCACTTACGTAGCAATAAGCTGGCTTCTCAGGTTGATCCTTCACTGCATGCAGTGGCGTCGTACCGGTCAAAGCGTGTCCAGGTTCCCCTTCATTACCACCAAGCTGTTTGATTAGTGGTATTGAAGTTGTTGAAGTTGCTGATGGCAAACTAACGACTTGTGTTTTTAAATGATGCTTATTAAAAATATTCTTAGCTCTGTCAATTGTCTTTAAATTTGCTGTAGCCAAGAAATCTTGTTTTGATTCATCGTAGAGAATCGCAGGAAAAGTTGTGATTCCGACAAGTTTGATATTTGACAGCGTTTTAAGCTGATCAAGCTGTTTGTCTAGTTCAGCAAGCGTGAAGCCACCAGTCTGTCCAGGATAAATATCGTCTCCGTTGCCTACAACTTTTAACAAGACTTTTTGTTTGATTCCGACCGCACTTGCTACTTCATTTAATTTCTGGGCATTTTCAAGTGAATACATCGTGACGTACTTAGTTCCATACTTTAGAAGCCGCTTTAGAAAGTGCTTTGGTGGTTGCACCAAGTGTCCCACATTTCCTAAGGCAAGCCCGTTTTCCATAAAAGTCTCAGCTTCCCGAAAATCTACTACTACAGCCTCTGGAATGCCAGCATTCACAACTTCTTTTGCAATGACAGGATTCCGTCCAACTTGTTTCGTCATATAAAGTAACTCAACGTGATTCTTTTTAGCCTCAGCAACCATATAACTTGTATTCTGACGAATCATATCTAAATCAATCACATACGTATCGGGCAATATTTGGCCCGTTTGGTGTAACTTAAATGCGTATTGGATTAATTCGGGATTCAACTTTTCCAATTGTTTTAAGAACACGACGACATCACCTTCTTCACACTTTCTTTTAAGATTCGGATGACAGTATCAGGGCCGCAGCGATATGGATTTATTCGAATTGTTGTTTGTAAAAGATTAGGATCAAATTCTTTAAACGTCCCAGATACTCGATAGAACATCGGAACTATCTCATACTTTGATTCGGCACCTACAGGATTTGGTGCGGCACCAAGATCATTTGCATATTTCAAAACAGTTTCAGCAATCGGTTGCTCAAATTCAACAAACAAGACTTTTGATTGAGCATTTGCCACATATGCGTCGGAAATACCCGGAATCTCATGTGCATTCAGTCGCTGTGATAATTCATTTACAACTCTTGCTTGCGTGGCTAACGCAACGGGTGCATACGTTAATCCACGTAAAACATCGATTGCTTCATGCCCTTGTACTTGTGAACCACCCGAATAATTCTCTGATCTTAATCTTTCAATAGCCGATTTATCCCCAACTATGCAGCCAATTCCCTCAGGCCCAAGCAATTTAAATGTCGAAAAACAACTTAAATTCGCACCAAGCTCAACACCAATCTTATGGACTTTCATCACAGCATAATTGTCATCAGTGATAATAGGAACTTCTGGATATCGTTCCTTAAAGAAAGAAATCACATTTTCCATATCATAGGAGTCGTCTGGCTTTTGCCGAGTGTATTGGACAAGAATACCGTCTGGAGCATCAGGTAATTGCTGGTGACGTAGATTATTGAAATCAACCCGAATCGTTTGTAGCGACATCATTTTGATTGACGTTTGTGTGGTTGGATAAATTGGCGCATCGTGAATGAGCAGGGTCTGTCCGGTCGAAAGATAGCTGTGCAAAGCCATGCGAATCGCTGCAGTTCCTGCCCCCCTGACTAACATGGCATCTTCTGCATGAAAATATGCTGCAAGTACCTCTTCGACTCGCCTGGTATAGCGAGGCTGATTAAGTCCGCGAACAACACCTAAATCACCACGACTGAGAAACTCAGATCCTTTAAAGTGACGACTGATTTCATCGACTAAACGAAACTGCTTTTGAAATGCTTCTTCATAATTAATACTTTCCAGTGGATAAGTCTTAAAACTAGGCATTGATATCACCATAGATTCTTTGAGGATTTGCTTCTAACATCTTATTAATGAAGGATTCCGAAATACCCGCCTCCCGTAACTGCGGAATAAATGAATCAAGTAGATAAGCGTAACCATTTCCTCCATTGATTTTCAGATGTGACTTACGTGTGATGTCCATAGACAAAACCACTTGATCTGTAAAGCCTGCCTCTTCGATTGCTTTTAACATCTCAACTCGTGTTCGATCAGGCATGTAATTGTTCTTGCCAATTGTGTCAAATTCGACATTAATACCCGTCTTCAACATGTCTAATACATATTCAGCATTGCCGGTTAAATCAACATGCCCGATAACAATGTGTTTGAGATCAGCATGATATCTCTTAAAGAAAGCAACCTGTTCATGGCCCAGTGTTCCAATTGACGTATGCGTGCTAATTGGACAACCCGTTTCTTGTTGAGCAATTACTGCGGCTTGAAAAACTTTTTCTTCCGCAGCTGTCCAACGCCCTTTTGATGTGGCAATTTCGCCAATTACACCAGCCTTAACATCGGTTCCTTTAATGCCAACTTGAATATCTTCAATCATCTGTTCAGCTAACTGAGTTACGGACAATCGAAAAACCTCAATCGGCAAAAACGCATCCTGATAGAAACCAGTACACTGCACAATATTGACGCCAGACTCTTTTGCAACTTTGTTGGCATATGGGATATTTCTTCCCATGCCTTTGTTCGTCATGCTAATAACGTTACGTATTCCTTTTTGATAAAGTCCTTTAAATTCTTCAATGACTTGATCAATAGTATCGAGGTGGCAGTCTTCGTTTTGCTTGACCTCAGACAAATCAATTGGAATGTGCTCATGTGCATAAACCTTACCTGGTAATAACATGTTTCCTCCCTTCGGACCGTTCTAAAACAGATGCACGATCCGCAATAAATTCAGTAAAACTCCAAGTGCAATGGCAGCAATCGGACCAACCGCCATATCAACCAAAGGCTTCTTTAGCTTCTTATTCAGCAACCAAACTCCGATCACCCAAAAGTATCCGAGGTTTGGTGCCATCTTATTGCAAGCCAGCGCTGCGCCAATGAGCAAAGCAATAGCAATCGTATCGGTTAGCGAAGTGCGGATATGTTCACCCATATCTCGCAATCCAGGAAACTTATCCAGGCCTTTTGCAGTACCAGAAAGTGCTTGTACTTCAATCCACATCCAAACAAATCCAGCAAGGAACGCGACAATTGGATTGCCCTTCAGCAAAAGCCCAATTGCAAAAATGATTGTTGTTCCTGCCATGCCATAAACGCCAGTAACTATTGCAGTGGAAAAGACCAATGGGATAAAACCAATAGCCCTTGCTAACGTTGCAATAGCAGCTTCCATAACTTGTCCTTTAACCAATAGTTGTTGAGGCAGAACATCAACTGCAATAATTAGGACACTGGATGCCGCTGTAATTAAGCCACCCATGATGGACAACCATATCCAGTTCTTTTTAATCCGGGAAACCCGTGCCGAAAAGACGTTGACTAAACTCGCATTTGAAGTGCCTTCACCTTTAATTTGTGCAGCAAAGTAAAGCATGAACAGCATCGCGACCAGGAGCGACATGCCAATTGGATTTAATGTGATTTTGATTCCGTTACCGATCGAGAAAACACCGAACTTTGTGCAAAGAAGATAAGCGATGAATGTTGCTCCAAATGTGATGATCCCTTTCTTTGCGCCATGTTGACTGGCAACTGCCAGGGCTGGAAATGCACAGAAAGCCAAAAGAATTGGCCCCCCTAAGAGTGATAAAGCTCCCAGAAAATTAACAGGAAGCATCTTGAAGGCCGAAACAATAAATGACAACCCGAACAGCAGTCCTATACCGTATACCGCACCAACAAAACCAGCCAGCACTGTTCCCCATTTATTTGCCGGTGTCCACGTACCGATGATATCGGCCGCAAGCAAAATACTATGTGCCACCAGAATTGTTGAGCCAATTGATACTGGAATCCCAAATCCGATAATTAATCCAAAACTAACGGCAAAACTAGTGGCTGCCAGCTCTTTGCGATCGATCTTCCCTTCCAGATATTCTGGCATGATCGGCCGCAAGCCGTCATTAAACACGGCAATCCCTCGATTGGCTAAAATCGATCCCACGCCACCAACTAACGCGATTAACACATAGTCTATTAAGACAGTAATGCTCATTTTTGGTCCCTCCTTTTTCAATATACTAAATACTGTATATTGACTTATAGTTTAAACTTCACTTTATTAAAAACTTAGCAAGAATAGGTAAGATTGTGTCTTTTGTGTTAATTGTAAAGCCAAAGGCGACCTTCCCGTTATCAATTCCCTCTTTGATATCTTCCTCTGACAAGATTTTTGATGGAGAAGCAACCGTCAACGTCTTGTCTGATCCTAACAGCGCAGTTGCCATTGCGAGTGCTCCCCCAGCGCCAGTTTCACAAGCCCCAATATAAAAGTCGGCCTTTTTGTCTTTTACCGCCATAGCAGCATCAAGATCACTCTTAACACTAATTTCAACATCTTTTCCTGCCGTTAGCTTTTCAAGCGATTTTTTTAATTCGTCCTTACCCATTTGTCCGCCAATAACAATTCTGGTCATGCTATCCTCTCCTTAAGATGTTAACCAAATGCAACATTATATATCGTGTTTCTAAATTCGAAAAATCAACTGGACGAAATGACGCTACGTGGTTCCAGATGGCCAAGGCTCTCTGGTATTCTGGAGCGGTCTTTACTTGTGACCAAAGATCATTTGGTAAAGCATCAACCGATTCTTGTTTGCGACTTCGTTCTAAAGCAACAGATAGGTGTATCAGAAACATCTCAGAGTCAGTTTCGCCGATCGCTTGAACAAGATACTGGTCCACCGATCGAATGAACGCAAGATCCTCCTTATTAAGCTTGCCTACATCGTATAAAATCTGCAGTTTTCTAGCAGTTTCATCAGTCACATTGTCTCACCTCCCAAAAATGTCTTCAGCTGCTTTTTAATATTCTGGCAAAACTTCACCTGAAATAACTTGTTTTTGAATAGCTGTCACTTCCTTAAAGTCAACGTAATCACCAATGACTCTCTTAACAAACTCATTTCCCTTAACACACAAAATAGCGGCCTGGGATGCCCTTTTAACCATTGGGTCATTGATTAACTGATAACTCAGTGGGTAGTTTTTTGACTTCACCTCATCAAGGTTCCAAATAGCCGCGTCAATCTCACCTGAAACAATTCGCTGAACGATTTGGTTATAAGGGGATTCAACTAACTTTACTCTATGTTTCTCCAAAATCTTGTTGGTCATCAGCTTATAATCAAGTGAGTGCGAATCAATCCCAATTCTTAATCCGTCACGCATCCTAAAATTGTGACCGCCTCTATACACGATAACGTGCTTTGACACATATGATCCTTCAGGCATAACGCCAACGACATCAACATCATGACGCTCAACCAAATAATCAGCAGTGAGAGCCGAAGCAATGATGAAATCATAGCGATTCCGTTTCAGCCCTTCTAAACGGTTAACCGAGCCGTTTACATACGCAATATTTAATCCCATTTTTTGATTCTTAAAGGCACTATAAAGACCTGTTCCTAAGCCTTCATAATGCTTGGTGTACGGGAGTGGCATAGCACACACAACACTACGGTAATCTAGATAGGACAGAAGTTTGTCTTGATCTTGGGTCACTAAAAAGGATCCAAGATGACCCTTGGAAACCGTCGAAATAGCACCATCGTCCTTCATTAGTTCAAGTCCTGCTTGAATCGTGCCACGTGATAAGCCAGACTCATTGATCATTTCTGTCACTGTGGGTATTCGATCACCAACCTTCAAAACAAAGAATTTCTTTGCTAAGAAGATAAGCGCCAGTCCCTTTTTTTGGTATTGATAAGCCCGCATTTGTAGCACTCCCAGATGAATATACGGTTTTCCGTATATTTAATTTACATGCACATTGTAAGCCCTTGCATAAGCTTAGTCAACTAAATCTTCATTATTTGTTTTACACAGATGCTCAGTCGTCCTTTTGATATGGTTGAGGTTTACAAATAAAGAGCGGCAAGATCGTCACAATCTCACCGCATCTGATGCTGTCACAAAACAATTAGGTAAAGACATAAAGCTTGTAATGAACAATATTCTCTGTGAATTTGTTCTCCTGATTGCTATTTTAATATTGTCTCTGCCAGGTCTTGGTCAATAAATAATGAATTAATCAACTTATGCTCCAACAACGTCTTTAAACTTGCAGTTTTGGCGGGGCCTACAGCCATAGCAACAACATTGGGGATCTTTCGAAGATCATCAATGCTGATCCCAATTAATCTTTTAGAAAATTCCGTCTCAACCTCATGGCAATTTGGATCGATAAAGTTTGCCACAACATCCCCAATAGCATTGGCTTGTTCCAGCTCTTTGATTTCGTCATCTGTAATATAGCCAAGATCGGCCCAAGTTGAATCTCTAACATTGTTCCCAATACCAATAAAAACCGCATCAACATTCTTTGCGGCATCTATGGCTGATGAGACCAGAGATGACTTCTTCAACTCTTCCGCTTCAGTAGCAGAATCAGCAATGACGGGTGCATAAAAAGTTGTGTACCGAGCGTGTAATTTCATGGCCAACTCAGCAACCAAATAATTGGAGTGTATTTCCAAATTGACTAATCCCAAGCCTCCGATTAATGGGACAACTGTTACATGAGGTGCCGTCAAATAATCCGCCTGCTCCACTAATTGTGAGACCGCATGCCCCCATCCAATGCCGATTGTCTTCACTTTTGTGACCAAAGAAGCAAGATACTTTGCCGAAAGCTGGCCAACTTGCATTTGGATTGCCTCATTTGTCCGATCGTTATCAGTCGATACAACTTTAACATTAGTCAAGCCATATCTTTCTTGCAGTTCAACTTCAAGCTCAACGACGTGTTTGTTAATATCCTGAATAAAGAATTTAACTAAACCTAGTTCACGTGCTTCATGAAGTAACTTAGAAATTGCTGGCCGTGAGACTCCAATTTTAGTCGCAACTTCTTCCTGCGTGTAATTGCGTTCATAATACAATATTGCAACTTTCAAAATTAACGATTGATCAGTTGGTTCCTGAGCCATGGCCCACTCTCCTAATTATCTTCCTGCTGCACAAGCATGCTGAATGGCTGCTTGGATTGACTTAGAGTGTCGATCGTTTAAAAGTTTCTCGTCACTAACCTTTGTTTCAAGAACTGTTTCATAGTCACGAAATTTTGCAAAAATCGAAAGCCCTCTAAGAATCTTACACTGTTTAATCCTGCCATCATCAATAATAATGAAGCAAACTTCGCCAACACCCATCTTTGGGCGGTAAACACCTACGCCAAAACGTCCCGATTGTTGCCCATTAACCATACGTTTATATTCTCGCACATACATTTGAGAATTGACAATACCTATGATCTGTTTACCAATAACAATGGCCAACAAGAAAACCATAAACAGAATGCCTTCCAAATCCTTCACCTCCTCTTAGTTGCAAACAGGAAAAGTCTTTGCAAGAGAAAATTTCTCGGCAACAGCGAGATCCTTCCCTTGTAAAGACTTATATCTTACTCATGCTTTTACCACGTATATGCCAAGTCATGCATACCAAGTATTGAAAACTCCACTTTCTAAAGGAGGAAAGATACTGCATATGCGATCAAAACCGCAATAGGTGCCGTAATTAATCGAGAAAATAAAATTGCGGGAGCGCCTGATGAAATAGTCTCTGGTTGCGCCTCGCCAAGTGTCAATCCAACTGGGATAAAGTCTGCCCCAACTTGCGAGTCAATTGCAAATAATGCTGGAAGCGCTAACTGTACCGGTACAATACCCGTTGCGATTTGTTGGCCAATAAGCGTGCCAACAACTGCAGCGATAACCCCTGCAGGCCCAAGAATTGGTGACAGGAAAGGTAAAGCACAGATCAAGCTCAGCACAACTAACCCGATGATATTCCCAGCTAACGGGCTTAAGATATTAGCTAAGATTTTACCGATTCCCGAGTAATTAATAATACCAACCAACGTAGCAACAAAGGCCATGAAAGGCAAAACATTCTTGATCAGCGTGTCAATTGTATCGCGTCCCGCTTGGTAGAATGTGTTTACGAAATCCCCCGCGACACTTCCAACTGCGTCAATCATTCTCATAAAGAAGTTTTCTTTATTTGCGTTTTGGGATTTGCCATTAGTCTTTTCTTGACTTGAGAACTCCCTTTCTAAAGTGGGATCAGCATTAGTTGTTCCCCTCTGTTGGTCTGACTGACTCGTCTCTCTTGTTTGAAAAGATTCCTCAGGCTTTCTAGACGCATCCTCTGGAACTGCTTCAGCTGAATTGCCAGTATTTCCTTCAATGTCGTCCGCTGTTACACCTGAAACAAAAATTGAATCTTTAATAAATTTGGCAAGCGGTCCCGCAGGCGTAATAGCAATCGTATTAATGGTTGGAATCCCCATCTTTGGATAAACACCACTACGCGCAGTACCCCCACAATCAATAACCGCCGCAAATGTTTGCTCCTTGGGCACTGGGTTTTTGAATGCGTCAACCACCTCTGCTCCAGTGAGATCTGCAATCTTTTGCGCAACAGGATCTATCCCGCCGCCGGTTACGCTGATGACATACTTCTTTTCCTTATCCGGCTTGACTGTCAAAGGACCGCCCCAACCGTGATTACCCTTCTTGATTGTCACACTCTTGAATTCAGCCATAGCTAGGCCTCCTGTGCATCGTTCTTTTTGAGACTGTTAATGTCAAGCGACCCATCCAAGATGCTTGTATTGCCATTCCGTTTAAAGAAGTAAAGACTAAGTCGTTCAGTCACAAGACCACGAATAAAGATCACCACTATTCCTGTCAAGGCATAAAGTAGTGCTAACTTAGCCTGTTGACCACCAGCTTTAACAAATCCATTAGCAATCCCTAAGAAGACAAATAACTCTGCCGAGTTTGCGTGTGGAAACAATCCAGTAACTGGATGTAAAAAAGACACACAAGAATCGTAATAGGCGGGTTTGTACTTTTCCGGCAAGAAACGTCCTGCCGTGTAACACATCGGATTGGTAAAAAAGAAAACTGCCAAAATCGGTAAAAGTGTGTACCGTAAAATAGCGAATTTTGTCAACTTGCTCATCGCATTATTGACTCGTCCTTCTCCAATAAACTTGACTAACGCATTAATCGCAGTAATCAGCGCTATTAGTAACGGGATAATCCCCGTCATATAACTGAGAAAAACTTTTCCCCCAGCATTAAAGAGTCCGATAAACCCTGTTGCAATATCAGTTAATACTTGCATTAACTTTCCCTCCTTGTCTAACCCATGTGCGTGAAATTAGGCAATTAGGATCTCCTGACCGACCTTAATATTCGGATAACCACCATCTTTCGATGAAACAAAGACGGATCCTGGTAATTGCCCTGTATCTTCATCTTTGTTATTCACATAAATGGCTAGATGCCCGAGTGTGTTGAAATTAGCGTTAGCCTCATTCCCAACAAAATCGATCACATATTTCTGATCCCCAAATTGTATAATGCCACCTTCGTGCAATACATCTATATCCGTGTCTTCTCGTTCATGTAGAACCGCAATGTCCTTTAACTCATCAGGTGCAGAAGGATTAAATAGTACGATGATTCCGCCCTCAATAAGTTCTGACGCATCGGCCCCTATTGATACTACTTTCGTTCGCATGACTATACCTCCAATTTAAATATACCGAGCAGTTAGTAAGCGCTCTCATTTTAGTTTACTCAGTTTTCTTTAATTTGGAAATATCTCGTCTTGCAATGCTCGCAACTTAACAACGGTTGCATTACTATCCAGACTAACTGCATCTGTCGTCAAAGGCGTGTTTTTCTTAATGTCCTGTAAAGCAACTGTATTGCCAGTGATCAACCCAACTGGCACATGATGGTTGCTGACAAATTCATCGTGTCTTTCAATAACACCGCGAACTGAGAAGCCGCCAATTCCGTCAATTGTTTCTCCTGACTTAATATCACGTTTAGCAACTGCAATTGTTTCTGAAACAGGTGCCCCAATTGGCACAATGGCGTGATCATGATTTAAAACTGCTTTAGCAATCGTTAATGGAGTTTCTAGTGATGCTAAGTGGAATGGCCGATAAAGAATATGGTGTTTGCGTTCGCCTTTTTTCAGTAAATAATTCATTTCATTTTTTACACCGTCGTTTTGTCCTTCCACAATGACAAACACGCCCGGTGCAATACCATTAACATACTCTACAACACCAAAATTATTTAAGGCACCTCCGTCCTCTTTCAAGTCAAGCTTTTCAACGGTTTGATCAAGGTCACCAGAAATACCATGCATTCCTGTAATATCCGGAACAAGGCCAGTTGCATTCGAGAGAAGTGTCATCTCCGCCATCGTCTTAGTACCATCTTGAAATGCTGCTAACATATGCGGCGACATGTGTTTTCCTTCTGCTTCTGAACGGGCAGTGTCGGGATTAGCATCATGGATATTCTTGTTGTTCTTGCCTTTACCAGCGACTAATACTTTCATGCCCATTGATTTTGCAAATTCAAAGAGTCCAGTTGTGACAGCTGGTTCATCCCCATCAGAACCCGTATAAACAAGGTTTGCAGTATCATACAAACGCTTCATTAACGGCCCAATCGTGACATCGACTTCAACATTTAAAAGAACCAAATGTTTTTTTGCAACCAAAGTTTCCAGGGCCAGTTGAGCTCCTACCTCAGTAACTCCCGTTGCATCTACCAGAACTTCGACATTGGGATCATTTACCACCTCTCGAAAATCAGTTGAAGTTACGACTTCGTTTGGCTTTTTTGAACTGGCTAAGAATGCTTCCTTAGCTTTCTGTGCATTCTCCAGGTTAATGTCACTAATACCGGTAACGACCATTCCTGGAATACCCGCGATTTGTGCGATCATGCCAAATCCCATTTGTCCTGCTCCAATAACCCCTACCTTAATTGGGTTATTCTCCTGTTCGCGCTTTAGCAACTGCTGGTACAAAGTCATAATGATGCCCCCTATTTAGTTTTTGACATTTGTTCAACCATTGAACAAATGTATAATACCCCAAGAATTTTGTAAGCGCAAACATTTTGTGCTAATTTTTTTGGGGTCTTTTAATTTTGGGGCAACAACAAAGCGCACTTCACAGAAAAATCACTGTATTAATAGCATTTCGCAAATTCTGGTCAAATTGATCCAAATATTTAAGAGCTTTTTGCCATTTAGTAACCAAATTACAGGCGTGCGGTGGGATAAACTTTACACGGTTGTCTTTCTCTTTTTGCTATAAGGGCCGCTAGAACCAGAAATGGCATGAATGGATAGAATAAACTCACCACTCATGCCACTTAGCATTTCTGTATTTTTCAATTGCTTAAAAGCTTTTTGTCGAACCTATACGCGTGTTGGTACAATGAATCTTTGACTACCGTTCCTTTATTAAGATTCTTTGAGGATTTGTGGTCACCATTTTTTCGAAGGCTTCATTCCCCACATGTTGAACTAGTTCAGACCTCAGATCAGTAAGGATGTACTTAAGTCCTGGACGCCCACCGTAAGACAGGTAATACTTTTTACGTCCCATATCGCCAGCCAAACAAACATGATCACCATAGCCATCTTTAACCAACTTGGTCAGCATCTTCACTCTCAATGCGTCGTGATCTTCCAAGTGTCGCCCGATGTGATCAAAGCTGACACTAGCTCCCATGTCAGCAATGCTTTCGATGTAATCAACATCTTCAGCAAGATCGACATGGCTCAAGCAAACGTGACTAAGATCCGCTCCCGCCGCCTTAAGACCTTTAAGTTGTTCGATTCCCATAGTACCCTTATCACAATGGGTAATCATAGGAATGTGTGTGTCCCGCTGAACATTTCCTTCGATATCAATAATCCTTTTTTCAGCTTCGGTGACTGTATTGTAGCTAGTTCCAAGCTTCATGGCTGCAGGTTTTATCTTATCGAAGCCAATACCCACTGAAATTTCATGAACTAAAAAGTCATAAATTTCTTGATTGCTCATTTCGGGGAGCCATTTGGGTTGAAACTCTTCTTTATGAAAACCAGTAATGCACAGCACGTTAATATTAGCGGCCTGTGCTATTTTCTTTAGCAGCATAGGACTTCTGCCATAGTTGATAGGAGTGAGATCCACCAATGTGTTCCCACCAGCATTCTTAAAAGAAATTGCTTCAGCGGTTGCCTTGTCGATATCATCTATAGTGTAATCATAATATTTCAACTGCTCACTTGGATACACATAGAGATGCTCATGTATATAAGTTGTCCCAAGTGCCGATTCTGGAATTTTTCCGCACACTGAATTAATCAAAGTGAACGCCTCCTACCATTCGGCAATAGTACCATCGTAATTTTTCCAGGAAGGATTGTTCCATACTAGACCCTCTTGAGCAACCTTCTTGATTTTGTCCTCATCCATATCAATACCTAAGCCGGGGCCTTTTGGCAATTCGACATAGCTGTTTTTATACTGGAAGATTTCCTTGTTCTTAACAAAATCAAGCAAATCAAACCCTTGATTATAGTGAATTCCCAAACTTTGTTCCTGAATAAATACATTAGGCGTGCAGGCATCCACTTGCAGTGTGGCCGCAAGCGAAACCGGACCATAGGGAGCATGGGGAGCACAGGCCATATCATAAGCTTCGGCCATAGCGGCAATTTTTCTTGTTTCCAAGATACCCCCACACATTGCAACATCAGGTTGGACAATATCAATTGCTCCTTGCTGGAAGAGATTCTTGAATGCCCAACGTGTATATAAACGTTCCCCGGTAGCAAGTGGAATAGAAACTTCTCGAGCAATGTCATCGAAAGAATCCCAGTTTTCTGGCAGAACGACTTCTTCCAAAAACATCGGATGATATGGTTCTAGAGCATGTGCAAGCACTTTAGCCATTGGACGATGGACACGTCCATGAAAATCTATGCCGATTTCAAGTTTGTCACCGACCTGATCCCGAATAGAAGCGACACGATCAACAACTGCTTGAACTTTATTATAAGAATCGATGTAATGCATCTCTGAAGTTGCATTCATCTTGATTGCTGTAAATCCTTTATCTACCCTAGCTTGAGCTTGCTCGGCTACATCGGAAGGCCGATCTCCGCCAATCCATGAATAGACTCGAATGCGATCACGCGCAGCGCCACCAAGTAATTCATAAACAGGCAAGTCTAGTGCCTTCCCTTTAATGTCCCAGAGTGCCATTTCAAGACCAGAGATAATCGTGCCATTAATAGGACCTCCGCGGAAAAAGGAGCGGTGCATTTCTTGCCACAAACGCTCAATCTCAAATGGATTGCGACCAATTAACTTTTTGCCGATTTCATATCCACCAGCGACTACTGTTTCGGTCTTGGTGCCAGAAATCATCTCTCCCCAGCCAGAAATGCCCTCGTCAGTCGACAACTTTACAAAAATCCAGCGTGGTTTAACTTTGTATATATTAATATCAGAAATCTTCAAACTTAGTAACCTCCTTAAAAAGACTTGCTGTTACACCTTTATATTGCGGGAAATACAACTTTTAAGAATTGAGCAATCTTGTAAAAGATCCAAGTGATTAAGTGAGTCCCGGAATCTTCCGTTGAAACCATTGACATACCTTTTGCCATCTTGAATCCGCCAGCTAGGGCCAACTGTGTATGAACAGGCGCAAAAGATGTTGCAATCCATAGAACACAGCAAGTAATCACTATCGTTGACAGTAGACCACGGAAGATGTTGCCCTTACCGAATGCTACCGGCCAAGCAGATAACCACATAGCTTGGTATGCAATATCGGAAATAGGAAGCAGTTTATTACCTGGAAGCACCGCCGCCAACACCAGGGTAATAGGAACCATCAAGATGCCACACGCAATGGCAGATGAATTAGCAACTGTTAACGCTGCATCAACGCCAATTGTGAATTTATTATTTGGAAATCTTTTATTGAGTAGTCCTTTAATAGCGTTGGCAAAGGGAATTAGTCCCTGCATAAGAATTTGCATCATTTTTGGTGTCAATAGCATTGTCGCAGAAGTACTCATACCGACAATTAAAATATTGCCAATCGGGTCTTCCGCAAGTGCCCCTATTAAAAGTCCAATTAAAAAACCCATAAATAAAGGCTCTCCGACAAAGCCGAATTTCTTTTGGATCTTTTCAGGACGAGCGTCAATCTTATTAATACCGGGAATAATGTCCCATAGCTTATTTAGCGCCCACGCTACGGGTGCCCATGCGACTGAATTAGCGGTGGGAAAAGTTACATCTTCAATCCCAAAATACTTTTGTGCTAGTGGTGCTGTCCAATCAGCGAGTTTAAAACTGATTGCTGCATCAAGAGCTGACGCAATTAAAGAAATAGTTGCACTCTTCGTCACGTACCATACAATGGCGCCCGTAAAGATATAATGGTTATAGCTCCAGAAATCAACCATGACAGTATTTGTCATTTTCGTGAGCAGCATTAAAGCGTTGACGCCCAGAACCAGAAATACAACAACGGCGGCAAGTGGAAAAGCCCATGTTGCTGCTGCACGGGCCGGCCAGCCCACATCCATGATTGAGGTTTGAATCCCCCAGTTATTAACCATTCGATGAACTGACGGACCCACTTGCGCAACAAACCAGTTGATAACAATGGTAACCCCAGCAAAGCCTACGCCAATCGTTAAAGCAGATTTAATTAGGATATTCAACTTGACTCTAAAGATTAGGCCAAGAATAAAGATAATGATCGGCATCATAACCATAGGGCCTAATTTACTAATCCAGTTTAAAAGATCAACAACACCCTGCATTAGAAATCCCACCTCTCCTTTTATCTTGCTACAGGCATTAAGCCTCCAAAGCAGCTAAAATCTCATTTGAAGCTTTATCTTCATTAACACCAGTAACAAAGGGGGTGCCACTGATAGTCTTAACACCATGAGTAACAGTCTCATCAAGGTGGCCCGTTGGAACAATAAAATCAACATTGTTCGTGTTTAATTCGCCTTCAACTTCAGAAAATTTGCACTGAATGATATTCGGTTCTGGCAGACCGTTTTCTGATGCAATTTCACGAACTTTCCCTGCTGCCATCGTTGAAGTAATCATCGATGAAGCACAGCAAACAATTACTGTTTTTTGAGTGGCCATAATCTTAACCTCCAAATTCTTCGAAAAGTTGTTTCATAGACTTAACATTTTTTGTGTTGATAATTTCGCGTAAATTAGTCTGACTTTGAACGATCTCCATGATGTACTTCAACATTTGAGGCTGTTTCTCTGGATTATCGAACAAAATCATAATTGCTAGATTTACTGGAATAACATAATCAGGATCATCCATTTGATGAAAACCAACTGGGCTTTTAAACGTGGTTACAACAAGCTGAGTGGTATTTGCGTTTGTGTAATCCGTGTGCGGAATAGCGACTTTAATTTCCCCCGTATTTAATCCGGTTGGATAGTCTTTTTCTCGTTGGAGAATATTTTCTAAGAAACTTGTTTTTACTTTTCTTTCCTCCAATAAGTGCGTAGCCACCATCTCGAAATACTCTTGTTCATCCTGGAATTCTTGATCAATGAAGATATCCGCATCACTTACAAGTTCCTCCACCTGCATATTGCACCTCCTACTCAGGCACTGTCTCAAGAAAAGCTTTGACAGACTTTTTTAGGCCTTCAACGTTGTTGTTCTCCACGTCTTTATGATTAAACATGCTGCTACCAACGCCGAGATAACTTGCACCATTTTCAAAAAACTCTCTTGCGTTCTTTACATTGATACCTCCAACGGCCATCAATCTTTGTTTACCCAAGGGACCCTGGATGGCTTTAAAGAAACTGGGGCCGAGTGTTGATGCGGGAAATAGTTTGACAATGTTAGCGCCTAAGTCAAGCATCTTAACAACCTCAGATGGTGTCATAGCAGCAGGAACTGTAACAACTTTGGCATCACGTGCAATTTTGAAAATATCAGGTGTGAATACTGCTGGCCCTAGCATGAACTTAGCGCCGGATGCAATGGCAGACGAGGCCTGTCCGGCATTTAAGACCGTACCTACACCAATATCAACCTCGTCCCCATACTTTTCATTACCATCATGAATGATCTTCAAATAATCTGGATTGTTAGTTGTCACTTCGACCCCGACTTGGTGATTAAATGAAGACAACACTTTTATAACAGCCATAGCTTCTTCATAGGTGTATCCGCGCATGATTGTTGTAACCTTTGGATAATTGTCAATATTCAAGTTTTAACCCTCCTTGTTTCTTTTGATCCTGTATGTTTTCCAAGATCAAATGATATGCAACTTCTGAGCTGTTAGTGTTAATTAATTTATCAATCAGCTCTGTATCTTCTGCAATACGACTAAGCTGTTGGATTGCCCGCAAATGTCTAGTTGTATCGCGCAACGAGATTGGGACGATAATTGATATGGCTTCTTTTCCCGGGAATAATACAGGCGTTTTAAAAATGCTGAAACCAAACGCCTCGCTTAGTGCACCATTCTCTGGCAACGTATGTGGAATTGCCATGCGGGTGCCTAAAAAAGCAAACGACCTTGGATCTTTGGTTTGTTTGACTAAGACGTCTTCAAAGTGCTGCGTAACTATACCTCTATCAAGCAATGGCGCAACTGAGAAACGGAGTGCTTTCTCCCAGTCCATACTGGCATCAACTACTTGGACCAACTCCGGTTTAAGGTAGTGCTTGAGCGACGGCAGTTGCGACTCCTTAGTCTCCTCATCTTGGGAAATATTTGACTTCACTAGCCACGCTAAGATGTCATTTTTCAATCCCTTAGCATCACGTACTGTGGCATGCTTCTTAACAATCTGTAGAACTTGATCAACTGATCCTTGTTGCGTGCTGATTCCTAAATCGTTTAAAACTCGAAACCTAAGATTTATTGACTCTTCCGTTGTCATCAAAGGGTGAATAATGTATTGTCTTGCGTGTGTGTTAAGAGGAACCGTTGAAAACACAAGATCATAATCCCTATCAAAGGCTTCAAAGTCATGAACGGACGTTGCGGACAGAAAAGTGATTTCCGGAAACAAACGAACTAAATGTTCAAACATTAAACGCGCTGATATAATTCCATTTGTACAAACGACTGCAGCGCGGTGCTGATTATTATCTGGCTGCTTCCGGCTTTCGAGAACACCTCCAAAATAAAAGGTAATCAACTTAACTTCTTCTGTTGGAAAGCTTTTCCCTACAAGCTTCTCCAATGGTTTCAAATCATTCTTAACAGTCTCAAAGAGCATTTTGTGCCAAGAGTCTTCTCGAAACACCTTATCAACTCCGATATTTGCCAAGTGCATGCCGTACTTGACTCGGAAGTAGGCTGGTCTTAAGTGAGCCAGTAGCTGTTTATCAAAAGCTTTTCGATTAGGGATCTTTACCAAAGTATCCTGTTCAAATTGATTTACCATTTTCTCAACGGCTGATAAGATCGGACTTTGTTCGTCCTGAAACGCACCTCTCAAGGTATTGGAAGACAAGAATATCAGCGTCAGCCATTCTAAGTCTGCTTTAGAACGAACCCAATCAGGATTAGTGGCGGAGGTTATTGAAGCCAATTCAGTGGTATCCGTTAACTCATCATCAAAGTATTTTGAATCTTTAACTCTCCCTGATAAGTTCCTTGTAATATTAACGGCAAGTGTATTTACCAGTGTAACGAAAGCATCATCAGAATAGGTAACATCAAGATGCTTCTCCACTTCTCGTGCATAGTGCACAACCTCTTCAATCCCTACACGAGATGTTTTCGAAATCACATCCTGGCTATCTGAGTATTGTTGTAAGTTCAAAACGGTATCATTTAGCACTAATCGTTGAGCTACCTCTGAGCCCTGAATGAAGTAACCGTTAGTTCGGGTATATTTCAGAAGCATCTCGTGTCTCTGCTTCAAAAACGATCTTGTTCGCCTAATATCCTTCTCAGCAGTTGTCTTGCTGATGCCCAGATAATCAACAACGTGATTCAAGGAAACATTGTCTGAAGTTGTTAACAAATATAGTAAGGTGAGGTACATTCGCTCCTCTTCTTCATGGTAATTATCGAATTTAAAAGCATCATCTGACTTGGCCAAGAATCTAAATACTTCATCCTTTACTTGTAAAGAACCATCTCCTAACTTCTTAACGGCAGGCAAGCCTTGTTCATTCAAAGCGTCGTTGATGTGACCTATAGAATATGAAAGTTGTCGTCCCGTTAAGCCCATCATTTGTTGTAACTTAATGGAGTCTATCTTGGGATGACGGATGATTTCTGAGAGGATGCGTGCTTCCCTTTTGTTCATTGATTCACCTCTTTCCGCTTCTGAACTTCTACAACCATTATTTTAGAGGCATGTCTTCATTAATTGAATCCGTTTTCATGCCGTCTTTTGTTAGCTCTATCAGGTTTTAAGCAATTGATGTGTTATGAAGTTTCGAAATGCCTCTATATAACAACGTTTTGCCAGTAGCTGAAATTCTTTCACAATGTCACGTAACTCACCGAAATTCACTTTACGCAAAAAGGCCCAGTTCTTTTTGAGCTGGGCCAAATTCTTACACTGCATTAATAATGTTATTAGCGGTAGCCAAGTATGCTTACAAATACGCTGTAAGGCGTCTAAGCATTCGAACGATCTATCAATATGCGGGTGACTAAGCCGCGGTGACCTTCGAATGACATTCAGTACTCTACTCTACAAAAAGAATATCGTTATGCCTCGTTTTTTTCAACTAAAACCCGCATAAAGTATCAAGCTAACGCCGATCATCTTAAGCCATGATCACAAAGCGCTACACCTCATCATCCAAACGCGTCAACCGCTCTTCCAACTTGGCAATCTCGCGTTCGACTTTTTTCAACCGCGCCATCACCTCTTCCAAAGTGAGGCCCTCCGAACTATACCCTTTGTACCGCGCACTGATATAGTCCTCTTCTTCCAGACGGCGGGCCTCTTCTTGCAAATCGCCCAGCCGCCTGATCAGTGTGTCAAAATCCGGCTTTGCCATATGGCTTCACCTCTTTACGCCAACGCGTCCGGTGCTGACAACTGTGGCGCCTTGCCTTCTCTAGCCAAGACCCAGTTGTCGTTGTTCCACATCTCCGTCGCGCGCCGATTGCGAAAATAATCCCACAACGATTCGCGTTCGACTTCGATCACTTGGTTGTCTGGCCCGATGGTGACCCAGTTGTAGGATCCGTTCCGGTGGGCAAATTTGATCCAGTAAACCGGTGCCGAAACATGCACGCCGTTGTCTTCATAATGCCGCTCCTGCCGCTCGGTACGCATGTAGCTCAAGCCGGCCGCGTAGTCGGGATCAAGTTGATTGAACAAAGTGATCGCTTGCTGCAGAGCTTTGTCAGCATCTGGCAAGTGTCCACCGTTTTTGAAGGCACTTGAGTTGAAGCTGATCAAGTGGCCTTTTTGATCGGTGACCACGGTCAGATGTTTGTTGTTGGGCGTGATGTCATCGGTGTTTTGATACCGTTCGACCGTGACACTCGCCCTATTGCGTTTGCGGACATCGGTTTCAACCACATAAAAGTCTTGGGGAATAGGCAGTAAGTTCATGAATTCATTTTTCAAAGTTCCGACCCCTTTTCCGTTTTGTTCAGCACATCAAGCATCTGTTTAAAGGCGACCTTTTCGGCAGCACTCAATCCCGTTGTCAGCGTTGCTTCATAGTCAGTCACAATACGTCTAACCATGGGTACCAGCCGGCGACCTTTTGGCGTCAGGCTGATGACCCATGCGCGCTTGTCCTCATCGGAGCGGCGTTTGACCACAAATCCCAACGCGATCAGTTGCGCCAGTCTACGCGTGACGTTGCTGGGATTGAGGTGAATCATTTTGAAAAGGGTCTCCTGACTCATTTCGTCCACAGTGCCCAGTTTCAAAATAAAATAGTAGTTGCTGGCATTGAGCGTGGTGGGAGCCAGCGCTGCATCCAGATCATGCTGGATGGTGCGGGATAAAATGTTGACCCGTGCGATTAATTCATCCGGTTCTTTTGGCATCTTTAACCTTCTTTCCTAAAATCATGGCTGCAATTAAAAATAGCCCAGCTGCAAGCAAGAAACTGACGCATTGCGCCGTGAGTAACGCGGGTGCTCCCGCGTTAGCTGCGGTAACGTTGGGCCGGATCAGACCGAGTGTTTGGTAAAAGACCAATCCGGCAACTGCACTGCCGATGCTCATCCCCAGCTGGCGGGCTAGCGAGGTGGCGGCACCGACCTGTCCCCGCATGCTTGCATCGACGCTTTGGATCAGCACAACGCTGTTCGGATTCGTGAACAGAGCCGTCCCTAATGCAAAGACAACGGACACGATGACAAACGGCCAGAGCACTTTTTCGTTGGGCACCAGAGCAAAGGCGGCGTTCGTTACGACGAGCAGCAGCAAGCCGACCACCATGAGCCGGCGCCGATCGCAGCGATCAGTGAGGAATCCAGCAAGCGGATTGGCCACCAATGCGGTCAACGGTGTGAGCATCAACAGATACCCAGACACGGCAACCGGCACGCGCAGAATTAGTTGCAGATAAATCGGCGCAAGTAAGGTGAAAAAATACGCCGCAACATAATTCAAAAACGAAGCCGCCAGATTCCGCGAAAAGCGTTGGTTCCTGAACAGCCGCGTATCCAGCATTGCTTCTGGCGCTTGCCGCTCATGCCGCCAAAACAGGTAGGTACCACCGCCGATCAGCACCAGCAACCCAATTGTCAGTAGCGGAACATGGTTTATTTGAAGCAGCAACAACAATCCGCCAATGACAATGAGTTGCAAAAATCCCCGGTGATCAGCCTTCTTTTTCCCTGAAGCTGCCGTCACTCTCGGGAAAACGGCCCATTCAATTAACAAACAAAGCAAACCGATGGGTAAGTTCACCCAGAAAATGTAGCCCCAGGGCAACCGACTTAAGATTAAGCCGCCGAGACCCGGGCCAGCCAGTGCCCCGGCTGAAATAAAAATCGACTCGATCCCTAACGCACGCCCCAAAAGTGCAGGCGGGAAAACATCGGCAACAATCGCATAACTCGTCGCCATCGTCATACTGGCCCCGACCGCCTGCACAACCCGGGCTGCCAAAACCAGTTGAAAATGACTACCAAATCCGGCTAACCCGGAACCAATCAGGAAGAGATACGTGCCCCAAATGAACAGGCGCGATCTTCCATATTGATCAGCCAGTTGCCCGAAGAACAACAGACAAACACTGATCGTTGTGAGATAAACCGTCAACAATAAGTTCACTCGGCTCGGACTTACCGCCAAATCTTTGGCGATGGTCGGCACGGCAACGACAACAATCGTTCCGTCAATGATGACCATAAAGAAGAACAAGCCAAGGGTGATGAGAATCAGCCACTGTTTAATCACGGCCTCACCTCCTGTTGTTATTATAGAGATATTTATTTGCTTTCGCAAGCAAATTTAAAAATATAACCATATTTTTTTGCGCCACCACCATAAAAATTCCGGTTCTTAATGCAAGAAAGCCCAACGAGAACGTTGTCTCATTGAGCTTTCTTAAACTTATTTTTCCAGTCCAGCCGCAATCTTTTCCAAATTCCACTTCATCATCCCATAGTAACTGTCGCCGGTTTTGCCCGGTGCCGCAATGGAATCGGTGAAAAGCGTGGCGTAAATCGGAATCCCGGTATCCTTCGAGACAGTTTTCATTGGCTTTGGATTGACACTACTTTCAACGAACAGCGACGGCGTTTTGGTCTGCTTGAGCTTGCGAACCAGCGTCGAAATCTGTTCCGGCGTGCCTTCTTCTTCAGTGTTGATTTCCCAGATATACGCAGATGGAATCTGGTAGGCCTTGCTGAAATACTTGAAACAGCCTTCGCTGGTGACAATCAGCTTCTTTTCAGCCGGAATTTTGTCAAACTTGTTTTTAGCCGATTGGTGTAGCTTGTTCAGTTTGGCTTCATAGGTAGCCGCATTACGCTTATAAAAAGCCGCGTTTTTCGGATCGACTTTCTCAAGTTTCTTCGCAATGTTGCGGGTATAAATCATCCCATTAGCAAGACTCAGCCAGGCATGCGGATCCTGTTTCGAAGACTCGCCTTTGCCTTGCAAGTGGATGACGTCCACACCATCACTGACCGCCACTGCCTTAGCCTTTGCTTTACTGCCTTCGTTGTTCATCATTTTGGTAAACCAAGCGCCAGGCGCATTTTCGAGATTGATTCCGTTGTAAAAAATCGCATCTGCCTTCCCGGTCGCCGACACATCCGCAGGCAACGGATCATACTCATGGGGATCCTGGCCCACCGGAACGATCACATGAATCTTGGCCTTATCCTTAGCCACGTTTTTCGCAATGTCGCCAATAATCGTATCCGTGGCAACGATCGATATTTTTGACCCTGCCGGAGCCGTTTTGTCCGAACTTTTACTTTTGGAGCCGCAAGCCGTCAGCCCGATAAGTGCCGTCACAACGATCGCTGCTTGTACGAGGACTCCTTTACGGTTCTTATTTTTCATGATCTTCCTCCAATAGGTAGTTTGATTAAGTTCTGCTTTTTGGAAAATGGAAAACATACAATGAAAACACATGTACCGAGAAGCACGATGCAGGAACCGACTGCAATGTTAAACGAGTAGCCAATCACCAACCCGACGAAAGAAATCAGGCCGCCCAGTGCGCCGGAAGCAATAACCATGGTGCGTAACCGATTGGCAAAAAGATAAATCGTTGCTGCCGGGGTGATCAATAAAGCCACAATCAAAATCGTCCCAACGCTTTGCATCGACACAACCGCAACCAGCGTTAGCATCACCATCAACAGGTAATGATAGGCATTGGTGTGAATTCCCATCGCCTGCGCCATCACCGGGTCAAAGGATGTGAGTCGAAGGCGGCGAAAGAATAGTACAACTAAGGCGATGACGACGGCCGCAATCCCAATGGTCAAATACATGTCTTTGTCTTGAACGGCCAAAACGTTTCCAAATAAAATGTGAAAAAGATTGGTGGTTGTGTGAACCAGTGCGATCAGAATAACCCCGAGTGCTAAAAACGAGCTGAAAATAATGCCAATGGCGGTGTCGCTTTTGATCAGGCTGTGTTGGCGAATCAAGGTAATCAATATCGCGGCCGCAATGCCAAAAGTTGCGGCGCCAACCACTGTCGGCATGCCGACCATAAAAGAAACTGCTACGCCGGGAAGAACTGCATGGGAAATGGCATCGCCCATTAAGGACATCCCACGTAAAATCACAAAACTGCCGATCACCCCGGCAACAATGCCAACCGTGATGGATGTCAGCAGGGCATTTTGCAAAAAATGAAACTCAGCTAGATCGTGCCAAAAAGTAAGTGTCATGACTGCCCTCCCTGATTGACATGCATGGGTAATCCATACGCCTGCTCAAGATTCGTGTCCGTAAAGGTTGTCGCAACCGGACCTGCCCCGATCATGTTGACATTCATCATCACGACACTGTCAAAGTATGAGCGAACGGTTTTTAAATCGTGATGCACCATTAAAATGGTCTTCCCCTCCGCCCGCAACTTACGCAGAACGATCATGATGGCCGACTCGCTACGGTTATCAATGCCGGCAAACGGTTCATCCAAAATGATCAGGTCGGCTTCCTGAACCAGACACCTGGCAATCAAAACGCGCTGCAATTGGCCGCCCGACAGTCGACCGATTTGGCGCTTGGCAAAATCCGTCATGTCCACCATCTCAAGTGCTTGTGCAATCGCTTTGCCTTCATTTTTCCCAGTGTAGCCGAACATATTGGCGTGGGCCTGCAGACCCAGTGCCACACATTCGCGCACAGTGATAGGAAACGTTAGATCAATGTTGCTTTTTTGCTGAACGTACGCGATCTTCTGAGCCTGTTTTGCTAACGGCTGCCCGTCCATCGCCGCATTGCCTTGGTGCGGAATAAGATCCATCATGGCTTTGATTAATGTGGACTTACCCGCACCGTTCGGCCCAATAATGCCAACGATTTCACCTTCCTTCACCTCAAAACTAACATCTTCGACGACATTAAGATTCCGCTGATAACTGACGGTGATATGGTTGACTTTTAATATGGCGATCCCTCCTTAATCGTAATGATTACGTACCAAAGTTAGTCTACCCTAAGTTTATAAGTTCGTCAATACTTTATTTTGAAGATTGTTTTATAAAAATTGAGCAGCTGATGATCTCATGGATTCAAGCCGCGCGAATAAAAGCGTTCAATTCATTGGAAGATTTCCGAAAAGATTTATATGCCGATCATCATTAATTGTGAGAATTTCTTTTACCGTCAATGCCCGTCAATAGACAAGTCTTAGAGATAACATTCGTTTTCTCCAAGGCATTTTTTAGTTCCCCCAAGTTTCCTCTGCGCAGTTCGAAGCGTAGAATGACCTTGTTGGGATTTTAGGACATGCACAACGCGTTCGCCGGCGCAGGAGTCGGTGAACGCTCAGAATGGAGAACTGAAAATGAAAAAAACGACCCTCACCGTGATTGGCAGTGTCATTGCCGCTGTGATCATTATCGGCGGCGGCTTTGGCTTTTATCACTGGTATCAAGCCAAGTCCGAAGCTGATGCGGTTCAGGCCACGGCCCAAGCGTATACGCAAGCATTTGCCAAGCGTCAATATACCAAGGCCGTCAAGCAAGTGGATACCAAGCACCTTTCCGGGCCGGGCTGGGATTATACGCCTAAAACACTGGTTGCCCGAAATCAGGCCGTTTTTGATCGGGTTGGTGCCAGCAACATTAAAATCAGTAAGGTAACAACCAAGAAGCAGAACAATAAGCTTTACGAAATGACATTTGATGCCACCATGAATACCAAGGTTGGCAAACTGAACACCCAGCATTATGATGCATCGATTGTCAAAACCGGCAACAAATGGCTGATCCGCTGGGCGCCAAGACTGCTTTTTCCTTCAATGGACGGCAAGGACACGGTGCAACTTGATGTCACTGCCGCCACGCGCGGCCAGATTCTTGACCGCAACGATCAACCGCTCGCTAAGAACGGCGATGTGACGCAGGCTGGACTTGTTCCGGGCAAGCTAGGCAGCGGCGACGAGCGCACGGCCAATCTCGAGAAAATTGCCGCGGCGTGGAACGTGAAGGTTACCAGCCTCGAAACGTTACTTAAGCAGTCCTGGGTCACCGATGACACGTTTGTCCCGGTCAAAATCGTCACCGACTCACCGACATTAACCGGTGCCGCCTACCAGATAATCGGTTCCCGCACTTATCCATTAGGCGAAGCCGCCGCGCAACTGATCGGCTATGTCGGCACCGCAACCGCGGAAGATATTCGCAAAGATCCGACTCTGACTGCCAACAGTAAAATCGGCAAAACCGGTTTGGAACAGCTTTACGACAAGCAACTGCGCGGAACCGATGGCGGCACCATTTCGATTCAAAACGGCAGCAACGTTCACCCACTTTTAAGTAAAAAAGCCGTGAACGGCAAGAATCTGAAGCTGACCATCGATGCCAACCAGCAGAAAACTGCTTACGCCCAACTTGCTGGCAAATCCGGCAATGTGGTGACCATGAACCCGAAAAATGGCGAACTGCTGACGCTGGCCAGTGCGCCTAGTTATGACCCGAACGCATTCGTCAACGGGATCAGTCAGACCGATTACGATAAGTATGCCAACAATCAATCCTTGCCGTTCCTTAGCCGCTTCGCCCAGCGTTACGCTCCCGGATCAACGTTCAAGATGCTGACAGCGGCCATTGCCTTACAAAACAAGACGATTACGCCAGATACAACCAAGTCAATTTCTGGGCTCAAGTGGCAAAAGGACGGCTCTTGGGGTGACTACAAGGTGACGCGGACCGTCGATGCTTCGCCTGAGAACATGACACAGGCCTTGGTCAACTCCGACAACATCTGGTTCGCCCAAGTCGCTCTGAAAATGGGCGCTTCAGCTTACCTCAAAGGCCTCGCGCCACTTTTCAAGACGCAAGCCGACTTACCCCTAACCATGAAAAAAGCCCAGATCTCCAACTCCGGCAAGCTCTCGTCCGAAACGCTTTTAGCCGATACAGCTTACGGTCAAGGGCAACTGCTCTTGTCGCCGATCGAACAGGCAGCCATGTACAGTGCCATCGCAAACGGCGGCACCATGCAGCAGCCGACGCTAATCCAAGACACGAAAGGCAAACGCACCAGCGTCTTGCAGGCCACCGCGGCTAACACCGTCAAAACGGCCTTAACCCATGTCGTTTCCGATCCAACCGGCACGGCGCATGATCTTGCTATCGACGGCCACACTATCGCCGCCAAAACCGGCACCGCCGAACTCAAGCAAAAGCAAGACACCGAAGGCAAAGAAAATGGCTTCCTAGTTGCCATGGACGCTGATAAGAACAGCTATCTGACCGTCGCGCTGATCGAAGGTACTGGCAGCGGCGAAGTTGTGACTGCCATGAAGCCATATGTTGCCAGTCTGTATTAATTGAACGTCTGTCTCGCACATTTAAAAATCGCGCCGATTTCTCCACTAGTGATGAGAGATCGACGCGGTTTTTTTCGTTCCATGATTTGCCCTTAATAAATTATTTATGCTCGTTCAATGCCGCCTTAACATCAACCCCCAGCGGAATCGACGGGAACGCCCCCAACTTTTGAACTGTAAACGTCGTTCAATGCCGCCTTAACATCAACCCCCAGCGGAATCGACGGGAACGCCCCCAACTTTTGAACTGTAAACGAACTGGCCATACTGGCATAGGTGGCGGCTTCGACAATATTTTTGAGATCTGGCTGCAATACGCTAGCCAAGGCGCCGATAAACGTGTCGCCGGCTGCGGTGGTGTCAACGGCCTTCACCTTAAAGGCTGGGACAATGGTTGCTTGACCATCCAGTGAAATGAACGCACCCTTCGAGCCCAACGTGATGATCACGCCGCGAATACCCAGTTCGTGATAATACGCCGCCGAGGCCCGCATGCTGGCTTCATCTGTGACCGGGATACCCGTGATCAATTCACTTTCGGTTTCATTCGGTGTGATGAGATCCACATTTTTCAGCAGTGTTAGCGGTAAGTCTTTTTGCGCTGGTGCCGGATTTAAAATGGTCACCATTCCGGCCGCTTTGGCGATCTTGAAAGCTTCTGCAGTTGCATCCACCGGAGTCTCCAACTCGGCTACTACAAAATCAGCGGTTTGAATCAAGGCTGCCGCTTGTTGCACATCGGTTGGCGTCAGATCGAAATTAGCCCCATGCTGAATGATAATGGAATTCTGTCCGGACGACTGCAGCAAAATATACGCTTGTCCGGTTTGCTCGCCGCTAGTTGTGGTTACGTATTGCGTGTCGATTTTATTTTTAACCAATTCACCACGCATAAAGGCCGCATTGGCATCGTCGCCGACCCGACCGATGAAGCTGGTTTTGGCGCCAGATCGCGCCGCCGCCACTGCCTGGTTAGCCCCTTTACCGCCGGCTGCCTGCGAAAAGGCGTCCATCTCCATGGTTTCGCCAGGCTTGGGCAGCCGCTGAATGTGCAAAATAGAATCGACATTGATACTGCCGATAACAACAACATGATTAGGCATCGTTTTTCTTCCTCCAATATCCAATAAGTAAAAAGGACCGTGCACCGGCCCTTTTTTCGACTGCTAGCTCACGATAGCTTCAAGCGTAACATGACGCTTACTTATTCGCATCTTCTGTCGTGACAAGTGAGAGCGGTGATTCGATGTTCTTCTTCACTGTCTTGCCATTGAAGTGGTCATAAGCGGCTTGTAACGCCAACCGACCCATTTCTTCCGGTTTCTGGGCAACTGTTGCCGCCATGTCACCGGCTTTAACCGCCTTAATGCCATCCGCTTCGCCATCAAAGCCGACAATCGTGATCTTCTTGCCAGCGGCCTTGACTGCCTGCACAGCCCCTAATGCCATTTCATCATTTTGCGAGAAAATACCGACGATATCACCATTACCTTGCAAAATATTTTCTGTTACGGTCAGACCCTTGGCACGATCAAAACCGGCTGTTTGCTTGGAAACAATATCAAGCTGACCTTTTGCCGCAGCATCAAACCCTTTACCACGTTCACGGGTTGCTGAGGCTCCCGGAATCCCTTGTAATTCAGCAATCTTGGCGTTTTTGCCTAGCTTGTCAATCAAATACTTCGCTGCCATCTGCCCGCCTTTGACTGAGTTAGAAGCGACCAGTGTTAAAACCTTACCGCCATCACTGGACCGGTCAACGGTGATCACCGGAATACCAGCATCGTTGGCATCTTTAACAGCTGGCGTAATCGCACTTGAGTCGACCGGATTAATAATCAGAACATCAACTTTCTTTTGGATCATGTCTTCAACGTTGTTATTCTGCTTGGCGGTATCGTTTTGAGCATCAGAAATCTGCACATTGGTTTTATTCTTTTTAGCCAGATCCTGAATGCCATTTTGGACAGAAACAAAGAATGGATTAGACAGCGTTGACAGAGACACACCGACTTTCAAATCCTTCGGTGCCTTTTTGGTTACCTTGCTGCCACTATCAGAACTGGAGCCAAGACCGGTGTTGCCGCATGCCGTTAATGTGAAAATAGCTGCGGCAGCCACAACTGCTACCATTAAAAAGCGCTTGAACGAGTGTTTCATTTTCTTTTTTCCTCCTAAATTTGGCTTTTCCCCAAGGACTTTGTATCCACATTTGTTACCCATTGTTAGAAGAACGCCGATCCAGCAGTACCGCAATCAGGATCACGATCCCTTTGACAATCTGCTGATAAAAACTAGAGATACCCAGCAGGTTCATCCCATTATTCAACGTACCGATGATCAACGCACCAATCAGCGTGCCAAAAATCCGACCTTTCCCTCCGGCTAGCGAGGTGCCGCCAAGTACGACCGCCGCAATAGCATCCATTTCATAAGTCGTGCCAGCATCGGGTTGTGCCGAGCTCAGCCGCGATGTGAGAATGATCCCGGCGATTGCAGCCATTAAGCCAGAAATCGTATAGATAAGCATGGTGACCACTTTTGTCCGCACGCCGGCAATCCGCGCGGCTGTTTCGTTACCGCCCAGTGCATAGGTTTTTCGGCCAAAAGCGGTTTTGTGCAACAGTACGAACAAAATGCCATAGACCACAATCATGATAATGATCGGGAACGGAATACCGAACAAGTACCCGCGACCCATGAACTGAAACAGAAAGCTATTGTTCATTTTGGCGCCGGTGATCGGGTTCCCATTTGTAAAGACATACGTGGCACCGCGGAAAATCGTCATGGTTGCCAAGGTGGCAATAAACGGTGCGGCTTTACCGTATGCGATGAGAACACCATTGAATAAGCCGAAAATTGCGCCAAGGATCAATCCGACTGCCAGTGCTAACGGTGCAGCAAAGCCACTGGTCAACATGGATGCCGTAACGGCACCTGACAATGCCAGGATCGAGCCAACCGACAAGTCAATGCCGCCAGTCAGAATCACGAAGGTCATCCCAAAGGCAATGACAGCATTAATCGACACCTGCCGCAGTAAATTCAAAAGGTTTGCCGGTGACACAAAGGTCGGGCTCATGATGGTAACAAGAATCACTAGCACGACTAATGCCAGCAGCGGCCCTAAGCGACTAAAAATCTTTTTAACGTCTAATTTGCCAGCAGCTTTGGTTTTAGATTGCGCCTGCATGTTCTTCCACTCCTCCTGTTGCCAGAGTCATAATCGACTCTTGCGTTGCCGTTTCGCCATCCAAAATACCGGTGATGCGTCCCTCATAGACCACTGCAATCCGATCACTCATCCCCAAAATCTCCGGTAAATCGCTGGAGATCATGACGATGGCGACATGCCGATCAGTCAGCTCATTCATCAAGTCGTAAATTTCACGTTTGGCTCCGACATCCACGCCGCGAGTCGGTTCATCGAGGATCAGGACTTTGGATCCGGAACCGATCCATTTTGCCAAAACCACTTTTTGCTGATTCCCGCCACTCAGACTGCCGGCAGTGACTTCAGGACCCATTGCTTTGACTGTAAGCCTTTTCATTAACATCCGAACAAAATCATCGGTGGCTTTTTCATCCACCAAGCCATGCTTAACGAAGCCGTCAATCGAAGGCAACACAATATTGTCGTGTAGTGAATCGTCCAGAATGAGTCCTTCATCCTTTCGATTCTCCGTCAAGAAGCCGAGATTGTGGCGAATGGCATCTTGCGGATCGCGAATTTTGACCGGTTGCCCATCCAACAGAATCTCCCCGGATTGATACTTATCGATCCCGAAAATTGCGCGCATAATCTCGGTTCGCCCCGCGCCCATCAAACCAGAGAACCCAAGAATCTCGCCTTGCCGCACACTGAAACTCACATCACTGAATACGCCTTTTTCTGTCAGGTGTTTGACTTCCATTGCCACTGGGCCAAAGTTGGGCGTACGATCTGGATAAAAGTCGTCAATCTCGCGGCCCACCATGTCTTTTACCAGCTGCTTCATGGTCACTTCCTTGGTCGCATATTCTGTGATGGACAGCCCGTCTCGCATGACCGTCACCTTATCGGCAATCTCGAAAATTTCTTCCATGCGGTGGGAAATGTAAATGAATCCCACCCCATCAGCTTTGAGTCGCCGCACGACACTGAAGAGTTGGTCTATTTCTGCTTCGGTCAATGCGGCTGTCGGCTCATCCATGATGATAATCTTGGCATCGGTCATAAGCGATTTGGCTATTTCTACCATTTGCTGGCGCCCAACACTTAAGTTGCCAATCGGCTGATCGACATCGAATTTAGCACCAAGTTGACTTAGATAATGAACCGCCTGATCATGCATCGCTTTGCTATCCATCAAGCCAAACTTGTTGCGCAGCTCTTTGTTTAAAAACATGTTGTCGACCACTGACATCTCCAGAAAATTGTTCATTTCCTGATGAATAAAGCTGATGCCATGCTGTTCGGCTTCCATCGGTCCGGAGTAGGTTGTGGGTTGCCCATCCACGAGAATTTCGCCGCTGTTCGCCGGATAAAGTCCCGTCAAAATGTTCATTAACGTCGACTTTCCGGCACCGTTTTCGCCCATCAGCGCATGGACCTCACCGGACTCGACAGTAAAATTCACCCCTTTCAAAACCTGATTGGCACCAAAGCTCTTGGTGATCTTCTTCATTTCGATCTTCATTGCGCTTTCCCCCAAGTGCTGAATGTGTGGTGATATGAAAAAACTTCAAACTTTTGAAAATGCGTTCACTGGCGCAGGAGTCTGCGTGTAAGGTCCTCGGTCGTAATGGCCAAAGCCCGACCATCACGCCCAAGGCCGCGTTCCTAACCGCGCCAGTTCACGCTCTTTAAAAAATGACGCCACTTTCTAACAAGATATTCGAATAAGGCGTCATTTCCCCTGTGCGAACGAAAGCTTTTGTCTTACTGAGATCTTTTTTCATCTGCTCATGTGGCATGAAAACAATCGGAACCTGAATACGTTCTTGAATTTGTGCCAGTTGGGTTGGATTTTGTTCTTTGATTTCTTCAGCTAGGTACACTTTTTGAATCTGTAATTCTGTTAGGACATTCTCCAAAACAGCAATGAAACTTGGTAGATTTTTACTAACGGCGAGGTCGATTTTCCAGACATTTTCTGGCACGGGCATACCGGCATCGCCAATGCCGAGCAGGTCAAAATGCCCCATGTCCGCGATAACCTGTGACAGTTCTGTGTTAATGACAGGTCCTTTTTTCAAGATAAACGCCTCCTAAAAGTTTATGAACGCAAGCTGGTGCGGTTACACTGGCCGCGTCGAACCACGCTTAACCAACTTCACCGGCAGCTCAACCGCATTGCGCGTATTGTGCTCGCCACTCATCTGCGCCACCAGCAGTTCAACGGCTTGCTGGCCCAGTTGGTCAACCGGTTGCGCCAGGGTGGTTAAACCCGGGGTCATGAACCGAGCTTGCGTGACATCATCGAATCCGACAACCGCGTAATCTTCCGGAATTCGCTTGTGTTGCTCGTACAAGCCGCGGTAAACGCCGCTGGCAACATCATCATTAATCGCGATAATCGCCGTGGCATCTGTCTTAACAATTTGTGCGACTGCCTGCCGTCCGCCTTCCGGATCGAAGCTGTTACGGAAAACCAATGCTGGATCAAAAGTAACGCCATGGGTCGCAAAGGCTTGCTGATACCCGGCAAGGCGATCCTGCAAGTTGATGGTCAGCCGTTGTGGCAACACAAGCGCAATTCGCCGATGCCCCAGCTGCAGTAAATGATCCGCGACCAAAAAGCCAGCGTGCTTCTCGTCAATCCGAATGCTATCGCCAGTCATCAACGTGGTGGCCTGATCCGTAAACACCATTGGCAGACTAAGTTGATGACCCACTTTTTGAACAATTTCCTGTGAAGCCTCTGGTGCGGCCAAAATCAATCCCCGCTGCGTCCCGCCAAGAAACTGGCGAATAAAATAGTCAACATTTTCATGAAAGCCGTTGATGGAAAAGATCTGCGGGAACAAACCACGTGGGATCGCCGCCTTTTCAACACTGACCACAAAGCTGGCGAAGAAGGGGTTCATCATGTCCGGGATTACCACGCCGATTGAGTTGCCGCGTTTGCCGACTAAACCCCGCGCAAACAAATCCGGTTCATAGCCTAATGCTTCCTTAGCTGCCAGCACCCGTTTTCGTGACGCTTCGCTGAACCGCGCACCTTTGCCATTCAAAATTTGCGAAACAGTTGTCACCGACAATCCGGTTTCTTTGGCGACATCAGTAATTGAGACCTTTTTCTTCATAACATCCACGACCCTGCCTGCATCTTTAGGTAAAACGTTTTACTTAACTTTGCGAATCAAGCTTAACGCGATTATGGAAGCGCTGTCAATTAAAAGAATTCGATTTTCATGAAACAAAATAGGAGAATGTGAGCATGGTTAACTTTATTGACGTGTTCTTCTGCTACACCTAAAAGTTAAAAGTGTACCTATGTTGTTAGCGATGCAAAATAGCTAGTTTAATCATCTTAATTAACCCAGTGTCTTGTTAGCAAAACCAAACTGTTACATAACAGGCAACGTCCAAAGTTCGTGATTTTTAAGTCATGTGTGTGAAACTTTTTTCCTATACCAAAAAATTTTGACTCCATAAAAAGATGAACCATCACCCTTAGCTTTCTGGATGACGGTTCATCGTTGATATTAAAAATTACCTAGTCTCACTCATGCGCACTTTATCGCTTAACTTCGCCCAGTGATTGGTCGGTCCGTGGCCATGACCGACAAAAATACCTTGGCTGATGGCGCCTTGAAGGAAGCCTTTAGCCGTTACGATGGCACTTTTTAATGGCTGGCCCTTGGCTAATTCCGCGGCAATGCATGCCGAGAACGTGTCGCCGGTGCCGTGGGTATTGGCCGTGGCAATTCGTGGCGCGCTCAGCCAAAAACTGCTGCCATCCTCAAGTAAAATATAGTCGGCTGCCTGGTCATCTTCGCTGCGATGGCCACCTTTGATGATGACATTTTTGACGCCGAGCTGCTGAATGGTCTGCGCCGCTGCGATCGTGTCGGCATTTGTTTTAATCGGACGGCCCACGATGATCTCAGCTTCCGGCAAGTTAGGCGTCACCACATCAGCCAGCGGCAGTAACTTGCTTTTGATCGTTGCAACGGCCTCCGGTTCAAGCAGCGTCGCCCCGCCCTTGGCGACCATGACGGGATCGACGATTAGTGGTCCGAAGTCGACTTGCTGCAGATTGCGGACCACCGCCTCCACGTGTTCACTATCAGCCAACATCCCGGTTTTGGCGGCTTTAATAGCAAAATCCGCATCTAGTGACTGAAACTGCGCATCAATAAAGTAAGTGGGAATCGGCAAGCTAGCCTGAACGCCGTACGTGTTTTGCGCCGTGAGTGCCACCACAATGTTCATCCCAAAAACATGGCGAGCCTGAAACGTCTTCAGATCGGCCTGCATGCCGGCACCGCCGCCGGAATCCGACCCGGCAATGGTCACGACTTGAGGGGTGCGATTGACGCTACTCATGTCACAACACCTCTTTCAATTTCTCGTTGATTGCGCGAACTTTCTGGGCTGTGTCCGGTGCCTGCATAATTTCACTGACAATCGCCACGCCGGCAATGCCTGTATTTTTGAAAGTGTCGAGGTTGCTTTCTTTAATACCGCCAATCGCCACGACCGGAATCGGCACGGTTTCTGTGATGGTCTTAAGGGTCTCGATGCTAAGTACCGGCGAGTCCGGCTTGGTTGGCGTTGGGAAAATCGCCCCGACACCGAGATAGTCCGCGCCTGCCGCTGCAGCAGCCGTGGCCGTGGCCAGGGTTTTGGTCGAAACCCCCAGAATTTTATCCGGTCCGATCAGCTTGCGCGTCACTGCCACCGGCAATTCGTCATCGCCAATGTGTACCCCTGCTGCATCAACCGCCAAGGCAATGTCCACGCGATCATCAATCATCAGCGGAATGTGATAGTGGTCAGTGATCGTCTTAACTTTCTCGGCCAACGCGTAATAATCACGGGTTTTCAACTGTTTTTCCCGCAGCTGTACCATGGTGACGCCATTTTCACACGCCGCGGTAATCTTGGCTAAAAACGCTGCCTGCGACTCGTCATAGCGGTGTGTCACTAAATAAAGTTTCAGGTCTTCTGGTTTCATAGAGCTTCTCCTTTCACCATTTGCACCCAATCTGCTTGATCAGCCAACAACGACAATTGATCTAACGTCTTCTCCCGGAACGAAGCAATGCCGCCTGCCGTGTTTTGGGCTGCGGCCACCTCAGCGCAGCAGTTGAAATAGCTCACGGTTAAAACGACCGCCTCATCGTTCGACAGGCCGATACCCAGCAAGGCTGCCGTCAACGCACCGACAATATCGCCGGTACCGGTAAACCGATCCAGTTGCGGCACCCCATTTTCCAAGCGCCATTGACCTTTCGCACTGACGACTAAATCCGTCTCTCCCGTTGCCAAAAATGTCGTGTTCGGGAATCGCTCGGTCAGTTCCTGCAAGGCCTTCGTTAATTCGGCAAGCGCCGTCGCACTTTGATCCAGCTGACTACCATCGACGCCACGGCCGGTACTTTTCAACCCAGCAAACCGGCGCACTTCGGAAATGTTGCCTTTGACCACATTCGGGTGATTTTGCAGTAACTGCTGGCCGATGTCGTAACGTAATTGCGTTGCCGCCACCCCGACAAGATCCACCACAAAAGGCTTATGCGTTTCTGCGGCATAACGTCCTGCCGCCAACAGACTATCTTTGCGTTCAGGGGAAATGTGGCCTAAATTCAGCAATAGCGCATCGATTTGGGTGAAAAGTTCCGGAAACTCTTCCGGAAGATCAGCCATCACCGGCTTAGCATCGATATACAACAGCGCGTTGGCCATCGATTCGATCGTCACGGGATTGGTGATGCAGTCTACCAGCGGCGACGACTTCAAGGGAAAAGTGGTTTTAAATGCATCTGCGAAAACTTCGGTAATTGATTGTGTCATGAATTCTGCTCCTCCTGTTTTGTTTTGACAGTAACGCGTTCGCCGGCGCAGAAGCCTGCGTGTAAGGACTTTGATCGCAATGGCCAAACCCGGGCCATCACACCCAAGGCCACTTACACTCCGGCTTCTAAACGCGCCGGTTCACGCTCAACCATAACGCGTTCGCTGGCGCAGAAGTCTGCGTATAAGGACCTTGGGCGCAATGGCCAAACCCGGGCCATCACGCCCAAGGCCACTTATACTCCGACTTCTAAACGCGCCAGCTCACGCTCAAAATATCTTTTGCAATCGGCGCGTGATGCCGTTGTGATCTAACTCATATAAAACAAATAATGCAATGAGCGAGCCGGAAATGGATCCGCCGAAGAACCGCGGCGTGTAGACAAACCAGTAAAGGGACTGACTGCTGCCGGTGAACCAAACCATCACCGGATACGACAGCAGCGAACCGATCAATCCGGTGCCCAAAATCTCACCGGCAGCGGCCCACCAATTTTGGCGACCGAAGCGGTAACCGATGCCGGCTAAGAATGCCCCGAAAACCGCCCCGGTTAAGGCGAGTGGCGGAATACCCAGCAGTGTCATCCGTAAAATGGCGCAGGCAAAGGCCATCACCGTGGCGTATAGCGGTCCCATCACAACGGCAGCGACTACGTTGACCACGCTTGACATCGGTGCCATCCCTTCAATCCGAAATAACGGCGACAACACAACATCCAATGCAATCATCATGGCTAACATGGCCAGCCGTTTAACGCGGTTTTGCCCCATCGGCGATCCTCCCTTTCGGCCATGCTTCCAAGCGATAGGCCATCTCCCAAAAACTGTATTCCATCTGTGAGCTGATTTTAAAAGCGGCAATCATCTGTTGCTGTTCGGTTGGTGTACTGTGCTCGTAAAGCCGATCAACCAATGCGACTGCTGCCTGCTGGTCGTCAGCATTTTCATCGCCGCTATAGGTTTCGATCCAGCGTTGGTAAATCGGCACCGGTGACTGGCGCTGCGCCAAATATTGTCCGACTTCCTGATAAAGCCACGGGCACGGCAGCATCCCCGCAATCGCAACATGCGGCGTTCCTTCAACCAACTGGCGGTACATGTGCGAAACGTAATGGTAGGCTGTTGGCGCAATCGCCGTGGCGGCCACTTCTTCATCAGTAATTGCCAATGTTTCAAAAAAATCCTGCCGCACTGCCAATTCACCTGCTGCCAAACCAGCCGCAGATTGCTCAGCATAGGCTTTTAACTCAGGTTCTTGAGCCTGCTCCGCAATTAATTCGTACAAATGGCTAAAGTGTTTCAAATAATACGCATCCTGAATCAGGTAGAATCGGAAAATCGTCGGATCAAGCGTTCCATCCTGTAACTCAGTCAGAAACGGATGCGACAGACTCCCTTCCCAATAAGGCACGACCTGTTGCCGTGCAAGTTCTGAAAATTTCATTTTTTATCCTCTCGTTAATCAATGTTTTCGTCAGCATCGCGGGATTTTCGCCTCGTGGCATGCCAACAGCTATCGAACCAAGACATTCAACAGCAGAAACAGTGCCGCTGCCGCCACCAAGCCGCGGCGTGAACTAATGATCGCGCGGCGCACATTTCGTTTGGCGCCTTCGGTATAACCATGGGCGTACATGGCTTTGACATACTGGTCTTGCCACGACATGGCGACAAAAATCACTTTGACGTAAATCATGGGCGACCACGGATGCAACTTTTGCCCGCGCAATAGACTGGCTTCGCGAATCGCCGCGACCTCATGCATGATTTGCGGCAAGGCGTGGATGACAACCAGCAGACCGTAGACAAAATTAGGCGATAGCTTGTGTTGTTCCAGCCACAGGAGCAATGCCTCGAGATCGACGCCGATCAGAAACACCAAGCCCAGCGCGGTGAAAGCATAAGTTCGCACAAACAGTAACAACGCGTAGGACGTATCCGTACCATGTAAGGTAATCGCCCAGTATGTGCTCGCCGCGGGTATCAGCGGAAGCAACGCTAAAACAACTAGGCTTTTAAATGCGCGTCGCCACAGCAGAAAGCCAGTAGCTAAGCCTATCAACGCCAAGTCAAGTTTCACCGAATGACTAAACGATATTTCAAGCGTCAAAAGCAGTATCAGCAAACTCAGATTCAGCGCATTCGTCTTTTTTGGCAACATCGTCTCACTCCCCAAGCACCGCCAAGTGTTGATCGGCCAGTTGAACATGCTGTTGACTCACGCCTGCCAACGGAGCAAGCCGATGGGTCACAATCAAAAAGGCTTCCTCAGCTGCTTTTTCCTTAATCCATGCGGTAAAAAATGCACACGCGCGCTCGTCCAATCCGCTGAACGGCTCGTCCAGCAGTAAAAAGGACCGATCCAGGCTCAACATGGCAATCAGTTGAATCATTTTCTTTTGCCCGTCGCTCAAGTGATACAGGCTGCCGGATTGCTTCTCCGTCAATCCCAGATAGTCGAGGGCCGCTTGTTGGCGTTCGCGAACTTCGGCTGTGAGCGGAGCACCGAACTTTAATTCATCCGCCGGCGTCAGCGTTACAAATTGCTTCGTGGCATCTTGCACCGCCAGTGTCATCGTCTGAAACAATCGCTGTCTGTGCCGCAAGCGCCGTTCACCCAGAAACATGCGGCCTTGGTAAGGATGCAGCTGCACCATGGCGCGCAACAACGTCGATTTCCCGCTACCATTAGCGCCAGTCAGGGTCGTGATGCCGGTATTGAAATGCCAGTCAGCTGCACGGATCAACACCCGGCAATTCTGTGAACAAACCACCTGATCAAGGTGAAGCAAGGGGGTCGTGACCGCATCGGTTTGTGTTAAATGAAAATGAGTCGGAATCGTGGTAAGTGTCGTTAACGGCAAGCGGGTCAGCTGTCCCTTTTCCAAGGACACAAGCTCATCGGCAACGCCGGCATAATCGCTTAAGTCATGATCGGCAATGACAATGGTCTTCCCCGCATCGCGTAACTTACCCAGCTTGGTGATGAGTTGCTGCCGACTAGCCGGATCAATGCTGGCAAACGGCTCATCTAGCAACAAAACCGGCGCATCCATCGCCAGCAAAACCGTCAACGCCGCGCGCTGCTTTTCACCACCGGAAAGTGTCTGTAAGTCCCGATCCAAAAAAGTATCGTTTTCGCCCAGTGCGACCGACTGCCGGATTTGTTTCGCCATCACATCAGCCGGCAAGTCGAGATTTTCCAAAGCAAAATTAAGTTCACCGCGTAAGGTTCGCATGGTAAATTGCTGATCGGGATTCTGAAACAACATCCCCACTCTGCTCGCTTTCGTTTGCATAGACGCGTTGTGATTATCCTGTCCATCCACCAAAATCGTACCTTCATAAGTCAGTGGCGCAAATCCGGCAATCAAGCTGAGCAAGGTCGACTTCCCACTGCCACTGTCGCCGGTTAGCACAGTCATCGCGCCCGTCGCAAATTCGAAATCGAGGCCGTCAAACAATGGGCCATCCCGCTGAAATCGCAATTTTCTTAGTTCAATTCCCATCATTTACGACCTGCCAGCCAACCGCTTGGCACCAGCGGCCTGTTCATAAAGTTTCATCACGAGTTGAACCAAAACAACGCCGAAGAAAATAACCGACAGCAAGCGCACCGTCACCAATGCCAGAATCATGCCGAGGCTGTAAGCGCCGTAACCTAACTTGAAGTACTCATAGGTAAAACTGAAAACCGTCGTACCAACTGCGGCCAAAAGTAGGCTCACTGTGTCATAGCGCCGATAACGAGTCACTATGAATCCCGCTTCACTACCCAAGCCTTGAACAAAACCGGACAGCAACACAGCCGGGCCAAAGTAGGAACCATAAAGCATCTCCGCCAGCGCTGCCAAACATTCGCCTAAAATCGAACTACCTTTCTTTTTCAACAACATGGCGGTCATCGGTGCCGCCATCACCCACATGCCAAACAAAATCTCATTGGCAAACGGCGCATAACCGATTGGCGTCAATGCCGCTGCCAGCAACGCGTAAATCGCATCGGCACCCATAAAGACACCGCCAAACAAAAACGCCAGAAATGCCAGCAAAACAACATCGCGCAACGACCATTTGTCCATAAAAATAACCCCCATTTCTTCAAATAAAGACAGACGGGGGCTAAGCACGATCAATTCATCATTTCAAAGCTTACTTGCGTTTCATGTTCGCTGACCCGCCAAGTCAGAAAGCGCAGCGGCTCACCAGAACGCGCCCGTCAGCGTAAAGGTCTGCGTGTAAGAACCTCAAGCCTAAATGGCCAAAACCCAGACGCAATGGTGCGATTTTTACGCGGGGAATTTGTTCTATTTTGGGCACATGCGGAGTCTGACTGCCGCGTTCTATAACGCGCTCACAGTCGCAGAAATCTACGTGTAAGGACCTTGAAGCCCAAATGGCCAAAGCCCGACGTCCGCTCTCCATAACGCGCTCCCTGGCGCAGAAGCCTGCGTGTAAGGACCTCAGACCGCAATGGCTAAGACCGGCCATTGCGGTCTGAGGCCACTTACACTCCGGCTTCTAACCGCGCCAGCTCGCGCTCACAAAAAAGGACCCGTCACCAAATTCATCGGCGGGGTCCATGAAATCACAAATAAGCATCAAAAAACGATTGATCTTAACGACATTTCCCTGCGACAGTACTAACTGCATCAGGTTCCATGGGTATCATCTCAGCTTTTACAGCACCCCAAATGTTTCTATTTGATTGTAACGGCAGTATATCACTTTTTAATTGGAAGCGCTACAGGAAAGAACTGATGAATAGCGCCAACTTCTTGGTCAAGCCTGCTTGGTAACAAAAAATACCGAACCCAGTGATGGTGCACTTTACGCCGTGATGCCTTGATGCAGGCTCACCGGCAGCAAATAATTCGGGTCTAGGTCAGCCTTGTGATCGTTGATCCTTGTCAGTAACAGGTCGACTAGCAGTTTTGAGATGTCGTCCAGCGGTTGAACAATCGTTGTCAGCGCTGGGTAATAATTTTGAATGAAGCGAGTGCCGTCATACCCGATCAGTTTTAGGTCATCCGGAACGCGAATTCCCATGGTCAAAGCCTGTTGATGGACCTGCATGGCAGTCAGATCATCGGTGCAGAAGATTCCATCATACTGCCCCTTGGTCAATAAGCGTTGGATCTCCGTGCGGCGGATGGCGGCCGCGGTCTCGAACGGGATCGCCATGGTCGCGGATTCGATTCCATGGGCGGCGAAGTAATCGTGAAATCCTTGTGACCGGGCATTTGTCGGTGAATTCGGCAATTCCTTACCGGTGATGATTAGCGGGGCTTGCACGCCATTGGCTGACAAGACGGATGCGGCCAAGCGCCCGCCCTGGGCATTGTCGGAGCTTACGATCGGAATGGTCGGAGCCAGATTACGATCAAAGCTGACGATCGGTAGTCCGTACGCTTTATATTCCGGAATATTTTCATTGTGCGCTCCGGCAATGATACCGTCGACCTGATTGGCTGCCAGCAGGCGCAGGTACTCGCGCTCCTTTTCCGGATCATTGGCGCTGTTGCATAAGATCGCCTTGTACCCGCGTTCAAACAGCAGATTCTCAAGTCGGGAGACCAGCTCACCGAAGAATGGGTGACTCACGTCGTAGAAGATCAATCCAATGAGATGCGGTGACTTACCTTGTAGCGAGCGGGCCAAAGTATTCGGTCGATAATTCAGCTGATTCATGGCGGCATGAACCGCCTTTTTCGTTTTGTCACTGATGGCACCGTAATTATTGATCACGCGGGAGACCGTGGTCGGCGACACTCCAGCCAGTTTGGCGACATCTTCAAGTTTAACGGTCATAGTTTGGTATTACCCCTTTTTAGATTCCACGCTTGACACATACTGACGGCATCGGCGTTGTTGATCGTAGCTTGGGCTGAGGCGATAACGCGTCGCTGTGTTCCATCTTGTTGGTGCACTTTTCTGCCACCCTTGTGCGGTGTCATTGCGTCCCAATCTGTTTGTCACGATTAGCTTCATCATAACTGAAAGCGGTTAATTGTCAACCGAAAAACATTTTTAAAAGGTTAAGTATAATGAAGTCCCTCAATAATGAAGGCTTAAATTGTCAAACGCTTGACAATTTTTCGAAAGCGCTTTATATTTTAACCGTCGCAAAACTGATATTATTTTTTAGCCCATTAACCGCTTTCCTGAGGAGGACCTTTTATGAAACATGCTGACGTTGCCAAACGGATCTTGCAAGATATTGGCAAAGATAACATCCAGGCCGCTGCCCATTGTGCGACCCGGCTGCGCCTTGTTCTTAAAGACAGCAAGACGATCAACCAGAAGGCGCTGGACGATGATCCTGACGTGAAAGGCACGTTCGAGACTGGCGGCCAATTTCAGATCATCATCGGTCCCGGCGATGTCGACAAGGTCTATGACGCTTTAATTGGCATCACCGGCCTAAAGGAAGCCACCACGGACGACATCAAGAAGATCGCAGCCACCGCCGGCAAACCGAATCCCTTCACCAGTTTCCTGAAAATGCTATCGGATATCTTCATTCCGATCGTGCCAGCTTTGGTTGCCGGCGGACTGCTGATGGCGTTATACAACGTTTTGAGCTCACCGGGTTTGTTCATGAGCCGGTCAGTCGTACAGGCGGTGCCGAATCTGAAGGGACTGGCTGACATGGTTAACACTATGGCCAGCGCCCCATTCACCTTCCTGCCAATCCTACTGGGCTTCTCAGCAACCAAGCGCTTTGGCGGCAACCAGTACCTTGGCGCCACCATTGGGATGATCATGGTTCTGCCGACCTTGGTTAACGGTTACCAAGTGGCCGCCGTCACTGCCGCTGGAAAAATGACCTATTGGAACATCTTCGGGTTACATGTGGCTCAAGCCGGCTATCAAGGTCAGGTTCTGCCCGTCCTCGGGGTCGCATTTTTGCTGGCGACGATCGAGAAGTTCCTGCACAAACACCTCAAAGGCGCGGTTGACTTCACCTTCACACCGCTGTTGTCGATCATTGTCACCGGCTTTCTGACTTTTGTGGTCGTCGGTCCTGTACTGCGAGCTGTTTCTGATTTTCTGACGAATGGTCTGGTTGGCTTGTATAATGCGACTGGTTGGTTTGGCATGGCAATATTCGGGGTCTTCTACTCTGCAATTGTCATCACCGGGCTTCATCAGACCTTCCCAGCGATCGAGACCACACTCATTGCTGCCAAGGCAACGACTGGCGGTTCCTTTATTTTCCCAGTCGCATCAATGGCTAACATCGCCCAAGGTGGCGCTGCGGCTGCTGTGTTCTTCGCTTCTAAGGACAGCAAGCAGCGTGCCTTAGCTTCAAGCTCTAGCATCTCCGCCTTACTCGGAATCACCGAACCGGCGATATTCGGGGTCAACTTGAAACTGCGCTTTCCATTTTACTGTGCCGCGATCGCTTCCGGTATTGCCAGCGCTATTCTCGGCCTCTTCCACGTCCTTGCCTGGGCGATGGGCAGCGCCGGCGTTCTTGGCTTCATCTCGATCGCGCCGAAATCTATTGTGGCCTTTTTACTGGCCGCAGTCATTAGTTTGGTAACCTCCTTCGTCATGACGTTCATCGTTGCCAAACGCGTTTTGAAAAATGAACCCGAAGAAGCACCCGTGGATCCGACCACCGGTGAAGAAACACAAGCAGATACCGTCATTGCCGCCCCAGTCGCCGGCACCACCGAACCAATCACGCAAGTCAACGACAAGGTCTTTTCAGCTGAGATCATGGGCAAAGGAATTGCCATCAAACCCGCTAGCGATGAGGTCCATTCACCAGTCACCGGCACGGTAACCGTCGCCTATCCGACTCACCACGCTTATGGCATTAAGGCTGATGACGGTGCTGAGGTGCTCATCCACCTTGGTATCGATACTGTCGACCTCAAAGGCCAGTATTTCACCAGCAAGGTCAGCCAAGGCGACCATGTGAACACTGGCGACCTGCTGGGAACCTTCGATTACCAAGCCATTGCCAATGCCGGCTATGACACCACCGTCATGATCGTTATCACCAACACGAATGCCTATGCCAGCGTTGAACCAGTCACGACGCCGACGGTCAAGCCCGGCGACCACCTCATCGCGCTGACCGCACGCAGCAGTGACAACGCCGTGGCAACTGACCTGTAACGTCAACTGCCCAGTCGACTCGCTTTTCACCCATTCTTTGAAGTTTAGCCACTCACCGTTGAAGCACACCTCAAAGACTCAGCACCAAAAACAACTATCTCTGTACCATCGTTGAAAGGAGTCCACTCTCATGCTCGGAGCAATCGAAGCTGGCGGCACAAAGTTTGTGTGTGCCATCTCAGAAAACGGTATCGACATCATCGACCAGGAAACTTTTCCGACAACAACGCCGGACGAGACCATCGCCCAAGTGATCGGTTATTTCAAGGCGCACCCTGCCGACAGAATCGGTCTTGCATCATTTGGTCCAATTGACGTCAACCGTAAGTCGAATCAATACGGTTACATTACCAAGACCCCTAAAGCCGGATGGCAGTTTTTTGACATTCTCGGTACCTTACAGAAACATTTTCCTGACACCAAATTTGCTTTCACCACCGATGTCAACGCTGCGGCATACGGCGAACTCAAGGCTGGCGCCGGCAAGGGCTTGAACGACCTCGTCTATTGGACTGTTGGCACTGGCGTCGGTGCGGGCATCGTGCAAAACGGTCAGCTGCTGCAGGGCTACAGCCATCCTGAGGCGGGACACATCATCCTGCGCCGCCACCCAGACGACACATTTGCTGGTAATTGCCCGTTTCACGGCGACTGTCTGGAAGGTATGACCAGCGGACCGGCGCTCCAGAAACACTGGGGCAAACCCGCCAAGGATCTGCCGGCCGATCATCCGGCATGGGATCTCGAGGCTTACTACCTCGCCCAGGCATGTGTCGACCTGACCCTGACCGTTGCCCCAGAGAAGATTGTCTTCGGTGGCGGAGTCATGCACCAACAACAGCTTTTCCCTAAAATCCGTGACCAGTTTAACCGGTTGTTGAACGATTATGTGACTGTCCCACCGCTTGACAGCTACATCGTCCCGATTGATCTGGCGGATAATGCCGGTGCAATCGGCGCCTTTCTGCTTGCTCAAACCGCCTAAACCCACGTCAGAGAAAATCGAATCGCCTTAACGGTGCAACGACCAAAGTTTGCTCAGGTACAGTGGTCGCCTATACGCCGGTCCTACTAGCTAATTACCAAAGTCTTTGATGTCCGCAGATTGCAAAACGGACAAACTGATTTTAGATGGCCCAATATTACTTTTAAAACGTTGCCATAGCGGATTCGAAATCCGCATGATATAATAAAAACGTACAAAGAGCTTGGTGCGGGAACACCAAGCTCTCTAGAATGCTATTTAACAGCAGCTCGTTTAAAGTTACAAAATAGCCGTCAACTCGCTAGCTAGGGCGTGACGGCTATTTTGTGTTATTCCTGTCAATTAGCACAATGACTAATGCTAATAAAGCAAGAATGAAACTACTTCTTTATCTTGGTCTTCATTGTTGCACATCATTGACAATTCAGGTTCATTTCAAAACGTTACCGTAGCAGATTCGAAATCCACATGATATAATGAAAACGAAAAGAGCTCGGTGCACCTACACCAAGCTCCTTGGAATGCTGTTTGACAGCAGCTCATTGAAGCTACAAAATAGCCGTCATTTCGCTGGCTGTGCGAGACGGCTATTTTGTGTTATTTCGGTCAATCAGCACAATGACTAATGCCAGCAAGGCAAGAACGAAACTGCCGAACTGAAACATCAAATCAAGTGCGTCTTTGACAGACACAATGCCACTCCTTTCCAAAGATTTGCGATGCACTACAGTCCTAAAACCATAGCTATCACCCTCTTTCGAAGTTCGTAGCTGCCGTCGCGTAGCATTCTTGGTTTATTGTAGCATAGGATTAATTAGAATAGAAACCACTTTTTAGAATATCGTTAGTTATCATTAAGCATTTATTAAGCGGTTTCTAGAATGTCATATCACTATTGATGCTTCTTTAGTCGCATGCTATTATATCCACATAAAAGAGTTTGGTGCGTCAACACCAGCTCCTTTAAAATGCTATTTAACAGCAGCTCATTTTAGACTACAAAATAGCCGTCAATTCGCTTGCTAGGCGTGACGGCTATTTTGTGTTATTCCGGTCAATTAGTACAATGACTAATGCTAGCAGGGCAAGGCAAACTGAAACATTCAGTCAAGTGCATCTTTCACAACTAAGAAACTACTCCTTTCTTTAGGATTGTGACGTACTAAGGTTCTAAAACCAAAGTCATTACCTTCTTTCGAAGAATGTAGCTGCTGGTTTCATAGCATGCAAACAGCCCATCATGCTGCACCGTTTCTATGTGCATAGCATGATGGGCTGTTTATTTTCACTTAATGATCACTTCAGATAAGCCGTCTTGAAGTCATACGGTGTCCCGTTAGGATTGAATGACAACCCCTTTACATTTGACCGCAACAACTGCAAATTGTCGGCTTGATAAAGCGGCAAAGTGCCTTGATCCTTCATCAAGATCTTTTCGGCGTCTTGCAACATGGTCCAGCGCTTTTGCGGATCGTTGCCGTACTTGGTCTCGGTTTCGCTTAGCAACTGATCCAACTTGGCATCTTTGTAGCCGGATGAATTGTAACTGGAGTCGCTGATCCAGACGTCCAGGAAGTTGTAGGCGTCAGCGAAAATCGATTGCCACCCTGTCACCACCATGTCGTAGTTGCCGGCGTTCATGGCTTGCAGCCGCTGTGCTTTCGGAATGCTCTTGATCGTCACTTTGACATGCGGCAGGTTTTCAAACGCGCCTTGCAGGTATTCGGCAACTTGCTTGGAAACATCCGTATCATCGGCCAGTAGCGTTAAGTTCAGCTGACTCTGGCCCGATTCTTTCATGCCTTCTTCAAACAACTTCTTGGCCTTAGTCTTGTCATACGCCACTGCGCTTTTCACTTGCGTTGTCTTGGCAAAATCTGCGCCGGTTTTTTGATTGGTGTGCAGCCCGACTGGAATGAAACCCAGTGCCGGCTTGGAGCCATCTTTCAAAACATTCTTGGTCAGCGCAGTGCGGTTAATCATCATGGAAAAGGCTTGGCGCACTTTGAGATTCTTGAATGCCGGAACCTGTTTTTGATTCAGATCGACCCGCGTCATATTGGAAGACAATCGCTTAACCGCATCTTTGTCATTAAGATGGGCGGCGGCCTGCTCGCCAGTCAACACGATTGAATCCAACTTCTTGGTTTGATAAAGGTTCATCCCGGTTTGGACATCCTTGATGACCGTTTCGTTAACCTTAGCCAGTTTAACGTGCTTCTTATCCCAGTACTGCGGATTTTTGGCAAGTGTCCAGCTATCACCGGTACCATTCCACTTCGTTAGCTTGAACGGACCACTGTAAACCTGTGTGGTTGCGGAAGTGCCATACTTTTTACCATATTTCTCGACCACTTTTTGATTCTGCGGATAATACAGCGGGAACGCCAGCAACTTCTTAAAGTAAGCGGTCGGATTCTCCAGCGTGATGGTCAGATGGTGACTGTCAGTGGCTTTAATGCCCAGATCGGATGCCGGCTTGGTGCCTTTGGTGATGGCCGTGGCATTTTTCACTGGCGCAAAGTAGAACGCATCAGTGGCTTTGGTCTTAGGATCCACAGTGCGCTGCCAACTATACACGAAGTCCTGCGCCGTAATCGGATCGCCATTGCTCCATTTGGCATTGCGCAAGGTGACGTGGTAAGTCATGCCATCTTTACTGTTCGTGACCTTTTTAGCCAGCGCCAACTGCGGCTTTTGCCCTTTGTCGGTTAACCGGTAAATCCCTTCCTGCGTGTTGTTTAAGACTTGAAAAGAAACGGTATCCGTTGACTGCGACGGATCATTCGTCACAATTGCAGATGTTTCTGACCAATTGAGCGTTTGATTGGTACTTGATTGCCCACTTTGACCACTGCTACTTGATGAGCAACCGGCGGCCAAAAGTACGAGTGCGGCAGATGGCAACGCCAAAAGCCATTTTTTTGACCTAAACATATGTATCCCTCCAATAATTCCCAAATTGCGCTATTGACAAAATACTAAGCCAGATTCAAACTGATTGCAATGTAATGTTAATATTTTTCTCATCGAAAAGGCAGGGATTCTCATTGACGATTGACCTTGATTTAGCGCAAATACAGGCAGACTTTATCCGTTATGCAAAAATCAACACCCGCTCTTATCCGGGCCGCGACACGACCCCTTCAACGCCGGGCCAAACGAAATTGGCCAAGTTACTGGTCCAGCAGCTGCAAGACTTAGGACTACAAGATGTCAGTTTGAATGACAAAAACGCCTTCGTAACGGCGACATTGCCGGCTAACACCGACAAGCCGGTCAAAAGTTTCGGCATCATCGCTCATCTGGACACGGCAGATTACAATGCCGAAAACGTGCAACCGCAAGTTCATCCGCACTATGATGGCAGCCCGATTGAATTTGCTAACGGGTTGCAGTTGACCGTTGAGCAGTTTCCGGCTTTGAAGCAGTATTTTGGCCAAACACTTATTACTGGCGACGGTACCACTTTACTGGGGGTTGACGACAAAGCCGGGATCGCCGGTGCGGTGGCGACGGCGCGGTATTTGCTGGCCCATCCGGAAATCAAACATGGTCTCATTAAGTTTGGTTTTGGCCCGGACGAGGAGATCGGTGTCGGCGCAGATAAGTTTGATGCCAAGGGATTTGCGACAGACTTTGCCTACACGCTGGATAACGGCGATCCCGGGCAAATCGAATATGAAACCTTCAACGCCGCGCAAGCCACGGTGACGATTGAAGGCACCTCGGTTCATCCCGGGGAAGCCAAGGGATTGATGGTGAATGCCAACACGCTTGGCCGCCAGCTTGACGCCGCCTTGCCCGCTTTTGACCGTCCGGAATTCAGTGCCGGTCATGAAGGCTACTTCTTGCTCTTGAAGTTCCATGGCGAAATCAGCGAAGCCCAACTGACTTACATTATTCGCGACTTCGATCACCAACAGTTCGAAGCCCGCAAAGCCTACTTCCAGAAGGTTGTGGACGAACTTAATGCCCAGTTTGACCAGCCACGCCTCAAAGTGACGATGTACGACCAGTACTACAACATGGCCGACATCATCAACAAGGATCCTTACCCGCTCCGCTTAGCTGAAGCTGGGATCAAGGCGGCCGGACTCACACCCAAAACCGTTCCGTTCCGCGGTGGGACAGACGGTTCAAAAATTACTTATCAAGGTATCCCGACACCTAATCTGTTCAACGGTGGCATCAATTTCCACGGCCCTTATGAGGTTGTCTCCACAGAGGCCATGGGTAAAATTGCCGAAACGTTGATTCATATGGCGCAGTTAAATGCTGATGGGACGGTGGCCTAAAGAGCCGTACAGTGTCTGGCCTCGCGATGATTTTGCAGCTAACGACGCTGGTTTATCATAAAATTAAATCGTTCAAGTCTAAAAAAGACGACTAAGCCTCCTCTTGCAATTCGCACAATTGATTGCAACGGGGTACTTGGTCGTCTTTTTTGAAAATAATCATTAAACGACTGCCACAACCCCGCCATTTTTGCCACGCCAATTTGCAAAAGTGGGGCTTTTGGCAGTCGCCTATTTCCGGCATAATAGCATTATCGTTGAAAGCGCTTACGGATTGGGGGAACTTACTTGCGTGAACACATGATTATTCAAGCACTACAGGCAAACGGTGCGATGTCCGCAGCCGCGTTAGCCGAGACGATTGGGGTGTCGCGGCGAACATTGCAAAATGATTTACGGTTATTGAATCGTGATGCGACCGGTTTTCAGATTTGCTTTCAACGTGGTCGCGGTTATCAACTCCAGGTAACAGATTCGCAACTGCTGGCGGATTATTTAGCCGCCATGAAGCAGCAAGCGCAACCACAGATGCCCGCCAAAAGAATTCCGGAGTTGTTGCGTCTCTTGTTGACAACGACGCAATATCTCACGGTCGCCACGCTGGCGGAAACCCAGCAAATCAGTCCCAAGCAGTTGCAACGTGATTTACGGGAGCTGGACAAACTTCTTGTCGGCACGCCGCTAACTTTAGAACGCAAAGCACATTACGGGGTGCGGGCGTGCTGCCACTGGCAAAGTCGGGTTCTGGCCTTGCAACAATATGGGTTGCCGCCTCGCCACTCGGCACTCACGCAACAAGTGCAACCACTAGGACTGGATCCACCGGTAACCGCCCAATTTGCCAGTGAAATCGGCTGGTCATTGGCCGTCACCGGTCAGCAACCACAACCTGCGCCTGACGATGCACCATTTGCGGACGTGGTGGCCGACATCCGTTTGGGGACAGAAGCCTGGGAATTTTTAACCGTCAGCTTTGCGGCAAAACGCAAACAACTGACAACCCGACTGGATCATGATCGGCTGAAAGCTAAACTTCAAGCTTATTTCACGGCATTAGATGAGCGCCACGAAACGAACTTCGCCACGCATCCGGAGTTCCTATCACTCATGTACTTCCACGTTTTGGCCTTGATTGGTCGGCTGCAGGAGCACCAAAGTCTGGCAGGTCTGAATCTGGAACCATTAGCGCGAGATTACCCGATCGCGTTTAACTGGGCGGTTCAATTCGCGCAGTGGCTAAGTCAGGAATATCAAATCGACGTGCCTAAAGCCGAAATCGGCTACCTCACGACCCACCTGTTGGTACCGCTAGAGCAGGCGCATGAAAAATGGAGCCGCGGCGGCTACCGAATTGCGGTCGTGTGCGGTACCGGCGGCGGGATTGCGACGCTTTTGTGCTTACGCTTACGGCGAATTTTTCCTGAAGCCATGATTCAGACATTCGGACTTAACGAGTTAGCCGCGATTCATGAGTTATCGCTGGACTTGTTGTTTACAGTGACCGCCTTAAACGAATCGTTTGACTGTCCGGTGATCCGGATTGACGAAGTTGCTTCGGATCTGGACTTTGCGCATTTGCGTCACGAATTATCGGTCGCATCCCGTCACAATGCGACAGCGTCACTGGCCGATTTGTTGGTCCCATCGCTATTTTTCCAGCAATCGACCTTAACTGATTATCGCGGCCTGCTGACCACTGTCACCGCGACAATGGCCGAGTATTGCGGGCAGGCGGACTATGCGGCGTCGGTGCTTCAGCGGGAGGATTTTTTGCCAACCATCTATGATAATGGCATCGCGATTCCGCATCCTTTGTCATTCAATGCCAAGAAAAATGCGGTGGCCGTCATCCTTTTGCCAAATAGCGCCACAAACACGGCTCGGCCGGTGCATCTCGCCTGGCTAATCGCCTTGAAACAGGATCAACTTCCTTTGCATCGGACGTTAACCATGCAACTGGCGGCCTTAATGCAAAAGCCGGACGTCATCAACAAACTAGTTCAGCAAACTGAATTTTCGTCATTTCACCAGATCTTGCGCACAGCGCTGGAAGGAGCTGAAACAACATGGATTTACAACTAATGGCTGCGTTAAGCAATGCCGACGCAATCGCCGCCAACGAAGGCGAAGTGCGCAACGTTTTACGCCATTATTTAGCACCGTATGGCTTTGCCACCCAGACGGATGGTCTTGGGAGTCTGATTTTTACCAAAAGAGCTGCCAAGCCGCAGTTTTCCGTCATGATTTATGGCCACATGGATGAAGTCGGCTATATGGTCCGGACGATCACACCTGAAGGTCTCTTACGCTTGATGGTTGTCGGCGGGGTTAAACCTGCCGCCAGTCACTGGCAAAGCGTTCGAGTCACGACAGCCACTGGAGAAAAACTGCCGGGAATGGTCATTCGCGATGAATCGCTGCCCGCCTTTGATCAAGTGTTGTGTGATGTCGGCGCCAATACGGCTGATGAAGTCTCCGCACTGGGCATTAACATCGGCGACATGGTCACCTTTGCGACCGAATTCAGCGAATATGCCGCGGAAGGCGTTTTTGGCGGTAAAGCATTAGATGATCGGCTCGGTTGTTATGTCGGTGCCCGGCTTTTAACAGAGCTTGCCGATGAAGAGCTGCCATTCACGTTACATTTTGCCGCGACCATCAGTGAAGAAGTCGGCATTCGCGGTGCCAAAACCGCTACCCAATTGATTCAACCGGACCTGGCTTTCATTGTGGATGTCGCGACTTTTCAACATCCCCGCGAGCGCAGCGAAGTGAACCAGCGTCAAGTCGGTAAGGGACCGATCCTCACGCACTTTGATCGCACCTTGGCGCCGAATCGCCAATTGCAGCAATTCGTCAAAGATACTGCAGCCGGGGCTTCCCTGCCGTTGCAGCTGGACATGTTTAATGGCGGCGGTACCGATGGCGGCGAAGCACATAAAGTCGGTGCTGGTATTCCGACAGTCGTGACTATCTTGCCCTGTCGCTATGGCCACTGTGCCCAGTCGCTTGCCCAGGCAGCCGATGTTGATCATATGGTTGCCTTATATGCTGCCATGTGCCGCCAATTGTCGTTGCAGCTGGTTGAAGCTGCCCACACTTTTTAGCCCCACCTATGACGGCTCTCAGTCGTCCTAATTCCCTAATGATAAAAATCCCGCCAGCCGCGTTACCCATGCTGGCATTTTAAAGGAGCGTTTTATGGCAACCACCCAAGAACTTGAAATTATGCAACTCATTGCGAACGCCGGCGAAAGTAAAACCAAAGCATTCGAGGCGTTGGCAGCGGTGAAAACACGCGACTTTGACCGCGCGCGCAATTTGTTGGCGGAGTCTAAAGAAATTGATGTCGCCGCTCATAATGCCCAAACCGCCATGATCAGTCGAGAATTCGACCCTGATCAGACACCCGAACCGGTCAACTTGCTCATGGTCCACGCCCAAGACCACTACATGACTAGCCAGTTGGCACGGGACTTGATTGAGACATTAATAGAAATCTTCGAAAACAGAACGTAAACCAGCTCAATAAACATATTTCAAAACAAAAAATTGCTATGCCAATTCCCAACACTCAAAAATAGGAGGAACTTCCAAATGCGAATTCTTTTATGCTGTGCCGGTGGCTTTTCCACCAATATGTTGATGCAAAATATGGCTAAGGTTGTGAAAGACAGCCGCAAGCTGAATGAAGCTGATTTTCACTTCAACGCCATTCCCGTTGATGGTCTGGAGGACGAAATCGATAACTATGACATCGTTTTGGTTGGACCGCAAATCGGTCACAAAACCGGCTACATTAGTGAAATCTGCGAACCGCGGCACATCCCTTATGCCGTGATCGACAAGGATGTTTACGGCCAGATGGATGGTGCAACTGTGATGAAGCTGGCGCTGGTGACACATGCCAAATACCAGAAGAAGCACGCTGGTTAATACTTAGCACTGTGCGTTTGTCGGCTTAAATTCCGGGCTGGCTCACGCTCACCATAACGCGTTCACTGGCGCAGAAGTCTACGTGTAAGGACCTTGGGCGCAATGGCCAAAACCGGGCCATCACCGCCCAAGGCCACTTACACTCCGACTTCTAACCGCGCCAGTTCACGCTCACACCACGAGAGGAGTGATCCCGCGATGTTTAACAAGTTTGAAGCGTTTATGAATCGTTTTTTCATGCCGATTGCGCATAAGGTGGATAATCAACGTCACCTAAGTGCGATTAAGGCCGGGATGGTGGCGATGACGCCTTTTACCATTCTCGGTAGTATTTTCACCATCATCCCGGCATTACCGAATATGCTCGGACCCAAGAATGCTGTTTCGCAGTTTATTACTAGCAACGCCGCGCTGTTTGATTTACCGGTCAAGCTGTCCATTGGCATGATCGGGCTATATGCCTGTTTGTCCATTGCCTACAACCTCGGTAATCATTACAAACTCTATATTCCTGGATGCGTCACCTTGTCTGGCTTTGCCTTTTTGATGATGGTCGCTACCTTCAACAAAGCCGGCCAATTAGATGTTGCCAACCTTGGCGCTCGCGGACTGTTCACCGGAATGCTGGTGGCTTTGCTGACGGTTGAACTGTATCACTGGTGCAAAACACACCATTTGACAATCAAAATGCCTGAAGGGGTGCCGGATTTCGTATCCCGTTCATTTGAATTGATTCCGGTCACGCTCATTACCGGGGGCGCGTTCATTGCCGGCCGGTTTGCATTCTTAAACATAGCTGGCGAGTTGCCGCCAAGCATTTTGACCCGCTTCTTGGCGCCACTGGTCGGTAGTATGGACAATCCATGGGCCGTTTTAGCCCTGAACTTTGCGATTTGTACCGTCTTTTTCTTCGGTATCCACTCATCGGTATTCTCACCGATCACCAGTCCGATTATGGTCACATTCATCGCCGAAAACATTGCCGCCATGAATGCCGGTGAAGCCATTCCCCATTTTTACACAACCGGCGCGGTTTCCAGCTTCTTCGGCTTTACCGGCTGCGGCATCTCAATCGGCTGCGTAGTTGCCTGCATGTTGTCCAAGAGCAAGCGCTATCGGAAAATCGGTAAAATTTCCCTATTCCCGTCTTTATTCGGGATCAACGAACCGATCCTTTTCGGCGCACCGATCATCCTGAACCCGATCATGTTCATTCCGCACGTTTTCGGTGGGGCCATCATCGGCACGTTACCGATGTTCTTCATGCATTGGGGTTGGATTGCCAAACCGATCTTCAACCCACCTTATGTCGGCGTTTTCCTAGAAGGTTTCTTAACCAACGGCGACTACCGCACGATTTTAGCCAACGCCTTGCAACTGGTCTTGGCGGTCGCACTTTACTGGCCATTCTTTAAAATAATGGAACGCGTTGAATTACGCGATGAAGCCAAAAAAGCCGCCCAAAAGTCAATCTTTTCAAAAGAAGACGAAGATACCTTGGCTGGGTTGGATCTCGACTTTTAATCAGCCAGGTTTGCGGAAAATAGATGTTGCTAAGGGTGCCGCTTGATAGATGTGCACCCTTTTTTCAAAGGCATGTAGGAATGAGAGGAAAAGAATGAGCCACTTAACCAAGTTACAAAAAGCTCTGGAAACCGAAGCATTAGATGCTTTGCTGTTGCATGATCGCCCGAGCAAACGCTATGTCGGCGCATTACCGGGCAGTGGCGTGCATGTGATGATTACGCCAACGCGGGCACTCCAGCTTCACGACGGCCGTTACCGTGCTGAAGCCGCCGATACCCAAGGATTTACGAATGTTGAAGTCCCTCAAGGCAGTTATTTGCCCCAATTGATCGACTGTTTAAAAACGCAAGGCAGTCAGCACATCGGTCTGGTCAGCGGCGGTTTTTCGATCGCGGAGTATCAAGCATTAGCGACCCACAACTGGACGCTTACGCTTGCCGACGATCTCGTGGCGCGGCAACGGGCGGTCAAAGATGAAGCGGAAATCGCTGCGGTAACTGCTGCTTGTGCGGTCACAGACACCATTTTTGCGCAACTCTTACCGCATATTCGGCCAGGGGTCAGTGAACAAACGCTCAGTGCTTGGCTGCATTTTTACGCGCTGGAAGCAGGGGCGTCAGCGATGGCGTTTGACCCGATCATCGCTAGCGGCCCACGGGGAGCATTTCCGCATGGCCGGCCGACTGCTCGACGCCTACAGGAAGGTGAACTGGTCACAGTTGACTTCGGCGTAGTTTTCGATGACTATCAATCAGATATGACACGAACGCTTAGAATCGGTTCCGCTCCCCCGGAACTTGCGGCAGTACATGAAGCTGTGCTCACCGCTCAGCAAACCGCGATTGCCGCCATCAAACCGGGGATGCAGGGCCGTGAAGTTGATGCAATCGCGCGGGGCGTCTTGACCGCTGCCGGTTATGGCGACTGCTTCACCCATGGTCTCGGCCACGGGCTGGGGCTAGGCGGTGACCAGCCGATTCTCAACCCGCGCAGCCAGACGATCTTGCAGCCCGGCATGATCGTGACAGTCGAACCAGGTGCCTATCTGCCTGGCATTGGCGGCGTACGAATCGAAGATGATGTGGTGATCACCGCAACCGGTGCCCGCGTTTTGAACCAAACACCGCGCCACTTAACTCAACTGGAGGTAGTGGAAAATGAGCCAATTTGACACCCTTTTCGACCGCAAAGCCGGAAACGCGCGCAAGTGGGCTGATCAGGTGCTCGCTGAAAAATTCGGCTTAACGCCACACGCGATTCCCATGGATCTGGCCGATTTAGACTTTCCAGTTGCTCCGCCGATTCATCAGGCTATGATGGCGCGGGCGGCGGTGCCAGATTATAGCTACACCTATATCCCTGAAGCTTTTTATGCTGCCGTCATCGCCTGGAATGCCCGCAGATTCGGGCTGAAACTTGAAAAAGACTGGATTAAGCTAAGCTATGGCACCGTTCCGACGCTGCACTATCTGGTTCAAGCCTTTACGGCACCTGGTGAAGGGGTTTTAATTAACACCCCTGCCTACGATCCTTTTGCCGAAGCGGTTCAAAACAACCACCGCCAGCTCGTGACCAGTCCGTTGGTGCTTAAGGAAGGCCAGTACTTTTTTGACTACACCGATATGGCGACCAAAATGCAACGCCCTGACGTCAAGCTGTTCATTCTCTGCAGCCCGCAAAACCCCTCCGGACGCGTCTGGACAGCAGCGGAATTGGCAAAAGTCGCTGAGCTGTGCCGGCAACATCACGTTTTACTGGTCAGCGATGAAATTCACCGCGATATTGTTTATCCCGGCGTCAACTTTACCAGCATTTGGCAAGCTGATCCGGCGATTCAGTCGCAAAGCATTCTCTGCTTATCACCCAACAAAGCCTTTAATTTAGGCGGTCTAAAGACATCCTACGTGGTCATCCCCGAGCCGGCGATTCGTGATCGGCTCAGTCAACAATTCAGCGCCAACTCGATCACCTCACCCAACAGTTTTGCTGTTCCGGCGCTCATCGCTGCGTACACAGACTGCGACGCCTGGTTAGATGAAATGGTCGCTTATGTCGCTGCCAATTTCGACTACCTAAAAAAGCGTCTCGCCGCCATTCCCGAGATGAAGGTGATGCCAGCCGAGTCTGGTTTTCTGGCTTGGATCGACACGCATCGACTTTTTCCTGACGAGGCCAGCATGAAGCAGTTCTTCACACCCGCTGATCTATCCTGCGTCGTTGGCAGCTATTTTGTCGCAGATGGCGACGGCTTTGTCCGCCTCAACATTGGCATGCCGCGCCCATTGCTCAAAGAAGCAGTGGATCGCATCCTTGCTACCTATGCCAAGTGGCCGACGATGGAAAAAGACCCACGCCAAACTGAACGAATCACAGAATAATGACAAAAAATGGATCCTAGGAGACGTAATTCAGTCCCGCTAGGATCCATTTTTTGCGCTTGTGATTAATTAATGACGCTGAGCACTCACCATCATTCAGCAAGCAAAGCTAACTATGCTTCATAATCCATCACTGGTGCCTTAGCTTCATTAGGAAAATGCCGCTTGTACCACTGAAGCATGTTGCGTTCATTGGTGTTCTTAGCCATCCAGATCGGCTTGCCGATGCGTTTAGCTTCATCTTTGGCGGCAAACATCTGGCCATGATCGACAAAGTCAGTCGGCACGATCACCATATCGGCTTTTTGAACTTTCTTTTTTAACATCGCGTTGGAGTCTGAACGCGGTGAGAGAATCAGCTTGCCGCCGCGTTCTTCCACGTTGCGCTTAACTTTACGCGGCATGCCAGAGTTTTCAATGCAGACGAGTAACAGTTGTTTGTTGGCAAATACCTGCTGCAGTGCGCGTTGCTTCCGTTTGGCCGGTTTATTGACCGTAGCTTTGTATTGCGTTTGACGACTCGCAGCCGTTTCATGATTAGACTCCGTATCGGTTGCTTTGGCAAACTTTTGCTTCATGCGGGTCGCAACTGCAGCCGAATTTGTGTAGCGCCAAATAATTTTGCCGTCAATTTCCTGACCGCGGCGATAGGCATAGTCGATGTAGTCGCCCGGCTTCAGCTTAAATAGCATCACATCATAATCACCTAAAAGCAGCTGTTGCGTAGTTTCATGCTCCGGCGATTTAAATTCAATGTACCAACGCTTCACATCTTGCCGGAAGACAGCAGGTAGAAACTTCAGCCGCACAATGTCGGTCGGTAATGGATCACGCTTCAGTGTCGTCATTTTATAATTCACGGAATCGCCATCTTTATATTCATCCGCTCTCACCCAGTCGCCGTTTTCCGGTGGGTTCGACATTTTATGTAACTTACTTTCAGAGACTTTAATGGAACCGACATGGCCACCATTCAAATCCAAATGGAACCGGCCAATATACGATTTGTGATTATTCAGCCAGTGCTCTGACAACAATGGCACTTCAGGCTCGCTGCTGACTTTAGGCTGTTGCGGCACCTGCTCGTGTTTTTCTACTTGCGTGGTGACGCTCGGCTTTGGAGCGGGTGATTCAATGGTTGCTTCTTCAGAAGTTGTTGCTGGTTCTTGCTTATTAGGTGTCTCAGACGGCGTTGCAACAAAATCGATTGCAGCGACATCATTGAGGATTTTGAGCAAATCTTGAATGTCTTGAGTTGTTTTCTGAATATTTTCGGTCGTTAATTCAGCCGTTTTAGCTGTCACCTGGCGCTTGAGCAATTCAATGATCTTTAGTTTGTCATCCATTCAGATACCTGCTTTCATTTTAAAAGTGACTTTCTCCATTGTACTGTTATTGAAAAGATTACAAAAGCATTCTACCTTAAATTTTTCAAAAAAATGTGATGTCTTCAATAAGGTCAACTCAATCGTGTCATTTCGTCCATCATACTCGCAAAAACAACACCCGCCTACCGCCAATTCTTCATCGCGGTGTGCGGGTGTTGCTCGTGGTCACTTTTTATCGTCTTTTCGGGGATGAATGTTCAACTCGCGGGCAAGATCATATTCAAATAATTCGTAGCCGCCCATGGCATCGTGAACTTCAACGCCCTTAGGAAAGAGTGCTAAATTGGTTTCCTGTTTACTATTGATCCCTGGTAGTCCCGGGGAAGATTGATTAAGGGTATATCGATATGGCACAAGGTCCGCTAATTCAGTTTTAAGCTTGTCAAGATTCCGTTTTTCCGTGGTTCTCACAAAGATACGGGTTGTATCCAACGCCTTAAACGCATCAATCGGTAAGGCATCAAGTGACGTAATGGCATCCAAATCAAGCAAAGCATCCCAATGAGCGGTAATAGCAGTCGCGATATTGGGCACTACGCTGAAGTAGATAGACAAATAATCATCCAAAACGAGCACATAGGCACCCGCACTTCTGGCAGTATGTGTTCGAAGTGAATCAATTTGTTGAAAACCATTATCATGACAAAATTCCATAATTTCATCTTCATATCGAGCACGCTTTCGCCGCTTCACTTTTGGAATGAAAGTATCGAAAAGCTGCTGAGCCTCATCGCGATGCTGAAGCCACTGGGATTTGTTGATGAGTGGGTAATAGTCCGGGTAACGACGCTGAAGTTGCTCTAATGGCAGACGGGAAGCCAGATTGGTTACTTCAAAGGCTTCCTTTTCATTGATCCAATCTCCTGGACGCCGCAAAAAGCCATTGACTTTAATCCACCGGCGATTTTTCAAAGCATAATTAAATAATAATCGTTTTCTGATCGTTAAGTCGAGCGGCTCAAAAAAGTTATCACGGGTGATATGCGTAGCTTCAGTAGATGCAAGCGTCACACCAAAATATTTCAAACATAAACACCTCCCACCTTAAGTAAACGATCACAGTTTCCTTTTTTCAATAAAAAAAGAGGGCTATCCCTCTTTTTAATTTCTGAAAGTTTCAGATCATTAAAAGCATAACCGACATGCTTCATTCTCATGTACATTTAGCAAAACAACACAGTACGATCATACCATGTTTGAGTAGCAATTCAAGATACTGAACTTGCTTACCATCAGTCCCTGAGAATCCTGTCAACTAAGCTTTAGGTTTCAAATCAAGCACGTCAATGACCTTCTGAACGAGTTCATCCTCGCCTACGCCTGTCAAAAAAGGTAACCCATTTAAAACCGGCACACCAATATCTTCCGTAAATTTTCCAGTCGTGATTGCTAGATCAAACTGATCAGCTTTGGAACGCAGCTGAGGAATTGAGGTTTGGTCCATTGATACTTGAGTGGCATCAATGCCTTTTGACTTAAGCTTTTCTTCCAAAGCATTCCGAGCCACAGTTGACGTCGCAATTCCTGACCCACATGCTACGATAATTTTTTTCATTTTAATTGCTCCCTTTCTCCTGCATCGACAGTGACATCACGGAACATGTCTTCAAGCCGGTTAAATAATTCATCATCACTCTTGGCGTCAAGTAATCCTTGCAATGTCGCCTGATTCTGAACGATGCCCATCAAATCCTTCAACAAGGTCACCTCTGCATGCGGTTCACTGACCGCTAACATGAATATCAACCGGACCGCCAAGTCTTCTTCCGGATCACCCATATTTTTAAAAACAACGGGCTCCTTCAACGTTGCGACAGAAATCGTGCCGCGATTGACATTGGTCCAATCAGCATGCGGAATGGCAACCATAATGCCACCCGTCGGCAACCCAGTAGGAAATTGATGTTCGCGGTTCACCACCGCATCGACAAATGATGCCTTAACATACCGGTTTTTAACCATTGTCGTTGCCATTGATTTCAATGCATCATCAGCGTCTAAAAACGTTGCGTTCCGATGAATCAGGTTCTTGTTCAACAATGCCATCTTGATCACACTCCATCCCTTTAATCAGTTTCTAGAGCCATCATAGTCGTTAGTCCGGATTAATGCAAGCGCTTACCTTAATATTGAATTACCCAATTTCTAAACCATTTAAGCGCTTTTTCTTGGGTATATACCGAATTTTTTGAACAAATGGCTTGCATTTTTTCCGAAAGTGTTTATCACCATTCGTGTAAGGGCTTTCACTAATCGGCGGAAAATTAATGACGGTTATGGTCTAGTTTTCTTTTAACGACAATCGTTATGACCTCTGTCTTTTAGGTTGGGAATTTTAACTTTTAGGAGGTAGCACCATGCAAGTCATCCAATACATTGTTGATTTGGGACCGAGCGTCATGATTCCAATCATCATTTTCATACTGGGCATTTCCTTGCGCCAAGGTATTGGCAAATCACTACGCGCTGGGATCTCAATTGGGATTGGCTTTGTCGGGATTAATTTGGTCATTTCACTTTTGACCGATAATCTTGGCAAAGCCGCTGAAGCAATGGCCAAAAACTTTAATTTAGGACTGAGCGTTGTTGATATCGGCTGGCCCGGGACCTCGCCAATGGCTTGGGCATCGGCTATGGGTTTGATCGCCATTCCGGTTGCTATCGCTGTCAACGTCGTCATGCTGCTCACTCGCATGACTAAGGTCGTAAACGTTGATATTTGGAATATTTGGCATATGGCATTTACAGGCGCCATTGTCCAGCTGGCTACTGGCAGTTTTACTTGGGGCATTGTCGCTATCTGCATTCATGCAGCAATCGCGTATAAATTAGGTGATATTTTCAAACCAGTCACAGATAACTTTTTCGGACTGGAAGGAATCTCTATTCCACACGGAACTTCTGCGTATATGGGCATTTTCGCCAAGCCAATTGATGATTTGATCGAAGCCATTCCGGGTTTAAATAAAATTACGATCACTTCTAAGACTGTCGAAGAACGATTCGGCGTTTTAGGCCAACCTTCCATTATCGGTGCAAATCTAGGCGTTATTATCGGGCTATTGGCAAAGTTTCCAATCGGTAAATCATTGCAGCTGGGAATCCAGATGGCGGCAGTTATGGTACTGATGCCCGTTGTCGTTAAATTCATCATGGAAGGTCTTATCCCGATTTCACAAGGTGCCAAAGTCATCATGGACAAACATTTTAAAGGCGGACTGTTCACGATCGGGATGGATCCAGCTTTGTTGCTCGGTAATTCAGACGTCATTGCAGCTGGGCTACTGTTCGTTCCAATTACTTTACTGATTGCCGTTCTTGTCCCTGGAAATCGCGTCCTGCCCTTTGGCGACTTAGCAACGATCGGTTTCTTCATCGCTATCGCAACAGGGGTCCACAAAGGAAATATTTTCCGTACCTTGATCTCTGGCTCGGTGATCATGTTCATCACTATCTGGATTTCAAATCAGATGTATCCATTAGAAATTGCGCTTGGTCACGCAACAAACTTACTGGCAAAAGGCAAGCAAGTATCCTCGCTTGACCAAGCCGGATCACCAATCACTTATTTATTAACCAAAGGCTTCACTGGACAGGTCGGCATTGGGTTTATCGTGATCGCAATTCTTTTCATCGGTGCATTCGTCTACACGTATATTGCTTACAAGCGTCAGCGACTTTATGTAACTGATGATAAAGAAAAATAAGTTTTGGATTTTGGTTCATTAAACAGTAAATCATAACGCGTTCGCCAGCCCGAAAACTTGCGTGTAAGGGCCTTGGTCGCAATGGCCAAGAACCGGCGACCACTTACACTCCGGTTTCTGACCGGGCTGGCTCACGCTCACACTTATTTAGGAGGAATTAAATTATGGCTACTGATTGGTTGAATATTGATGGTCGGGTATTTGTTGTAACAGGTGGTTCATCAGGAATTGGCGATGCGATTGTTAAAGATCTGCTCAGCAATCACGCTAAAGTTGTCAACGCCGATCTTAAGGAAGGCAGCTTTAAGGATGATAACCTGCTGTTTGTTCAGACAGATGTCACCAAGCGGGATCAGGTAGAGCATATGGTCAAAGTTGCTAAAGAAAAGTTCGGCCAGATCGACGGCTTAGTTAATAATGCCGGTATTAATATTCCGAGAATTCTGACTGATCCAACCGATCCGGATGGCAAATATGTGATTGATGAAGCTAATTTTGACAAGATGTTTACCATTAACGTCAAAAGTGTCTGGCTTTGCTCTTCCATCATCGTCAAAGAGTTAGTCAAGCAGCATAAAGGGGTCATTGTTAATATGTCATCCGAATCTGGATTGGAAGGTTCGCAAGGTGCAGGGATTTATTCCGGTACAAAAGGTGCTATCAATGGCTTTACCCGTGCATGGGCTAAAGAGCTGGGACAATATAACGTTCGTATGATTGGCGTTGCTCCTGGTGTTCTGGAGGCCACAGGTTTACGGACACTTTCCTATGAGGAAGGACTAGCTTACTCACGCCATGAAACTGTTGAACAGTTGCGGGCAGGTTACGCAAAAACATCAACTATTCCATTAGGCCGCAGCGGTAAGTTATCCGAAGTTGCCGATTTGGTCACTTATTTCCTCTCCGACCGTTCGAGTTATATGACAGGTCAGACTGTCAATGTTTCCGGAGGTAAATCGCGTGGATAATCGCGTTTAGCTGAGAAACCATGATCAATAAAAAGCCGATTCTTTGTAGCATCGGCTTTTGTTATGGAGGCAATTAATATGATTTTGACAGTCACTTTAAATCCATCGATCGATGTTGCTTATCCCTTAGAACACTTAGCCATCGATACCGTTAACCGTGTTAAGAACGTCCGTAAAACTGCGGGCGGCAAAGGGCTCAATGTTTCACGCGTCATTCACCAACTTCATCATGATATCCTCGCTACTGGTTTCATTGGTGGTTACTTCGGCCAGTGGCTACAACATCAACTTGATATAGAAGGGATTCAGCACGAATTTTTATCGATTCACGCAGAGACGCGAAGTTCAATCGCGATTTTACATGATCAAGGAAATCAAACTGAAATTCTTGAGGCCGGGCCATTCATTACCAAACCAGACGCCGATAAGTTTCTGATGCATTTTGACCAGTTGTTAACCCAGGCAGACTCAGTCACGATCTCTGGTTCGCTACCACAAGGATTGCCGGAAACTTATTATACGTTGCTGATTGCACATGCCCAGCACCAAAACGTTCCTGTTTTGCTCGATACATCCGGTGCCACCCTTCGTCACGCACTTGAAGCCCCGCTTAAACCAAAGCTGATTAAACCTAATGATGAAGAATTAGGCGGGTTACTCAAACATCATGTTGATAAAACCGACTTTAATGCACTCAAGCAGGACTTGCAGGCGCCGATCTTCAGTGACGTTGAATGGATCGTCGTCTCGCTGGGTGCCCAAGGCGCTTTTGCCAAGCATGGTGATAAATTCTACCACGCCGTCATCCCCAAAATTAACGTGGTAAATCCTGTTGGTTCCGGTGATGCGACACTTGCTGGACTAGCAATCAGTATCCATGACAACCAGTCCGACGAAACCATTTTGAAAACAGCCATGACAACGGGGATGCTGAATACGATGCAGGCTGAAACCGGCTTTGTTGATCCCGCGCAATTTCAACCTTACTTCGATCAGGTTACCATCGAGCCATATTGACGAATAAATGAAAAATGGACGATTTATTTCAGAACTAATAGACAGCCGTGCCTCTCCCACTCGGACATGAAAAAAGCCCGCATCCAACCGGACACAGGCTCTCCTCAGTCATTCAAAACTGACTAGTGCTTTACGATATCGTTGATATAAACCACGCCAGCTTTTCCGTCACCTAGCAGATCAGGCTTCATGTCCAGCATCTGGGCATTCAAGTAGCTGATGACCATTGGCAGGTTCATGCCGGCATAAAGGTCGAAGTTGCCGCCTTCTGCCAACACCCGGGCAGCGACATTGTTGGGGGTGCCGCCTTTGAGATCGGCTAGCACGGTAACATCATCGGCCCCTTCGATTGCGGCTTTGAACTTGGCTTGAAAATCTTCAGGTCCTTCGTTCGGCAGCAACGCAACTGTCGCGATATCATCTTGTGGTCCCATGATCATTTCGGCACTCTTTTTGAGTTCCTCGCATAACTGACCATGACTGATTAAAACTAATTTGCTCATCTCGTAAAACTCCTTTAACATGCGCCGGTCCAACCGACCGCGGTTCATGATGATTTAAAATCGCATGACTGTTTAATGATACCTGCAATCAGATATGGCTGGAGCAGCTCATGCTTACAACTAAAACTTTAACGTACTTGATTAGCCTTTTGCAATGACACCCAAGGCGGACAGTGCAATGGATACGAACAAGACGATGAAGATTGCCCGAGTCGAGGTCATGTGCTTACGGCCAAGCAGCCAGTAGATGGCACCCACGATCAAAGCTGGTAACAGCTTAGGAATAATCATATCCGAATACTTCTGGAAGTCCAATGGCACATTGCCGATCTTTGGTGCAAAGGCGAACTTAACGTTAATCATGGTTGCAACCAACGCGCCAACCATGAAGACCCCCATGATCGTTGCGGCATTGGTCAGGGCAGCCAAACGATGCGACATGGTGGTAACTAAGGAAACCCCTTCGTTATACGCAATCCGTAACTGTTTCCACCGGAAGACCATGATGGCAACTTGGGCGGCGATCCAGATGAACACCCCAACTGGGTTACCTTCTTGCGCCATGTTAGCTGCAATGGCCCCGAAAATGGCAGGAATCAAAGCAGCGAAGATTGAATCCCCGATGGAAGCAAAGGAACCCATTAACCCGGTTTTCATACCAACGACGGTTTCTTCGCCGGCGATACCTTCTTTTTCTTCGACTGACAAGTCAATCCCGGTGATGATGGTGTTGAAGAAATTAGATGTGTTGAAGAACTGGGTGTGCGTCTTCATCATTTTCTTCAGTTCAGGTGTGCCATCACCATAAATCTTCCGCAGTTGTGGCAGGATCGTGTACAAGTAACCTGATGCCTGCATTCGTTCGTAGTTCCAACCCAACTGGAAGCCGAACAAGCTACGCCGATTAATCTGCCGGAAATCTTTATCCGTTAATTTGTAAGTGGGTTTATTAGAGTTCATCATCGGTGATTTCCCCCTCTTCATTGGTATTCTTCTTCGGTGCAGAACCGCTTTCACCGTTACCGCCGCCAGTGCTATCGTGCAGTGCTGTTGACTGCTGGTAAGCAATCGCAGCAAAGGCAAAGGCAATGAACGCCATCGCTAACATGGACAGGCCATTGAAGTTTGCCGTGAATTTCTTGGTAACTTCAGTCATCGCCGTACCCAGCATCTGGACACTGCCAAACAGCGTTGTGAAAAGCATCGTGAAGGTAAACCCGAGGAATAGATAAGCAAAATGCTTCTTAACTGGCAGGTAGTGGAGCAGGATCGCAAACCCGACAGCCGGCAGAACCGCGCCGGCAGTTGTGAGCCCGTCGCCTAACCATTTCCAACTTGTATTCAAGACATGTGCCACGTTGGTAACAAAGCCGCCACCAAAGGAAAGCGCCAAACCAACCGGAATCATCCGTGACAGTGCCCATGGAAGTGCACCGGCAAGGAAGTAACGTTCGATACCTTTGTAGTTATATTCGTCAACCATCTTATCAATCCGATGTGCAAAGAAGGTGTTGGCAAAACGTGCTAAGATATCGGTCTGAATCATGATACTTGCAACCGGAACTGCAATCGCAGCAACCGCTGCAGCCGGCTTCATCCCTGAACTAACGGAGAAAGCCGTTGCCAGAATCGTCCCGGAGTTGGCATCAATTTTAGATGCACCACCGAATGTGCCGACCCCTAAAACCATCAACTGAACGGACGCACCGATCATCAAACCGGCTTTCATATCGCCCATGACTAAACCTGATACTAATCCGGCAAAAACCGGTGAACTCATGGCTGAATAAATTTGCAGTTCATCAAGGATTTGATAACCTGCATATAATGTTAAAAGTGCTATTGCCACCATGCAATCATTGTTGACTCCCCCTATCCTTTTTTGAGCAGCGTCATGAAATCTGCTGCGGGATCCCCCGGAACCATTTGTGCAATCAAGTGAACACCAGCGGCATCCAGCTTCTTGAAGGTCTCAACGTCATCATCAACCACATTGATTGACTTGGTAATGGACCGAGTCTGATCCGTCTGAGACATATTGCCGACGTTCAATTCTTTAATCGGCACGCCAGCTTCGACTAAGGCCAAAAATGTTTCCGGCCGCTTTGCGACAATGAAAACCCGCTGGGAATCATATTTGTGGTTCAAAATGTGATTAGCCGCGGTCTTAACATCCAGAACTGACAAGCGAACCGTCTCCGGGGTTGCCATCCGCAACCCACTTTTATCGATGTCACTCTTGGATGCTGCCTCATCGACAACGATAATTCTGGTCGCACCCAGTTTGGTGGTCCAAAGGTTGGCAACCTGGCCATGGACCAGGCGACCATCAATACGTGCTGCAATAATAGCCATTTTTTTACTCCTCCTCTTCATCCGGTTCTACAAATATCGGGTGGTCAGCCATTTTCAAGTTTTCGGCATAGCGGCCTTCGGTTTCAAACACGATGACCTCATTTTGCCCGGCATGCAGGAGTCCCGCTGGCACATACAGTGACAACGTGGGTCCTTTCTCCCAGAACCTGCCGACATTGACACCATTAACCAGCATCACTCCTTTACCGAATCCGCGACAATCAAGATAGGTATCGTGCGGCTCTGTCAGATCAAACGTGTATTGATAAAACGCCGGTGTTTCAGGCTGCCAATCTTTTGAAAAGTCCAGTTTTGGTGCCTGATCCAAATCCAACGGGTACTGCTGATAACCCTTGATAAAATGCAGGTCAACCATGACACCGGTCCGAATGCCCTTGAACTGGGTAATCGCTTCGATTTTGGCACCGTAGTTAACCCGACTCATGTTTTCGACCAACAAATCAAGCTGGTGATGGCCTTCAACCTGTGGCAACAAAATGTCATCGCCTATGGCTTCCTGATATTGGGTCGCCAACCAGTGCTGATCCAAATACGCTTGAACCCGATCGCGGGCATCAATCACCCGTAGTTTGGCCGGCGTCCCTTTGTCAGTGCCGCTAATCAATGGTTGCGCCCGATACAAGGTATAACCCGTGTACTGGCCCAAAAACTCTTGGGTTTGCGGATAAGCAGCTGCAACCGGCTTAGCAAGCTGATCAAGCACCGCAAACAATGAAACCTTGGCCGTCAGCGGATGCTCAGCCGGTGCCATAGTCTGTTTGATCAGTGGCTCGGCTTGCTGAATGTCCGGCAAGACCTCATGAAGCATTTTTTGAATGGCAAAATACTTCGGTGTGGGATTGCCTTGTTCATTGAGCGGTGCATCGTAATCGTAAGAAGTCACCTGAGGCAAATCGTGATCCTTACGTGCAGAGGTACCGTTCATGAACCCGAAATTGGTGCCACCATGAAACATGTAAAGATTGACACTGCCGCGCTCAATGACCGCCCGTAAATCTTCGGCGGTTTCGTCAGGATCGCGGCGAATGATCGGCTCACTCCAACGGTTGAACCAGCCATCCCAAAATTCCATACACATGAGCGGCCAATCCCGCCCGTGCGCCTGATGAAATGCCGCAAGTCGATCAAAGTTCTTATCGGCTGCCGAGCCAAAGTTACCAGTTGCCAGAATGCCGTTGTTGATCATGCTGCCGGCATTTAACGTTGCTGGCCACGGCCCGTCTGAGGTGAATAACGGCACATCGACACCATGTTTCTTCATCAATTCGGCAAGCGCCGCCAAGTAATCGTGGTCTTCGCCGTATGATCCGTACTCATTTTCCACCTGCATCATCAAGACGTTACCGCCGTGAGTGACTTGATGATTAACCAGATGCGGCATCAACGCTGCATAATAATGATCAATCGCTTGCAGATAATTTGGATCATCGGTGCGCAACCGCATGGACTTGGTCAACAGCCACGCCGGAAACCCACCGAATTCCCATTCGGCACAAATATACGGTGACGGACGAACAATCGCGTACAGGCCAAGATCTTCAGCCACATCAAGAAAATGTTCAATATCGAGGATGCCGCTGAAATCAAACTCGCCTTCGCGATACTCATGCAAGTTCCACGGCACATACGTTTCTACCGTGTTAAAGCCAAGTGCTTTCAGGTTATACAAACTGTGATACCAATCGTCTGGATGAACCCGGAAGTAATGAATTGCGCCAGATAAGATCTTGAACGGCTTGCCGTCCAGCATAAAATCATGCCCGATCGAAAAAGTCGTCATGAAGGCCTGGCCCCCTTTCACTCATAACAGCTGTCCTGCTAACACTCTTCAGTTTCACACATTAATCCCGATTTTCACAGGTTTTGTGTCAGATAATCTCTCATGCTTCGGCTTGATAAACCATTTTGCCGTCTAAATACGTGGCCTGCAGCGTCAAATCGGTATCCAGGACCAGATAGTCAGCCGCGCGACCCGGTAAAATGCTGCCGCACTGACCATCAATGTTGCATGAAGCAGCCGGCGTTTGGGTCGCCATCCAAATGATCGCTTCCGGCGTTGCCGCATTCCATGTCAGCAAATTTGTCAATGCATCTTTCAATTCCAACACGGAGCCGGCTAGACTGTCGCCATCTTTCATGCGTGCCATCCCGTCTTTAACATAAACCGGGAATTCACCCAAGACATAATCGCCATCCGGCATCATGCCGGCCCGCATGCAATCGGTGATCAGTGCGATGTGTTCCGCACCTTTTAGCCGAATTAACGTGGTGGCAACTTCCGGCCGTACATGATGACCGTCGCAGATCAACTCGTCGTCAACGCCTTGCAGGTACATCGCGGCACCGACCATGCCGGGCTCCCGATGATTCAACGGACTCATGCCATTAAACGTGTGAGTGAAGACTGACGCACCGACATCAACGCATGCTTTTGCCTGTTCAAACGTGGCATCACTGTGACCAAGCGCGACCACAGTTCCGTCAGCAGTCGCATACCGCGTAAAGGCAACGGCACCATCACGTTCCGGTGCAATGGCAATCTTTTTCAAGAGGCCATTTGCCGACGTTTGCCAGGCATCGTATTCTTTTTCGCTCGGATTCTTAAAATACTTAGGATTCTGCGCGCCCTTGTGTTTAGTGGTGAAGTACGGGCCTTCAAAATAGATGCCTTGGATCTTAGCGCCGGTTTCTTCCCCAGCATGTGCGGCGATGGTTTTGCAGACGTCGTTCAGCTGGTCGAATGAACCGGTCAAAGTGGTCGGCAGCCAGCTGGTGACGCCGGCTTTTACCAAGTTCTGGCTCATTGTCTCAATGCCGTTCCAATCGTTGTCCATCACATCATGACCCAGAAGGCCGTGAATGTGCGTATCGACCAGCCCCGGCGCGATCAGCTTACCGGGTTGTTCCACGATGTCGCCATCCGGCTTGGCATTTTCCGGCAGATACTCGCCGAATTCTCCGTCATCGGTAATTTCCAGATAGCCGCCAATTTCAGTCGCATGTTTAAGGAAAAACTTTGCGGCGTGAATGTAATAACTCATGAACATTTGCCTCCCAGTTTAAGCGATGCAACCCGACGCGATTTTCTTGCCGACTTGCACCATGACAACGCCAACCTTATTCCTGACCCGAATAGTCGTGCAGGATAACCCCTTTAACCACCCGATTAACGGTTCCGGTCGGTGATGGGGTGTCAGGTAAGTTGCCAACCTTGATGGAAGCCAAAAGTGCCAAAGTCTGGGCAAACATCACGTCTGGCAAAGCCTGGTAACCTTCAGGTAGATCTTTTAGGCCATTTTCAAAATAGAAGCCCTCGCCTGAGAAGTTCTGGTCTTGCTTGGTGCCAACTGCCATGACGGATGGGGCAATCTTGTCGCCTTTGACTTCTTCAAGCACATCAATGTCATATTGACGGGTATAAGCATTGTTGCTGACAAAGTCGAACAGCAAGGTCTTGTCGTTCACAAAGCTCTTAGGACCGTGACGGAAGCCCATCGAGGTGTCAAACATCGTGGCGTATTGACCAGCCGTCAGTTCCAAAACCTTCAGGCGCGTTTCACGGGTTAACCCGCCGAGACTACCGGAGCCCAGATAAACGATGCGTTCGAAATCGCGATTGATGACGTTTTGAACTTCAGCTTCGCGGTCAACGACTTCTTGGCCCATCGTAGCAATCGCCTTGACCCACTGTTGTTTGTCGGCGTCACTAGCGGTATCAAATACTAATAATGCGCTCAATGTCATGCAGGAGAAGCTGCCGGTCATCGCGAAGCCTTTGTCGTTAGAGCCAGCCGGTTGCAACAGCAACAACGTCTTGTCTTCGCTGGCGGATTTCTTAGCCAACTGACCTTCAGGCGCACAGGTAATGCTGATTTGATAGAGGTTGTGCACCACTTGTTCCGCTAATTCGACTGTCTTCAGGCTTTCTGGTGAGTTGCCGCTACGAGCAAAAGAAACCAGAATCGTTGGTGTGTCGGCTTCCAAAAAATCATACGGTGCTGATACGATATCGGTTGAACCGATTGATTCAAACACAAATTTGCTGCGATCGCCATGTGCCCGCAAATACGGGGTTACCGTGTCGCCGACATATTGGGAGCTCCCGGCACCAGTGAAAATAACCCGAACCTGCTTACCGTTAGCGGCATCCGTTACTTGTTTCAAGAAAGCAGTGATCTTTTCTTTGTCACGGGTGTAATTATCAAATGCTTCTTGCCACAGTTCCGGCTGCTGTTTAATCTCCGCTGTCGTAATCTGTGCGCCTAATTTGGTTAATTCTTCAGTTGTCTTTTCAAACAAATTATCCATCCTCCTAGTGATTAACATGATGAACGTGATAAACAAATTGATCAGCCCGCGCCACGCTCAAGGTATACTCGACGATTTCGCCAGTGTCTGCAAAAGTCGTCCGCCGAATGTTCAAGCACGCCGATGCCGGCGCAACCCGGAGCAACTTGGCGTCTTCCGGTGAAACCAAGCCGGCGAAGAACGCTTCGTCAACCGAGGCAATATGGATGCCGTAGTGCTCTTCCAACCAGTCATACAACGGTGACTTGGCCAAGGCGTCTTTTTCAAGATCCGGCACGGTTAACGCCGGTAAGTAACTGCGCTCGATCATCATCGGTAACTTGTCCGCAATTCGCAGCCGATCCAATACATACACCGGCGTCCCGGGATCGATGCGCATCCGCTTGGCAATACTTGCCGGTACCGCGATTTTTTCTAGCCGCTGAATCTTGGTCACGGGTTGGCGATCCATGGCTAGCATCTGTTTGGTAAAACTGTACGAGCCGCTGACATCGGTTCGCTCGTCGAATCGTTCCGCCACAAACGTTCCTTTACCGGTACTGCGATAAATGAAACCGCGTAGAAACAATTCGTTCAGCGCTGACCGAACCGTGTTTCGGCTGACATGATACAGTTCGCTAAGATCCCGCTCGGACGGCAACTTGTCATTGGGCTGAAGTTTTTCTTTGATAAATGTCTCCAGCTGATTTACCAGCTGTTTAGTCAACGGAACCTTTTCCATATCCTCACCTCCACGTGGTACCAACCACTTAGTAGTGTATGCGCTTGCACTTCTGATTGTCAACGGAAACGATCTAATTCTAATCTGGTGAATCTGCCTTTTTTATTTGACGTGGTCCATACCAGTCACATGATCTTGTCATGAAAAGATACCACAGACGCAAATATTCAGATTTTCACTGACTTAACCAACTGTTCGATATAAAAATATCAATACGAAAGCGTTCTCATTTTTGGCTAATTTTTTTGGCGCTGAGCAAGTTAAAACTATCAAAAAAGGAGAGCCTCACTTTCTTCTGAACGATGTAGGAAGACTTAGGCAATAGGTCCCAAGCCGTGCCAAACTACGCAATCTCCGGCCAGATGGTGCTGGAACGCTGTGGGCACGACTTAGAGCCTCTGCAAAACCGGCAGAGTCTCTAAGCTCGGCCTTGATGTAGGCGGGGCAAAAAGCGCCCCACCAACATCAATTTCACAGCTGAGCCCCATCTGGCCTCCGATTGCTCCGCTTTGGCACTAGTGCTTAATGTTCTTAACGGTATATTTATCCAGAAACTAAAAAAGAGAACGCACTCCCGATCGCTGCATGCGTGCGATTCTCGGATGCCTTCTCTTTTACATTTTAACCGTGGCTTGTGTCTCGATCTTTTGGATGTAACTAATGTCCGAACAACTGGCACCGCTTGCCATTAAGCGTCCGCACCCGGTGTCGATGTAACAATAGCCAGCTTTCCAGTGAACTGCCATGCCTTGATTTGGTTAGGAATCAGGAAGCTGTCACCGGTTTTGATCGGATAATCCTGGCCATCTGCCGTGAAGGTGCCTTCGCCTTCGAGAACGGTGACATTGGTATAAGGTGCTTGCTGGGTAAACGGCATTGTACCGTCAATATCCAAGCGATAAACGGCAAAATGTGGCGACAACGGTGGCTTGACAAAGGTCGTGATCTGGCCGCCTGGTACTTGCTGCTTGGTAATGTCCAGCTTAGGATCCTGGGATGGCACGGTGGTCACGTCAAGGCTTTGCTTGATGTGCAGTTCGCGCTTATGACCTTGATCGTCGGTTCGGTCATAATCATACAGCCGATATGTCGTATCTGAACTCTGCTGGGTTTCCAAAGCGACAATCCCCTTGTTAAGCGCATGGATCGTCCCGCTTGGCACATAAACAAAGTCACCGGTTTTCACCGGATATTTGCGCAACAGATGCTCCCAATCGCCGGCCTCGATCATGTCCTTCAGTTGCTCGCGCGTCTTGGCATGATGACCGTAGATTAAGTAAGATCCCGGATCAGCTTGCAAAATATACCAGCATTCGGTTTTACCCAGCTCGCCCTTGGCTTCATGGGCAGCGGCGTATGCGTCATCCGGGTGCACCTGCACACTTAAGCTCGCTTCGGCATCCAGAATTTTCACCAAAAGTGGAAATTCCTGACTATGTTGCGGTCCGAAATAAGCCGGGTCTTCGTGCCATGCCTCACGCAAGGTTTTGCCTTTGAGCGGCCCGTTTTCGATTGTCGCCGGTCCATGCGGATGCCCTGAGATAATCCAGGCTTCACCGATTTTACCGTCCGGGATATCAAACCCGTATTCTGTTTTAAGTTTGCGCCCACCCCAAATTTTAGGATTAAAGTATGGTTTCAAAAATAATGGTTCTGTCAAAAGATCCACTTCCTTTTAGTCACGTTTACCAGCAGTTCGCTGTGTCATAACTGCTTTTCCTGCTATCGACTCCCATTATACACGATTGCTCTAGGCCAATCATCCGGTATCGCGTGCTCCCCTTCATCAAAATAGCGCATTATCATTTTTTAAAATTAACCAAACTCGTTAATTGGTTCAACGTTTCATCACAATTAACTACTAAGATGATCTTTGGTGTTTGGAAACACTGACAGCCCGCTACGCAAGAGATGCGCAGCGGGCTGATTTGCGTTATTCAGCAGATGCCATGCTCTTTTGATGGGCAACGGCGCGCTGCTTGAGGAATACGATAATGGCGGTCGAGACAATGACCCCGATTAAAATTGACAGGAAGAATAAGCCTAAGTTGTTCGTCGCACCTAGCACACCGACAATCGGTCCGCCATGCGGCACGGCATCGGTAATGTGGAAGACCATCCCCACGGCACTGGCCACCCCGGAACCGATAATAATGCCCGGGAAGACTTGCTTAGGATGCGCGGTTGCTAACGGAATCGCGCCTTCGGTAATACCGATCAGCCCCATCAAAATGGCCGATACGCCAGCTGTCTTTTCTTCGTCGCTAGTCAATTCTGACTTGAACAATGTCGCAATCCCGGATGACAGCGGTGGTACGGCAATGGCACAGGCAACGGCACCCATAATTTCAGGCGTGCCCGCAGTAATGGACGCGACCCCGAAAAGAAAGGCAACCTTGTTGATCGGACCACCCATATCAATCGAAACCATGGCGCCTAAAACAAGCCCTAAGACGACACTCGTGGACGGACTCTTGGACAAGAACGTCAACAGGTTTTGCAATGCGGTCATCAACCAGGAAATCGGACTGCCCAGCAGATAGACAAAGGCCGCACTGATAATCGCGGTACCAAGCAGTGGAATGACGAAAATCGGCATCACGGCCCGCAGACTCTTAGGAATCGGCCAGGAGTTCATCCACTTGGTTAAATAACCAGCAGCATAACCAACCAGAATAGCGCCTAGAAAACCGGTTCCTGCTTTGGTGCCTAAAATGGCTGGGGTGTTAGAGACCATTGCGCCAACCATCGCTGGAGCCAAGGCCGCACGTCCGGCAATCGCATACGCAATAAAGCCTGCCAGAATCGGAATCATCAAGCTAAAGCCAATGTTGCCGATTTGATTCATCGTTGACCAAATTGTATTCGGGGCAACCACCATCCCTTTAGCGGTCGCGTGACCACCCAGCGCGATGGACAACGCAATAAATAAACCACCAATGACAACAAACGGAATCATGTGGGAAACCCCGTTGAGCAGTTGTTTAATCACTGGGCTTTGCTCATGTGACGTATCTTCAGCTTCGGTTGCTGCTGTTTCATCCTGATGCTGCTTTTCGCCAGTATAAACATCGACATGCTTACCTTCATCGACTAACTTTTGCGGATCCTTAATCGCTTCCGCCGTCGTTGAAAAGACAACGCGCTTGCCGACAAACCGTTCCATGCCATCAATCGCAACATCAATGGCCAAAACAACAAAATCAGCAGCTTTAATCTCATCGGCGGTTAAACCATCTTCAGTGCCTGACGCGCCTTGCGTTTCAACTTTAACTTTGTATCCGTCAGCTTGCCCGGTTTTTTGCAGCTTTTCGGCTGCCATATAGGTGTGGGCAATGCCAACCGGACATTTGGTAACACCAACAAAACTTGCCATCAAAAATTCCCCCTTATTTTATAAAACCCGATCCAGAACTTTGGTCATTTGCGAACCATCGTGCTGCGCGTCCTTCAAGGCTTTGATAAAATCATCATCCATTAACTTACGCGCCAGTTTCGACAACATTTTCAGATGCAACTTGTCCGCACCGTTTTGATCCGGCATTACCAGGACAATGGCGATCGAGACAGGCTGGCCGTCCAAAGAATCCCACGCAACAGGCTGTTTAAACGTCACAACGCCAACAAAAGGTTCGGTTAATCCGTTGACCTTGGCATGTGGAATCGCCACGCCGTTACCAAATCCTGTGCTGCTTTCGTCTTCGCGTGCAATCAAGTTGTCGCGCAACTCATCAGCTGAAATCGGACGATTCGTGCTTAAAATTGTCGCAATAGTTCCAAGTGCCGCGTGCTTCTCGGCGGGAACCGCAACATCTGTGTGAACATCGGTGGTGACATTAACTTCATTCAAATCCGTTCGCTCCTTTATGAACATATTCAGATAAGGTTTTTAACGCGCTGGCTGGGGTCGGACTTTGTGCCAGCTTTTCACAAAATAGACGATCATCAATCATTCGATTCATGACTTGGTAAATGCGGCGCTGATCGCCAGGTGCAGCCGCATTGAGTGCGAGGAAAAAGACCACTTTGACCTTCTGCCCAGACCAGTCGATGCCTTCGGGTGCCAGTCCAAGCGCAATTGCCGGCCGCTGAACCATTTCCGGCGAGATATGGGGAATCGCGACGAGGCGCATCGCCGTTGTCGCGAGCTTTTCGCGATCTTCGGCCAGTTTCAGCGGCAACGTTTCGTCTTCAAACACACCGTTTTTTGTCAGTTGCCGAATCATTGCCTGCATGGCCGCATGTTGATCAGTCTGCGGCAAATTCGGCAAAACCAGTTTTGGATCTAACAGGCTGAGAAAAGCATCGCCATCTGTTCCAAAACGCAGGCGATCAGCTTGCTGCGCGACTTTTTCGATGTCATGTTGCAACAACAACGGATTCACGATCACCACTGGTTGGCGCATCCCTTGGATCGGCACCGTGCTGATAATCAACGTCTCGGGGATCGTTTGCCGCATCAGGTCTGCCAAGCCGATTGTCCGCGTGATGACTAGCTTTTCGCGGAAGCGTTCTTCCAAGCGTTGAGCAAGCAAACGGCTGGTCCCGACACCGCTGGAACAAACCACCACCGTTGAAATGCGATCTGCGGCATGTTGCCGTTCGAAGAAGGATTCGAAATGTAGGGCGAGAAAGCCGGACTCGTCATCGTTGAAAGTGACATGATAGTGTTTCGCAACGGCCATGCTCAGCTGAGCAGCCGCATCAAACGCCATTGGAAAATTGCGTTTGATCTCTTCCGTGTATGGATTGGGAATCGTCATACCCTGGGAAATCCGGGCCAGAGCGCCGCTGAGATGAACGCTTAAATCGTCCAGCAGCCGTGTGTCTGGCGATATCCCGGTTAGCCACCCGGCAATCTGCTGTCTAAGCACCGGTGCTGCCTGATCCTCAATACTTGCGGCCGGCGCATCACTGACCTGCCGATCCAGAATCGCTGCGATGTGGGCGTTGATCTGTTGCGCATCGGCATTATCCAGTGTCCGGTGCACATGCTTAGTCACAAGGGTTAATAATTGCTTGGTTTCAGGCAGCAGTGGCGCTGGGTGGACCGGTGCAGGCGCGGTTTTTTTTGGGCGCTCGCAAGCGATGATAAGATGAATGGCCAACGATTGCAGTGCATAATCTGAAAAGATCAAGTCTGACTGTTTCAGAAATTCAGCCAAGCTCTGCATAACCGCCTTGGTGGTCGCTGGATTGACTAAATGATTCAGATACGCCGGCAAATGAATCTGCTGGACCACCTCGCCGTCTTTTTGCTTGGCAACGGACAGGCTTTCACCCCAGTAGCCGCGAAGTAATTTTGCCAACATATGGCGCCGCCGTGATTCGGAGGCTGTCACTTGGATGCCGGTTCGGCTAGTTTGCACGGTTACGTGATTTTCTCGGAAGACTCGCTTGACGGACTTAAAGTCGTTGTCGATGGTGCGGCGGCTAACAAATAGGTCGTCAGCAAGCTTGCTGAGGGTATACGGCCGATTGGTCAGCAACAACTTGATCATCAGATAATGCTCACGTGCTGTTTGCGAGGTGAACCCTTCCTGACCATGAATGCTGCGTAACAAATGGGCTTTTTGGTCCGCCGGTCCGTCTAAAGACACGCCGACATTGCGCTTGCGCACTAATTTGACGGCATACGGTGATAAATCCGCGTCCAGCCGATTTAAGTAATTGCCAACTGTGCGCTCGGAAAGCCCGGTCGCTTCGGCAATTTGATCGTAGTGAACTGTGCCGTGCTTCAGTAAAAAGTCCAGAATCAACAGCTTCTTATCTTTCAAATTGCCGTTCCCCCTTTCCAATTAAAAAGTCTAGACCACCTGTCAGCTGTTGCAAACGCTTGCTTTTGCATTTATGAAAGCGCAATTCTTGCACTGTTATTGCGCCGTGATTCCAAAAACTGTCATTCATGTTGATTCCTTTCGTTGCTGAACGTGTCGTAGCCGGCCACTTGACCGGTTTTGGGGCAACCAAAAACCCGTTACGCAATTAAGCGCAGCGGGTGTTATTGTCAGTTTAAAAATAACTAATCTGTCTCACGACGGCGCCAGTATAACAGGCCCATGCTCGCGAGCAACGAAGCACCTGCGAGCATTAACGCTGGTGTCGTTGCTTCTGCCGTACTTGGTAACGGCGGTTGCTTGTTTGTCTCTTTTGACGGTGCGGCTGCTGTCGGTTTTGGTGCGGGTTCCGGTGTTGTCGGCGTTGGCGCTTTTGGTGGTGTCGGTTTAAGTGCCAGTCCTTTGATCGCCGTCTGAATCGCAGTCGCCATCGCGTCGACCTTGCTTTGCTGGGTGATGTCCAGACCGCGTTTCACGGCCGCAATCGCAGCATCAACTGCAGCAAAGTCTTGGTAATGCTGCCGGTCCAACTTTTTGGCTGTGGCAATCGCGGCATCGACTTGGCTGTAATCAGCGCCACGTAACTGCAGGCCCTTAACGGCAGCGGTAATCGCTTGGGCATAGCCATCAACAGTAGCCTGCTCGTTGGCTTTTTTACCGCGAATCACGGCATTAAGTGTTGCTTCTAATTTGGCTAACGAGGCGTCCGTGTACTGGCTCAATTGCCGCGGCACGGTGGCAAGCGCAGCATCAACTTTGCTGTAATCCGCCGGTCGTGGCATGTAGGCAGTATACGTGGTGGAAAATTGATCCATCAGTTTCAGGAGTGCAGGCATATCCAGCTTTGCGCTCGGGTTATCGGCCCAAACTGCCTGAACACTGCCGATAATCGGAACCGTGCTGCTGGCACTCGGCACATCCGTAAATTTCTTGCTCTTTAAGCTGGCAACCGCAGTCTCATAACTATACAGATTGCCGCTCATACGCCCTAACACCCAGTACCAGCCATCGTTAGTATTCATGATCTTTAAGCCTTTATTCGCCAGGAATTCCGGCTTGGCAACGTCATAGCCAAACCACCCTGCCGTCCAGTAAGACACAATGAGATCCTGGTCAAACGTGCCAAAATCCGTGCGGTCGTTGTAATAAATCCCATCATTGAACACCATAGGCTTCAACCCGGCATTTTCCGCCATCTGAGCCAAGCCATTTACATACGCCACAAATTTGCGGTAAGTGCCGGTTTGCTGCAACTTGGACCAGCCGCCGGTATCGACATCGTTGGCATATTCGTCGCTGCCGAAATTAAAAATCGTCACCCGGTCCTTAAAATAGCTAACGTACTTTTGTAACAAAGCCTTGGTAAACGCAATAGCTGTGTCGTTGTTCAAATCAACTGTTCGTTTGGAGCCATTAAACGCCGGATTGTTGATCCCAAGCTTTGTCATTGCCGTTAAAATCGCATCCATATGTCCGGGGCTATTGATCACCGGAATAATGTTGATGTCTCGCTCAGCGGCATACTTTAAAACCGCGTCCATATCAGCTTGCGTCAAGGCATTACCGTTCGGATCGTTGTAGTAAGCCTGATTCCCGGCAAGTACGGCTTGCTTAACCGCATCATTGGTATACGTCTTCCCGTCAACAGTCAGGCTCATGTCATCCAGCATGAAGCGTAACGCATCATTACCCAATAGAATCTGCACATCGGTGTATCCATCCGTGTGTGCCCGATCAATGATCGTTTCCAACTGATCAACCGAAAAGTACTTCCGCCCGGCATCAATTGAAAAGACACTTTGTAACCGATTATCCGCAGCTGCGACCTGCTTCGGTGGCTGCTTCAAACCCACGGCAATACCCAGTAGTACCGCAAGTGCCAAGAGCCAGACGTGGATCCCCTGCTTTTTCAATAACTCGACCTCCCCTATGGTTGGTGTCTGAAACAAAATTGGCCTATTCCGGCAACATCTCAAGAATAATATGCAATCGTTTTCATTTCAATTCATTCGGCCCTTTTCACATATCATTCTCACGTTTTCCTCAGATTAATTATTAACTCATCGTTGGTTACGCCTTTGGAAATTGAAATGCCATTTCTGCGTGCATGAAAATAGCCAGCGATCCAACTAAGTATCGCTGACTATCCGTAACATCATTTTCTCGTTTACTTTTTAGCGGTTTTTCGTGTCGTTGTCTTTTTAGCAGCGGTGGTTTTCGCCGCTGTTTTGCTTGCAGTTGCCGCTTTTTTGGTTGTTTTCCGCGTTGTGGTACGTTTCTTCGTGGCAGTCCGTCTGGTTGTTTTTTTGGCCGCAGGTTTTTGTTTATTGGCCGGAACTTCCTTGGCGATTTCCTTAGGTTTAGCCATCTCGGTTTGAATGTGATCCAGTTTTTCCTGAACTGAGGCAATCATCTGGTCATTGATCGTTGCGAAGTCCTGCAGATAATCAGCGGCCGTTGCTGCTTCGTCAATCCGCAAGCCAGAAACGTTGACGAATGGAGAAGTCACGATTAAATAAACGCGGACCGGGACAATTTCATCCGGCTCAAGAAAGTTCGTAATTTTATTGACGTTTGCAAAAGGCAGGTTGATCACGCCGGTTTCAACTGTGATCGTGGTCGGCTCAGGAAAGTCGATAACCAAATCAGCCTGAATCAACTGGTTCTTTTCGATGGCGTTGCGGACATCCGCGAACACCTTCGCCATCGCGGCATCAACGCCGTCTTTCTTAAAAGCGGCTGCGGTCAGATGCACTTCTGTATGCTCGAAAGTGCCTGCTAAAACTGCTTCCTGAAACTTGTGTACATTGATTTCCATATCGGTCTCCTTTAATGCTTAACAATCCTCCGACCATCATAGCCCACTGAGGTTGGGTGACGCAAACGCCATAAGGAAATTGTGTCTGCGTTGAATATGTCGCAGTTACGGTATTTCGCCAATTGAAGCAGCAAAATGAGTTTCATATTCCCTGGTCGTCAAGTAATTTTATAATGTTTTAAGGCTATAAACATTGGCACATAAATAAAGTTCTCAGTTAATAATTAGATGGATCTTTTTGTAATTATAACATTATTTGATTATTAGTTTCAGTTAACGGTACAATGGCATTATTTCCAAATATCATGTTACCCATTTACTAAGCATGGAGGTTTTAAGATGCTATGAAATCGCATAAAAAGGCATTTTTGATTTACTCAATCAGTTGGGCGATCATGTTTGTCAGCGCTCTGATTTGGTTCACCTCGAAAGACGGACTGACAATAGATACATTGATCAACTCATTAGGAATCGCAACCCTCGGCATCATACTTCTTGCGTACGGCTGGTTCGTGCTTACGTATGAGCGCAAATAAAAATTGAAACCAAAAGACGATCCCGGATTTTCTTGTCATAGCCTGATAAAATAGTTTCTTTACCCACTTCAAAAATTTGAATCTGTAAAACAAATGACCGAACTTGCCAAAAAATCTGGCAGCTCGGTCATTTTTTAGACTATGAAGGGTACCACTAACCTAGTGGAATACCATTACTGATTTTCTTTTAAAATCTTCTCAGTCTGCTTCTGCAACTGATCAAACGCGGTTTCGCCACTGACGTTTTTCGTCAAGGTACTGTCAACTGTGCTCATAAGGTCGTTGCGGTAATCTGTGTAGCCAGCAAAGACGGTTGATGCAAAGCTTTGCGGCACGGCAGAAACCGCTGCTTTGTATTGCTCGTGTTTCTTCAGGTAATTCTTAAAGGTCGTACTGTTAGATGCACTCTTGGTAACTGGTACATAACCGGAATCCATCGCCCACTGTGAAGCATTTTCCGACTTCAACAAGAATTTCTGGAATGCCCATGCGCCGGCTTGTTGCGCCTTGGATGCACCTTTGAACAAGACATTGTAGTTTCCGTTTAATGGATTGCTGCGCTTGCCTTCATATTCAGGAATCACAGCCGTTCCCCATTCAAGATCCTTGGGCGCCTGTTGTAATAAGACCGGAACGGTGGCTGATGAGCCAATTCCAAAGACGGCTTTACCATTTGCGAACGGGACGCTGAAGTACTGATCTTCGCCTGCTGTCTTCAATGCGCCGCTCTTGCGCAGATCAAGAATCTGATTGACGGCGGCCAACGTCTTCGGTGCATTCAGGTTGGCTTTTAGCTTTGGTGTAATCAGTTGACTACCTGCACCGTAAGCCATCCCTTCTAACGGAACATCGTAGCTTTGATCCAGCTCGACAGCGTTAATGTCCGTCCCTTTTAACTTATCCTGATCAGCCGCAAAGTCCGCCCATGTCTTTGGCATACTGATATTATATTGTGACATCAGACGCTTGTTATAAAAAAGCACCGAAGTCGAAACCGAGAATGGCAGACCGTAGTATTTACCTTTATACTTCCCGGCGGCCAAAAAGCTCGGGTAAATATCCTTAAGTTGACTACTGCTCAACTTATCCGAACCGCTCAACATTTCAGGGTCGAACGGTAACAACAATTGGTTCTTTACATAGTCGCCAATGTTGGTATAAGGCGACTGAGCCATCGTCGGCAGAGTTTTGGATTTGCCCGCAGCCATAATCTTTTGCTGCAGCGCGTTGTAAGATCCCTGTGACGTTGCGACCACTTTGTACTTCTTTTGACTTTGATTGAACTTCGTGATGAGCTTGTTCAATGCCTTGTCATACGAACCTGTCATCCGGTGCCAGTATGTAATTTTTACTGGTGCACTGGATGACGACGATTTTGCTGCTGAGCTCTGCTTACCGCAAGCGGTCAACAAGACCAAAATCGCACCCAAAAAACCTAACAAACGCCAGAAACTAGTCTTCTTCATCTTATGTCCCTCATTTGATGTCGCGGCTTACCGATCGACAGTGTTTGCAAGCCGCCGTATTTGTCATATGTCTTGACACCCCTTATTATGCCTCTAATTAAAATAAAAACCAAGGAACACCCGGAATTCATTGATAATATTATGTTAGCCATTTCCCCAAACAGAATGTATGTTCTATACTTAAAGCTAATTGTATTTGAGTACGGCATTAACGCGCTCACCGGCGCAGGAGTCTGCGTGTAAGGACCTTGGTCGCAATGGCCTAAGCCCGGGCCATCACGCCCAAGGCCCACTTACACTCCGACTCCTGAACGCGCCGGCTCACGCTTAGGAGGTCCGATGATGGCGCATAATCGTATTGGCATTCGGGAATTTGTTGAATTAACCGTTCGTACCGGCGATCTCAACCCGATTACCAGCAATTCAAATAATACCGCCATCATCGGCAGCCAAATCCACCGCAAATTGCAGGCGGCTCACCGTGAGCCGGATTACGAAAAAGAAGTCTATTTGAAAACCACGGTTACCGTCGAAGATGAAGATTACCAGCTCGAAGGCCGCGCCGATGGGGTCTGGACCGATGGCGACAAGACATTAACCGTTGAAGAAATCAAAACCAGCGCCCGGCCATGGGAAGATTGCCCCCAAAATACCAAAGATCGCTACTGGGCCCAAGCACGCATTTATGGTCACTTACTTTGTCAACAACGTCACCTTGATCACGCGACCATTACCTTAGTGTATGTGCAAACCAGTACTGACACTATCAGCCGTTTCACTGAAACCAAAACGGCCGCCGAGTTGGCCGATGATTTCACGGATTTACTGACAGAGTTCACCGATTGGCTTAAGTTACGCAGCGACATCATCAAGCGCCGCAATGAGTCGATTGATGCGCTTGATTTTCCGTTTCCCGAATATCGCGCCGGCCAGCACGAATTCGCCGCCGCCGTTTACAAAGCCATTTACAGCAGCGCGCGCCTTTTCGTCCAAGCACCCACTGGTACCGGCAAAACGATTTCGACGCTTTTTCCAACCGTCAAAGCTATGGGCAGCGGTTTGATTCAGCGGGCGTTCTATTTAACCGCCAAGCAAAGTACCCGGCGTGTAGCTGAGCAGGCAATGGCGTTGATGGCAGGCTCGGGGCTTAAGGCGAAAAGCATCACGCTGACGGCCAAAGACACGATCACTTTTGCCGATGAGCCAGACGATCCCAGTCAAAATCCTTACATGCTGGGCTATTACGACCGCTTAAAACCGGCACTGCATGACCTGCTGGCACACGAGGACCAAATCACTCGGTCTGTCATCGAAGCCTACGCGCGAAAACACACGGTCGATCCATTTGAATTTTCGTTAGACGCCAGCCTGTTTTGTGATGTCATTATTTGCGATTACAATTATTTGTTTGATCCATTGGTCTTTTTACAGCGGTTCTTTAGCGATGCCGATGACAGTCAGTTTTTCTTAGTCGATGAAGCCCATAATCTCGTGAGTCGGGCACGGGACATGTATACTGCCAGCATCACCGATCAGGACTTTACCAATCTCAAGCAGGCGCTCGTTCCTTATAAAGGTGCGGCACTCACCAAGCTGCGGCGCGCCATCACCCGGATCGTGAATACCCTGTCAGCCATCGCCGATCAGCGGTTAATGAAACAATCACCTGTCTTTGAAGAAGCCCCGCTTGATGACCTTACCAATGTCCTCGCCAAGTTCACGGAAACGGTCCACGATTGGTTAGCCGAACCGCCAACGCCCGCCTTGCAGCCCGCCGTTGATCTCGTGTTACCGGTTTTCTTCCTGGCGAATCAATATTTACGCATTGGCGATTTTTACGATGAGACGTTCAAAACCGAGATTACTAAGGATCATGGCGTTGTCACAGTCAAGGAATTGTGCCTGGATCCATCACATTTTGTCGATGAATCATTGAAAAAAGGCCGCGGTGCCGTGTTGTTTTCTGCCACCTTATCGCCGATGCCTTATTTTCAAAAGTTACTCGGCGGCGTTGACAATAGTCTGACCTACGCCTTACCGTCGCCGTTTGACCCAAAGAATCAGGCTATCATCGTCGACACCAGCGTCAACACCACGTATCGCCGGCGCGAGCAAGACCTGCCGCAGCTGATTGCGAGTCTCACAACCTTAGTCAGCGCCAAAAAAGGGCATTATCTTTTCTTCTTCCCGTCGTATGCTTATTTAAAAATTGCTTATGCCGCGTTTACCGCTGCCAATCCCACACTTAAAACCTGTGTGCAGGAAAATGCCATGACCGAAGCGGATCGCCAAGCTTTTCTTGATCATTTCAAAGCCGGCCATGAACCAGTGATTGGCTTTGCCGTTCTTGGCGGTATTTTTGCAGAAGGCATTGATCTGCGCGGTGCCCAGCTGATCGGCGTCGCCATTGTTTCGGTCGGCTTACCGGGACTCAATGCGGAAACCGATCAGTTGCGGGATTATTTTGATCAAAATGCAGGCCAGGGATTTGCCTACGCGTATCAACTGCCTGGCTTTAACAATGTTTTGCAGGCGGGTGGCCGGGTCATTCGTGGCGCTAAGGATGTCGGGGTTATTTTGCTCATCGATGAACGGTTTGTGACCCCTCGCTATGCGCGCCTGTTTCCGGACCACTGGACACATGCTCAGGTTAGTCGCAATCCGGCGCAGCTCGCTCAGTTACTCACTCACTTTTGGGAGGCGCATCATGAAAACCCAACTCACGCGTGATCTAGAAAAGACGTTGTATGCCTATTGGGAAGAACAAGGTGCCACTGCTGTTGAAGAAGTCACGATGCCCGATGATTACGGCATTGTGGACACCTTGGTGCGGCAAAAACAGGAAAATGAGACGATTTGGCGCTGTTTTGAGCTAAAAGTCACGAAAGCGGACTTCCACAGTCAGGCTCGCTTGAGTTTTATCGGCCATTATAATTATTTCGTGTTACCACAGCGGCTTTATCAAGTGGTCGCTGCTGAAATCCCAGCCGGTATCGGCGTCTTCGTCTACCATCCGTTCTCCAAGGCGGCCATTGCTGCCAGTGCCGTTCCAGTGAGCACACCTGGTACACTGACAATCGCTAAACCGGCGCGACGCCAGAGCTTACAGGTCGCGGAAGAACAATTAACCGATCATTTCATCGCCAGTCTGAATCGTGAAGTCGTCAAAGCCAAGCAAGTCGCCAAGGGACTCGGACAATTTTCCACTGCGGAATTGTTTACTGAACTGCGAAAACGAACCGCTGACTATGACATTTATCATCCTGATAAAAATCTTTATGACCAGTTTGTCGATGACCTCAACAACACGACCATCACTGCGCTTCAAGAAGAAGTCGACGCCCTCAATGCGGAAGTGGTAACATTGAAAATGGATCGCTTATCATGAACTATTTCCCTATCATTCGCGGAAAATTATACGACTTGGCAGCGATCACCGCCTTGGCGAACAGCCAGCGACTACCTGCGACCGTCATTCCGGTGCTTGAACCTGTCAAAGACATCCCCGGCTTGACCAAGACCACGCAGGCACTAACGAAAACTGCCCACACGGCCTACGTCATTCAGAATCCGCAAGTCGGCACCTATCGATTATTGGCAACGCCGCGGCACTTGCAGATGTTGAGTCCATCAGTGCAAGTCGCGCGGATTTTTGATGCCCAGCCAGCACCATTGATCATTGCCACCACCGCTGCCCAGGCCAAACTGCTGGCACGCCGCCAACTCGCCTTAGTGCCGGATGAAGCACGGGTTCGGCAGTTAGCTCTGCGGCGCGCCGTGTATCTCAATGACCATTTCACCGTCTATTCGCATACGTCGGCGTACGGCTTGCTGCAAGACGAGTTTTATCAATACCCACCCGACATGTTGCCCGGCGTTGGCTTTGCCGACTATCCGCTCGCTACCTCAGACTACTTTGAGCACGGCTTCCCTCAACGCGCCTTGGCGATCCACTTAGTCTACCCCGCAACTGATGGCTCCCTACGACTGCATCATTTTGTCTCCGTCAATAATGAAAATTTCACCAACCCACAAGCCAAATTTTTCGAAATACTCACGCAACTCGCCGCCTGGCTGCCCTATCATCCCCAAGCACAAACAGCTGGAGTAGCGGCACTCATGAAGGCCGCTGCCGATCACCATTTCCCCGGCCTAGGCGTCGTCCGAAAGTTTCAACTGATGCACCATTTAGAGATGATCGGCCGCTGGCTGCAAGATTAACAGCACAAGGTGAAAACGCTTCTTAACTATTTTTTCACAAAAAAGGTCCCTTGCAATCTAGCCGCGCACAATTAATTGTGTTACACTTTCTTTGTGAAATCATTATCAAAAACGCAAAGGAGCGTTCTATCTATGAAAATTATTGTTATCGGTGCCACCCATGCTGGTACGTTTGCGACCCAACAGATTCTAACCGACCACCCAGATGCAGACGTCACCGTTTACGAGCGCAACAACAACCTGTCGTTTCTCTCCTGTGGCATCGCCTTGTGGGTCGGTGATCATGTCAGCGATCCCAACAAAATGTTCTATTCCAGCCCTGAAGCACTTGCCAAGCTTGGCGCCAATATGCAAATGGAGCATGACGTCCTAAGCGTTGATCCTGACGCCAAAACCGTTGAAGTCAAGGATCTAAACACTGGCGAGGTCACCACTGATACTTATGACAAACTGGTTTACACCACCGGTTCTACTCCAATCGTTCCAAACATCCCGGGCATTCATGACACGGATGTTCACCTGTGCAAGAACTGGCAAGATGCCAAAACCTTAAAAGATCTGGCGCCAACCATCAAGAGTGCGATTGTCATCGGTGCCGGCTATATCGGTGCCGAACTCGCTGAACAATATGCCGTCACTGATAAGCAGGTTACGTTAATCGACGGTCTGCCGCGGGTGTTGGCAAAGAACTTTGACGCCACCATCACCGATCGCGTTGAAAAACTCTACACCGATCATGGCGTTCACTTGGCACTCGGCGAAATGGTCACCAGCTTCGCGAAAAATGATCAAGGTGAGACTGTAGTCACAACTGACAAGGGTACCTACACCGCTGACATTGCGATCTTATGCACCGGCTTCCGGCCAAACACCGACTTGCTTAAAGATCATCTCGACACCTTGCAAAATGGCGCCATCATCACCGATGCCTACATGCAAACCAGTGATCCAGCTATTTTTGCCGCTGGGGACACCGCGGCTGTGCATTATAATCCAACGGGCAAGCATGACTATATTCCACTGGCAACCAACGCTGTTCGTCAAGGCATTCTGGTTGGCAAAAACATTGTGGCACCGACTGAGAAGTACCTCGGCACACAGGCAAGTTCGGCAGTTGAACTTTTTGATCATGCCATTGCCGCATCCGGTCTCACAACCGAAGGCGCCAAGGCACGCGGGCTTGAACTTGATAGCGTCACCATTGAACAAGACTATCGCCCAGACTTCATGCTGACCACCACACCGGTTCTGTGCAGCCTGACCTGGGATCCGAAGACGCACGAGGTTAAAGGCGGCGCATTCTTCTCCAAACACGACATCAGCCAAAGCGCCAACGTCATCTCCTTGGCCATCCAAACCCACATGACCATCGAAACCCTCGCTATGGTCGACATGCTGTTCCAGCCAAACTTCGACCAGCCGATCAACTGGGTCAACGCTGTGGCGATGGCGGCGGTTGAGAAGGCTAATGCGGCGGATAAAGAACCGGTGGCTTAAGCTCTGACTGAGCATTTTCACCTCCGCGTCACATAAATATTTAAACCCTCGGGGAACAACTGCCCTGAGGGTTTTTTGACTCCTAATCTCGGATGTAAGAAGGTGTGGGGATTTCCTAGTCATTATAAAGTTAAATAATGGCAATCCAAATTGGCCACATAAATACCGAAATAAAAGCTAAACAAAAAGAACGCCTCGCTAAAAGACGCTCTTCTTTGAAAAAGATAATTCAATTTAAGTTTACAGGTTCGGACGAACCGCAAAATCAGGTGTGAAGTACTGTACTGCGGTGTACTTAACATTTTCACCTGGTTGCGGTGCTTGGATCATGGTACCGCCGCCGATGTAAAGCGCAACGTGGTATGTTGACCCATGACTGCCCCAGAAGAGTAAGTCACCTGGTTGAAGGGCGTCCAGCGAAACTTGCGTACCTGAAGATTCTTGTGGTACGGTCCAACCGCCGATGTTAACCCCTGCACCATGAAGGAATGCATAGTACATTAAGCCGGAGCAATCGAAGCCTGTAGGACCTTTACCGCCCCAGATATATGGCTTGCCGATTTGCTGTTCAGCAACCGCGATAACTGCCTGAACCTTGGCCGAGCGTGAGGTGTCAGTTGCGGCTGGCGCTACAGGTGCTGAGTAAGCTGCTGGTTGCGCCTGCACATTATTACTTGCGTTGGTATTGTTTACTTGCACTGTTTGGGCCTGCGGTGCTGCTGATGATGCCGGCGCTTGACTTGTCTGTGCCGGTTGCGTAGCAGAACTCGAAGCTGGTGCCTGGGATGCTGCCGGAGCCTGACTTTCAGCAGCTGAGCTTGAAGCAGGCGCTTGTGATACCGGAGCTTGGCTTGCTTCTGACGATGCTGCACTAGAAGCCGGCGCCTGGGATGCTGGCGCTTGACTTGGTTGTGCTGCTGAACTTGAGGCAGGTGCCTGGGATGCAGCAGACTGTGCAGGTTGCGCAGCTGCGCTTGACGCAGTCGACTGAGGTGCTGTGGATTGCGGTGCCGCTGCTACAGGTGTCGTGCTGACAAAGCGTGCAGGTACGTAGCCACCGTTGGAAAGCTGGTACCAGGTCTCACCGTTTGCTTGCTGTTGAGCCACAGCTGTAACTGACTGCTGGCCTTCAAGATACTGACCCGTTGCCCGACCGTATGCAGGCGTTGCCCAAACCGTCACAGCCGAGCCAACATTCTTAACATAAAGTTGGATGTTGGCACTTTGTGTAGCTGCTGGAGTCGTTGCAGGTGCCGCCTGGCTGGCAGGCGCTTGACTTGCCGGTGCCTGGGATGCCGGTGCTTGGCTAGCTGGTGCCTGACTGGCAGTTGATGCTGGTGCTTCAACTTGGGCAGTCTTCCCGTCAACGTTCAAATAGAGCTCAGGGATCCACTGGTTGTCGCCAACCTTGTACCAGGTGGCCCCATTGTGGTCAACTGTCTTACCTAATAGCTGCACCGTGTCGCCAAACGTTACATAGCGTTTTACGTGGTTCCATGATGGACTATTCCATACGGTGGTTGCACCGGTCTTGTAGTTAACTGTTCCGGTTGTTGATGCGGAAACAGTATTAGCACCGGTTGCTAAAGCCGCCAGACCGGCAGCACCAACAAAGCCCGCCGTTACTGACCATACTTTTTTAGATTTTACCATGTATGTACTCCTCCATTCCTAGACTGAATAATTGCATGAGACTGAGTTTTACAATTCAATTGTCATTTACCTTTTCTTAAGAAACCATATACAGAATAACACGTTTCCCACCTGTTCGCATATTAAATTGCTGTTACAACCAAAATTTGATTGAAGCACCATCGCTGGTATACATAAAATTTATATGTTATTTAACGTACAGGAACCTTTTTAGCCACGCCGAGTGCTAATCCGATCATGTCATTGAAGCTGGTCTGACGCTCTTGAGCGGTAGTTTCCTCGCCTGTGATTAAATGGTTCGAGACAGTCAGGATTGATAACGCCTGCGCATGGAACTTGGCTGCGAGCAGGTACAGCGCCGGTGTCTCCATTTCGGTGGCCAGAACTTCGTAGTCAATCAGCTTTTGGCGATCCATCTCATCATTGTAGAAGCGGTCTTCGCCTAGTACATTACCAACATGGTAGCGGATCGAACTGTCATCTGCCAAATTTGCTGCTTCGCGTAATAGCTGAAAGTCTGCCAAAGGCGCAAAGTACACGCCAGCGCCAAAGGTATTCAAAATGATGCTGCTGTCTGTCGATGAGCCTTGCGCCAACACGACATCGCGAACCTTGACTTCTTTCCCCATGCCACCAGCCGTACCCACGCGAATCAGCGTTTTGACGCCATAATCCTGAATCAACTCGTTGACATAAATCGAAATCGATGGAATGCCCATCCCTGTTGCCTGAACCGACACGCGCCGGCCTTCAAAGGTTCCGGTAAAGCCAAACGCATTGCGAACGGTGTTGTAGCGCGTCGCATTTTCCAAAAAGTTCTCGGCAATATATTGGGCGCGCAATGGGTCGCCCGGCAGCAACACCACATCCGCGATGGCGCCTTTTGGAGCTGCAATATGTGTACTCATGTTTGATCCCCTTTCGCTGGGTTGTGTTATTTTAACAAGCTCAGAAATGATTGGCCGACCTGATTGCCGCGGACGCCGAAATTGTCGAGAATCGTGGCGCCTAAATCAGCAAACGGTGAACGGACACCCAAATCACCATTGCCAACGAATTGCTTGCTGTAAGCCAACAATGGCACATATTCGCGCGTATGATCCGTCCCGCGGAAAGTCGGGTCGTTCCCGTGGTCAGCCGTGATCATGAGTAAATCGTCGCGCCGTAAGACCGTCAGCAAATCGCCCAGCTGGCGGTCAAACGTCATTAACGCCTCGCCATCACCTTGGGCATTACGCCGGTGGCCATACATGGCGTCGAAGTCGACCAGATTCGTGAAAATAAACCCTTTACGGTCAGATTTCGCCGCTTCAATCGTTTTGTCCATGCCGTCTGTGTTGCTGACGGTGTGCACGCCATCGTCCAAGCCTTGTCCCGAGAAAATATCATTGATTTTCCCGATACCATAAGTCGGTACGCCAGCTCCTTGCAAGCGATCGAGATCCGTCGGCTTATCCGGCTGCAACGTGTAATCGTGACGGTCACTAGTCCGGGTGAAGGTTGTCGGATCGGTGCCAACATATGGGCGAGCGATGACCCGGCCGATTCGATAAGGGGCATCAATGGTGATACTGCGAACATAGCGGCAAATCCGATACAACTCTTCAAGCGGAATCACATCAGTCTGCGCGGCAATCTGTAGCACTGAATCACCCGACGTATAAACAATGAGATCGCCGGTTTTCAACTGCTGCTCGCCATAATCCTTGATGGCCTCGGTGCCGGAATACGGCTTATTAAGAATCACCTTGCGTCCGGAAAAGTCCTCGATTTGTTTAATCAAATCGGCCGGGAAGCCGTCAGGAAAATAGCCAAGCGGTTCGGTGACCGGTAGACCCATCATCTCCCAGTGGCCGTCCATACTATCTTTACCGGCAGAAATCTCCGCCATTTTGCCAAAATAGCCGCTGGGACTCCCCAATGGCCCGACGCCAGCAATTGGCGTTTGCCGCGCGATATTGCCCAGTCCGATCGCCTGTAAGTTTGGCAGCGCAAGTTTCCCGTCAAAATAATCGCCGATGTGACCAAGCGTATCGGCGCCTGTATCATGAAACTTTGCTGCATCCGGCGCTTCGCCAATGCCGATCGAGTCTAAAACAATGGTAATAATTCGCTCAAATGCCATACTATGCCTCACCCGCTTCTTTCAAAATCTGTACCCCGGCACTTGCCCCTAGCCGATCAGCGCCGGCTTCAATCAGCGCTTTGGCTTCGGCATAGGAGTGAATACCGCCAGCAGCTTTAACACCCAGCTTATCGCCGACTGTCTGCCGCATAAGCGCAACATCATGAACCGTTGCCCCGCCCGCAGCAAAGCCAGTTGACGTCTTAACAAAATCAGCGCCGGCAGCAGCCGCCAACTTGCAAGCCGTTACTTTTTCTTCATCAGTCAACAAAACCGCTTCAATGATGACTTTCAACAAGCCGCCTTTTGCATGGGTCATATCGGCAACTGCCTGAATATCGGCGCGAACATGGTCATCATGGCCTGCTTTTAGTTCGCCGATGTTCAAGACCATATCGACTTCCTTTGCGCCTTCATCAAGCGCCTGACCGGCTTCAAAAACTTTGGTCTGCGTTATATTGGCGCCAAGTGGGAATCCAATCACGGTGCAAACATTGACATCCGTATCGTGTAAGCTGGCCGCGGCTCGCGCAACCCAATAAGGATTGATGCAAACCGAGGCAAAATCATACTGCTTTGCCTGATCCAAAACGACATCAATCTCGTCCTGCGTTGCATCCGGTTTCAATAAGGTGTGATCAATATATTTTGCCAATGGTTTTTCGTTCTTATTCATTTTTACGCCTCCAAGAATTAAGAGCGTGAGCTGGCGCGCTTAGAAACCGGAGTGTAAGTGGCCTTGGACGTGATGGTCGGGTTTTGACCATTGCGACCAAGGTCCTTACACGCAGGTTTCTGCGCCAGCGAACGCGTTTCAGTAGAGCGTGAGCTGGCGCGCTTAGAAACCGAAGTGTAAGCGGCCTTGGGCGTGATGACCCGGTTTTGGTCATTGCGACCAAGGTCCTTACACGCAGGTTTCTGCGCCAGCGAACGCGTTTCCGTTTACTGTCCTGACTTAAGAATACCATGGTACGGAAACCCTTGCATTCTGGAAAATAAGTTTTCATGCCTGCTTTTTCAGCAATTCATTAAACCCGTTAAGATTCCGGCTTAAAGCTACTCGCTTACACTAATATTTGTTAGAATAACCTTAATAGAACTTCATCAAATAAAAATTAAGGGAGATGGCAGTAATGAGCAATCTCATGCAAAGATTGCTTCCCATGCTCGTGGCAAACAGTGTTCGATTGCGGCATAACCGCATTTATCGTGCACTTCAGCAAACTTTTGCTGTCATTTTCCCCTTTGTCATGGTCGGCGCGTGGGCCCAGATGCTGGAACTAAATGTCTTTTCACGCAATGGTTTTTTTGCGGTTATCTATAATCTCGACAATGTCATCCCTCACTACAACCAAATCCGCACGCTTTTGCTGATCATTGAAACCGTGACCGTTGACCTGATGTCCGTTATGGCTGCCTTTTTCGTTGCAAAGTATATTGCCCGGTCTTATAAAAAAGACGATTCACTGGCGGCGCTCACCAGCGTCGGTGCTTTTTTGATCCTGAATTTTAATGCGCAGCGTAACGCTCAGTCACCATTTCAGATGAACAACTTCGGCTACCGTGGCTTATTCGTCGCAATTGTTTTCGGTTTGCTGATCGGCTGGCTGTTTCGCTTCACCCGCGCTGATTTTGAAGAACCTTCACAGCACTACACCATCGCCGGCCTGATCAGTCGCGGGTTGCGTGGTACCTGGTTGACTCTGCTGATCCTGATTAGTTGTGTCGCGATCACTTACGGCCTTAGTCTTGTGTCAACAGAAGGATTTATCGGCCTTTTCTATGTCATTTTTCAAGTACCGGCTGCGAACATACCACATGTGTCGCTTCGGCTCGCACTGGTCACAACGATCAATGCGCTTATGTGGTGGGGCGGGATTGAAGGCCCCATTAATCCATTGATGGTGCAGTCAGGAAGTACGACTGGCACGGCGAACTTAAACTATGCGCTGGAACACGCTAATTTGTTCAACGTGCCTAACCCGATCACCATGAATACCATTTACCATCCGTTTGCCAGCTTTGGCGGCGTTGGCATGACATTAGCGTTGATTATTGCGACACTTTGGGTAGGTAGGTCCAAACCATTACGGCGGATTGCCGGGCTATCGCTTCTGCCGGGTTTGGTCAATATTAGTTCACCTGTGATGATCGGATGGCCGGTAACCCTTAATCCGATTCTGTTAGTGCCGTTTTTGATCACGCCCTTGGTTAACATGGCAATCGCCTGGGTTGCTATCCGCCTGCGTCTCATGCCGCCTTCGGTTTACACGGTGCCGACTACCACACCGGGACCCTTGGCAGCGTTTCTTGGCACGAATGGCAATCTGGTCGCCTTAGTAGTGGCCGTGATCTGCTTAATCGTCTCGGTATTGATTTATGCGCCGTTTGTCCGGCTGGCCGAAACCGTCAGTCTTGAATCAGCGAAAGTCGGTGATCATCATGATTAAACACTGGCGCAGATGGCTGCTTATTCTTTTCAGCATTCTTGCGATTGGCGCGGTTGTGTTCCCTGCAACCAAATGGATGGCCCAAAACGTCAAATCGGCGCGGGTCGTCCATAATTCGCGGATGCAGCCTATCATCTTAATTCCCGGGAGTTCGGCGACTGAAGACCGCTTCAACACTTTAATCACGCAACTCAATAATCAAACAAACGGTCACAGCCTTTTGAAAATCACAGTGAAAACGAACGGCACGCTGACTTATAGCGGCAAAATCGCTGCGCGCGACACCGAGCCGTACATCGTCGTTGCGTTCGAAAACAACAAGGACGGCTACAACAATATCAAAAAACAGGCAGCATGGTTTAATATCGCCTTCAAGCAGCTCGCCAAAACGTATAACTTCAACCGTTTCCGCGGCATTGGCCACAGTAACGGCGGCCTCATTTTCACGCTTTTTCTCGAAAAATATTACAACGAGTCCGACGTGCAGATGACCCGGCTCATGACGATCGGAACGCCGTATAATCTTGAAGAAAGTAATCCGAACAACCGCACCCAGATGTTGAACGACTTCATGACCAGTCGCGATAAGTTGCCAAGCACCTTAACCGTTTACTCGATTGCCGGAACCGAAAATCTTGATGGCGACGGTACTGTGCCAATCGAAAGTGTCGAAGCCGGTAAGTATATTTTCCAAAATCAGGTTGCCCACTACACCCAGATTACAGTTTCTGGCGATGACGCCAACCACAGCGCCTTGCCGCAAAACCGGCAAATTGTTAGTCTGATCAGTCAGTACATGGTCGCAACACCAAATCAACAAGGCGTTCGTCCGGGTCAAGGTGGTAGCGGTCGCGGTGTCGGCCCAGCGCCACGTGACGGCAGTCAGAATCCTTGATGAACAAGCCGCGATAATTGAAGCATTTAAAAAACAGGTCAATCGCAATTGCGGTCGGCCTGTTTTTTTGCTAGTTATGCGATCCGATTCATAAAAGTCTAAACTAGCTGGCAAGACTCATGGCTTCACGCATGGCGCTTAAACCGCTGCGTCAGCTTTCGTTCGCTTTGTTCAAGCAAACTTTCCGGATCAATACCAAACTTGTCGCTTAGAATCAGAACTTGATCGAGAACATCCGCCAATTCTTCTTTCAAATTGGCATCCAAGGCATGCTGACTTTTAACCGGTTCCCCCGGATGATCGCGGCCAATTTCCAACGCTCGAATCGCCTGCGACAATTCACCGGTTTCTTCGGTCAGAAAATTAAGGCGGATGAAGGGACTATAAGCGTACCAATTGTGCTTCTGGTAAAAGTGAACTAGCCAATGCTGGTGTTCGGTTAATGTCAATTTTCATCCTCCTAATGTCGTTCACAACGTATCTCCTGACGACCTTGTTTAAAAATTACATTCGTTTTCCATACTACGCCAGCATAGTTGTCGAAGCCATACTTTTTGAAAAAATAGGCAGCCCATGGCCACCTATCCAAAATAATGGAATTTTGATTTTCTGCCCACAATCAAGTTGGCTGTGCACCCAGGTAAGTTGCCTGAACCGCGGGATCAGCCAGCAATTCCGCACCCGTGCCGGTCAACTTCACTGTTCCACTGGCCAAAACATACCCGCGATTTGCGATCGCTAACGCCTGCTTGGCATTTTGTTCGATTAACAAAACCGTAGTTCCTTGTTCGTTGATTTTGGTAATGATGTCGAAGATCTCTTGAATGAAAATCGGCGACAAGCCCATCGACGGCTCGTCTAGTAAAAGAAGCTTCGGCCGCGCCATGAGTGCACGCCCCATCGCCAGCATCTGCTGCTCGCCACCGGACAGGGTTGCGGCGTCTTGATTGAGCCGTTCCTTTAGAACCGGAAACCGATCGTAAACCACCGCCAACTGGTCGCTGGCAGCTTGCTTGTCTTTGAGACCGAACGCACCCATCTGCAAGTTTTCGCTGACCGTCAGCCCAGCAAAGATATGCCGGCCTTCTGGCACTTGCGAGACCCCCATTTTTACGATTTTAGCGGCCGCCATGCCCACGATGTTTTTATCTTCATATAAAATCGTTCCGGAGCGCGGCCGCAACAGACCTGAGATCGTTTTCAAGATGGTACTTTTACCCGCACCGTTCGCACCGATCAGCGCCACAATTTCGCCAGTGTGAACGCGGAAGCTGACGTCTTTGACCGCTTGGATCCCGCCATAATTAACCACTAGATCTTTGATCTCAAGCATGCACGTCACCTCCTAGATAGGCCCGAATAACTTGCGGATCGCGTTGAATCACTTGCGGGGTTCCCTCGGCAATCATCGCGCCGTGGTCCAACACATAAATATATTCGGCCAGATTCATCACCAACGACATATCATGTTCAATCAGCACCACGGTAATGCCAAAATGCTCCCGCACCCGGGCGATCAGCCGACTCAAATCAGCCGTTTCTTCCGGATTCATCCCTGCTGCTGGCTCGTCCAAAAATAATAACTGTGGCTTAGTTGCCACGGCGCGAACAATTTCCACCCGCCGTTGGGTCCCATAAGGCAAACTCGCCGTGGGTTCATCTGCGACGTCGGCTAGTTCAAAAAAGTCCAGTAACTCATCAGCCGCAGATCCGACGTCATGTTCCCGTTGATAAAATTGCGGCAAGCGTAAAACCGTTCCAAGAAAATCTTCGTGGTACAGATGGGTTCTGGCCACCAGCACATTTTCCTTCACTGACATGGCGCCGAACAACCGAATGTTCTGAAAGGTTCGGGCAACGCCTAACTTGGCAACTTGGTACGCCTTCTTTTTGGTAATATCGACATCGCCGTTAGACGTCGTTAAGGTTATTTTCCCGGTCGTCGGCCCGGATTCACCGGTCAACATGTTGAACAAGGTGGTTTTGCCAGCCCCATTTGGACCGATTAACGCGATTAACGTACCTTGCTCAATGGTCAAACTCACATCGGCGACTGCTTTTAGCCCACCAAACACTTTACTGACATGATCGATTACAAGCTGATTCGTCATGAGGATGCCGCCTCCTTTCGCGCGCGCCGTTTACGCCCAAAAGAAAGCTCGTAGTGTCCCAGTAGCCCGGACGGCTTGAAGACCATCAGCAAAATCAAGGCGAGTGCATAAATCACCATCCGGAGCGTGCCAAAATTCTGTAACGCCGTGTCGATGATCCCCAAGACAATCGCCGCCACAAAGGTTCCGGTCATACTACCGACACCGCCCAACACCACAATGATGAGCAGTGAGATCGAATTCATAATGCCAAAGTCCCCTGGCGCAATGGTTTGCAAATAGCTGGCATGCAACGATCCGCCAATCGCGGCAGTCGCGGCGCCTAACACAAACGCAGCCAGTTTCCATTTGGTCGGGTTAATCCCGATCGATTCGGCCGCAATGTCATCATCGCGAATTGCCATCACGGCGCGTCCAGCCCGACTATGAATGAAGTTGACGATGACTACTGTTGTCACGCACATCAAGACATAAACCGTTGGCCATGATGCCAGCGGCGGAATGTTGAACATACCAGCAGGGCCGTTGGTGATTTTCAGATTGTTAATCACCACGCGAATAATTTCCGCCGCTCCCATGGTCGCAATGGCCAGGTAATCGCCGCGCAGTCGCAAAGTCGGAATGCCAACAATCAACGCCGCCACGATCGCAATCACCATCCCCAGCGCCATCGCCAGATAAAAGCCAAGCGGTGTGGCCATATTTTGGGTCACAATCGCCGTCGCGTAGGCACCGATGGCCATGAACCCGGCATGTCCTAGCGAAAATTGACCCGAAAACCCGATGATCAGATTTAAACCAACTGCCAAAATAATATTAATGCCAACTGTCACCAAGGCATTTTCAATAAAGGCATTGATCACACCGGTTAATTCGCCAACATTGATCAGAACAAAGCCGCTAACCATGATCGCCAACCAGATTAATTTGCTGCGTAAGTTTTTTAGCATGCGCTCACACCTTCTCCCGTTGACGTTTGCCGAACAAGCCCGCCGGCAAAACCACCAGCACCAAAATCAGAACCAGATAAACCGCCGCATCCTTGTAAGCCGATAACCCAATGGCCTGCACGCCGGTTTCCAGCAACCCGATCAGGAAGCCGCCGACTGCCGCACCCGGCACCGAGCCGATGCCGCCGACAACCGCCGCGACAAACGCCTTGATCCCAGGCACCATCCCCATCAAAGGATCGATCGAGTTGTAATAAAGTCCGATCATAACGCCCGCTGCCCCTGCCAACGCAGAGCCCAACGCAAAGGTGAAAGAGATAACATGATCCGGATTAATTCCAACTAGTTGTGCCGCCTGCGGATCCACCGCGACCGCGCGCATCGCCTTCCCCATCGTGGTTTGCTTAATGATGAATTGTAACAGCACCATCAGCAGCAACGATGTGGATAAAATCAGCAGTTGCACATTGGAAATCCCCACACCGAACACATAATAAGTTTTGGTTGTAATCACTTGCGGAAAATTCCGGGCATTGGCGCCAAAAAGGAATGACATGCCATTTTCAAGGAAAAACGATACGCCGATCGCGGTAATCAAAGCAGCGATGCGCGGTGAATTACGCAATGGCCGATACGCCAGATACTCGATTAAAACTCCTGAAAGACTGGCCATCACCATCGCAGATAATAAAGCGGCAACAAACCCTAAGTGTAAAAAATTAATCGCGTAATAACCCCAAAACGCGCCGAGCATATAAATATCGCCATGAGCGAAGTTGATCAACTTGATGATCCCATAGACCATGGTGTAGCCCAGCGCAAGCAAGGCATAGATACTGCCGAGTGAAAGTCCATTGATCATTTGTTGCATCATGGTCTGCAAAGTTGGTGCCCCCTTCCCAGAATTGTGGAAAACGCCTATTTAACGGTATAGGCCTTCGTGATCTTGCCTTGAGTCAATTCCTCAACTGCAATCGGTTTTTCCGGATTATGCTTGCTATCAATGCTGGTTGTCCCAGTCACGCCAGGCATATTCTTGATTTTCGCCAGTCCCTTCGCAATGCTTGCCGAGTCCGCTGACTTTTGATCTTCGATGGCTTGCTTGATCATGTAAACCGAATCATAAGCTAGCGCAGAAAATGTCGGTGCGTTCGCGTTGTATTGCTTTTGATAATTGTTCATAAACGTCTTAACCAGCGAACTACGATTAGCCCCCAGTGTTGAAAATGGCGTGGTGTAATAAACATCGGTCGCATTTTCGTTGCCGGCAATCTGGGCCAGTTTAGGATCGGCCATGCCATCTGCCCCAATGATCGGCACCTTGATCCCTGACTGACGCGCTTGTTTAATCAGCAGTCCCAGTTCGGAATAGTAACCCGGTGCATAAATCGCATCGATCTTCTTGTTTTTAATATTCGTCAACATGGCATTGAAATCTTTATCGCCTGATTGATAATATTCCGTGGTTACAACCTTGCCGGTAAACTTCTTCTTAAACGCTTTGGTCAAACCGGTCCCATAATCCGTTGAGTTATCGGCAATAATTGCCACATTTTTGGCTTTCAGCGTGTCATCGGCAAAAACCGCGGCTTTTTGTCCTTGGAAGGTGTCTGTAAAACAGGCGCGGAAAACGTAAGGCTGCACCTGACCGTTTTTCTGCAAGGTGAAATTAGGATCCGTTGCGCTTGGCCCCACCATTGGCACCGCTGCTTTGGTGACATTTGGAATTGAAGCCGTTCCATTATTAGTAGTTGCCGGTCCGACGATAGCAACGACCTTCTCGTTATTCGCCAACTGCGCCGCAACCGCTGCCGCGCCGTTGGTTGAAGATTTGTTGTCCCGATAAACTGCTGTCAGCTTTTTCTTACTGTTGCCAACTTTCACGCCGCCAGCGGCATTAATCTGCTTAACTGCCAGCTCGACTCCTTGCTTTTCCTGCTCGCCATAACCAGCTACGGCACCGGACAGTTCCATATTTACGCCGATCTCAATGGTATTGCCCGCAGTATTTCCTTTGTTCGCCGCACTCTTGGTCGCACAACCAGTCAGTGCCAGCATGGACATGGCAACAACCCCAGCACCAATCAAGGCTTTCACAACACTCTTTTTCACTTTGGTTCCCCCTCTTTTTCAACATCCCTAGTAATTTTCATTAATCTTTAACAAAAAGGCACCCATTCCGACGAATGGGTGCCAAGTATCAGCCCCACTGTCAATACGAAAACGGGGCTCGATACGCTGATCATTAACGATCAAACTGTCGGGTTCCTGGCATCAACAACAAGACTAAGCATATGCTTTGACGAATATTGCGCTTTTTAGATGACATACACATAGATGACATTGACTCGCCTTCTCCCGTTAAAATTAATGATTGGTTAGAATACTAATTGGATTCACGCAAAAAGTCAACTTAATTTTTTAATTTTTTGAGTGTCCAGTTGGAATAGCCGATATATCGCGGTTCAACCATTCTCCGGGCGCCGTCAAAATGTGAAATGTAACTAAAATCGAGGGGAGTTTCTCATAATTCTATTAATAAAACGGGAAGCCGTCATAACTCGTTGCGGCTTTTTAAAAACAAGCCGAAAACAGCTAACTTTAAATGCAACGAAAAAAAGCAGCCAAGCATTAAGCTTGACTGCCAATTTTTACAGTACCCAATTTAACTTGGATAGGATCTCGCTGGCTCCACAACCTTGAGATCGCTGACCCCACAATCCGGCGGGTGGCTTTTAACCAGTCAGCTGCAACTTTCAGCACAAGAACCGTGCTTACTCGACTCATCGCATATAAACAGTATATCACTTTTTCGGCTTCAAGACTGCCTGTTTATACAACAATTCTGACAAGAGTTGGGCCAACATGAAACCGACCGCAATCGCCCCGGCAATCATGATCACGCGACTGACATATTGCAAAGCACTATCCAACTGCCCCATCACCACGGCGCGAACCGCCTGATAGGCAACGGCGCCTGGCACCAACGGGACAAATCCCGGGATGTTGAAGATAATGACCGGCATTTTTTTATAACGCGCAAAGAAGATGCCGCATACACCAATGACAAAGGCACCGGTCAAGTTAGCCATCATCCGGCCAATGCCTGCCTCCATCAATAGCCAGTATGCCAGCCAGCCCATCATGCCAGCCCAGCCAGCAAGGTTCAGTGCTTTGCGTGGAACATTAATAATCACCGCAAACGCAACGGTTGCTAAATAACTAAAAGATAGCTGGATCAATAACGCAACAAACCACGGCAAAAGCACTGCCTCCTTTACTAAAAGAAACGAAATATTATGGCAATTCCAACACCGATTGCACAGGCACTTAAGATTGCTTCCATTCCGCGCGCCATGCCGGACAGCAGGTGCCCGGCCAACATATCCCGGATCGAATTGGTAATCGCCACACCCGGCACCAGCGGCATAATCGCACCGATGATAATGTCATCCAGATCATGACCTAACCCCAATTTAACACCGATCCATGCCGTTAATCCGACAACCAAAGCGCCGAGTAATTCACTGATAAAGCGGATATTTGTTAAGGCATTCACCTTGATATTCACCCAAAAACCAAGTGCGCCAACCAACGCCGCCAAAGGCATATCAAACCAGTTGTATTTTTGCGCAAATAAAACCATTAAGGTCAAACTGACAACGGCGGCACCGATCACCTGCCACCAAATTGGAAAAAACGGCGTATTCTGATCTAATTTAAGCAGTGCCGCATATAATGCATCCAAGTCAATTTCTTTGGCAGCAAACGATCGGGAAAGCTGATTCACCCGTGAGACTTTTTCCATATCAATCGAGCGTTTGCTAATCGGCCGTTCCTGAATATACGGTTGATTTTCAATACTCGCAAAAATCCCAGTTGGCGTCGTGAACACCAAAGTTTGCGGTTGACCAGCGTTAAAAGCGATTCGGCGCATCGTGTCTTCCACCCGATACATTTCCGAACCGCCTTCGATCATAATTCGCCCGGCTAAAAGGCAGGTAGCTAAGACACGATTTGGAGTTTGGTTTTTTTCTTGTTCAATTGAATGTGTCATCGCGCTGCCTCTAACTTCTTTTCAAAGTAACGCTTCAATTTTTCTTTGGCATAAACGCCACTCACTTTTTCTTTTGGTTGTCCTTGTTGATAGACTACTATTGTCGGCACCGACATGATTCCCAATGTTTGCGGCACCGAAGCATCCGCCTCCACGTTATAGCGCACTACTTTTAGCCCTGACAGTTCTTTTTCAAGCGCACTTAAAATCGGATCAAGCACCTTACAAGGCCCACACCACGGCGCCCAAAAGTCGACAACCACCGTTCCAGTAGCGGTCAACTCCTTTAGTGTCTCTTTCGTCGCGTTCACCGGCATTTTATGGCCCCCTTTTCCGCTTGCTTCTGCAATGTAGCACGCATGGTACTGTTGTTTCAAGATTATTTTTTGATTTCCTGTTAGTGGTGAGTTATGAATTTCATTTTATTTGGGGCAGGCTTGATGTCTTGCTCAGGTTTCTATAACGCGCTTGCAGTCGCAGAAATCTGCATGTAAGTGGCCTTGGTCGCTATGGCCAAAGCCCAGGCCATCACGACCGAGGCTGTTTAAAACGTGTCTTACTCCATAACGCGCTCCCCGGCGCAGGAGTCTGCGTGTAAGGACCTTGGTCGCAATGGCAAAGACCGCCATCACGCCCAAGGCCACTTACACTCCGACTCCTAAACGCGCCGGCTCGCGCTCACCAAAAAAAGACCCAGTCATATGACCGGATCTTATCTT
>NZ_BACQ01000063.1 GCF_000260435.1 Lacticaseibacillus zeae DSM 20178 = KCTC 3804 | reverse complement strand
ACTTTTTTGCGGCAGACTTAATCAAATCATGAAGTTTGCCTAATTTATTAGCATTAAACAAAACATCGAAGCCATTAAGCACGTTGGTGACTTGATTTGAAAAGGCTGCGTTATCCTCCGACATTGTTTTCGTCGCTGAGGTCATCGGTCGACTTAGCCGCGAAGGCACTCGAAGCATCAACACCGACAAAAGAAGGATCGCCGGGATAAATAGCAGGTGATACGCAGCCAGCGTAATGGTTGAAAAAACAACAGTTGTGCCATCGGAAAGCAGCGTGAAGAACTTCTTAATCGCATTACTTTCAATGTTGCCCACATCATTGACATATTCGGAAAGATACTCACCGGTCGTTTTATTGTGGTACTGCGCGTATGAGCTGCCGACAATTTTTCTCGAGATGGTGTCCCGGATATCCACCATAATCCGCTGAGTCAGTTTCTCTTGAAAAACCACCTGAAAATAATTGCTGAGCAGAAAGGCTCCCCAAACCGAGAAATTAATCGCTGACCAGACCAACAAAGCGTGCATATCTCTAGAAAAGATCGCGTTCGTTGTGAAAGTTAAAAGAACCGACGTCCCAGTGTATAGAAGAACGTTTACCACAATCCAAACAACGTTGATAACTGTGCGTCCACGCTCGTGTTTTAAATAAGTTTTCATGTTAGCTCCTCTTTTCATATGCTTTAACGTATCTGCATCTTCTATCGTTTATTGATACTTCACACGATAGTCGCTAAAATGACTGATAACCGATACGTTTAAAATATGAAACAGGGAGCGGTTCATCATCGAAAACTTTGGGGCAACATTTAAATATTTAAGAGAATCGTGCGGCATCACCCTTAGCTCTTTAGCTGATGATGTTGTGTCTAAAGGGATGATCTCCAAATTTGAAAACGGGACATCTGATCTCTCAACGAAACGATTTTTTCATTTGCTTAAAAAGCTTTATGTCACCCCATTCGAATTTACGGTTGTCATGAATCACTTTGAGCCTTTATACGACAACAAATTCGCGACAGACTTAACGCAATCGGCGCTAAACAATGACTTCGCTGGCCTTAAGCGTTTGACGGATCGCGAGTATGTGCGTTGGCAAAACTCGCATTCAATTTTTGACCAATTAAACTGGATCATGGCCGAATGCGTTCGCGCAGAGGCAGAAAAGAAACCCTTGTCTGATAAAGTCCATTTAAATGTGCTCACCAGCTACTTATTTCAGTGTGAAGATTGGGGCAATTTTGAATTGGTTCTCTACGGCAACACCATGACTCAGCTGCCGATCGAAACCATCACCGTCTTTTCGCAAACCCTGTTAGATAAATGTTCAATCTACATCGGTCTCACCAGCGTTTACGAGACTTGCATCAATGTGCTACTAAATACCATCGCGTTACTCATTCGCCATGCGAAAACCCAGCATGCGTTAAAAACGTTGGCAATTCTCGAACAAAGGAAACTACCAGAATCCTTTCTATTAGAACGAGTATTGCTAAACTACTACAAGGGAATATTACTGACTCAAACAGGCCGACGAGCAGAAGGTGATCAATTGATTGATAGTTCTCTACAGGCTTTAAAAGCGGGCGACTGTGTGGAATTTGTTAACTCGCTAAAAAAAGATCTGGCGGAGCTTGGTCTGTATCATATTTGAAACGAAAAGCCATTTCTGTCTAAACATCTTGAGATCTTAACATTCCTTGAAACACACAAACGGCACCACCTCATGAATGGACATGAAGCGGCGCCGCCTTTTTCTGTGTGTATAAATGCTTTTAAATACGTCGCGATTACAAAGGACCACTGATGCCTGGAAAGCTAATGAAGAACTTTTTAGCAATCTCCTGCGCCGCTTCCTCCATATCAAAAAGCGCATCGCGTTGCTCATCTGTAATCTGATAATGATGGTCCAGCATTTGGTCCCTAATAAAAATGCTGACCGGATGCACTTCGGGTTCAATGTTGGCTCCTTGTATCCTTTTCTTAGCCAACCGATCGACAACTTGCTTGATTTTGACAACAACTTCTTGGGATATCTCGTCCGTTTGCGGCTCGAAAAGGTGTTGAAGCTTCAGCATCTTTGCGATGAGCGCTTGTTTTTCGTCAACTGCCATAAAGTACCACCCTCTCACCTAGACCTTATAGACACTGATTTGAACTCAGAGCCAGGGTTTGATAACGGTTACATCGCTGCTCTGATGGCTTTATCTTAATAGCGGATCATGCATTTTGCAAACAATTACTTTAAATTCTTAGCAATTGTAGCTCATGTTCTTGTTAAAGCTCATGAAGAAACGCTTTCAGCAGTGTGAGTCGAAGATGTTAGTTAATTTAACCGGAAAACCTAAATGAGGTCATTCAATGTTTGCGTGATGTTTTTCCATAAAGACTTCGTCTCTAGCTAGACGTTCTTGTAGGCACAATACACATGCCTCTAAAAGTAGAAAACTACTTTGCTCGAACATGGCTCCCATCGGTTGTTTCGAAACTTTATGAATTGAATGTTTTGTATCCGCCCGAAGAACGACGACAGTCTTAATCACTGCAGTTAAACGAGATACATCTTCGGCAGTGATGAGCGCAACTTCGGCCTTTTCATTAAGAGCGATCTCGGCTGCGTCAACTAGCGCTAGAGAACTGCCAGAGCCAGAAAGAATCAACAATAGATCAGTTTTCTTGACTGGTGGACAAGTAATTTCATCTATCGCGTGCACAGACAGACCCAGTTGCAATAACCGGTTCGCAAACATTTTGGCTACTAAGCCGGATCGTCCGTGACCAACTACGAAGATGTTTGCAGCGCGCCCCAGTTTTATCAGAAGTTCATCGAACTTTGCCTCATCAACTACAGGCTGATTCATCTCAGACAGAACAATTTTCTTTGCTTCGTTAATCTTTATCATGGGCTTTGATTCTTCCTTTTAACGTCTCAATGTTAGCCTTAGGATTGCTCGCCTTAACTAGATATCCACCAGAAACAAACTGATCTGCTCCAGCGCTTATCACCGCCTCTATTGTCTCGGGAGTGATACCACCATCTACCTCAATTAAAAAATGACTATCATGATCAGTACGGTATTTAGTCAGCCATCGCACCTTTTGCTGCATTTCTGACAAGAAACCATTAAAATGTCGGCCGGGACTAATCGTCATCACAAGGACTCGATCCAAGATTGGTAATAATTCGATTAGTTGTTCTGGAGAATCTCCAGGATTAAGCGCAATTCCTGCTTCAACTCCTTTATTTTGAATTAGTTTCACAAGATTAAAGCTGTCCGCAATGCTGTTTATGTGAAAAGTAACAGCATCTGCGCCTGCTGCGATGACTAATTTACTGACCGGTTCAGGATTAGACACCATCAAATGGATATCCAAATTAAACAGAGTGCGTGTATGAAGCCACTTGATCAAGCGATCATTTAGACCCAAGCTGGGAACATAGTGCGAGTCCATTACGTCAACATGTAATGTTTTAATACCAGCTTGTTTAAAAGTATCCAACATGCCCATCAAGTTATCCGGGGTAATATCAAGAATGGATGGCAAGATTTGTTTATCCATGAGTATCCTCCCTCAGCTTTTCTCCTACTGCTCCTGATGGATGATTGACAAGGAACTGTTTCTCAGTGAAATGTTCCTCTTGCATCAGCTCTACCGCTACAACATCAAACAGTGCAATCACGGCCATAGAGCTAATCGTAGCAAGCATATCGAATTCATCTAATTCACGACTTACTTTAATTGATACGACTAAATCAGCATCTTGTCCTAAAGTAGATCGCTGGTCTTCTGTCACTGAAATAATCTCAACCTGTTTCTCTCTGAGGTTAGGCAAAAATGATATCAGTTCCTTGGTGTTACCTCCCTTAGATATGAAGATGACCATGTCGCTAGAGGTCACAGCGCCTAGTGCGCCGTGGACGGCGTCTGATGGATTTAGAAAGAATGCAGGGATATTTACAACTCTAAGCGTATGCACCGCCTTTTGAGCAACCATGGCAGATGTTCCGCAACCTGTCAGAAAAATATTGCCTCGTTGTTCAGCAATTAACCTAATCAAAGCATCAACTTGCACGGTATCAATCGAAGATGCTAATTTCTGTATTTCCTGACCTTCAACCCGGAATAACGAACGAACTTGATTCTCATCTCTCACCATTATTCTTTGTCTCCCACCACAACAACGTTAACTGTACGATTACGTTCTCTCGTCTGGTCAAAGTCTACAAAATAGATAGAGCCAACCGATCCGTTCATTAAATGTCCATTTCGAACGCCTAGAGTAACACTGGACCCAAGCAGATCTGCCCGAATATGAGCGTCCGTGTTCAACATACTCCACTTCTCCGCTGGATAATCTGGATCATTTTTCTCCATACCGTAGGAAATGTGTTTTGGTCCAGGACTCAAGTAAGGAAAATTCTCGGTTCTTTGTCTTGGTACAATTCGCTCTAAGAGATTATCAATATCAACTGTCAGATAATCATCACCGTAGTAATTCGTATCGTGCATGTACTCATCAAAATAAATGGAACATGTCGTGTGAGCTGTCTGTACTAAACAAATACCATTCTTAATTCCACCATTTTCAACCATGTCAATAACTTGGTCCGTAATCCGGTGATATGAGGGACGTCCTTGAACATTTTTTAATTTAATATCCCGAAAAACAGTACTCAAGATTGTGCCTCCTATTCTTCAATTTCTTTTTTGACTTCGTTATAAACTTTATCTGCACCGATACCAGTTAACAGAGCTACGCCGTTAATTACTTTCGGCTTGATGTTGTTTGGCACAACGGTCGTACTAACGACAATGTCATATCGATTATTTTCGATATTATCAATCTCATCACCAACTGCAGATTGTTTGATGGTTACTTGATTCTCTAATCCCTGTGTTTTCAACCAATCTTCCATTTTAGCTCGTACAACCGTCGAAGTAGCATGTCCTGCTCCGCACATAATTAACATTTTCTTCATGATTAGTTAACTTCCTTTTCTGTAGAGTTATATTTCTTCACAACATTAAGGTAATACAAAAGTCCCAACATAATGACCGTGATTGCACCGATTCCAAAGATGCTAAAGTGCTGCGACATCCAAACCATTAAAGCATTCGGCCACAAACCAGCCGAGACGAACGATACTGTACCTTTATTGCCGATATTATAATTGGCCAACTTGAATGCCTTCGTGACCAGTGGTGCCAACCAAGTTGACAAATACAACATCGGAATCGTATAAATAGCACCACCGATTAATGACCGGATAATATTACCTTTAAACGCAGCAACGAGAATGGTAAAGACAAAGACAAATAATGGTAAATCGCCAAAAGGTAAAACCTTATTTCCAGGTAATATAACCGCTAGGAATAATGCAACGGGAATCATTAAGAAACTGGTGGCTGCTACTGAGGGATGACCGACCGTCAAAGCCGCATCCATTCCGATGTTGACAATCTTCCCATGTAAATGCTTTTCTGTGAAAGCTTGTGTTGCTTCAGCGATTGGCGTTAAGCTCTCCATGAACATAGAAATCATTTTTGGCAGCAACTTCAGGACCGCAGCCATTTCCATTGCTAACTGAGAAGTCTTTGTGACGTCGTAACCAGCTAGGATGCCAATTCCGATCCCAATGATAAGACCGATCACAATTGGTTCCCCCAGAATACCAAAACGTTTTTGAATCGTTTCTGGACTCGCATCAATTTTTTTAAACCCAGGGATCCGATCGAATAACCAGTTGAGCGGCCAGGCTAACAATACTGGTGACAAGGCCATTAAGTGAGTGATTGAGATTCCTGGTAGCCCAAAGAATTTACTTGTCATCGGCTGAGTCAAATCAGCTAAGAATAGTTGCATCAAGAAAGCCGGAATCATTGCTAGAATGCCGTAAAGATAGTTACCTGTGACCCCCCAAACTAGTAAACCAATAAAGGTTGGTTGCCACAGGTTCCATACATCAATATTGAGTGTCTTTGTCATACCCATCCAAATTAGCAGTAAATTCAAGCCAAAAGCTATTGGGATAACTAATACACCTAAGGTCGACGAAAAAGCTAACGGGCCTCCGGGTCCAGAGCCCAAATCGATAATACTTAAACTAAGACCATAGCGAGAAACCATCAGCTTGATAGCAGGCCCTAGTGAAGTCTGTAACAAATTGACAACCAAATTCAAGCCGATAAAGCCTATTCCGATAGTAATGCCGGAAATAAAAGCTTTTGAAGGCTTCAGCCGTACGCATAATCCTAAAACAAATATAATGACAGGAATAAAGACGGTTGATCCCAGATTAATAAACCAATGTATAGCTTCTGCAATCATTTTTTGCTTCCCCCTTTAGAAAAATTCAAATAATATTATTCGAATTCAAAATAGTAATAACTTGTTTTTTTGTATCACTTTGATTCAGTTTGTAAAGCACATTTTGATTTTGAAACATGTTCATCAGGTTACTTAACAAATCTGTTTGTTCATGAGGCGTACTCATCGCAATCATGAAAACCATTGAAACTTTAATAGTCTGGTTTAAATCTACCATGCTTCGAAAAGTAACTGGTTTAGTCAATGAAGCAAATGCAATTTGAGACTTATTAACGTAAATCGAATCAGTGTGGGGAATCGCCACTCCTATAGAACCCGTTGCCAATCCAGTTGGATATTCTTTCTCGCGAGCTAAAACGTGCGGTAAAAATTGGTCTGTTACCATATTTTTTGCCCTTAACTGTTGTGCTAATTTTGTCATGATTGCCGTTGCATCAGACGCATCAGAATGCAGTGTCATAACTTCTTCGTCAAAAAACATCTAACTTTCTCCTTCACTTCACTGATTAATTAAATCCAAGAATTGATCGGTATTGTTCAATCCAACAATCATTTGAACCATCTGTCTATTCTGAACGAGTCTGTATATATCCATTACTAAATCCCTGTAAATATTCACCTGTGCCTCTGGTACACATGCTAAAACAACAATCGAAACAGGAATCGAATTCCAGTGCACAGGCTTTTTCAATATCAAGAACGCAATCCCCAGCGACTTTACTGTATTTGGGACTGCATGAGGTAATGCTGCCCCGCTGTCTAACTCCGTTGTTCCAAGACGCTCTCGTCGAAAAATTGAAGCCCGGAATTCGGTGTTAACCTTACCGGCTGCCTCTAATCGATCAATCAAAAAATTTAGTGCATCTTGTTTATTTGGCATTCTTTCTTTCCAGAAGACTAAAGCGGGGTCAATGCTTCTTCGTAAAATTGGAAAATGAACTGTACCCTGACTGCTCTGGGGTTTAACAAGGGCATCCGCATACGCCTTCATCAATTTTGTTTGGTCATTTGCATCAAAAAGTGGTGAAATCCCTACAAACGGAACTGATGTGATCAAACTCTTTAGGTTCACGCCAACGATCAGCCCAATTCGAGTCAAATCAATCTGGGAAAAAGATCCCAAGCTCGCAGTCGTGTACTTTGTGTTTTGAGGCAGTAACATTCGGATTTGCGATTTTACATAATCTCTCAGCTCTCCGTGTTGATTAAAAACAATCAAAACATTTCGACTTGTTATAACTTGATTAATCGCAATGTGGAAATAGATCGTCACAAAAGAAACTTCGTCATCATTGAGCTCGATACGATAGCGATCCTCCAAGAATGACATAGCGTACCATGTCATTCCAAAAAGTTCTGGGTACTGCGATTTAATATCTCCTAATAAGGGGTTTCGCACGATCAACCCTTTCTGAAGGCGTAAAACCATTGCTGGCAAATGAAACATAAGCTGATGCCTTAATAATTTACGTCCTGGGATCTTAACCTCCTGTAACGATTCCATCCGAGTAATCATTTCTTGAACCGTTGCTTCCCACTGAACACTTATACCGTTTGCAATTGGGCCGATTCGATAGGCCGAAAGATTACGCGCCAACCAATCTAAGTCGCCTTGTGTAAAAGTGATCTGTAATTGTTTTGAAATGACTTTGAACAAATTGGCTGCGACTTCTGCTGAATCTCCAGAAAGGGAGGTTTCATAATCATTTTGACTACTCCTAAGCTGAATATGATGACCCAAGGCCGCTCTTGCTGTTTGAACTAGTGTAAGGATTTGTAAGGCGAATCGGTAATACGCTGGGACATTCTCAAACCATTCCGTTTGATTTTTAACGAAATAATCACTCAGCGTTCGGATCACCTTAGGATCGAAGAACTGTTTCAAATAGTTGTCAGAACTCAGCAGCTTGACATCTGTATTATCAACTACAAATGTTGTAACTGCCGTTTGACGTTGTTCCTCATTACCCTTAAATTCAAGAGAAATACCGTCGGATTCAATTCCGGGACTATTAATGGCAATTATGTCATTAATCCATGCAATGTCATTCAAGATAGAAGTTTTGCTCACTAACCAATGCTCAGACAACTGCTTTAAAGTCTGTTGCCGACCTTGAAGCAGAATAGCTTTAACCATTACTGCTCTTCGTCAGCTGGCGATGTTCCAATTTCATCAGACTGTCTCTCTTGTAAATTTGCTATGATGTTCATAGCTTTAACTTTATCTTTGTCTTTACCACTGACTTTGATTCCGGCACGGGGCTTCTTCTGAATCTGAATGTTAGAATCAGAAACAGCTTCAGTGATGTCATCGATATCTTTGTAAATGGTCTTGCTAGAAACCTGATACTGTTGAGCGAGAACTTTCGCGGGTACATAGTCTTTTGCACCGCAAAGGTAATTAAACAAGTCGACTTGTCGTTTATTCATGTCTTCCCCCCTCGACGTTTAAGTTAGCACGGGTAGCAAATGAATGCGATTACATTATGCTTCGTATTATTGTGGAAGGTTCTTTGAAGCCAGTTGTAATAGACGTTTTAGTGATCACTAGAATTTTAAAAAAGAGGTTCCCCTCGTATTTCCTTAGCGTTACGCTTAAGAAAACGAAGGAGGCTTCTCACAAATGCCCACACGCCAGATCATCGAACAATCGCGCTTCAAAAAGCATCTCAAGCACCTACTCCAAGCCGGGCGATTTACGCAAACAGACTATCAACAAGTATTGGACTACTTGCGTGCAGGCCAACCTTTGCCGGAAAAGTATGACGATCATGTTATTAAGAAACGGAAAACCGATCGTGCGTTGTTTATTAAGGGTAACTGGCTGTTAATCTATCGGCTCGAGGCTGATGTTGTCCGCCTGCTGGATGTTGGCCGGCATGGCGAGATTTGACCATGCAGTAATTATTTTTAAGCTTTATGTTGCCTTCAAGCATGCATCGTTTATAGAAAAATAAGCCAACCCAGAAATTTGAAATATACCATGTTCCGCTAAAGGGCTTGTCCATTGTAGGGCTTTCGTGACGCGGGTTTTTGCTTGTCGCGATGCCACGAGCTATTTAGGCATTAATTCTCGTTACAACTTTATTCGGTGTTTAAAATTATTATAAAAATCGCTAATAAATAATATGATTCTCAAAATTATCATTATAAAGTACTTTAGTTATCTATATATTGACCATTTTTGATAGTGTAAGTTGTTAAAATTTTTCCCATATGAAATAATGTACTTGTTAAGTTGATTAAATGTTGATCTAGCATATGAGGAGGAGTTTTTGTGATGAAGAGGTTTCGTACACGCTAGTTGTGCTCGCTATGTTTGTGGGTATTGGGGCACTTACTTCCACTAACTTAGTGGACGCTAATTCATGGCGAAAAGTGGAAAAATGGTTTAAAAGTGATTACAACATCTATACTAAACAAAGTAACAGCTTTGATTTTAAGTACAAAACAATCCCAGCCAGTGCCTATTACTTAAACACTAGCTGGTATAAGATTGGCAGCGGCTGGAATTATATTAGGTATCAAAACACCCGCCATTATCACGGTGGACACTAATATTTAGAAAGCATGGAGGCAGAGGCAGTGGATGCCTTTGCCCCCTTTTCAATTAAGCGGAGGTTTGTTATCTGATGATGACAGTTACCAACTTATCAATTAAAACGCGCTTTCCAATCATCGCTGATTTCAGCTATGAATTTAAAAGCGCACGGATTTACGCGCTGATTGCTGTGAATGGTTCTGGAAAGACAACTGTTTTTCGCGCATTGACAGGACTCATCCCAATTTCTTCGGGTAAGGTCAAAATCCTAGGCCAGCCACTAAGTGAAATGAAATTGGCTATCTTCTTCTATGAAACGTCCGATTGGTTAGACAGGCATTTAACCGGAATGGACTACCTAAGATTCGTAAAGTCTCAGTGGAAGTCCGCAGTTCCATTGGATGCCGTATTAGATACTTGGCAATTACATGATTTTATTAATCTAAAAATTTCAAAGTATTCTCTAGGTATGAAACAAAAGTTGCTTATTGCCATGTATATTGCAAGCGATGCAAAGGTTCTGATCTTTGACGAAATCAACAACGGGTTAGATGCTGGTTCAAGGGAATTGCTGTACTCCCAACTCTTTGCTTTAAAGAAAGCAAAGAAAACCATTATACTAGCTTCGCACTACATCGAAGACGTTAAAGACATCGCTGATCATGTACTAACCTTAAAGGACCAAAAACTTTATGAGGAATAAGATGAGCATCGGTTTATGGGACATCAAGAAAATTATCAAGAATCCAATGAGCATTGTTCTTGTCGGACTGCTCATTCTCTGTGTGGCCATAACATTTTATTTTAACCACCAAACATCAAAGGCCATTTCATTTGAACGCACAGTCTCACAAGAAATCAAGAATTATAAGAGAGGGATTGTTAATCTTCAAAAAGAAATACGTTCTGATTCTTTAAGCGCCGAACAAAAAGAAATGCGCCGTCAAGATATTCAGCTTTCTAAAAAGTTACTAAAACGTGATTTGGCCATTCAAGAGTACCTGAACTCAAAAAAGTGGTCGCAGGCGTATGCTCTTCGACTCAAAACCATTGAGATGGATAAAAAACTAAACCAAAACGAAACCAATGACCCAAATCGAAAGCCACTGGAAAATGCGATAGAACGAGAACGCCTGCGTTTTCTGGCGTTGAAGAAAGGAAATGTTCAAAAATATAATGAAGATTTTTCTGCTAATGGCACAGGCTTTTTGTTGTGGGTATGGCAAAATATGATTCCTGTTCTACTAACACTAATATCTGTATATATCGCGGTCAATTTATTTGGTGAGTCTTACCGATCACGAATGAACATCAGTTTATTGGTTCCTCAACATGAACTCACTCTCAACCTGTGGCATATAGGTATCGTATGGGGTTGTACGCTTTTGCTTTTCTTTATGGCTGCTATCCTAGCGCTCACTGTAGGAACCATGGTAAACGGATTTGGTAGTTTGAACTACCCTATTCTTTTTTATGAATTGCCGGCGATGACAATGACGTTCAATGACTGGTACCAAGTACTGCTGCCTGCTTTTTGTCTTCAAGCCGCGTCGAGTCTATTTATCATTGTCTTCGTTTTGTTTATATGTTCCCTCGTTAGAAACAAAATGGCCTCTCTATTTATCTCGCTTGTGTCTACGATCGGTTTGCTATTATTAACTTCCACCATTGATCCATTAAAAAAAATCGGAGAGCTATTGCCAACAACTTATTTACAATCCGTGTCAGTCACGACAGGCATTAGCGCTTACTCCTTAGATAATCCGAAGATTACAGTTACTTCAGGCCTCTTTGTCTGTCTGTCAGCTTTAGCTATCCTCACTATCTTAATGATCTTGATTGCCTATTTTCAACGAATACGAACTGCACGCAGCTCCAAACGTGTTATCCATGTTCCACGATAGAACTGTAGGAAGTTTCTGGCCAGACTGATTAATTTCCACATTGTTGCCGCCCGCTTTCCATGCTAAGCTGACTTCAAGAAGGGATGTGACTGCCATGTTTCGCTTGATCGCAGTCGATTTGGATGACACACTCCTCGACTCGCACAAGCAGTTGTCGTCTGCCACCATCCGTGGTTTGAAGGCGGCGCAGGCTAAGGGGATTAAAATCGTACCGTGCACCGGGCGACCGTTGCCAGGCGTTCGAACCACGTTGGATGCCTTGGGGCTGCACGGCGATGATCAGTATGTCATTGTTCAAGGCGGCGGGGTGGTACAGAGCACCAACGGCAAAATCATTGCCCAAAAGTTTCTGAATCATCAGGATTATCAGGATTTTTCGACTTTTGCGACGCATGTTTCGGCGGCCGGGATTGACAGCAACGTGATCACTCCTGCTGGCGATGTGTATACGGCTGATCGTAACATCAGCAAGTATACGGTTTTGCAGGCGTGGGAGAACCATGCAGGGATTAAGGTGCGTGAGCCTCAGGAAATGCCGGACGATTTTGTGATTGCTAAGGGCTTGTTGCTGGGTGAACCGGAAAATCTTGCCAAAATCCAACCGCAAGCTGAGGCCGAGTTTGGCAATCGATTTACCGTCATTCGCAGTATGCCGTTCATGTTGGAAATCATGCCCCGCGGCGTCAACAAGGGTTGGGGGCTGGCACAGCTGACCCAGTATCTGGGCTTGCATCCAGATAACGTGATCGCATTTGGCGACGAACATAATGATTTGGATATGTTTGATTTTGCCGGCACCAGCATTGCAGTCGCCAATGGTCAGGACGTCGTCAAAGACCAAGCTGATTACGTCACTGCCAGCAATGACGAAGATGGCGTGGTCCAGGCATTGAAGCACTTCAAAATCATTTAAATTCGACTTGGTTAACCAAATCGTCGCGGAAAAGCGCTGTAGACAAGACAGATAACTGCCCTTTGCAGCGCTTTTTTGGTGAGCGCGAACAGGAGCGCTTAGAAATCGGAGTGTAAGTGGCCTTGACCGTGATGGCCGGGCTTTGGCCATTGCGGTCAAGGTCCTTACACGTAGATTTCTGCGACTGTGAGCGCGTTATAGAACGAGAAAGTCCAGTCTCACATTCGCCAACAATAGAACAGTTCTCCCATTAAAACTCTTTGACCATTGCGCCCCAGTTCCTTGTAGCAAGACAGATAACTGCCCTTTGCAGTACTTTTTTGGTACACTCGGTTTAGGTAAAGCTAAAATAAAATTGTACGATAATTAATTGCAGTCAGCCATTGACGTTAGATTGTAACTATTCTAATATAGAGGAGGAATCGCGAGGCTGAATGCGGTTACTACATAACGAGGAGGAATTTATTGTGGACAAACCAAAGATTATTGTTGTTGGAGCATCGCATGGTGGTCATCAAAGCGTTTTGGAGTTACTGCATCGCTATCCGGATGCTGATATTACCATGTTTGAAGCGGGTGACTTTGTTTCCTTTATGTCATGTGGGATGGAACTTTTCCTGGAAGACCAGGTGACGGACGTCAATGACGTGCGGAACTTCCGCCCGGATGATTTGATCAAGCGCGGCGCCCATGTTCTTAACAATCATGAGGTCACGGCGATCAATGCTGATGTCAAAACGGTGACCGTTCGCGACACGAAGAATGGCACGGCACAGGATTATCCTTATGATAAATTGATTCTGAGTTCCGGCGTGCGGCCGAATTCATTGCCGGTGCCTGGTAACGACTTGAAAAATATTTTCCTGATGCGCGGTTACGACTGGGCAACCAAAATTAAAGCCAAACTGGAAGATCCGGCAGTTAAACATATTACCATCATCGGTGCCGGTTACATCGGTATTGAAGCGGCCGAAGCCAGCCGGAAAGCGGGCAAGGAAGTCACACTGCTGGATATCATTGATCGGCCGCTGGGCACTTATCTCGACCCTGACATGACCAACATTATCGCCAAGGAACTCACCGATAAAGGCGTGGAACTTAAACTTGGCGTCAAAATCGAAAGTTTCGCCGGTGACGGTGCCGTTAGTGCCGTGAAGACCGACGCGGGCGATGTTGCGACGGATCTGGTCATTCAAGCTGCTGGGGTTAAGCCGGCAACGGAATGGTTGAAAGGTACTGTCGACCTTGACGACCGTGGCTTCATCAACACGGATCCATATCTGCGCACCAACCTACCTGATGTTTACGCTATCGGCGACGCAACGCTGGTTTACGGGGTTGCCGCCCAGCAAAAGGTGCCGATCGCATTGGCAACCGTTGCCCGGCGTGAAGCACGCTATCTGGCGGCTAACATTTTTGCAGAACATCCGGCACGTCCTTTTGGCGGCGTCGTTGGTTCCAGCGCGCTGAGCGTTTTCGATTATCATTTTGCGGCTACCGGTCTGAACACGTTCACAGCCGGCCGCTCCGGCGTTAAGGTTGACACTTCGTTCTATACGGATACTTTGCGCCCGGCATATGTACCGGAAGGCAATGGTAATCCCCCGGTTTGCGTCAATCTTGTCTTTGACCCGCAAACTCATCGACTGCTCGGTGGCGCTGTTTTATCAACGTACGACGTCACTGCGCAAGGCAATGTCTTGGCGCTTGCCGTTCAACATGGCTTGAGCCTAGAGGATTTAGCCGAAGCCGACTTCTTCTTCCAGCCAGGTTTCGACCGGCAATGGAGCCTGCTGAACCTAGCTGCGCAACATGCATTAGGTGAACCACGCTTTTAATCGACTATTGTTTATTTGACAAAAGGCATTTGGGCTAATGCCTTTCATCAGCCATGCAAAAAGGACCAAGCACTTTTCAAATTGTGCTTGGTCCTTTTTCGTATGACTCAATGTAGCGCTGCAAACTTACGCAGCATACTTCGGCGCGCCTTCTTTTAACTGGCCATCGAGCAGTGTAAACTTTCGATCGGCAAACTGTTCCAGCCGGACGTCGTGGGTGACAACAACGATGGCCTTGTTGTGTTTGTGGGCGAGGTCGGCTAACAACTGGCCGACGATGGCGACCCGTGGGCTATCCAAAGCCGCGGTCGGTTCATCAGCGAGCACGATGGCTGGATCCGGATAAAGCGCCCGGGCAATGGCAACCCGTTGCGTTTGACCACCTGACAGCGATGCCGGATATTGGTTTACCAAGTTGGCGATCCCTAAGTCGTCTAATAATGCTTCCAGCGCCTCATGACTGAGATTGCCTTTTGGCTTGATCTTATCGACTAGCTTAAACTGTTCGCCGACCGTCAGATATGGGACTAAGTTGTAAGACTGAAGCACAAAGCCGATGTTGTCTAGACGCAAGGCATCGCGCGCTTTGCCGGACAACTGTTCAAGATTCTTCCCGGCAGTCGTCACGACCCCTTCAGTCGGCGTTTGAATACCGCCAGCAATAGTTAAAAATGTACTTTTACCTGATCCGGACGGACCTAGTACTAACGATAGGCTGCCAGAATCAGCGCTAAAATTGACATCCTTGAGCACTTCGACGTTGCTTGTCGGGGTCTTGAAATTTTTAATAATGTGTTTTAATTCGATTGCTGACATAACATCAACCTCCAATGGCGGTAACAGGATCGACTTTTAAGATGGTGCGGATGGGAATGATCGAACCCAGAAAACCGGTGAGCAGAATGCCGATGACGATGGCGACGTTAAGTTGAGGCGAGAAGATCATCGGGACGCCCATCGGCATGAACTGCGCCGTGACAGCCGTCAACGCGCCACCTAAGGCCAGACCTAATGTGACCAAAATCAACGCTTGCGCAATGGTCGTGATGACCAGTGTCCGGGATGGTACGCTCTGCGCCCGCAGTACTGCGTAGTTTGGCAGTTTTTGCATCGTCAAAATGTAGAGGAACACAGCGATGACAATCAGCGAAATCACAAACAGGAAGCCGATCATAAAGGTAAAGGTACTATTTTGGGCCGAATAACCGGGCAGTTTCTGGATAAAAGTATTCGCCGAGTAAGTCTTCAGGTCGCTGGTGTTGACTTTGAAGTTATTCGACTTGGAAACAATGCCGCTAGCCGTGAAGGTGTTTGGCAGATTGTGCAAGGTGCGCCAAGCATTCATGGTGCCGTAAACAACCGGCGCAACACTCATTTTGGCGTTTTCGGTAAAGCCGACAATCGTATAACGCTTGCCTTTCGTGCTCAACTTAACCTTGTCGCCAAGCGCATAGCCTTTATCTTTGAATTCCGTATCCACCACAATTTGATGGTCACTTTTAGCGCGATGGCCGCTGACTAGCTTCATATCCTTGCCGATGTACTGATCCCAGTCAAGCCCGATCATGGTCGAGCGAATTTCATCATGCTTGCTGCTGGTCGCGACTACGCCGATTGTTCCGACGTAAGCCTGCGACTTGCCTAGGTTAAGATCCTTGGTTTGTTGCGACGTCAACAACGATTGGCTCAAATTGATGTCCGAATCTTTTGCCAACACCACCCGCGACGTGTCCCACGAGTCAATCGCCTGCGTGTTTTGTTGCGATAACCCATTGGCCAGTGCACTCAGAATGAACACTAGGTAGGTGACCAACAGCATCATCGCGATGATCAAGCCGTAGCGTAATTTTTCATGCCAGATTTCTTTTAATGAGAGATACATTGACTCACGACTCCTTCACGTGCAGCTGTAAAAGAGCTGCTTTCAAGTTTTTCAAAATTAAGTCCGCCTGCTCCGGATTGGCTAGCGCTTGCGAAATCGCGCTGTGGCACAATGTTGTGACTGCCCATTCCATTGCATTGGCAGCAATCGGTGGTTCGCCAACGGTCACCATGCCGCTATTCTTGGTAAAGTGCAGTCGGATAAAATCGCGATCCTGGCTTTCATCGGCTTCCTGCAGAAAAGCAACCGTGGCGGCATAAGGATCACGCCGCATTTCCGGCCCAGCGATCCCCGTGTGCAAGCGCCCAATCACTTCTTTAAAAGCGTATTGATACGCATCTTTCAAATCGCTGAAATATTTATAAAACGCGCCACGAGCGATGTCAGCCTGCTTGACGATCCGCGCGACCTGCGCCTGCGCCAATGGGTACTTGGAAAATTCAGTTACCAGCGCAGCTAAAATGCGTTGTTGTTTATTTTCATCTAAATGTTCAAACGTTGATAAAACCATCATTGTCCTCCCTCGGTGACACCGTGTCACTACTTAACATCCTGTAGTCTACACGGGAGGTGACACCGTGTCAACACTTTGGTGAAAATTTTTTCGTGAATGTTTTCAGTAACACGTTTCAGTCTATAAAAGCTTGCAGTTAAAGCATTCTTTTCACTCGAACTTTCGCACAAACAAAAACAATCATTGATTTAGCTATGTGCCAAAACAACGATCGTCTTTTTTGCTTATATCTAATTCAACCGCAACTGATCGCCGGGATGAATCACGCTGTAGATAGTTTTGCCATTCAGTGCAGCTAGGTTATCCATGTTCAGGCCGTACCGATGCGCGATCGCCCACCAGCTTTCGCCTGCCTGCACGGTGTGGTAACGAACGGTGGGCGCTCGAACCACGCCGCCGTTGAGTTGCCCCGTAAGTCGGGTCGTGTAATGGCCGAAGAAATCATAACTCATGTCGACGCCCAGCCCGTGAAAATTGTTAGTGAACTGCCACGTGCCCACATTGTCGATCCCCGGCTGATCAACGCCATAACTTGCGATCCATAAGTTCTTAGGGATCAACGCCACCCGATCAAAACGCCCGGTCTTCATCCAGTTGGCCATCGTATAGAGATCCGTGTGGGGATACCCCAGCGACTTGACCGTTTGAATGAACACATTCGTCAAGCCGGTCAGGTCACCGGTTAATTCCGGTGCTTCCACATCAGCCGCCATCACACTTTGCGTCGATAACCCCAGCGCCCGCGCCGCCAAGCCGAAAAACCGGCCTTCCGCAACTGCCTCGGCACTATTACGATAATGCGCATAATGATACGCATGCACCTGCATCCCCATTTTGCGCCCGGCCGCCAACTGTGCCGCCGCCTTCGGATTCTGGTAAGTGGTCCCCTCCGTCAGCTTCACCACCACCGCTTTGACGCCAAAATCGGCCAACTTACGAAACCAGCTTTCCGAATCCGGCTGCCAGCTGCTGACATCTGCCATTAAAATCGCCATCGTTTCTCTCCTATCTTTCGTGCTTGCCTTCAAGCTTGACCATAAAAGTGCCCATATTCGTAATCAATGTATCGAGTCGCCGCTCAATTCGTGTCAATAAAATCACGGCAATGACAACACCAACTGCCTGATCCAAAACATACGTTAATAATTCTTTATCCATTTAAAAATTCCTCCAATTCGAGTTGCCGATATTTCGCCTGTATTTGCTTGCGCACTTTTAAAACCCGTTGCCGGCTCACCTGCAAATGTATCGCAATGCCAGAATCAGCCATACCAGCTAATCGCAACTGCAAAACTTTGTGTTCCACCGGCGTCAAAACAGCTTCTAGTTGTTCCATCTGCAGTTTCAACGCTACGGACTGCTCCAAGCTAACGGGTGCCGTTGCCACGGTGGTCGTCTGCAACACCGCCGCATTGGCCGGTGCTTCTTCCAACTCCCGGCGATGCCGAACTTTTTGCATCCGTTGCATCAACGTGAGGAAAACGAACCGCCACGCCAACTTGTTAAACTTGGTGATCGCAGCCTCGTCCGTTAACGGATCGCGATACCGGCTGAAATAGTTGAGATACACCAACATCCCTTCATCCCGCCAATCCTGAAAATCACTATGATGAGGGCGAATGCCCAACTTCGCTAATGCACCGTAAACCACGGCTTGGTGCTCAAGAAACAACGAAAATCCTTTCTGTGCTACTGCCATCCTTCATCCAATCCGGCGCCTCATGTCTTTCGATATCGATAGGCGTAGTGTAACGAATGATGTGCGGGCTTGTCTGATCGCAATGAGGTGGCGTGAAGGTTGATTTAATAAGGGTTAGCATTGTTCGTTGGGGTCGGTTAATTGAAAAAGGTTGTTGTGACGGTATTTTGATGGAACGGATTGCGCGGAAATTTTTTGTTCAATTGTTTGTGGGAACAGCTACGTTGAAATTTTGGACAAGAAAAAGCGTGTCCGGGAATTGTCCCAGACACGCCTGCTCTCGTAACATATACGGTCAACTCAGCTTATTTTACCGTGAATACATTATTCTTTGACCTGCAGAAAATCAGCCAATAGGCGGCGATCGGTTTTGAGTTCATTGATCTTGCTCTCTGCCGGATAACCCAAGGCAATTCCCATCAGTAGCGCTTCATCATCCCCTATTTCAAAATGGGCACGGATTTCTTCAGGATGAGATGGGTGAATAACGTCTTTCGTTAAGTCTCGTTCAATGTCCACAACCGCACCATTACAAAGTTTTCCAAGAGAACAGAACAAGATGCCGTCATTTAATTGTAAGCAACTCATCTGCATTCTTTTCCATTAGTAGGCGGAGTTTTAGCTAAATGAAGAATAACTCCCTTAAAAAAAGAGGCCAGCACGATATAGAAAAACGGTGAGCTCATTCTTAGATTCTGCCGCATTTATGTTTTGAAACAACAAGAAAATGCCCCTATAAAGATTGCGTCTACGGCAATTATCTGTAGCTAAATACCATTAAAGATTTTATACGCAGTTTACAAATTGTCGGTTTATATTAATTAAGAAATCCCGATTTGCTGTTTTCCCTAAAAAATACTAAAAATGTCGAACGAAGCTTTAATAATAATTTATAATACTAAATTCAAATAACCGATGATTTTTTATCGTTATGAGTTGTAAAGAGTTCTCTAACCTGGTACAGTTTTTACACAGAGTAGTTTCCCTTATATCTTGTTTCTATTTTCCGTTGTGTTTGTCTTGTAACAGGCAGGGGGCCTAAAATGAAAAAAATTGGTTTGATGTTCTTAGTGATGGGACTATTTGCGTCATTAGCGGCAATACCATCGTTGGTTAGTGCAACAACAATTGATTTACCGGAAACAGCGCCAAATAGTGGCTATGTTGCATTAGATGATAATGATAATGTTACAGCCACCTCTTCTCCAGTTCTTACCGAATTAGTGACGAAGCAGGGCACCAGCAAACGTAAACCACGAGCAGCCGTTAACATGGCTAATAGCCGTTGGGTTTATTATACAGACCATAATAACTACTTCAATGGTTACAAATGGGCTCACTCAAACTACTATCACAGAACCGAATATCACTCATCCACAGCAGCTGTTGATGGAAAAGATACTACAACACGATACGCAGATGCCAGAAAATGGTCCCAAGCCACGGCTGCAGGGAAAGGTGAACCGCAGTTTTGGTACTGGGCACCTTATAATTAAGAACTAGGTCAAACTACTCTTTCTGTCCTTCACACGTAGATGGAAATTGGCTGTATGTGCGTTTCTCAAAGCATACAGTCTTTTTCAATGATTTCTTATGTTCAACAATACCCCACCATAAACTTATAGCCCGATGGGAGATGGCCTATGTTCAAAAAGATTTTAAAAGTCACTTTGCTTATAAGTGTTGCCATTGTTGCTTCCACATGGTTAGTTTATTTAACTGAAAAGCATACTACAGTTATGATTCGGCAAATTAGCAACATTGATGATCAACACTTGTCCCTGTCATTACCAATTCAACCAACAAATGATAATGACTATCAGCGAGTCGTGAAATCGATTTCTGAAACTGCCACAGAAATGAAACTCCCTGTTCTTAAACGCACATGGTATCAAGGACATGGTAACGAGCATGGTCCGGTTCAATATCACAGAAATGTCAGTGATCTAACTTTTGAATCAAGTCAGCTCACCACCACTCCGCTCGCCAAGAAATTCAATATGCGTTTTCAAAATGGCAAAATTTATACAACCAAGAATATTGCCAATACAGAAAGCCTGAGAAAATACGGGAACTTGGATGTCACCGTTAAAGAGCTGAATCCAAGGATAATATCAGCAACAAGGGAAGGAGATTTCTTCGTTGAGACGAAGGATCCAAAGGCCTTGGTTAGATTTCAAAAACGTTTGTGTACAAAACTCAACGAACGCCTCCACTTTGATCTTTCGCCTTCAGACTTTATAGCAGCCCCGATCCCATTAGTGATAAATAGCTATTTGTCTGACATCCAGCAAATTGCTCTGTCTATGTCTGTATTTCTGTTTATCTTTATCATCGTGAGTGTCCTGAGTCTTAGTTATGAAATTGGTGTACTTCGTCATCTAGGCTATGATGTCCGTTCAACCTTTATACAAATAATTGGTCCACAAATATTTTGGGGAAATCTCACCGTCCTCCTTTTTGGGGTCATTTTATTCAAAATGACTGATCCAAAATTAATGATGCCATCCTTAATTGTCATAACAATTTGCTTTTTGATAGAAGCGATTTTTGCTTACACGATCATGCTCATCACTCACCAGATCCCTCTCAGCAGCATATTGGTTAAACGAACATTCTCTAAACGGACATTTATTGGCCTTTATGTTTTAAAGGGCATCCTGCTTTCATTCATCCTACTGACAATACTGCCGCTTGGCGACTTGGCTTATCAATCTCTTAAAGTCAATACAGCAAGAGACCGATCAGCTTTGAAAGATTATGCAGTGTTTTTCCCAACCTCAATCGGTTATAATCAGCGGGCATTAGCGGAACCCCAGCAAACCAGTGAAATTAACCAGAACATCCTCTACCCAAAGATTGAACATAATGGTGGCTTGATAATTGACACAGCTGCTACCAGTCAGCCTATTGCACCGCAATATCAAGGCATTGACATCAATGAAAATTATTTAAAGTTCAATCCAATTTACACCATTAGTGGTAAAAAATTTGAAGCGTCAAAGAATGAAAATGGGCCAATTGTATTGCTACCGCAGCAGAAAAATAAATTAAAACGAGCGATTACTCGCTACTTTGTTAATGACTTAAAATTAAAAAAGCCTACAATCACTCTTATTAAAAATGGCCAGTATCTGATAAATGAGTCTGGTCAAAAAGTAAAGATTTCTTCTTACATTTCCGTTTACACGAAGCACTCACACGCGCCCCGGAATATCTTTACGGGCGATGCCCGAGATCCTTTAAAAGTCGCTCTCCACGGTGTAAAACCGGAAGTTGTTTATAACAAGTATCTTCCCACACTTGCCAAATATAATCTCACAGATAATTATCCCCAGCTCATTAGGGCCAGCAATATTGACTCTCACATTCTTCATCAAACGCTAGGAAATATAACATCTGGACTCGTATCAATGATAACCAGCCTCATTGCCTTTTTCTTTTTGGCAGTTTCGACTGCATACTTATATTTTTCGATTTTTGGAAGAACTTTTGCAGTTAAACAAATTCTCGGATTCTCAACAATACAGAGCAGTCATGTTTTTTGGCTCTTATGGCTTAGCATATCGGGACTGACCATTTTCACTTTTCTTCTAGGCAGTCATGAAATCACGCCGTCAACCGTCTTCTTATTTGCTCTAGCCTTTACCATCGATTTTCTAATCAGCTTTATCAGTATCACAATATTCTCAAAAGACACAATAAGGAGATGCCTATATGACTAACCACATTATTACGCTACAAAATATAAGTAAAATAATTAGTAAAAAGTCGATCATCAAGGACATCACCCTCTCTATTAATTCACAACAGATAACAACCATCTTTGGGCCGAGTGGTTCTGGAAAATCAACGTTGCTAAATATCATTGGCTTGTTAGATCACCCAAGTACGGGATCGTTTTGGCTTTTTGGCGAACCCGCCCCAAAACCGGGAACAAAAGCTGCTCGGCGCTTGATAAAAAAGAAAATAAGTTATCTTTTCCAAAACTTCGCGTTAATCAACGAACAAAGTATTCAGAAGAATCTAGAATTAGTTCGAAAACAAACTGGTGAATCCAGAAGAAGTTTCAATCATCGTAAAAATAAAATGCTTTTAGATTTAAATCTTCGAATGTCAGACAAATCCATTGTCGGTTCCCTGTCCGGAGGTGAACAGCAACGGATTGCTCTTACCCGATGCCTATTAAAGCCTTGTGATTTAATACTTTGTGATGAACCAACCGGCTCGCTTGACCCCATCAGCAAACAGGAAATATTTACAGCTTTAAAACTTGCAAAACAGCAAGGAAAAACGATCTTAATTGTTTCACATGATCCGGATATCATTCATAACAGTGACGTCGCCATTGATATACGCGATTTATTACAATAAACCATGAATAGCCGCTGCAAATTGTTAAATCATTTGTAATGGCTTTTTCTAAATTATGCCTTGAAGGCTGCTTACGGAGCTTTGCGAAATGGTGCAATCCCAATTGTGGAACAAAAAAGAGTTAAGGATGCCAGCAAGTTTGCGAACTGGTCGGCACGGATTCGCGATTACTTGCTAGTCCACTGATATTCCTAAATACACGACAAGCGGCAGCATCCTCCCTTTCAAGAAAATACTGCCGCTTTTATCATGCTCTTTCAGAAAAATCGTTGATCATCTCCCACTTGATTTCAACATTCACACGTGCACAGCCGCTTTCGCTGTCAACGTTTTTGTCGCAATCGGAAAGTCGGTCAAATTCTCTCAGTCAATGGCAACGCCCATTCCTAGATCAGTCAACACATTGACGTAAGTAGCGGATGGTGCTTTAAGGCTAGCTAAAGTCCTTTACAGACCAAAACTCCCCCCATTCAATCAATCTTCCGCGGACTCAGCTCGCCGCTCGAAATCGCCTTTCTAAAAGCCGAGGGCGACATGCTTCGCGCCTTCATAAACGCCTTTGCAAATTGCGGATAACTGGTAAATCCTACTTTGATCGCAATATCGCCGATCGCATCGTTAGTATTGCGCAACAACTCGATTGCCTGATTAATCCGCAGCTGCATCAAATAACTTTTCGGCGAAACGCCGAGATTGCTCATGAAAATGCGATAAAGATAAGTACGCTCGACTTTAACGCGCGCTGCCACGTCATCAATTCTCAACGTGTTGTCCGCATACTCATTCTTGAGAATCTCGACGGCTTGCAACACATACTGCTGAGTAGGAAGCACACCCAAGCGCGTTTCCTGTTGATAATCCTCAACCAAGGCACTCACAATTTCATAGAACTTCCCCAAAGCGCCATACAAATGGTCACCGCTAAAATAGTCGTAAGCCTCGCCAAATAAGCGATCCATTTGATGAACATCTTGATGCTTATAAACAAAATTGGTCTTCCCCAACCCTGCAGCTTTAAAAACGGCCTCGGCACCTGTCCCCCGAACGCCGATCCACCGATAACTCCACGGATTGCCAATCATGGGATAATAGTTGTTATCCGTAAAAGGTGGAATCAAAAAGCCCTGCCCGCGCGACAACTGGTGAATTTCGTTGTTAATAAAGAACAACCCTTCGCCTTGAAGAATGAAATGCAGCAAGTAGTAATCAAGCTGTTCATACTGATAAGGCGCCCGCGGATGAACGTCCTCATAACCGACTTCAAAAACCGACAGTTCCGGACACACAAACTGATCCGTTCGCAGCCACTTGTTTTCTTTAAACATAATTCGAACCCATTTCTTTCTATAGCGCTTACATGACCATAGCTTAACACTTAGAACCGAATTTCGCGCTCCGTTTCGTTATATTTTTAAGGCGAAAAAATAACCATTGTGAACCTTTTACGGATCGCAATGGTTATTGGTTGTTAAGGATGTTTGCTGAAAGCTGTTTGGGATGAGGTTTCTTCGGTGCCGTAAATGTTGTGGTGGAGCATGTAAGATCAGCTAAGATTTATTTTGCATTTGAGACCGATCTTAGAAACCAGAAAAACATTGACAAAGCAAATGAAAGGGATTACATTCTGTTTGAGCAAACGTTTGCGTAAATTCGAATCAAGACTCGTTGCACTTTTTCTTTAAGGTATTTAAACAACAAGGAGGACTAAAACTTTGGAAAAATGGTGGCAAAATGCAGTGATTTATCAGGTCTACCCAGCTAGCTTCCAAGACAGCAATAACGACGGCATCGGTGACTTGAAGGGCATCACCCAACGATTGGATTACATCAAAAAGTTAGGCGCCGATGTTTTATGGCTGAGCCCGATCTATCAATCACCGCAAGTCGACAACGGTTACGACATCTCCGATTACCGCGCGATTAATCCTGATTTTGGCAACATGAACGACTTCGATGCGCTGTTAGCTAAAGCCCATAAACTTGGCCTTAAAATCATGATGGACTTGGTCGTTAACCACACTTCCAACGAACATAAGTGGTTCCAAGAATCACGCAAAGGCAAAGATAATCCGTATCGCGATTATTATATTTGGCGCGACGGAAAAAACGGTGGAGCGCCGAACAATTGGGGATCATTTTTCACCGGACCTGCTTGGCAATATGATTCCGAGACAGATCAATACTATTTGCACTTATTCGCACCCGAGCAACCGGATTTGAATTGGGAGAATCCAAATGTTCGCCATTCTGTTTACGACATGATGAATTGGTGGGCTGACAAAGGTGTCGATGGTTTTCGCATGGACGTGATCAACTACATTTCAAAGCCAGAAAATTTGCCAGATGCTAAAAAGGACCCAAATGAAATGTATGCGAATCCCGAACCGCTGGTAGCTAATGGACACAGGGTCCACGAATTCTTACGTGAAATGAATCAAGCAGTATTAAGCAAGCGGCAATTAATCAGTGTGGGCGAAACACCGAGTGTGACGACTGAGGAAGCCAAGAAATACGCCAATCTCGACAACTCAGAACTCAACATGGTCTTTCAGTTCGAGCATATGGGACTCGATGGTAATTCGGATCCGGCGTTGGGACGCTGGGCCGATCGTAAAGCTTCTTTGAAGGATTTGCGGGCCAACCTCACAAAGTGGCAAAAAGCTTTGGCGGGCAAGGCATGGAACTCCCTTTACTGGAATAATCATGACCAACCAAGAGTGGTTTCCCGTTTTGGCGATGATAAATCCGAAAAAAATCGTGTGCTAAGTGCTAAAATGCTCGCTACCATGCTGCACATGCAACAAGGCACGCCCTATATTTATGAAGGTGAAGAAATTGGCATGACAAATGCTTATTTCCCTAACTTAAACGATTACGTCGACATTGACTCAATTAACTCTTATCACCAAATTGTCGACCAGCAGCACTTAGTAGACGACAAAACCATGATGAAATACATCGAAATGCATAGCCGCGACAACGCGCGCACCCCGATGCAGTGGGACAGCACTCAAAATGCCGGCTTCTCAAAGCATCAACCGTGGGAAAAAATGAACCCAAACTTTGAGAAAATCAACGTTCAGCAAGCATTGGATGATCCCAATTCGATTTTCTACTATTATCAGAAACTCATCGAATTTCGCCATACATTGCCTGTCATCACCAACGGAACTTATGAATTAGTACCCGGTAACGAAGACGATGAACAGATATATGCATTTACACGCACAAATAGCGATACAACGCTTCTCATCATTTTGAATTATACCGACAACACATTGAGTCGAGATTACGATTTGCCAAGTGATGCCAAGATATTAATCAGCAACTATCCTGACGATCAAGGCAACACCATTCGACCATACGAAGCAAAAGTTTATCAATATTAGAAGAAAGGTCAAAATTGATATGTCTAAAACGACAGTAAGTTCTTCATTAGACAGCCAGAAAGAATTTGAAACCAATGCAGTTGACGATACCATGCCTGATTTGCCGATGAAGACGATTTTAGCCATGACTTTTGGCTGCATCGGCGTCAATATGGCATTTACCCTTCAAGGATCGCAAATGAGTCGCATCACCCAAACAATCGGTGTCAATCCTAACAGTCTTGGTTTCTTCTTCTTGCTCCCACCATTATTGGGTATGGTTGTTCAGCCGTTACTAGGAAAATACTCCGATAAAACTTGGACCCGCTTCGGGCGAAGGATCCCGTACCTGTTGTTTGGTGCACCCATCGCCGCTGTAGTCATGATCATGCTTCCTTTTACCGGATCATTTGGCTTTGGTTATGGCTCAATCACGGCGCTCGTCTATGCTGCGATTGCCATTGCGCTCATGGACTTATTCAGCAATGTTTGTCTGGCACCTTACCGAATGATGGCCGGTGATATGGTCAATAATAAGCAGAAAAATTTAGCCTGGTCGTGGCAACAAATTTTTAGTTATGCTGGCGGTATTTTAGCAGCACTTTTGCCTTACCTTCTGACAATGGTTGGCGTACCCAACACTGCCGCAAAAGGTGAAGTACCTAACACGGTTATTTGGGCCTACCTCATTGGCGCTGCAATCTTACTTGTGACCACTTTTGTAACCGTGTTCAAAGTTAAGGAATATGATCCGGAAACTTACGCCAGATATCATCAAATTGATTTAAAAAAGCAACAGGCTAAAACACCCAGTCTGTGGAAACTTGTCAAAACAGCGCCTAAATCATTCTGGGAGCTTGCCGTTGTCCAGTTATTCAGTTGGATTGGCATTATGTATACCTGGACCTACGCGACAGGTGCCATGGCTAAGAATATTTGGAACACAACCAATCCAATGTCGGCCGGCTTCCAAGCTGCCGGAAACTGGTATGGCGTTATGACTGCATTTTATAGTGTTGCGGCCTTACTCTGGGGCTTCGTTTACGCCAAAACAAAACCAAATCAGCGGAAATTCTGGTACTCTTTTGGGTTGTTCGCTGATGCCATCAGTATCATCATTACGGCAACAACTGGCAATAAGTGGATCGCATTAGCCGCCTTTGCCCTGTACGGTATCGGTAACTTTACGATCAATACGCTGCCGTTTACGCTTTTAACATCTTCACTTAACGGACAAAACGAAGGTGCTTATCTAGGCTTATTCAACATCGCCATCTGCCTGCCACAAATCTTCGGCTCTTTATTGAGTTTCGTCATCTTCCCAATGATGGGCAACAGCCAGTCAATGATGATGATTGTCGGTTTCGTTTCGATGGTCATTGGGGCTATTTCAGTTGTCATTGTTCACGAAGGAAAATAATCAATGGGTTCCATTGTTGCTTTAAGCCGGTTTGCATGTACAATTGTTGATAACGATTATTTATCAAGCAGGAGGCAGTTGTATGAGTGCAACCATTAAGGATATCGCCAGAAAGACAGGTGTTGCAGCATCAACCGTCTCCCGCGTATTAACAAATAAAGGTTCAGGTTATAGTTCGGCAACCGCAGAAAAAGTTCGAATAGCCGCCAAAGAACTAGGTTATAAAAAGAACCAAGCAGCTGTCGAGTTGGTAAAACAACGTAGTAACGTTATCGCCACTGTGGTCAGTTCAGTCAAAACAAGTTTTGCTGGGCAAATCATCGATGGTATTCAAACCGAAGCAACCAAACATGGGTTGAACCTGATCATCATTTACTCTAACAGCGCCGATCCCGTTGAACAAAAAAGAGCATTGTTAACTGCCATTGAACGACCGGTTAGAGGGATTCTGTTATTGTCGATAGCACTATCCCCCGACAACTTAGCGCTTCTACAAGAATCTCAAATTCCATTTTGCTTCTTATCAATTGGCTTTAATGATAAACGATTCCCCTTCATCAGTTCAGACGACCGTGAAATCGGCTATCAAGCGACAAAGCTGCTATTAGCAAAGGGACACCGGCAAATTGGTTTAGCCGCCATCGATAAGTATCCTTATACAGGTAGACTACGACTAGAGGGTTATCGAAAAGCGCTAAAAGAAGCTAATGTCACCCCGAAGAAAGAATGGGTACAACTAGGCGATTATAGTTATGCAGCCGGTCAAACCGCAATGAGAGCTTACGGTACCAAGACCAAGCTAACAGCCGTCATCGCCGGTAGCGACGAGTCGGCAGTCGGCATCCTTAATCAAGCACGCAATCTTGGGTTGAAGGTTCCTGAAGATTTGTCAATTGTCAGTATTGATGGCACGGAAATTTGTGAAATGGTGCAACCTCAATTGACGAGTGTCTCCCAAGAGTTTTATAAGATGGGAATTGAAGGCGTTGAGCGTTTGGAAGAAACGATAGCGGGAACAAATGCGGAAAGCCAAAAGCAGGTTTACACACCAATCTCAATTGTAGAACGAGAAAGTGTTAAGGATGTCAGCAAGCGTGCCGATTAGTTGGCGCGGCTATGCGATCTCCTGTTAATCCATTGATATCCTTAAATACCACAATAAGCGGCAGCATCTTTCATGAAAGATGCTGCCGCTTTTATCATGCATTGTCCACTCGTTTTCAACATTCACGCGTGCGCAGTCGCTTTCGCTGTCAATGTTTTTGTCGCAATCGTAAAGTCGTTCAAATTCTCCCAGTCAATGGCGACACCCATTCCGGGATCAGTCGGCACGTTCACATAAGTACCATTCAAAGAAATCGGCGGCGTCACAATATCACGATCATAATAACGGGTAGATGCCGCGATATCGTTAGGCAGGGTGTAGCCAGGCAGGGTCGCAATAGCCACATTTTCGGCACGTGCCACACCGGAATCTAGCATACCGCCGCACCAGCATTCAATTCCGTTTTTAGCTGCCAGCGCTTGAATCTGCTTGGCAATCGTCAAACCACCAACCCGCGCAACTTTAATATTGATGATCCGTCCACTGCCGAGACGGATCATTTTACGTGTATCATCCAAACTGGTGACGCTCTCGTCAAGACAAATTGGGGTGTTGATCATTTTTTGCAAATCAGCGTGATCAAGTAAATCTCCAGGCTCAAGTGGCTGTTCAATCATGATGAGATGGAGTGGATCAAGGCGTTTCAGCATTGCAAAATCTTTTCGTCTGTATGCTGAGTTGGCATCCCCCATCAACATCACATCAGGAAAAGCCTGCCGAACAGCAGCTAAATAGGCATAATCTTTCCCTGGTTTGATTTTACATTTGATACGGCGATAACCTTGAGCAATATAGCCGCGAACAACATCCACAAGCGCTTCAGGCGAGGCTTGAACCCCGATTGATACACCGGTTTCAACTTTTGTTTTGCTGCCACCAAGAGCAGTCGCCAATGGCAGTCCCTTTTCTTTGGCAAAAATATCCCACAATGCGCAATTAATCGCTGACTTAGCCATGTTGTTCCGGCGAATGCCTGCCACCAACGGGTACATGTCGTCCGGATGATCAAGCTCGACATTAAGAATTCTCGGCAGCATGATATCGAGTAGCAACGCCCATGCCCCGGCACGAAATTCTTCATTATAAAACGGAATGTCGAACGCAGATACTTCGCCATAACCGGTTGTTCCCAGTTCGTCAGTCAATTCAAGAAGCATAGTTTTCTTCGCAGTCATCCGCGTAAAGCTGGTCTCAAACGGATGGCGCAACGGAATATCGACTTTGCGTAATGTTGCAGAAATGATTTTCATAAAGCTAATCCTCCTTTGCATTGACGGCCTGTGCCCGCATCTTGCCTAGTTTTCCGGGGCTCAGGGTTAATGCGGCAACAAATGCAATGGCAGCGGTAAAAACTAAGAATAAAAAGGCAACCGTATATGATCCATTGGAAACTTGAACCAGCACGCCGATAACAATGGGCGCCAAAAAGCCGGACAACTGTCCCCCGAAATTGACGATGCCGATACTTGAACCATAAGCGCCTTTGCTGACCAATTCCGCAAAGAGCGCAAAGGTACCGGCAAAAGCAAGCGACTTGCAAAAGTAGGTCAGAATTTCAAAGGTGATCACTGCGGGCAAGGCAACCGACTTGTACATGCCGAACATCAGCAACGTGGCCAGCAGACTCGTGACGCCAATGAATAATTTTTCTTTTCCCTTAAAGAACCGCACCATCACGTAACCGGCAATCAATGACCCGACCCCAGCCGCTAATGATGGCAGTGGCACAAGCCATGAAATGCCAGCCAAATTAATGTGCCGGGTTGCCAATAAGTACGTTGGCATCCACGAATCGAGCCCCTTGGTAACGGAACTGAGCCCAAATACGATCAAAAAGAACTGCCATAGTACACCGTTGGATAAAACCTGTTTCCAAGGAATATGCTTCTTTACCGACTGGCCCGATGTCTTACTTACGGCACGAGCTGCTTGCTTCTTAGGACGGAGCACAAGCGCATAAACAATGATGAAGGCGATTCCAATCAACCCCATCAGGTGAAAGGACGTCCGCCATCCTGCAGTGGCAATAATCGGCGCAATGATAACCGGCGCGACCGCAGCCCCGACATAATTCGATGAGATGGTTGCCGAAGTGGCGGAAGCGCGTTTTTTATACGGCATTGCTTCACTGATTTGCTTAAGGCTCGCAGAAGGATAGGTTCCTTCGCCAATCCCAAACAAAATTCGAATTACAATGAGTGATACGAGCGACCAAGCAAAACCAGTCAAAATGGTAAAAATAGACCACATCGCAATGGCGGCAATAATCGTCCGATAAGTGCCAAACTTGTCCGTCAGCCACCCTCCAGGAATCTGCATAAGCGCGTATGAAAAGAAGAAGGCACTTGCGACAACGCCGAGCGTCGATGTGCTCAGGTGCAAATCGCGACCGATGTACGACAAAGCAATGCTGATGGCGGAACGATCGATGAAACAGATCAGGTAGCCAATATAAACCATGACGAACGTTAGTGATCCACGATGAGCTTTAGCCGATGTCTGAGTTAATTCCATTTAGCTCCCTCTTTCCTTATAAGCCGTGATTAGCTTTTCCATAAAACGGATGCTGCTAGTAAAAGCATCTTCGGTAATATTTTCGTTTGGTGCATGATTGTTCTGATCAAAATTGGCCAGTGGCACGGTGAAAACCGGAACGCCGAGAATATCAGTCCAAACATAATTGGGATCCGTTCCGGGCATCCTTGGCTCAATCAGGAGAGGTACATGTGCTTCTCGAGCCGCCTGATTGAACGCATCAAGATCACCGTCACTAGGATGAACAACGGTCGGCGGAATGGCGCCAGTAACAGCATAGTTGAGCGTTCCACCCGCTAAGTACGGTGCCAGTAACGTTTCGACACCCGACTTGATGGTTTCAAGATTTTGTCCGCCAACCAAGCGCATATCGATACTGACAAATGCCGAATTTGGAATAATCGTTTTGACATCCGTGCCTGTGTTTCCGGCAGCCATGCCATTGATGTTAAACGATGGTTCGAACATCAACTTTTTGTAGTATGCTGTCTTGTCGGTCGTGGTTAGTTGCGTGCCAAAGACATCAGCGACTTTCCCGGCGTCAAACGGTAAGTCATCAATCCAGGTCATTTCTTGAGCAGTTGGCGGCTCAACTCCGTCGTAAAAACCCGGAATCAAGACACGCTGATTGGTAAAATCATAAAGTTTCCCCGATAACTCATGCAAGAGGTTCACTGGATTGGTAATCACGTTGCCGGCGTTACCCGAATGATTGGCGTGAGTCGCAGTTTTGGCGGTTAATCGTAAACCGAACAAGCCACGATTACCCAAACGTAAAACGTGGGCGCCATTAGCATTCATCGAACCATCCGTCACAAAGACTTTTCTGACATGTCGGAGAAGCTTATCTTT
>NZ_BACQ01000064.1 GCF_000260435.1 Lacticaseibacillus zeae DSM 20178 = KCTC 3804 | reverse complement strand
GCATAAAAATAGCACCTCACCGTTTGGCGGAGTGCTCGTGTAAATAAAAAGACGCCGAAGCGTCAAAGCCAAATAATATCAACTTTCCCACCCGAAATCTCTGGGCAGTGATCCCCGGCCGAGTCTAAAAACTCGGGTAGTTTAATTACCAGAGGACCATTCTTTAAATCTTCCGTTGATTCCGTCTATCCTCGCCCCCATCCCCATCTTATGTGTATTAACTGATTTTCCCGAATCGATTTCTGCCACATAATCTTGCAATTTGCTTTGAACTATAACTATGTCACTATATGTTCTAATCTCGATTTTGTTGGTAATCGAGATGAACTCCTTAGTGACGGCATCTGGATTCACACCTGGAGGAGTCATAGTAAAGAACTTTTGCTCATTTTCCTCAGGCAAGTACTCACGTTGAATATAACCTGCGTCAGTTTGTCCAAATGCCAAAGCCATGATTTTGTTACCGTTAACTCCGCAAATAACAACAATTTGATTTACGCAATTTCCATCTATGTCTTTTGCCTCCTTTAACGTTTCCTTAACAAACTGTTGGATCACATTTACGTAAAGTTGCCAGTTTAACTGAGCTCCGTTGCTTTGAACATGTAATCGCTTTATGAAGTCCTTTATTATGTCAGCAACTTGAGCGTTTCCTGTAGTTGCAATCAAAATGTTTGATTCGGCTAACATAAATTTTTTATAGTTTTCCCCAACCGTTTTTGCTCCTTGAGACATTCTTCCATCTGCCACAATTGAGCAAAAGTCTTTAGTCAAAAATCCAGAAATAAAGCTCATTTCTAATCACCTCAAAAAAATAGTACCCCAGCGTGAACTGGAATACTACATTGAGGTGATATCTGTGCTTCATATGTCTGCTGCTCGCTCTCCCAGTGTCAGATGGGGTCATCGCAAGCTGTGTCCGGTCGCTAAACTGGACAATGAGGCCGGTGGGATTTGGTCCCACAACATCTCGTTTCTTCGGCCTCGTTCTATGCCAAGCCGCTAGACATAGACGACAAATGCCATATCACACATTTGGGTATCCTAGCATTAGTCTTTTAACGCACCTCCTGATATTTTAAGCGGCACTTCTTTATCAGGTCGGGTTGCCAAAGTTCAGATTTTACGCCTTAGTTTGGCAATGTGGCATGCGGGAATCGAACCCGCCTGACTATCTCAGCCAGTCCATTTGCCACGCCTTGCCACAGCTTTATCATCACTGAGGCTCGGAGGAAAAACGCGGTGTCTCAGGTTTCTCACCTTTGGCACAATAACATAATAAGGCAGAAAAGCGTGTTTTTTGTTGCATCATTGTTGCACGGATGTTGCATCTAGTTTCACTAGCGGACATATTTCAGCAAAAGCATAGAGAGCTTCTTGTGTTTGTCGCCAAAGGGTCGTTCGGTCAACATGCAAGTGAGCGGCTAACTGAAGGCTGGATTTACGTGTCGTCTTTGGAGTCAGATAGCTCTCAACTAAAATGATCCGGTAGTCTTCATTCTCTATAGATTCAATAGCGCCTTCACAGCACGCTATATAGTACAGCTCGTCAGCGTGCGATACGAGCTTGTCCTCGGCTTTATTTCCATAGCTAGGTGACTTAGGCATGCCGTCCATCACGGGACTTCTGAGCGCTATTTTGGTGCGTTGAGCGAGCCGCTTGTGATGCCAGTAGTTCCCCAAGACCTCTTTGGCGTTTTCAATTGTTTTATCATGATCAATTGGGCTAAAATATCTCGTTGCTCGCACCACTGCGTCCACTCCTTATGGTATGATTTGGTTGGGTTTGTAGGATAAGCGTGCCTTCGTGGTGCGCTTTTGTTTTTTGTGATATACCTGCTGTTCAAATAATTCGATTTGTTAGACTGAGTCGTCCTGTTAATCCAGGGCGACTTTTGCTATACTACCTTTGGAGATGCTTTCTTATGCGTGTTAACCTTATAAGTTGGGGGAACAATCTGATTCAAGCACCTCCCGCGCGTTGCTTATGTGACGCGCTTTTTGGTATACTGCATACGGAGGCCAACTCCTTTTAAATGATTCCATTTGCTATCAATCACGTGTACGTTTGGCCTCCAGAGCGCGTCAACACCCGGCGCGCTTTTTTGATGCTTTTAAATGTACTTTCAACATGTGCGTTTGCTATACTGTCATTGGAGGCCAACTCCTAATCTTTGATTTCATTTACTCTCAATCGTACGTCTGGCCTCCAGCGCGTCCCTCATCAGGCGCGCTTTTTATTTACATTGAATCAGGATTATTCCTGCTAATATTTAAGTTCGTTTGGATCGTCAATGTTGATTGGCAAGGTTAATACAATCCCGCCAGAAACTTCTGCAGCAGCTTCAGCGTCATGCCTTAGCACAAATAGTTTAGATGAATCAATTTCGCTTGATGTATTAAATTCCTTGCTACATTTGCTGAAGTAAGATACATATTGCTTTTTGCCAATTCTGACGATGAAGACCGTGCTGCCAATTTGAACCGTCTTGCTGCGCCTATTGCTAACAAAATGATCAAAAAGCAGCCAAAAGAAGTATGCACATATGACTACAGTAATAACCGCGCAAATAAGTAGCTTTATTAATAACGAATTCATTTCATTTTCCTCTTTCCCAGTTAGCCCACGCCCATATTGAAGCAACTGCGATGAGCAAGATGACGGCAATCATTGCTTTGCTTCCAGCCTACGTCCGCACATCGGACAATAATTGATTGCAATCGGTTCATCAACCTCAGCATTATCAAATCCGACTGCGGTGCAGGTGTGTATTGCCGCACCATTTATTTTTTCAGGATGAACTCCGTCCCAACAGTTCCCACCAGACATACCTATTCGCAGAAAACTACCATCTTCTGCTTCAATAGGTTTATGCGGCTCTTGGCAATACTGACAGCTTTTCTGTTTCTTGGTTAAGGGGGTCGAATTCGACTCCCTTTCCACTTTATTAGCCATGTTATGTCTCCTTACGCAAGTACTGTCACGTGCTTGCTAAATTTTACAAGCTTCTCACTAAGGTATTCGGCAACAAGATCAATTGCTGTGTTCCGCCACGCATCACCGTCAGCACTAAAGAGCGCCAATTTTGGACCTTCATGCATCCGAAAGACAAAATCACTTTCCTGTTGCTCAACTTCCAGAAATGTACGATATGGCCGTAGTGAGATTGGATTCGGGACAACTACCTTGCCAACGGATGCCACACCACTGCGTGCGGTTGCAACTTGGCTTACACCGTCATCAACCATCGTCTGTGCAGATTCGTCTTTAAGATTACCAACAAATTTAAGCAACACTTTGCCATCCTCAGTGGTCATGAACTGTGCCTGCAGTGCGATGATGAATGATTCCGAATCCAGCCATTGACCGTATGGGTAGCAGGGATGCATTGCCTTGGCCTTGATCAAGACTTCCCGGTTGCCAAAATCATCGAGCTCTCCTAATACGAATACGCTGTTCTCATCGACTACTTGCACAATTAAGGGACTGGCAGAACGTTCGCTGACCTTCCCGATATAATCGACAACTGCAGTCAATGTGTGAACTTGTAACGCTTCGTTTGCTCCATCATTTGGTCTAAATTCCCTTATATCACCGTTACCATTAATCAAAAATTGACGATTTTTTGTTTCGATAATTCGTTTACCATTTGCAGTAACTGCCTGTTCTGCTGTGAATTTAAGTGCATCTGCTTCTGTTGTCATATTAGTTGGCCTCCTTGGCGTTCTTGATTTTTCGGAAATCAATCGGTGCGTCTGTTACCTTATCGTCTTTAATTGGGATACCTTTGTCGTCTTTTAGCGTACTATCATCTGGGTCGAAGTATTCCTGCCCTCGTGTACCTGACTTTAACTCGTTCATTTCCATATATCCGTCCTCGCCACGTCCAAGCAATACATTGGTGGTGACACTGATGTCTGGTACTAGCGTTGTTTTGACATCGGTTGTAAGCTTAACGACTCCGCTATCGTCAGGCTTAAAGTTAAGCGCAATGGTAACTTTTCGTGCTTTGCTCTGATCAGTATTAGGATCAAGAATGTTATTGGCAACCTGGGCCAATGCCTTTGTCAACTTTTCTTTAATGGCCCCATCAGCCAGTTCGTTCAGATTCAAATTTAATTTATCCATAGTATTTCCTCCTACTTTTTCTTTGCTAAATTCAAGCTTGTTCTCCTCAAAATAGCTTTCCGTCTCGTGACTCCAATGCCTTGATAACTCCAAATGTCCTTAAACAGTCATCTAGCGCGTTGTGAGTACGGTTTACTGGTATGCCTAGAACATTCGCCAGTCCTTGCAGCGGAGGCGTAGCATTAAAGCTATACCGCTTTTCAACGATGTCTGCGATGTCGATAAACTTCCAGTTCTTGGGGATGCCATGTGACCCCTTTTTAAATGTTTCTCTGATGCGGCCCGCATCGCCTTCAATCGACCAGCCCACAATGTCAATCGTAGTTCTCATCCAGGCCACGTAGTCACGCACTGTTTGCTGCAGGCTTGGTAAAGCTAAATAGTCGCTGTATCGCATGTTACTTGTCCTAATGATGTGAAGCTGATCAAATTTATCTGGTGATGGAATGAATCGGTTGAACTGATCTGCAATGTGCAGACCGTCTCGAATTCTGACTGCTGATATTTGAATTGCTCGATTACTGGTTGAGTTAAACTCCGTGTCCATAATCACGTATTCTTTCATCAAGGCAACGCCTCTTTTCGCTGATCTAGGATTCCTTTAACGCCAAAGCTATTTCCTTGGCCGTGCTTGGCCATACGGGACATAGTTCGCTCGCCGTACCTCTTATTCAGATCTTGTCCGTGCAAATTGGTTGTCACGATAGTTGCTTTGTCTTCCCGCATTCTGAAAACATCATCAGCCGTCTGGCGTTCAAAATCACTACCACGCTCGGAGCCTAGATCATCGATCACAACCACATCAGCCTTGCCAATCTCATGCATAATTTTCTCGTTCTTCATTCGCACATCTTGTGCATTAGCACTCATGCCAGACTTGAGTCTCTGCATTAAAGCGTTCCAGTCAATAAAAAGGCATGTTTTGCGATAACCGGTCTTGGCCTGAGTATCAATTAATATGCCGTTAGCAATATGTGACTTGCCAACTCCTGTGTCACCGATAATCAATGCGTGTACAACCTCGTTACGGCATATTTTGTTAGACAAACCGACAGCGAAGAGTTTCAACTGCTGCTGTCCAAGGCTGCCATCTGTATGGAAGTTGTTGAAATCCTTTGCAATAATCGCGTCTGTACTAAATACCGAATAAGCTAGGTAGTATCCAACGGTGCGGTTCTTGCGGGCCTCTTTTTCCATATCTGGCGTGACGTTTTTAGGCTCCGTGGGTGGCTGTTTATAGCCACAATTCATGCACACTCCGGCCATTTTTTTACCGGTTACTTTGCTCAATCCCTTCGGGCGATACAAGAGGCTGCCACAATCGGGACAACGTTCAGCAAATGTTTCGATCGCTGCTAAACGTCCTTGATTAGTTTCAAGATTGCTCATCACACGCCTCTTCTCTACCAAGGTAAGTCTTCATCTTGGACATCCCCTTGGTTTTGATAAACGTCTGTAGATGCTTGCCGTGACGTTGATTTTGACTTTTGGCGTTGTGTTCGTTGGGCTTCATAGGCCGTCACTGCCTCTAAACTAGTAAGCCTTAAGGATTCCCAATTTTTTAAAATGGCATTGACATAGCTATAACGACGCACGTTATTGTCAATTGCGTTGCTCATGGCCTGTTTGACTACCTGAACTGCCTGCTCGTCAGTTGAGCCAATCTTCTTGAAATCATCTACCCAGTACATGAGGTCTTCACGGTTCTTTGGGCTGATAAAACCAAAACCGTTTTTCTCCCAAAAATTAATGAGCTCCGGTTCCCCTAATGTTGTTGTATTATTAATACTTGTATTATTTTCTGGACAGTTTTCTGACCGGGGGTGGGTCAATTTTCTGACCGAGGGGGGTAAGTTTTCTGACCGAGGGGCTAAACTAATAAATCTTTGTTCAACCTCCTTACTTCCACTTTTATATTTGATGACTCTGCGGATATATGAATTGTCTTCGAGACACTTTAGCCAACTTTTGATAGTGCCGATGCTAACCGAATAGAGCTTTGCGAAATAGTCATTCGATGCCCAGCAGTAACCGTTCTTATTGGTGAGTGCCGTGATCTCGCCATACAAGAGCTTGGCTCCTTGTGGCAGCTGTTTGTCATAGCGCACACCTGCTGGGATGATTGCATAGTAACCAGGCTTCTCATTCATGATCGACACCGCCTTCATGAAAGCATTGATCGGCAATGTTTTGGCGAACATCCATTAAGTCTGCTTCGAATTTGATCATATCGAGTGATGTTTGACCCAAGATATCCATGTATTTTTTAAAGTTGTCTTTTAGGAACAGCCGGTCTTGAATCTTCTCACCATCGGTCATGTGAGGATCATCAGCCCTGAATAGATCGCACTTGGTTTCTGCCCATTCTCTCAAATAATCCAAAAGGTACTGATCAGTTCTTACTTTGTATGCAAGTGATTCAAGACGGTCAAGTTGCTTGCCAATTTCTCTGGCCATTGTTTTACCTCATTTCTTTCTGTGATATAATGAGGTCAATCAATGTGAAACCTCATTTTTGGCCGTTAAGTGTGCTAGCGCTTAGCGGTTTTTGTTTTGCCAATTATTTCGTTGATTAAGCTGTGAATAGAGCATATTGTTTGCTCCCTTTTGTGCGATAATCACGAAGAGGTGATTAGAATGAATAAATACGAACTCTTTTCCAGCGTCGTACAAGCTCTGACTTCGATAGTGGCTGTTGTTCTATCAACAATTGCTTTAATACGAAGTTCTAAATCAGAACGTGATGCAAACAAGCCGTACATCGTTTCTTTTCTTAAAGTTGTCAGATCTTCGCAAACTACAATAATTTACCTAATGATCAAGAACTTTGGCCGAACAGGAGCAACAATCTTATCAGTCAAGGCTGATCCGGCTATTGACAGTGGGCAACTAAAGTTTGAAAACAACCCTTTTGAATTATTTTCTAATCAGCTGATAGCACCCGACCAGACCTATGCAGCCGTTATTTCAGTCAAAAACTCAGAAATTGAGTTAAAAACCAGAAAGTTTTCTTTGTCCATAACTTATTCAGATGAGTTTGGTAAAAAAGAAACAAAAGACTTTTTGCTTAACGCTGATGTGGCCACGTCCTTCGACCACATCACGCCGGTACCAACAAAAACAGATGAAGTAGCGAAATCCATTTACATAACGAGCGCGGAAAGACTATTTAATCAGTTTTAATTCAGCGTATTGATCAAGATCTATCAAGTCTAAAATTGCTTTTGCTTCCGCAAGATTGCTCGTATGCCTACTCAAAGTCGCGACAATACCATCAACTGCCATTTGAACATCATTGGCCGAAACACTAATACCATCGCCAAATATTGGAGAATATTTTTTGTTCAATTTGGTCTCCGGGCTATTCAATCCACTTCCTCCAATTTCCGCTGTGGCCTAAGCAGTGGCCAACGATCACGCCGAAGCCACCAGCAATTAGTAAATAACCAATCATTATTTACCCTTCTCTCTAAGCGACCTTGAAATCTCTGGGAACCATTTGTCTAAGAAGTCGAGCCATGGTTTCGGATGAAACAGATACCCCTTTTTGCCAGGCGGTGGATATGAAACCACGGTATCTTGCAAGAACTTGTGGAAGCGTGGGACGTTCAAGATATTGTTAACTACCCACGTGTTGTTATGTCCTTCGACATAGCTTGTTGCGGTGGTGAGCGTCCACATGCCTCGTGCTGCTAGCTTGCGTTTTAACTCTTGGTTCTCCTCAATCATCTTTGCCAGTTCTTCTTCTTCAACCGCTAAATACTTTTTGCTTGAAATCTGATCATCTTCAACAACCTGCAACAACGGCATGGCATTTTCTCCTTTCCTGTGATCGCCTCCTGACGGATAATGAAACCGAAAGGAGGTGAATCTTCATGGTGCAAGTCCCTTATTATGACAATCCGGGCGGAGCTCTAGCTGTTACAGTCGAACTTCCGCACGCTGCGAACGTTTACTTGGTGGATCAAGCAAACTTCAACGCTCACCAACGTGGTGACCACTTTACATATTTCGGAGGTCACTATGATGAGTCCCCAGTTACAATTCGGGTTTCTGGAGCTGGCCGTTGGTATCTGATTGCCGAAAATGGGTCAGGCGAACAATACCGTTACACCTGGTCTAAATAGTTGCGTTGTTCTGATAGTGAGACTTCACACGTGCTACAACTGATTCAAAGTTGGCAAATGTGAAGCCTTTTTGTTTGAGAAGATCAATGACCATTCCAGTTACTTGGTCTTCAACATCTTTGTCCTGTACTTTAACGACATTGGTTAACTTTTCCTTTGGGCGTTCATTCATTTAGATAGCCTCCTGTTGTTGGTCCTCCAATAATGAAATCTCGCGTGCTTTCATGAGAGTTGCTGTTGATGGCGTCCAATTCTGGATAAAGTCATCAGCCTTATCGAAGTCTTTCTTACGTAACTGTGTACGTGTCTTGATTCCGATGTAGTCATTTAGTCCGTGGTTAATATCGCGATAAAAGAGGCTGCGCTGTTTTGCGTTGAGTTTGCAGTGATGTACGTCCAGATAATTTGCAACAGCTCGATTGACTTGTTTGCTGATGTAGTTATATTCACCTGGTGCCAGCAAAGCCTTCTCTTCCAGATCAGTTACACGACCATCAAGCTTTTCAATCCGTTTTACAGTTCGAGTAGCAACTTCCATGGTTAAAGCAAGCTTTTCTTCTGGCGTCTGTGGAAGCCGTGTTTTCGGATTAAAGTAGTTCTCCTCCAGACTGTCGAACATATCCCAAGCCTGATCTGTACCAAGCATTTTTGAGTGACGTGCGGCGCCGCGGCGAGTCCAGAGATATAGAGCACTTGCATTTTTCCCAACGAACCCACAATTTGTCGGTTCGTTCTTGAATGCCCGAAGTTGCTCCCCTTCCAGCTTGAAGAAGTGCTTTCCTTCAATGAACTTATTCGAGTTTCGTTTAAAGTTCATTTGAACGACTCCAACAGTCGTTCCGTACAATTCTGCAAGTTGTTCGGTGGTCAGTACACGCTGGCCGTTTTGTTCAATTGGTTGTGGTTCATTCAATGCGTTTCCTTCTTTCATGAATTTTCATAGTTTGCTGCCCTCCGTCAGTGGGATAATAGTTCATAAGGAGGGAATGTAATGTCCAAACCAATTGATGCCGTAGCTGTTGAAAATATATCTAAAATCTTGGGAGAATATACGACTGGGCCCAAAATCACCAAAATGTTTTCTTTGCTTGGATTTTTCGATTATGATCTTCAAAGACAAACTGACAATCAATGGTTCAAAGCGTCTACCAAATGGCGTCGTTTAGACGAAACAATTAGGCACGAGTGTAATGCTTCACACAATAGTCGCCCCTTTTTTAGAGCCATCCAGTACATTGCTCGACCTCAAGACTTTATTTCAAAGCCAGAAGAATGGGGCCGCCTACGATATGAGATAAATGAATGCCTTATTTTTTATGGTTATTGTTTGGATGACAGTGGAAGAATCGCATCAGCAAAAACCGCGACTACGTTTTCTGAAGCCCAGCTACGCTTAAAAACTCTTAGCGCTCGACTTACAGAACTCAATGTTCACCCTCTAGTGATGAAATTCTGCAACGAACAATTTCTTCAAGGCGACTACTTTCACGCCATCTTCGAAGCAAGCAAGGGTGTCGTTAATCGAATTCAGCAACTTTCAGGCATACAAAAAGATGGCAATAGTTTGGTAAGCACCGTGTTTTCGGACAAGCAACCAATACTCGTTATTAAGGGCAACATGCTTGCAACGGAAACCGACAGAGACATATATTCCGGATTACGTAACCTTCTTAGAACCGTAATATTTCTTTATCGAAATCCCAAAGCCCACACCCCTAAGATTTACGATCCCTCCAGTGTCGATGATGCTGTCCAAGCGTTTGTTATCATGTCCGCAGCACAGACAATGCTTGATTCAGTTGTTAATGTCAGAGACTTCCTCTAGCCTTGTTGCCACCAGAAGGCCCAATACCGCCATCCCAAGGATGCTAACTTGGAATGTGGCTTTTGGGTTTCTTTTTTGTAGTTCTTGACTAACAGCAGACTCAAATAGATCTAACGTTTTGGACGTAACCACTGGAAGCTCATTGCGAATTGCATCAATCGGCTTGATCATTTATCTTCCTCCCTATTCCACATGAAGTTTGATTAGCCCGTTCATACCGTCATCTTCTTTTGCTGTGACTGCTTATACTTGACGTATTCAATAGCTCGCTTCCAACGGTCTTTGTCGATCTGATTAGCAGTTAATCCCTGACCGTCAGTCATCTTTTTAACCAGAATTGCCATTACCTGATCACTGATACCGAGAAATTTCGCAATGTCGAGCTGTGACAAATTCAAATGTAATAAGTAGCCTTTCCAGTCATTACGATTAGCAGTCCAATTGAGCTGAACGTTTACCATGTACTCACCTCCCTTACATTTAAAGAATCAATCAAGTTGTTGCATTAATTTATCACGAGTGGTAAATTAATGGCATAGCAAATAAGACAGATGATCTACTTATCCACCGTTATCGCCAAAGACATGGATGGATTAGCTTGTTGATGTTTGCTTAATTACTTGATGAATTCATAGTAAACCACACGTGATAAATTGTAAACCACTTGTGATAAATAATTCGTCATGACCGGGAGAACTCGTCTCATGAGTACTTACGACAGAATAAAAACACTAGCTTCAAATCGAGGGTGGTCACTCCAAAAATTAGCTCTGAAAGCAGGTATAGGCATTAACAGCATCTATCGATGGAAAAAGATGACCCCATCTACCGAGAATGTTCAGAAAGTTGCTGATGTTCTTCAAGTTTCTGTGGATTATTTACTTGGCAATACGGATAACCCCAATCCTGACAATGAAGGTTCTAAACCTGTTGATCTGTCAGGAACAAACATCTTTACCTATCAAGGACAGCCTGTTCGCCAAGACGATTGGGAAATCATTCAAGCTATTTTGGAACGACGCAATAATAGCAGCAAAAAGCGTGATCGTCATGAATGATCATATAGAGGACTTGTTGAATCAGGTGATTGACTATGCTTGGGATCACAATATAGGCTGCTCGACTATCCCCTTACACGAGGACCAAGGCCCTTTGGTTGATACAGAAGCTCGCCTAATTATTCTTAACAACAAATGGCCGAATGCAAATGAGTTGCCATTTCAAGCAGCTCATGAATGTGCACATATTCTCAACGGGGATAACGGTAAGCTTCGATACACAAATCAATACACTAAAAGCCGTACAGAGAATGGAGCCAACCAACGTGCGCTATCAATTATCGTTCCAATGTATTTCGCAGACATTCCAGAAGAATCAGCAAACATTGACCAATTCATGAATGATTTAGCGATACCGCAATGGTTAGAGGATTCTGCCGTTCAATGCATTGAACGGTTTTATGAAAACTACTGACTGTTCATTGTTGAATTAGCTTGCAACCAACTGGTAAAAGCAGATGATATCAGTATAATCGGAAAAGTCATTAATTAATTGTAGAAAGATGTTGATGTTGGATTATGACAAAAATATGCACATTATTAGATACTCAAGACTCTCAGATTTCTGAATGAATGAATCTGTTACCGGAAGACCAGGTTGATGCAGGGCAAGCATATGATGGTCTCGGCAACTCCGAAATTATTGATACTGCTTTTGAAAATAAGATATGGCAACTAAGTAAGTTTGCTGCCTTAAATCAACCAGTTTCAGTCGATATTGATGGGAAAGTATATGCCGAAATTAGGCAAACTAAGTACTTCATTGGAAAGATACCGAACGACAAAGTCAAAACATTCTCAGCCTTGTATCTAAATGACAAAGTGGAACTGTGGGTATCTATACACGGGGGGACATATAAACAAACAAGTACACGAAGCGATGGTTCTATTACTGTCAAAACTTATAGAGCCCCAGTAACTTTAAAACTTATCGCCGAAGATCAGCAACCAGCTAAGACGCTCAACAATAATTCCGGTGAAGAATGGTCTGAAGTCGGCAAAAAAATGTACGCAGCAAAAAGAAAGCCTTATTGCCTGAATTGTAAACATCAGCTTAAAGGCGAGCGCTTTTGCCCCAACTGCGGGGCTAAAATAATTTATCCAGGTGAACATCAGAACGGTATGCCAATCAATTCATGGGAAAAAGTTGCCAATGGTGCTGATAAGTTTTCACAATCAGTTGACAAAACCGGGAAATTTTTTAGCGACTTCGGTTGTGCGATGACTTTAGGATGCACAATACCAATTATTATAATAATTATACTGTTCGGTCTTATTTAGTCCCTTCCCCAACGCAAGCGGCGTCTCCGTGCAAGCCGGAGAGTGGGGCTTGTGCCACATACCAAGTAAAGGATGTGAGTCATCATGCTAAAAAAGATAGTTGCCATCTTACTCATTGTTTTGTTGGCTGGCGCAACAACCGCTTGCGCTAGTGATCAAGACGATGATCAAAATGTCGAGCAGTTTAACTGAGTGTTGGCTGGATACAAAAAAACCCCGGCCGCTGTGGTCGAGGAGCAATTAGATTATGTGGAGGAAAAGAAATTGCAAAAAGACAACTCAGATAAAGCTAAAAGTTTGCCAGATAAAAAATCCGGCCTCTTTTTTGACAGAAATGTACAAAATCGTTCAATCAAATTAGTTCACAAAGACCCTGTTCCCCCCAAACCAAAGATGCCGGATTCGGCATCTTCTAAGAATAAGGATTGATTCCGATAATATAAATTTTCAATTGTCGGTCGAAGTCAATGATTTGTTCACTGTTTTGTGGAGACTCATCATATTTTTTCTGTGCCAATTTCACGGTCCAATCCTGTCCATATGTCATCAACCCGATTTGTTGAGTTGGGTCGTCGCTTCCAGGTAGGCGATTGGCGTAACCACTAGAGATAAGCTTGTCGTTAAAGTCGAAAATGATGACAAGCTTTTCCTCACTGTATTCTTTATTTTTTAATGCCTCAACTAGCGGCGACCCTGGCAATACGGTGGCAACGTGAAATTGTTCTTGTATCCATATCAGGCATGAATTTCCTAGCTTAATTAAGAAATAGTAAGTGAAGGCTAATGGAACAGACAAAATCAGCGTAACTACGAAAAGGCCAAATTCACTCCAGAAGCTGCGACCAACTGTTCCCCAGATTTGCTGGTAAATTGCGAGGCCACCAGCAGCATTCAGCATAGATATCAGAATCAAAGCGATAGTACGATCTGCCTGTCTTGCTGGCAAATCGAAATGAATAGCATCTAGCTTATCGAGCCATATGAAAGTCAAGAACCCAGGGATACCCGCTAAGATTAGTTGTTGCATTTCCATGATTTATACTCACCTAATTTCTTTTTGCATGAATTTCATTCACTTAATTATATCACAAAAAGCCACACAGATTGTAGGGGGTAAAGCCTATGAAACCAATTACAGTAATCTCTTATAAGTTTGGCGAAAAAACTTGGAAAAATTTTGAAGGAGAACCGATCAAAAAATATGAGCACTCAGTTCTCCTAGACATTTCAGACACCGAAGTCTTCACTGATAAAGAAAAAACAGAACTAAACGACAAGATCGTTGTCCCCTTTTCTAGAATTAGAGAAAAACGATTCATCAAAGATATTCCGCTCAGTAACGTAAACGAGGCACTTAACAAGAAAAAAGCAGGCAGGAAATAGCGCAAAAAGCGCCTACCCCACCGACCAAAGTGAACGGGTAGACGCCTAACAAATACTCGGAGTCATAAGGCTCTTTGTATACTCGATTTTACCAGAAAAGGAGGCAATTCGCATGGCAACATTTAGGAAACGCGGCAAATATTGGGAATACCGGGTTAAGTATACGGACTCCGCCGGTAAACAGCTGGTTGCTTCACACGGCGGGTATCGGCTTAAATCATCTGCGCAAGATGCTGCGGAAGCTGTAGAAGATGACCTCAAACGTGGTGGCGATCCATCAAAACAAGACGTTCTGTTACTTGATTATTGGGATCAATGGGCTGAAGCATACCGAATCAATGGCAAGTCAATCAACACTGTATACCGTTACAAACTTTTCAGAAAGCACCTAAAGAGCCGATTTGATGGCCGAAAGCTTAATTCTATTCGACCTATCGAATGGCAGAAATTTATTAACGATTTTGCTGCTGGCAAAGATCGCAAGGAGAAAACCACACGAAAGCGGCCACGTGAGCGTTCGAAAGATATCGTTACCAAGATGAACAGCTATGTTCGTGGGATGGTAAAAGCGGCAATCAATGAACGCATTCTATTTTCTGATTTTACCTTTGGAACGAAGACATCAGGCGTGCGCTCTAGTGGGAAAGTAAAGGTGCTAGACAGCCGTGATTTCGCTAAGGTTAAAGCAATTGCTATTGAACGGGCTTCGTACCGCAATATCGGGGCGCTTGCTGTTTATATTGGCTCGATGACTGGCATGCGAATATCTGAAGTGTTGGCTTTAACTTGGCCTGACATCGATACTAAGCTCTGCGTCATTCACGTTACGCGTTCTTGGGATCATTTGTATGGAACAGGATTCAAACCAACTAAAACTGATTCGTCAGTTCGCGACATTGAGATATCGCCCAGCGTCATTGAGCTTCTTAATAAGATCCATCAGGAACAAGCAGCATCTTATCTTCGTACTGGATATCGTGACGAAGACCAGATGATTATGCGTGATCCACGTCACAACGTGATTACAGACAGCGCATGTAACAAAGCCCTGCACGTCATTCAGAACAAAGCTGGGATCCCTGAAGATAAGCAGATCACCTTTCACGGGTTGCGTCATAGCCACGTCAGCTACTTGATCAGCAAAGGCGTCGACATCTATTATATTTCAAAGCGGTTGGGTCATTCAGACGTGACTATTACGATGAAAGTCTATGGTCATTTGTTAGACTCACAGAGAAAACAAGAAGCACATAAGGCCGTGTTATTCATGGATCAGCTATGATTGTGTTTGTCCCCTTTTTGTCCCCCGAAAAATAAAAACAAAGTAACTCTAAAGATACCTAAATTGCTGTAAATGCTGATACATAAGCTTTTTAAAAAGCTAAAATAACCTAAAGAAAGCTAAATAATGCCTCCACCGGGATTCGAACCCGGATCTGTGGTTTCGAGGACCATTATGCTATCCATTGCACCATGGAGACTTACAAGTTTTATTATAGCGCGTTTGACGTAGTGGTGTTGACTTTAATCGGCTCTGCTGGTGAGAGAATCCGGCAGAGAATCATCGGCTTTTCAAGCTTAAATCCGTCAAACCTTTTTAATTGCGATTTGAATTAAAAAAGCCCGATGGTTAACCCACCAGGCGCTACTGGTTTTTCTGTTGTCTGCCAACCACCTGCACTTATGTCAGGGACTAATTTCAGGTTTTTCCGTTGCCTGCCAACCGCACGTATTTTCACCGTGGAAGAATTTCAGATTAATATAGGAGCCAGCACTCCGTTTGCTACGTTTAAATTACCATCTCTTAAACTGCTGCGTCAACTTATTTCTTCTGACAGCGGACACTAATTATTTGTATAGCTTGGGGTAGACTGATCGAATTTTTTAAAGAATGTAACTGTGATCCCTAACAGCACCCCAACTAAGCCTCCGCCCATATGGACATAGTCACTCGCATTAAAGGCTTCTCCCTCAAAAAATGGATAAGACCAAGGAACTAAGCAGACAAATAACCAAAAAGTTAGAATAAAGAGGTCTATTTTGCTCTTGGTTTTTCCCTGAGTTGATTTAGCATATATGATCACCGTGTAAAACAAAAGTCCAAATAGTGCTGTAGACATGCCGACTATATATCCATTCTGTCCTTCAGTACTTAAGTAGCCGGGCAATGCGACCTGATTGTTACTTAAGTGAATCATGAAAAAGTCGGCTAATAAGTTACCCACTGTACCGGTGATGATGAATGTAAGAAGAAACTCAGAGTAGCTAGTTATTTTGCAAGTAACCAGACTAAGCACTATAAGCATAATGCTATTTGAGAATAGTTCCGAGAAGCCGTAATTGCTTAGGAAAATGCTGGTTAACGCATGGTACCATTGAGATAATGAGGATACTGTGATACTGGGAATGTTTGTAAAATCCTCAATACTTAACTGGTTAATACTTTCATAGTGCGAAGTCAGTCCGAAAATGGTCCATGAAATGAGAAGAATTGGAAGCACAGGACTAGTGACGGTTCTCTTAATCACTATTACAAACTCCATATGGTTGTTTAATATTTGGTAAGTTAACCGTACGTTTATTTGTGTAGAAAATCAAAGGCTGTGTTAAAAAGGTATTGCAAAACTTATTTCTTCCGACAACGGACAATTTAGCCAGACAATGGTCAGAAGACAGTTTGAATGAAAACAGTCCAAAGCAAAAAACGCCCAACCCCTTTAATATCAAAGGATTGAACGTTTTTAACCTCTTCTAAGTGTCAAAGATTGGCACCCACAGCGCCACTACCTACGCATCGTTTAGCTAAGCACGGCATCACTGACCTTAATCATCAAACTTAAACAAATCTGTCGACAGATACCGTTCGCCGTTATCCGGTGCAACGGTGGCGACGCTCTTGCCCTTGCCGAGTTTCTTGGCAATTTCAATGGCGCCGAAAATGTTGGCGCCGGCTGAAATGCCTGGCAGGAAGCCTTCTTCATGACTGACGTGACGCGCCATGTCGATGGCCTGATCACTTGTCACTTCGACGATGTCTTGATAGAGGTTCGTATCCAAGACATCGGGAATGAAGCCGGCCGAAATGCCTTGGATTTTGTGCTTGCCGCCATGGCCTTCTTTGAGCATTGGTGACTCGGCTGCTTCCAAAGCGTAAATCTGAACGTTTGGATTGATTTTACGCAAAGCCCGGCCGACACCGGTTAATGTGCCGCCTGTCCCAACGCCTGCGACAAACGCATCCGGCGTGCCGCCGTCAAATGACCGGATGATTTCCTGGCCGGTGGTACGTTCGTGTACATCTGGGTTGGCTGGATTCTGAAATTGCATTGGCAGGAAGTAGCCGTTTTCTTTGCTGAGTGCCTCGGCCTTTTTGATCGCGCCCGGCATGCCGTCTGCACCCGGGGTCAAAATCAATTCAGCTCCATAGCCGCGCATCAACGCCCGGCGCTCGACACTCATGGTCTCTGGCATCGTGATGATCAGATGATAACCCTTTGCTGCCGCAACCAAAGCAAGACCAATGCCTGTGTTACCGGAAGTCGGTTCGACAATCGTGCCGCCGGGCTTCAAAACGCCTTTGTATTCAGCATCTTCAATCATTGCCAGCGCGATCCGATCCTTCACAGAACCACCGGGATTGAAGAATTCAAGCTTTACATAAACATCAGCTGCGCCTTCAGGTACAACGCGATTCAACTTGAGTAACGGGGTGTTGCCAATCAAACCTGTAATATTATCTGCTGCTGTGACCATATTAAAGCCTCCATATTCGTGAGCGTGAACCGGCGCGGTCAGGAGCCGGAGTGTAAGTGGCCTTGGGCGTGATGGCCCGGGCTCAGGCCATTGCGACCAAGGTCCTTACATGCAGGCTCCTGCGCCGGTGAACGCGTTAATGTGAGCGTGAACCGGCGCGGTCAGGAGCCGGTTCGTGCTTTATCGTTTCGGAATTGAACGATCTTCGTTACGATGGTCGGCAACATGCCGAACCCAATTGTCAAAAATCGTTCGCTGCGTTTTTTTCCAATTAAACTTCGGATGATCATAATCGTTTTTGTGATGGTAATAGTGTTTAGCACGCGCGTAATCGATCTCGGGATGCGCGGCGATTTCGCGGTGATATTCCGCATCCAGTCCCCACCGATCGTACTCGATATGCGAAAAGACAAAGGTCTGGGTGCCGGTTGGTTCCGTCACCATGAACAATTTACCTTTTGTCGTTGTCGCGTTGATCGTTAATCGCGGGTCATTGCGAATATCCCGAACATCCATCTCGGCATAACGCGCATGTGGTGCTTTGAAACCATCTTTTAAGCCTTGCAGAAGCGGATGCGGTTCCAGAATCGTTTGCGGGTAAACGCCAAACAATTTGTGAGGAAGAATGAGCTTACTGACACCAAAAAAATAATTCAGTGCTACCATGCCGCCCCAGCAAAGATAGAGTTGATTCGGTACATGCTGCCCCAGCGTTTTCAAAAGCGTCCGCACCTCGGCAATATAGTGCACTTGATCGAACTCTAAGGTTTCAATCGGCGAGCCCGTGATGATGAACCCATCCATTGTCGCCGCTTCGTGAATATCCAGTGGGTCTAAAATCGAACTGACCGCTTTTGGCACATCACGTCCTGCGTAATGGGTCATGGGGTAATAAAAATGCAATTCAACCGGAATCTCAGTGCGCGTCAAAACGTGTTGCAGCCGAGTTTTGGTATCGGCCTTATCATGCATGACGTTTAAAATACCGATCTTGAGTGGCGATTTTGTCAAGATTCACCTCCTATCTCATGATAGTAACGAGTCAACCTTAAAAGAAGCTTTGCGCATGACCGCGGACTAAACTGTCGCGCGTCGTCACTTGCCCGGACACATCAGGGGGATACCCTGATCAGTCACACAGTACCAACATCGATTAAATGCAATGAGGTTTTTCATAGTATCCTCCCTTTCAGTACTTATATACTAACTAAATGTAAGGCTAATAACAACCTTTTGCGCTAACATATTCGTAAATTCTTTTTGTTCGATTAGTTGACGATCTCAAGCAAAAAAGCCCGATAGCATCGGCCTTGATGCATCAAGCTTTCTATTAATATATTGATTTTCTGCTATAGCGATTGAAATACCAGTCCATTTACGCGTGCGTGGCAAGCGCCGGCTCACCAAACACCGTTTCGCGAATATCATCAACCGGCATCTGCAGTCCGGTCCATAGATGGAATGCGGCCGCCCCCTGATTGATTAACATATTGATGCCGTTGTAGACGTGCTTGACGCCTGCCTGCTTAGCGATTTGCATGAGTTTGGTCTCACGTGGTGCATAAACCGTATCAAACACGATCGTCTCTGGCATGAACCATTCGCCATCAGGAACATTGCTAACGTGCTCCAGCGGCTTCATCCCTGCCGGCGTTGCATCAACGTAAATCGCTGAATCGGCGATGCTGGCTTTTAACGCGGCTTCATCATCAAGCGCAAATAACGCCGCGTGTCCTTGTGTCTGGTCATTGATAATCGCAACGTTGCGCTGGGCATTTTGCCAAGATGCATCGCGGCGATTGAAAATGTTGATTTGACTGACACCATCTAAGGCTGCCTGAATCGCAATCGCTGTCCCCGCACCACCAGCACCGGCTAGCGTCATTTTTTCACCGCGAATATCCAGCCCGTCATGACGTAAAGCTTGCATAAACCCGGTGCCATCGGTAATGTGGCCGATCAACACGCCATGGTCATTGACGATGGTGTTCACTGCGCCGATTAACTTCGCAGCCGGTGAAAGTTTGTCCAATAGCGGTATCGCCTTTTGCTTATTGGGCATTGACAGGTTACCGCCTAAAAAATGTAGGCTGCGCATGGCTTGCAAGGCGTGGGCAAGTTCCGGAACATCAACGTCAAAAGACAGATACGCGTCGTTGAGCCCTAATTTTTCAAATGTTGCATTGTACATCGCTGGTGATAACGAGTGCCCGGCAGGATGGGCGAATAATCCTGCCAAAGCTGTATGACCATTGATTTCATCTTTTAATGACATCCTGAAGCCCTCCATTTTTTAGTGTGCCCGTGCAACTTCTAGCACTCTTTTTTCCTGCGCTTTCACAATCAACGCTAAACCAATGCCGATGATCGTAATCCCAATGTTCAAAAGAATAATCATCCGCGGCGCCGCATCCCCGAAGGCCTTGGTCAAACCAGCTGCTGCGGAAAGCACTGCGTAATTAGCAATGCTTGAGGCAATCATGACCAGTGACGTTGCCGTTCCCTTGTGGCTAGGAAAGAAATTGATGGTGGTTGAAGTTGCAAGTTGCAACACGCCGCCAGCTGCAGCGTAGCCTATCACGAAACTGCCAATGTACAGAATCGTCGGCGTTTGGACAAAATAGCATAAGGCAAGCATCACCACGGCAATTGCCGGATAGAGAATCAAAACTGTGCTTTCCTTCAGGCCGGATTTAATGAAGCGGGCGGTCAACAACACGGCGATGCCGGCGCCAACTGCATACAGCGATTGCAGTGTTGCCGGATTCTTGACGCCATACGCCAAGCCCAGTTCCTGATTGCAGTTTAACCAAACCATGAACGTGGTCGAGCTGGTGAAGCCGATTAAAATGGCCGCTATCGAGCCTAGGGAGAAATGCATTTTTTCAGGCGAACCGGTGGCATTAAGCTGTGGCTTCTCGCGCTTGGGAAACGGGAAGACCATGATGGCGAGCGCATCTGCCGCCAATGCCACCCCGCAGATGATGAAAATCGTTCGAAAAGAAAGCCCTGCCGCAGCCACTCCGCCAATAAAGAACGGCAAAACAAACTGGGCAACCACGACTGCAAACTTAGTCAACAAATTTGCAATCGAAGCGGACTCGGGAAACATCTCCATGAGACTCGGCGAAACACAAGTGTCCAGAAACGAGTTTGCCATCCCATTAAGAATGCCGATGAAATAAGCTGCCCAGAACTGGTGCACCATGATGATGCCCACAAAGAAAACGACATACAGCGCAATGCCAATCGTTCCGGAAACTTTCCGGCCAAAATGATCCGACACCGGCCCGGCAAATGGATAGGCAATCAGGCGGCCTAATCCAAACGCCGCAATCAGGGAGACCACCATGCTGACATCAATCGTGCCATTGCTCAATTGCTGGGCACCCCAGTTAGCCGCGAACTGCGCCTTATACTGACTCAGGATAGACGAGGCAATGCCTAACATCGCGTAGGAAAAGTAGAGTGCCAATGCACCTGGCAAAAAATGATTATGTTTGGTTTTCATCGTTCAACTTGCCTCCGTTACGCTGCCTTATTGCCCAGCTTCAAACGCTTGATAAGCCTTCACTGGCATATCCTGCCCTGTCCATAATTTGTACCCGGCCGCACCTTGCCAGAGCAGCATGCCTTTACCCGGCGCAACTTTGGCACCGATTTTTTCTGCGTCCTCGATCAATTTGGTTTTCAATGGATTGTAAACCGTGTCGGCAACAACCAAATCTTGACGGAGAAAATCGGGATTAACCAGTGACTCGCCGTCATTAGGTTTCATGCCGACTGTGGTTGCATTGACGAGGATATCCGCGGCGGCAATGGCTGCTTTGAGCTTATCGGTAGCTTCCAAATGCTCAACCATCACCTCCACATCCGGCGCGGCCTTGGCTAATTTTTTGGCAGTTGCTTCCGCGCGCGGATAAAACTCATCCTGCCGATTAAAAATGGTCACCTGACGTGCACCATCTAAAGCCGCTTGTACTTGAATTGCTGTCGCAGCACCACCTGCGCCCAAAACAACCAAGCGCTTATCTTTAATTGCCACGCCATGTTCTTTTAAGTTACGGACAAAACCAATGCCATCCGTGATGTGGCCGATCAATTTGCCATGATCATTCACCACGACATTGACCGCACCGATAATCTTGGCGGCCGGTGAAAGTTCGTCCATTAAGGTTGCCGCGACATTCTTACATGGCATCGTGATATTGCCGCCCCGCATTTTGAACAGACGCATCGCATCCAATGCTTGAGGCATTTGGTCCTTTTTGACATCAAAAGCAAGATAAGCCGCATCGATTTTTTGTTTTTGAAAACTAAAGTTATACATCGCCGGTGAGCCAGAATGGCCAACCGGACTGCCAAGCAAACACAACAAACCAGTCGTTCCGGAAATCCAAGTTTCCATTATCAATGCCTCCACTAAGTTCATAATTTCACGAATAATTTCAAAAGAAGAACCTGATCGGCTGTGCGATCAAGTTACTTCCGTGCCACCACAATTACTTTTTAGCTTGATGCGCTTTGACCGCATATTCCCGGCGACCGCCTGGCTTAGGGATCATATCCTGCATCATGATGCCGAGGCCGCCATCGACCCGCAGTTCACCGCCATTTGTGTAATCTGAGCGTTCACTACTCAGATACAAGACAGCATTTGTGATATCGTCCAGATCACCGATTCGCCGACTGGCAACCAGCCGTTCGCGGCCATCCAACACTTTCGGATCCTTGTAAAAGTCAGCGGACATCGGCGTCTTCACCAGACATGGCATGACGCAATTGCTGCGAATGCCGAACTGGCCCCACTCTGCCGCCATTTGCTTGGATAGCATGTTAACCGCAGCCTTAGTGGTACTGTAAGCACCACTGTATGTCTCAGGAAATACCGCCGCAACAGTCGAAATATGCACCATCGTTCCATGATGTTGGGCAATCATCTGACGACCGAATCGTTGCGACATCAGAAAATAGCCCGTCAAGTTAATGTTCAATGCCGTCTTCCATTCGTCTAAACGTAAGTCTTCAAATGGGGCAAATCGTAAAATTGCGGCGGTGTTCACGAGAATGTCGGCCCGCCCAAACTTTGCAACAACGGCTTTTACTGCGTCATCAACTTCATCTTCATTCGTGGTATCGGTCGCCAGTGGCAACGTCTGAACCCCGTACTTTTCACTTAAAGCTTTAGCAGCAGTTTCAATGGCATCTTTCTTAATGTCCACCAAAACAACATTGGCCCCATGTTCGGCAAATGCCTCGCAAAAACGGGTGCCCATGCCGCCAACTGCACCGGTCACGACCACAACTTTATCTTTTAAACCTAGCCAATCTGCCATGAAAAATTTCCTCCTTAACGCTGTGAAACCAACCAGAACCAAAACGCCTCTGCATTGGGCTTTAAAGCTTACGATCTTTCATTCTGAGTAGTTAACCTACTAGTTCTAATGAGCCGCCACAGCTGGTTTTAAAATCTCCGGCCAAACTGCTTGCAAAGTCTTAACAGTATTGTCGTACGTATACTTAGCAACCCAGTCGATCCCTTTGGCCATGTACTGATCAGAGATAACTTCAACGCCGATCACTTTTGGATCAACGCCAACATCTTTGATCATGTTGATGAATTTTTCGGTGCGGTCTTCAAACCCAGTCCCCGGTGCGAGCCGATCATGCATCGATTCGTCGCGTAAAATACTCTTGGCATACGGACGTTTGTAAGCATCATCAAGCTGGATCGAAATGACGCGTTTGGCCTGTTCCTTGGTTAGCAGATCAAATGGCTGATCGGCCCGTACCCAGTGCCACATGTCCAAAAGCATCATGACATTTGGCGCCCCGGCACCTTGAAGGATGGCCCAAGTCTTCTTTAAATCAGGCATGCCGCTGTATGGCATCGGCTCCAGCGCAATGATAAGGTTGCCAGCGAGCGCCGCACGATGAGCCAACTGTTGAAGTTTCTTCGCTGTAAAATCAACCGGATAACTTTCCATCAAACCAGTGTTGATATGTTCAACGCCAAACAAGTGGCACATGTGAAAGCACGTTTGTTCCTTATATTTTTGTTCATAAGACCGCGGTTCTTCACACCATTGAACAATGTATTCTACCTCTGTGCACTTGATGTGATAGCGGTCTAAAATGTCGAGAATATCCTGATCGGTTAAGCCTTCATTCAACGCGTCAACGTAAGTCTCAGCCCGTAAGCCGATCCCGTCATAGCCCGCATTTGCGGCAGCTTTGACGCGATCTTCAAAAGTACATTGGTCGCCTAATGTCCATGAACTGACTGTAATCGGATGTGCAAGTGTCATGATAATGCCTCCCAAATTCATTTGTGATTATTTTTTCAATTTCATTTACAAATTAAATTGTATGCGGTTGCACAAGCGACTTCTAATTCATTATAATGGGGTCGTTTATAGCTGGAAGCTATTGTTCGTTTTGTAGACACTCTGGAGGCAAATCATGAACCTTTTTCACTTGCGCTATTTCATCACATTAGCTAAGTTACAGAATTACACCCAGGCAGCGCGTCAACTGAACATTACCCAGCCCAGTCTTAGCAACGCTATTCACGGGCTTGAGGATGAACTCGGCCTTGCTTTGTTTGTCCGACAAGGTCGTAATATTGTCTTAACTCCAGAAGGCCGTGAGTTCAGCCGAATCGTCGAGCATTCACTCACCATTCTCGACAGTGGCATTGAACAGCTGCAACACCAAAACACGGAGCAAACGGTCATTAAGTTAGCTGCCTTACGCACCCTGAGCACACGCTGGGTTCCCGGCATTGTTCGCAGTTTTCTGCAGCAAAGCCACGATGACGCCCGCTTCGAATTCACGAACGAAAATGGTTTATCACCACAAATTATTCAAGGATTACGCTCTAAAAATTATGACATTTGCTTTTGCTCAAAGGTTGACGAACAAGAGGATATTGCTTATTTTCCGATTGCATCGCAAGAACTCGTTGTCATCACACCGCTGGATCATCCCCTAGCAACTCATCAGCGCATTGAACTCAGTGAGACCCTAGACTTCGATCAGGTCACTTTCTCGAAAAGAAGCGGGCTGGCCCCGATTATTCGCCAGCTTTTTGCCGAATGCGGCGGCCAGCCTCACAGCGTGTATGCAATTGAAGAGGACGAAGCAGTGGCTGGTTTGGTTGCCAACGGGTTTGGTATTGCGGTGGTGCCCAACATGCCCATTCTTAAAACCCTGCCAGTCAAAATCATTCCACTTAGCTTCCCCACCTGGCAGCGGATATTCTACATGGCCACTTTAAAAGACCATTATCAGTCCCCTGCTGCGACTGACTTTATTGATTTTGTCCACGCGCATCATGCCGACATTCGCCAATAATATCTGCTGATCAAACCGCCATCCCCCAACAGCAATGGGCTCCTTAGCCATCTGGCAAAAAACACTTACAATTTGTTATCTACGCATGCCAAAACCGTACTGCTGTTTTAAAATAGAAGTGTTAAAGTTCTTGACGCATTCATCTAGGGAGGTCGCATATATGCGTACACAAACTCAGTCATCTGTCTTAAAACTCGCAGCGGTTGGGGCCGTTGCGGGCTTAGTATCAGGACTTGTCAAGTTGGGTTGGGAAAATATTTTACCACCGCGAACACCGGAACGTGATGCCACCAATCCGCCGCAACAATTTTTGCAGCAGCACGGCCTCACCCCGGCGGAAACTCATGCCACTTACACGTATTCCGGCCATCAGATTCCTTGGGTTAGTCTTTTGGTTCACTTTGGCTTTTCGTCAAGCATCGGTGCGCTTTATGCCGTTGCCGGGCATTATGTCCCGTTGTTTAAATTGGGCTATGGCAGCATGTGGGGACTTGGCGTGTGGGCCGGCGCTCATCTTTGGGCCATGCCTGCATTAAAAATCGTCCCGCCTGCCAAAGATCAACCGGCCGAAGAACATTTGTCCGAAGCCGTTGGGCACATGGTTTGGAATACGGTTAACCAAATCGTGATCAGTGACATGTTGCGGGAAAAGCATGATTAAAATCGACTGCTAACACCCGAAGATTGCAGTCGTACATGTTTCGTGTCAGTTATCCACGAAAGAAGGTTTGCGGATGCAAAAAAAGCCGACTGCACAACAAACAAAGTGGCCTGAACGCATCAGTTACGGCCTGAGCGACGCGGCTGATAATCTGGTCTTTCAGGTGATGACAACCTATCTACTGTATTTCTACACGGACATTTACGGATTGAGTGCCGGCGCGGTCGCCTTGCTGTTCCTGATCGCCCGCGTTGCCGATGTTTTCGAAAGTCCGGTGGTCGGTTTGATGATCGACCACACCCACTCGCGCTTTGGTAAAAGCCGGCCGTTCTTCCTTTGGTACGCACTGCCTTATGCCGTTTTTGCGGTGCTCACCTTCGTCACCCCAGACTGGTCGGCTAATGGTAAACTGCTGTGGGCGTATGCGACGTATCTCATCTTAGGGTTCCTCTACACCGCAGTTAACCTGCCAATCACCTCGGTTCTGCCGACGCTAACCCAAAATCAACAGGAACTGACTTTGCTCGGGGTTATCCGCCAGTTCTTCGGCAGTTCCGTTCAGATTATTGTAGCTGTGTTCACCTTACCGCTAGTGGCGTTTTTCGGCCGCGGCAATGATCAGCACGGCTTTCTTTTAACCATGGCTTTGTTTGCCGGCATTTCACTACTATTAATTCTGAACACCTTTGTGCATATTCGTGAGCGTTTTACCCAGAAAAAAATCGCCCACCAACCTTTCCGCGTAGTTGCCAAAATCGCGGTGCGCAACAAGCCGTGGCTGATTCTGTCAGGTGTCATTTTCACGTACTGGCTGCTGACGGCGATCAAGAACCAGACGACGGTTTACTATTTCAAATACACGTTGCACAATCAGAATCTGGTTTCCTGGGCCAATAGTTTTACGTTTTCATCATTGATCGGCGTCTTGCTGATTATTAGCATTGCCGGACATTATGGGAACAAGCACACCATGCGTCTGGGAATGCTGATTGGCTTGGCCGGACAATTGGTGATTGCCGGGGGCGTGTACCTGCGCCAGCTGTGGCTGCTATTTTTCGGCATTCTAGTGAACAGCATCGGTCAAGGCATGATCGTCGGCTTGGTTTCCATCATGTTAGCTGACACCATTCGCTATGGCATCACCCTCGGCGCCCAAGCTGAAGGCTTCTTCGCCTCAAGCAACGACTTTGGGGTCAACCTCGGGCTGGGTATCGGCGGCCTCGTCACCGCTGGCTTGTTCGACCTCACCGGTTATGTTCCAAACACCAGCCAAAATGCCGCAACCCTTGGCATGATTGATTTGAATTATGTCTGGCTGCCCCTGTTGCTTTACGGCACCTTGCTGCTGCTCATTCACTTTTACCCTGAAAAGAAAATGTTGACCGCGATTCGCGAACATCATCTTTAGGTCAAAAAAGGATCTGCCACCCTCTTCGGTAGCAGATCCTTTTTCATATCGCAGTTTATTCCGTGGTTAACTCGTTGCGCCGGGCCAACATTGGCAAAACCAGACCCAATGCCAAGAGCACCACCGGCGTAATCACGTTGAGACCCATTTGGAACCACCATGTGCCGGGATCGCTCAGATAGCTGATTTTCGGCAGCATCCCCAGTAAGCAGGCGAAAGCGGTGAAGAAGAAACACCAGCCGCCAATGAGCATGCCCGCGTGTTTGTTTTTCACTAACATGTAGTCTGCTTGGAACTTCTCAAGATGGCGATTAAGCAGGTAATACGCTAAGAAGACCCAGAGATAACGTAGTGGCATCACGACCGAGTTCAGGTTCAGCAGCCATTTGTATAACTCATTCATGTTGCCGATACCCAACGCCGGCACAATAATCAGAATGCTGACCAGAATCCCGGTCATCCAGTAACCGTTAATCGGCGTGCCTTTTTTGTTGATCCGCCGTAGTTTTTTAGGAATAAAATGCGGATCGGCGTCACTCAGCAGGATTTTCAGTGGGGCATCAATTGAGAAGGCCAAAGCTGAAATCGAAGCAAGCGCATTGGCGATGGCGTAGAGAATGACAAAGATATTCCCCAGGTGGTAATAGTTGCCAAGCATCGCAAACGCAGTGTATGGGCCATTAGACATGAGATCAGTCGGAATATGGTGACTGTCAAACAACATGCCCATGCCAAAAGATCCTAGCAAGGCACAAAACGCAACCATGCCGGCAAGGACCAGCATGCCCAACGGAAATTCCTTGGACGCATGTTTGGTGTTGTTGACGTATGGCGAAATTTTTTCCGCCCCGCCAACGGCAAAGACCAGCATGGAAATCGTGGTGAAGTAATTCAAATCAAATTTCGGTAAGTAAGTGTGCAAATCGCCCATGTCCGGCGTGGCCACATGAACGCCTTTGACCATCAAAGGTGCCGTGACCGCCAAGATGATGAACAGGATCGACATCAGGAACATCGCGGTACCGGCCATGCTGCCGATGCGATTCAGCGTTGTTAGCCCGCGCGATGACAGCCATAAGAAAAGCAAGAACAGTGCCAGACAGATCAGCGACACGGTCATCGATGATACGGTGTTGACAAAATTACCGTTGCCTTTGAAAAGCCAGCTGAGCGCAATCAAAATCGCTTGCGGCTTCTGGGCTAGGTACGGAATGTGTACTACCCAGTAGGTCCACGCAGCGTAATAAGCCAGCCGCACGCTGCCGGTTTCCTTAATCCAGGAACTAACGCCGCCCGCCTGATCCTTAAAGGTTGAACCAAGCTGGCCGACGATCAAGGCATATGGCACGAAGTAAATCAGCATAATCAGAATCCAGCTGGTCACAACGGACAGGCCTTGTTGTGCATAGTTGTTAAACACATTGCCAAGGCCCCAGACCGAGACGAAGGCAATCAAAGCCACGTTATACCAGCGCAGTTGTTTCTTAGTGTCTGCCACGAAAATCCCTCCAAACAAATCCCGCCTTTGGAAAAACAGGAATTTGTTCTCCAGTGTACCGGTTTAGCAGCCCCGATTTCCCGTGAAAATGTATAGATATGGATTAGATTTTTCTAAAAAGGCAGTTGCTTTTTCGCCATGGACGGGTTTCAAAACGCAAAAATTTGGGCAATAGCTTTCTTGCCGTGCCAAACTCCGCAATCTCCGGCCAGATGGTGCTGGAACGCTGTGGGCACGACTTTGAACCCGCAAAAACCGCGGTTTCAAAGCTCGGCCTTGGCCTAAAACGGGAAAACCGCCCGTTTAAGGCCAATTTCACAGCTGAGCCCCATCTGGCCTCCGATTGCTCCGCTTTGGCACTAATATCTTAAAAACCCTAACAAGTCACTATTGCTCGAACAAAAAACAAGCACACCCCCAAAAAATTCTTGGAAATATGCTTGTCTCTATACTGAAACCGCGAATTGTAACGCTAGCCTGTTTATAGCTATTTTCTACTCATTATTCGCGAATCAGCTTCACTTAACCGCCTTAGCAACCGCCCCATTAACTGCCTGTTGCTCGGCCTGAATCAAATCAACCCGGCTGGCGATGACGCTGGTGTCCATCGTGATTTCACGAGTTAACCCTGGCGTCGGTAGTTTAGGCTCGAAGAATGCTTTGAATTCGTCAAGCCGGTTTGCGGTTCGGAAGATGCCGGCAATTACGGTGATATAGGTGGTAAATTCCATGTCGCCGCCGACCGTCTTTTCCAGCCATGACCATTCTTTGCGAATCCAGTCCCATGCAGCCTGTTCGCCGACATGGTTGTTCAACACGCCGCGGAACCATGAGCGTAAATCCTGAGGCTTGATTGTATCGGCATTTTCGAACTGATCAACAATTTTCCCGATCAAGGCCTTATCCGGGGTGCTGGTTAAGGCAGCGAGAATGTCTGCCTTATAACTTGAATCCGTCGTCTGCTTGTAGGCTGTCAATAACTGATCGAACAAGGCGGTGGTCCCAAAGTTTTTCACTTCGTTTTGGAGCACAAACATCCGCACGTCTGCTGGCAACTGCAGCAATTGATCCTTGTTAGCTGTGAAAAGGTCGTGACCTTGCGCAATGGCCGTAGCGTTCTTAGCATAAAGTGCCATGCTTAGCACATATGGCCGCGTCAATTGATCATCATTGGTTTCGCCTGGCTTCGGCAACCAGCCAAGACGCTTAAATTGCCCAGCACTGAGCTGATCGAAGAATGCTTTCAGCTGGGCTTCATCTGAGGAATCAGGTGTCACAAACTGCTTCAAATCATTGGCAACCCGATACAAGGCATTGATGACAATGGCACTGTGACTTTCGGCAAAACGCGGTAACAATGGCACAATATTAGCGTATGAATTTTGCCGTCCTTCTGCCAACAGCCGCAAATCTTGCAGGATCTGACGCTGATCAATCGCATTCAGCTGGTCAAGGTGATCCAGAATATCGGTTAACAGCGTTTGATCATATTGCACGATGAAATGGGAGTTGTTACCAACGTTAACCCGGAATGGCTTGCCGCTGTCTTGACGCAACTGTGCATAGTCGCCCAATGTCACTTGCTTATCGGCAAAAATCTGCGGTGCGACTGTATAATTACTGTTCAACGGAATCTGCCACTGGCGGCCAACCTCTTTGCCTGTGCCGATGAAGAACTGCTGCTGCGATAAGGTCAGCTTGCCATCCACCACCGCGGCGGTTACAACCGGATAACCTGGCTGTTCCAGCCACGACTGCATGATTTTGCCAACGTCAAGATGGGACGCTTGACCCAACGCTGCCCAAAGATCAGCACCCGCGGCATTGCCAAACTTGTGCGCTTCAAAGTAAGCTTTCAGACCAGCACGCAAGGCATCGTCACCAATCAACGCACGGACCATCACCAGCATCCGCGCCCCTTTTGCGTAAACAATGGCACTGTCGAAAAGCGAATCGATTTCAGCCGGATCTTCAACCTGCACATGAACCGACTGCACGCCATCAGTGGCATCACGCTGCAACGCCATTGGTACTTCCAGCGTTTGGAAAGCTTCCCAGATGTGCCAGTCCGGTTGCAACGCGTCCACCGCGACATATTCCATCATGTTGGCGAAGCTTTCGTTCAACCAGAGATCATCCCACCACTTCATAGTTACAAGATCGCCAAACCATTGATGCGCTAACTCATGGGCAATGACCGTGGCGACGCGCTCTTTGGTCTCCAGCGACGTGTTATCCGGATCAATCGTCAACAGCGCTTCCCGATATGTCACCAGCCCCCAGTTTTCCATAGCACCGGCAGAAAAGTCCGGCAATGCCAGCTGCCAGGAGTGCGGCAGCGGATAAGGCGTCTGATAAAAGTCTTCATAGAATTCAATCGAGCGCTTAGCAATATCTAACGCAAAATCCAGTTCGTTAGGCTTGTGCGCTTTCGTGGCAAAAACGCCGATTTTAACGCCGCTCTTCGTCGTGGTCTGCTTACTTTGCAACTCACCAAACGCAAACGCAATCAGATAGGTCGACATCCGCACCGTGGTGTCAAAATAATGAACGCCATTGATTTCGCGCACTTCCGGCATATTGCTAATCACCGTTTCGCCCGGCTGTTCATCAAACTTGATGGCCAAATCAAATGTTGCTTTGGCTTCAGGTTCATCAACACTCGGAAAAGCCTGCCGCGCCGCCGTGGTTTCAAACTGGGTCCCGATGATTTGCTTCTTGACCCCGTCCACTTCGTAGTAAGACGGGTAAATGCCCATCATGGTATCCGTCAACGGCGCCGTATAGGTAATCGTCAACTTCACATCGCCTGCTTTTGGCAACGTGATCCGCACGGCCTCGGCCGGATCATCGGTTGTAAACGGGACCGCTTGGTTGTTCGCCTCAACGGATTCAACCTTCAAATACTTCTGATGAACCGCAATGTTCGGCTGCTTCGCCTCACCGATAATCGACGTCTTGCCGCTAATGGTCTTGGTCTCCCGGTTAATATCCAAATAGAGATCATAATGCGACGGTTGAAAAGTTTCATAGAAATGTGCTGCTTCGCTCATAACTTTCCTCCTCAAATTGTTAGATTACGCTCATTATACGCCAAGTGTGGGAATCTAATCAGTGAAAAGTCCGGTTTAACCAAAGCCTGTGGTACATGTCACCGACTTAGGGCATCGTTTTTCTTTGAACGGGACGTCACCTATCAGTTTGAATGCGTCCGCAACAAGTGAATTTAAAATAACGATATCTTCAGCTCGTATACAACATATACCTCTTAATTTGAAACTTGTAAATTTTCTTGAACTGATGGGGTTGAAGTCGTAAAACCAATTGTTGACCAAGTGACAATATCGGCTTTATAATGTAACCGTATACAAAGCGCCATATAATCAGTTTTTTTGCCTAACAGCCTTTGCCAAGCACCGACTTTCGCGGGGTGATTCAAATGAATAACGATGACGTATTCCAAAAACGTTACAAACGTGGTCTAAGTTTCTTTGTTTATTGGAATACCGTATATTTACTCTTAGGTGCGCTTGGCTTCACCGATAAACCGCTAATCCTCAATATAATTGTTCAGGTAATCATCCCGTTATTCATTATGGGATATTTGATCTACGAATATTTCAAACTAAAAGTCAAACGACCAGCAAAACTGAGCCTTTTGATCTTTGCGGTACTGGGTCTCCTGTTGGCACTGCTTATGTTTCTCAAGATTGTCAAGCTATGATAAATCCAAATGTATTGCAATAGCGATACCTTTAGGATTTACCAAGTGAGGTGATTCAAATGTCAAACAAGGAAGTCTTTAAACAACGCTACAGGCACATCCTTACTTTTTTAACTTTTTGGATCGCCGGATACTTCACGCTGGATTCATTGTTTTCTGGTTTGCCTCTGCCTCTCACCGTGTTTTCTTCTACAGTTGTGCCGATCAGCTTTTTGAGCTATTTGGTTTATGATTATTTCAAACTAAAAGTCAAAAGACCGGCCTCACTCATTTTTTTAGTCGTGATGATAGCAGCGTTCATCTTTGCAATCCTTCTATTTCTCAAGATCGTAGTGCTCTTCTAAATTCCAATGTGCAGTGATAACAGGAATCTGGAATTGTATGAACGATTAACACTGTCTACTACTAAGGCCAACCGCCTTTTTCCGAATGAAGTGGTTGGCCTTTTTATTATTTTTTACACGATTTCGTTGGAAGGTTCATAGTCGCTCGCAACACCATTTGCCATCACAAAGCGAGCCTCAATACCGAATCCGGAAAGTCTTCGGCGCCACCCGATAAATCACTGCGGTGCCGATTGCCACATAAATCAGCGTCACCACACCAATCAAAATAGCATATGCATAGCCGGAAAATTGCACTTGGGTGAAGACCCACGCCACCCAGTACATGCCCCAGTACAAGAACCGATACAGTGGCGAGACAACTGACATGTCATCTGTAAACGGCTGGATCAAGTAATAGATAAACAACTCGTGGAAGGAAAAGAACAACACCATACCGCAAACTTCTAGCAGTAACACCAAATAAAAGTTCACCGCATCCGGTACCGATGAAACGAATTGCAGCGCAAAAATAAACAGAAAAATCAGACCGCCTGTGACTGCGTTGTACTGAACAATCCGCCAGAATCGGTAGAAGAACCCGGCCAAAATGGTTTTCGGTTGCCGGTAAAACGGATAGTACAACATGGCCGAATCGCAATTAACAAATAAGAGTTGAACGATCGGTGCGCCGAGTGATGACAAGTACATTGGAAAGAACAAGGCCCCATAAATCGATGTCAAATCGCCGACCGATTGTCCAGCGAAAAGTTTGATGAGTACTAAAAATGCAACGCCAATGCCGCCAATCCAGAGCAACCGCGTCCGCAACTTTTTCCATAATTGCTGCCGATAGCGGGCGAATAATAAGGCATTCAGATAGTTACTGCCGGAGCGGCTGGTTGGCTTGATCGTTGTGTTGGTGTCCAGCGTCAATTTTTTCTGCATCGCCTTACCAGCGGCCAAAAACTGCTGATCACGAGATGCTGCGACCTTATCCAAAGCCATGGTTGCCTGCTGGATAGATGCCATCAGGAAAGGAATATCATCAGCGAATCGGTGAATATACCATTCCATCGCCAGCAAAGCCAACAAGCCGATCATGAATCCTAAAGGTGAGAAAACGCCGTTAACAAATGCCGCGAGTTGGCCGGTTATCATCACGCCGGCAACCACGCCCCACAGGCTCACCCAGTAAACGATCTGCGCCATTAAGCCCAGTTGCCGGTGTGACCACGCCAAGCGCGGCAGAAAAGCCTGCCACCGCCAACTAAAGATGGCCATTTCCAGTCCAACCAGCAACAACCATAGATTACGGGTGATAAGTGCCAGAATAAAAAGCGGCAGAAACGGGCCAATCACAACCGCAATGATCTGATTGATCAACAAAGTACCCCGAACCAACGCAACCCGATCCAGCGAAAAGTACTCGCCAAGCTTAATCGTTTTGATATTAATCGCTGCATACCGAAAAATCAGTCCGCGCAGCATGAGGCATCCCAGCGAATAAACTAACACGGCAACCATGATTCGCAAGGTGAAGTCAGCTGGGAGCGGATGAATGAAATCGTTGTAAGCATTGCCGACCAGGAACGCCAAGCCCATCATCAAGAGGGTTATCACCGGCTTGGTCAACAGCATCATGAAATTTAACAAAATGGCCAAAAGACTTTTCAAAGCCCCGGTGCGATACCACTTAGTAGGAATCTTTTTCCCTACAACTGGGATCCGCCGTAGAAAGTAAATGATGCCATTCACCCCGGTGGTCGCATCGGTTTGCGCTTGAAACCAGTAATATCGCCATGCATCACGCATCTGCCTGCACCTCGTCACTTAACCGCGCAATCACGGCGTCTTCAAATGCCTGACTGTGAATATCCAGCCCCGTCAATTCAGTTAATTGCTGCTGATGCAACAAGACCACCGCATCACAAATGGCCTGCGCCAACTGCATGATATGAGTGGAGAAGACAACCACCGAATCTGCCTTCATCGCAACGATCATTTGCTGCATCTCATGCGCCGCCACCACATCGACGGTTGTCAGCGGTTCGTCGAGTAACAGCACCGGCGGCTTCAGCATCAACGACACCACAATCTGCAGCTTATTGCGCATCCCCTCCGAATAGTCGCGCAACAACTTGTTGGCATCCGCCTGACCCAGACCGGCCATATCAAAAAAGTCCGCCGCTTTGACCGTCGTATGCATCCGGTCCAGCCGTTCGCGGTTAATCGCGATAAAATAGTCAACGAATTCAACGCCGGTCATGAATGCCGGCAAATGTGGCTGAGTGTAAACCATACCGACTGCCGTATCCGAGTAATTTGTGATCAGCCCTTGACCATCATCCGAATCAACCGCAATCGTGCCGCTATCGATCGGCAGGTTACGGACAATCATGTTAAACAACGTCGACTTACCGGAACCATTGCGCCCCAGCAAGCCATAGATCTTACCTTGTTGAAACGTATAATTGGCGTCTTTGAATAAAACCTGCTGATCAAAGGCCTTATCCAAATGGGCAATTTCAAGTTTTTTCATCCCGCCACCTCCAGTACCACCTGAATTTTTTCTTGAGTATAGCAAATTATTTTCAGCCATACCATTGACAAGGCTCCTGACCCATGCCGATAAATAACTGTTTTCACTCCCAAGAGCAACCCGATCAGTCCATAAGATGGAAACGCTTAAAAGCGACAACAGTATCCGCAAATGCTAAGCTTGGTAAGACATTATTGGGTGTAAAATAATGAAAGAAAACAGATTTACCCCAAAAAATAAATCAAATGAGGCGAGCTTATGACGCTCGAAACAATTTTGTATTTACTCGGTATGAGCCTAATTGCCGGTATCCTCAATGGTACGGTAGGAATGGCGGCGCTCACGCTTTACCCAATGCTGCTGTCGGTCGGCATTCCGCCGATCACGGCCAATGCAACCAACACGATCGGCCTTTTGTTCAGTGGATCTTCGTCGGTGCTTTCATCGCGGCGGGAATTAAAAGGCCACTGGCACCAAGCGCTACTCATCACATTGCTTAATGCCCTTGGTGGCGTCTTAGGTGCACTTATCTTAATCCACAGTTCCAATGCCAGCTTCAAAAGAGTCGTTCCGTTTATTATTTTCCTGGCTGGGGTCATGATTCTGACACCGAAAAAAGATCCCGATCAGGCTACCCATCGCAAACTTGCCCAAGGGTTTGGTTATGCGCTGATTATGCTCGTCGGGTTATATATCGGTTATTTTGGCGCCGGTGCCGGACTGTTAATGATCGCGGTACTGTCGCGCATCGTCGCAGGTCCGTATGCAACTTACAACGCCATGCGCAACCTTGCATCGCTTGTGAACAATACGGTCACATCAATCATGTTCATCTTCTCGATGCCGATTGCCTGGTGGGTTCTAATTCCGGTCTGCATCGGTTTGTTCGCAGGCGGCTTTCTCGGTCCGATCATTGTCCGCTTGATTCCATCGCACGTGATCAAAACGGCGGTTGGAATTTTCGCAATCGGGCTTGCGGTTGTTTTGTTTTATCAGGCTTATCTTTAATTCAAAAGATGCAAAAAGGCATCGCCGAAAAAAACCGGCGATGCCTTTTTGCTTAACTGGTTGATGAATAAAAGAAAATATGTCGTTGCCGTTCATGCCAGCGCAGCCTGCTGCGTCTGATAAAACTTACCCCAGGCTGCCATGGCGTCGATCACCGGCGCCAATGTTTGGCCTAACTTAGTTAAACCATATTCCGTGGCGCGGCCATCCTCATCGCCGACTTTCTTGTCGATAATCCCGTCAGCTTCAAGTTGCGCCAACTGTAATGCCAACATGCGCTGGGTCACTGAAGGAATGGCCTTGTTCAGCGTGCTGAAGCGGGTGGCATCCCTTTTAAAGAGATGATAAAGAATGACGCTCTTCCATTTTCCCGAAATCAGATCAACCGTATTTTGAACCGGGCATCCTTCAGCACAATTATAAATTTCACGATCCATCACAAGGCCCCCTCGTTGCTTTCCTACAAGTTACTTACAATTTGTTCACTTACTATGTTAGTGCATGCTGGCTAACATACAAGGTGAAAAGTTAAGCAAGCAATCGAAAGGAAGTCATTTTGATGAAAGCCATTGGATTTACGCAGCATTTACCAATTGAACAGGAAAATAGTTTAGAAGATTTGACGCTACCAAAGCCAACCCCAGAAGGCCACGACTTATTAGTGAATGTCCGGGCGGTTTCGGTGAATCCGGTCGATACCGGAACGCGTGGCGCAGGTCATGCCCGCCTTGCCCAGCCGAAGATCATTGGTTGGGATGCCGTGGGGATTGTGACGGCTGTGGGCCAGGACGTTACCCGTTTCCACGTAGGCGATCGCGTATTCTACGCCGGCAGTTACAAACGTTCCGGCAGTGACGCCGAATATCAATTGATTGACGAGCGGATTGTCGGTCACGCTCCGGCTAAGCTCACCGATGCCCAAGCCGCTGCCATGCCACTGACCAGTCTCACCGCATGGGAAGCGCTGTTCGAAAAACTGCACATTCCACTTGATAACAAAGAGGAAAATCGTAAGCATGCCATTTTGATCATTAACGGCTCAGGTGGGGTTGGCTCAATGGCGACGCAACTTGCCCACCTCGCTGGCCTGCAGGTCCTCGCCACTGCCTCACGCCCGGAGTCACAAAAATGGGTACTGGAACATGGCGCCGATCATGTTTTGAATCACCGTCAGCCATTACCGCCACAGTTAAAAGCGGCCGGTTTCAAAAATGTTGACTACATCCTCAACCTCTCGCATCTAGACGAACACTGGAACGAAATTGCCACCATGATTCGTCCTGACGGGTGGGTTGCGGCCATTACGGAAAATCGGCGCGGTATTGACTTACAAAAGTTGACAAAAAAGCGAGCCACGTTTGCCTGGGAGTGGATGTTTTCCAAGTCTTGGTATGGTTATGATCTCGCTTCCCAAGGGATCATTCTCGACAAAGTTGCCAGCTTACTCAATGACGGCACGATTCAATGCACGTTAACCAAGACACTGCAGCCGTTGAATGCAGCCAACTTGCGCAAGGCACATGCACTGGTCGAATCCGGTCACATGATTGGCAAGGTCGTTGTTGCCGGTCCGTGGGCTTAGCTCAATCGATCACTGTAAACCGGGAATGACTGGTACTTGCCATAATTGGTTAGCGGCTTCATCTGCTTCAGCGCCGTCATATCATCATCGCTGATGGTAAAATCGACCTCTGCATTAGCCTTCATGTGGTCCGGGTTAACGGTTTTTGGCAATGGCAGTAGGCCCAGCTGCAGCAGATAGCGCATGCCCAACTGTGCAACGGAGACTTGATACTTAGCCGCCATTTTCTGGATATCCTTATTCTTGAACATTTCGCCATGGCCGAACGGCGAATAGGCCTCGACTAATATCTGGTGCTCTTGCGCAAAGTCAATCGTTTTGAACGGTGTCTGGGTAATGTGCGCTAAAACCTGATCAACCATTGGGGCAATTTCAGCATGATCCAGCAGGTTCTTGAGATCGGTGGGATCAAAATTGGAAACTCCGATCGCGCGCAATTTGCCGGCTTTATAAGCTTCTTCCAATGCCCGCCAGGCTTCCAGATTTCCTTCGAAGTACCGCTCCGGTTCATCGTATTTGGCCCATGGTTTCGGCGCATGGATGATCATCATGTCCGCATATTCCAGATCAAGCTTCTCAAGCGAGCCGTCAATAGCTTTGACGGCCGTGTCGTGATCCTTGATCTCGGCCGCAAGCTTCGTGTTGACGAAAATATTTTCACGCAGCACACCGGATGCCCGCACACCTTCGCCAACCCCGGCTTCATTACCATAAGCCTCTGCCGTATCAATATGGCGGTAACCGACATCAATTGCTTCATGAACGGCCTTTGCCGCGGCATCATCCGAATCAATCATCCAGGTGCCAAAGCCGATTTTTGGAATCTTGACCCCATTCGTTAACGTATAAGTCTCTTCCAACAAGATGTCCTCACTCCTTTTAAAAAATTACTGCACGTTGCTTGTCACGTGCGATGTTGGCATAACAGCATTTTCCCGCCGACAAGGGCATAAAAAAGACCGATAAACGCAATTTTGCATCAATCGGCTTACGTGCTACACTCACTTTATCCCCTAAAGTCGACTTTAGGGCAAGTCGTTTCTTTTTGCAATATGTCTTGTCATCTAGTAAGGAAACATGGAGGCTTTCATGTCAGTTTCATATACCATCGGCGAAGTTGCCGCAATCACCCATCTGTCTATCCCGACCATTCGTTACTATGATAAGGAAGGACTCATCCCTGATCTGCAAAAAGATCAAGCAGGGGTCCGGTGTTTTACCGCCCAGAATCTTAGCGCACTGGAAATGATCAATTGCCTCAAAACAGCAGGTATGTCAATTAAGGACATCCGCACGTTTATGCAGTGGAATCTTGAAGGCGACGCCACCCTCATCAAGCGGCTGAACTTCTTTAATCAGCTCCACACCGCGGTCGAAAACCAGATGCAACAACTGGAACAAACGCTCAACACGATTGAATACAAGCAACACTATTATCGCCAAGCCGTTGCAGACGGCACTGAAAAGTACGTCAAAACCGGCACCGCGCATACGGCAGCCACGGCAAACGAGCAAGACCGATGAAACTAAAAAATGCGCTGGCATCTCATCATGTCAAGCGCATTTTTTAGTTAAGCTCACAACCCAATCAAAAATCTTCCAACCGCGTCTCAACTTTTCGCCGCTTGGTCGCCACCCATAGGCCAATCAGGAACCAGACGATGGCGATGTAAGGAAAAGTATTCATCGGAAACGCCGGAATCGGCCAAAGACTCGTGTAAATCGGATAGATGAGCACGAGAATCCCAATCACCGGCGCCAACACATGTTTGAACATCGACCGGCCTTTGTCTTTGCGGAAGTAAACGATCGCGCCAATATTCACCAGCACGTAAACCGTCAGTAGCCCTAGCATCCCGATCGTGCCAAACCAGTTATACATATCACTGGCACTCACACCCAGGCCGATCGCAAAGATAACATACACAATCAATGCAAGTCCGGTAATGCTGTCAAGCGCATGCGTTGGTGTCTGCTTGTCCCCACTTTCTACCGCCAGCCACGGATGCAGGTAGCCACTTTTACCTAACGCCTCCAGCATGAACGCGCCGGCATTGAGCGCCCCGAAATAGCAGGCAAAATAGCTGACCATCGCCGCGAAGTCCATGAAAATCGCTGCATTGGTCCCCAGATAATGGGTCGCCAGGAAATTCATAGGTGCCGTGCTTTTCGCAAGATCGCCAATATGCGCGGAACCGAAACCAATCACTTCGGCGTAACTGACAAGAAAATAGAAAATCGCCGCAAAGCTCACGGCGCCCAGCAAGGCAATGCTAATCGCTTTACGCGGATTCGTGGCGCGCGGGGCAATCGTCGCCGAGCCTTCAAAGCCGGCAAAGGACATCAGCGCAAACACCATGCCCATCCCCAAACCGGTCGCCATATGCGGCTGTGGAATCAACGGCTGCACCGAGTTACCACTGCGGCCGCCGGAAAAAATAATCACGACCGTCAGCACACTCAAAACCAACACCGCCAGCAATTCAAGGACCAGTGTCAAGCGCGTCGAAAATTCAATGCCTTTATGACTTAGCCAGCCACCCAGCAACAAAACCAAAATGTTGTAGAGATTTACCGGTAGATGTACGCCTAAATGACTGAGAAAGACATTGGCAAAGTTGCCGACAATGGCGCCGGAACTAAACACAAATGTCACGTACGTCAACACCAATAGCCAGCCGGAAATGAAGCCGGCCTTTTCACCAAGTGCTTTGGCATTATACGCATAAGCTGAGCCATCGCCGGGGATCCGCTTGCCCAGTTCCACAAACGAAATCGCCACAAACAAGACGCCGATGCCGCCAAGCAAAAAAGCGATTGGCATGTTGATGCCGGCATTGGCCGCGGCACTGGCCGTATTAAATGACATTGCCCCAGTTGGCGCCACCATCGCAATCGAGAGTCCGAAGACCTCAAGCAAGGTTAATTTTTTGCGTTTTTCCATAACTAATTCACAAACTCCTCTTCTTGGTGGTAAAGCTTGGCCGCTGTCTGCCAGCAAATCGCGTTGATCCAAGCTTTTTTCTGCGCCAGATCGACAAATGGCAGGGAGGTAAAATGCCCGATCAGTGCCTGCTTGAATTGTTGCGCCGCTAACCCATACATTTCCGGATACGTGCTGGCATCGGAGGCAAACAGCAACCTTGTGTAAGGCGCCAGTTCGACTGCTTCATCAAAAACCCGCTGTACGCCGCTGGGGCCGAGATTGTCCAGCAGCGAAATGTCAAAATAGACATTCGGAAAGACACTGGCTAAATAGCCGGCTTCGCGATGATACGGATAGCAATGCAGTAAAACCACTTTGAGTCCCTTTTTGGCAAAGGCATTCAGGAAATCGCGCATCAATAATGGATTACCTAGGTACATGTCCGTGTCCGCGTCGCCATAACCAACGTGAAATTGCAGCGGCAGATCCTGCGCCATAATCAACGGCGCTGCATGGTACAGGATGTAATCGATGAGCGGCTTGGACGTTAACCGTTTGACGCCGGAGTTCTTCCAGGTATCAAACCCAGCGGCGGCTTCCATGAGATTAACCGATTCAATGTGCAACCCCACGCGGTAAGCCGCAATCGATTTAAAACCGACATAGCCATGTGCCTTTGCCTGTTGAATATCCTGACTAAAAGCCTGCCACCACGCCGCAAAATTATCTGACTTCAGCATGAATGTTTCAGCGTGCGTTTCCAGCCGATAAATCGCCTTGACCGGCACACCGGTTAGCTTGGCAGTTTCATCTAAGTCGAGAATCGCATCATCCGGTACAAATCCGGTATCAATCAGCAATTCTTTGAAGTGATAGTGGCCGAAAATACGCTGATTATAAGTGGCATAACCCGGATCATTCATCGCCGCCAGCGGGTGCTTGGCATCGAGGGCAAATTGCTTGGCTAAAGCTAAAAAGCCATGATAGGCCAAACGGTTTTTGGTATCGGCGAGCGGATAATCATTGTCGGCCTCCGTCGACACCTGCGCCAACCGTTCGTCACGATTCGGCACTTTCCCGTTAATTAAGAAATGACAGTGATGGTCCAACAATGGGACTTGGTCGACAAACTCGGTTAGGTCGTCCAAAATGCTTCCTCCTCATGCACAGCGATCACCATTCATGATGATGCCCGAAATTGGTTCTTCAACTTGCAATTCAATATAGCTCGCGGTGCAATGCCGCAATTTTCTCTAACGCTAACTTCGAATAATATTGATCGTCTTCACGCTTGATCTTGGCGTAAGCATCGATCAGTTGCGGACCGAATACGTCGTGGAAAAGCGAATCGGTCACGAACGCGTCGACTGCCTGGCTCAATGACTGCGGCAGACGGTGAATCCCCATCTCATCGCGTTGGGCCTCGCTTAACGTTGCCGGATCGACATCACAATAATCACCCGGTTGCGTCTGGTGCTGAATGCCATCCAGCCCTGCTGCCAGCAAGCCGGCAAACGCCAAATACGGATTCGCGGTCGCATCGCTCGCCTTCAGCTCAATGTTCATCGAGCTAGCCGGATCGCCCCACGCCGTCGATGGAATCCGCATCGCCGCCTCGCGATTGTCCTTGCCATAGGTCGCATAAGCGCTGCTCCAATGTCCCGGAGCCAGCCGCTGATAAGAATTCGCCGATGGACAGGTCAGCGCCAGCAAGCCTTGAATATGTTTCAACACGCCACCGACAAAATACTGACCGGTCTTGGATAGCTGCATCGGCGCGTCTGCATCGAAAAAGGCATCTTCTTGTCCGCGCCACAACGATAAATGAATATGCGCGCCGGAGCCAGCCGAATCAACCAGTGGTTTCGGCGCAAAGGAGGCATACAAGTCAAAATCTTTGGCGGTGTTTTTAATGATCCGTTTGTAAATCACTTCATTGTCTGCCGCGGTCACCGGATCCTGCGGCAACATACTCAATTCATGCTGGCCAATGCCGCCTTCCGGATAATAGGCATTCGGCATGATGCCGACTTGTTGCAGTTGATTGATCGTTTTAAGAATGAACGGATAGGCAAAGTCCATGGACTCCGTTGAAAAGGCAACTCGCGGCATGGCCGGTTCGCGATGATCCTTATCCCCGGTGAACAACTCGAACTCGTTTTCATAAGCCATTTTCACGCTGAAGCCTGCATCGGCTAGCTGTTTAACCACCCGTTTCAAAATGGTGCGCGGATCGGAAGCATAAGGTGTTTTATCGAGATTATAAATATCGCCCATCAAGGTTGCCACTTGCGGCATATAAGGCAGCACATGCGCCGAAGCAGCGTCCCCGATCAAGCGCAATTCTCCAATCGGTGTCATGTCGGCAACCGGCAAAATGGTGTCGCGCTCACTGACATTCAGCGTTGCTTTGGTCAAGCCGATCCCGTCAGCCAGCTTGGCTTTCAGGCTGGCCAGCGGAATCACTTTTCCTCGTGTCAGTCCGTTATAGTCCACATACAAAAACTCAATCAGCTCGGTCTGTTTCTCCGTTAACTCCTCAATAACGGCTTCATCGTTCATTCAGCTGCCTCCTCATATCATTTTGACCCGCAATCCCGATTGTGTCATTAAACAACTACCGTTTCGTAAATGCTACTCGGCTTCAATCTTACATGATTCTTGGTAAAAGAAAAGATTTTCTGAAAATTGTTTTTGGAGCTGTTGACTACCAAGTGCAAGTCGTCTGTAACGCACCACAGAACGGGCTGATAAGCAACGTTTCGACCTTGTTGATCTTTTTGTCGTCTATTTGCTGGTAATCTTTGATAGTGATACTGAATCGTCTGCTTACTGACACCAAGCTCAGTTGCTAGTTGCTTTATAGTCTTGTCCATATACCACTCACCACGATAGCAATCATAATGAAAAGCTAATCTCTGAATAGTTCTTACGTTAGGATTATAATTATCTTTTGAAAATTTATTTTATATTTTGTTATGATCTGCAAATGTGATCAATTAGCTCGGCTTTTTTTCAATATTATTGTTGACAAGCCCTTTCATATCTAATATTATGTAGTTGTTCATATTGTTAATTAATTGGGTTTAAAATAAGGAGGTTATGGAGATGAAGAAGGGGCCGCTTTATAAGATTGTGGTTACCGCCGCTCTTTTGGTTGGTTTAGCAGTTGCTTTTCTTCCCGGTCAGTCGGTTTCCGCTAATAATCATGGCGACACTTCCTGGTCATTTTGGTTAGGTAACAATCAACAAAATTCCTATACAGGCGGGCGTATGAAGTATGATCGCAGTTACGCCTATATTCGAAATGACAACGGGTCAAATACAGGTGTAAACGCTTGGGTTCAATATTCAAACGGTAAAGAGTGCGGTTCCCCTAAAACTCGCACACTACCTGGAGAAGCCCACTACATTTGGAACAATGCATTTGAGGACGCAGGGTACAAGCCCGTCGAAATTCGACTTGCAATTGAGCAAGACCGTTCACTCTGGATTTCGCTCCACGCGTCCGGGGCTTGGAGTCCTGACAGCGTCTAAATGTAAATTTTTAGTATCCATCCGGAAATAACTTGCATCATTAGGTCATGAAACGCCTGTTTTCTCAAGCACGCAGCAGGAGCAGAAGCGGGTTTTCGTGATCTTTTTGTTTTACGCATTTTTGTATTCTCGATTCACCCTAAAGAGAAGGAGGTAGACCATGTATTTAAACGTTGAAGGCGTTTCAAAGTCCATCAAAGGAATACAAGTTCTCGACAATATTTCGTTCGGTGTTCCAAAGTCTAGTGGCACAATTTTGCGAGGCCCCAATGGATCAGGAAAAACCATGCTTTTGAGAGCTATCTCTGGACTAATTAAAATTGATTCTGGAAAAGTCTTTATCGATGGTAAACAAGTTCTTTTTGGACAAAAATTACCAGAAAGTATTGGTGTATTAATTGAGACACCTGGCTTCATAAATTCATATACTGGGTTCCAGAACCTACATTATCTAGCGAGCATTAATCAGCATGTATCCGACTCGGCCATTGATCATTACTTAGAAAAAATGAATATGTTGAAATATAAAGATGTCAAAGTCTCAAAATATTCACTGGGAATGCGTCAACGATTAGGAATTGTTCAGGCGTTTATGGAAAAACAAAGACTGATTTTGCTTGACGAACCTACTAATGGTTTAGATATTAGTGGCGTTAAATTATTTAACAATCTTGTAAAAAGTGCAGTCTCTCAGGGTTCCACTGTTCTTATAGCCACACATGACATTGCAGGCATCGACCTTCCGTCATTCAACACAATTTATTTGGAGAACGGAAAACTAAAGGCAGGTGGTTCCCGTGCATCCTAGAACAAAAGCAATCTGGTTATCGTTAATGACAATCATCCTCGTCCTTTTTGCATTTGCATTATTCACAAACGCAAGAGTCAATAAATATCGAGAACACGTTATCCCGATGAACCAGCGCGCAACGTTAACACAAACGACACAGATGCGTGTTTTTTCAGCAAGTCAAAGCAAAAATGCTCCAAAAAGCCTAAAAAAAGCCGATCAAGTTGTCCTGAATAACAACAAACGTGCAACTGGCACATATATTCTCATACAGACAATAACTAAGTATGCTGGATCTCCTGCTCATATTGCGCTAAATGTTGACAACTCTCAAATTTACCAGCCCATTTTACCTGGCACATCGAAAACAAGTACAGGATGGCAGTACTTGTTTTATGTCCGGACCCAGATAAAGCAAGATACGCAATTACTTTTATCTGTTGATAATCCAAAGGTCCCGAATCATTCCCGAAACATCTTTGTTGTCCATCCGAATAACAACGACAAAGGAGGCAAAGTTAAATGAAAACCCTCCGTTATACGAAGTTACAAATTCAACGTCTCCTAAACGATTCACTCATAACGTCATGGATTGCTATTGGCGTTGTCATTGTTGTCTTTCATCAGCTCAATTCTAACATTACCAGAGGTCCATGGAATCCGAATCCTACTGCGTACCAGATGATAATTGGATTTGATTTTTCATCTTTGTCCTCGCTGTATTATTTAATATTGCCAATCATAGCCTCAGTAGCCGGTGTAACGCTCGTAGCAGAACGACAATATAACCACAGTGATTTGTTGGAAAAATCACGCATTAACAAGCATAATTATTTACTTGCTAACACTCTAGCTGCGCTTTTGGTTGGAGGGATAATTACTAGCTTACCGTTAATTGTTGACTCTCTTGTTGCTTTTGTGCGAGAACAAGGAATGATAATTGATCCTTTTACCGTCCAAGGCCAGGTGATCCCAACTGAAAGCTCCTACTTCAAAATTTTTCTAAATCATCCAATTGCATTTCTTGTCGGTTACATTGCACTCACATTTATGTTTAGCGGTGGTTACGCTATTATTTCTTTTCTCATGTTCTTGATTTTCAAGAAAAAAGTTTGACAATCATTGTAGTGTTTGTTGCATTTCTTATTCAGTGGATTACTGTATCAGTATTTGGTGTTTCGGAAGCATCTTCTGCAATATTTTTAATTCCATCTCAAGGATATAGTCCCTATACTCAAGTATCTATCTTGGCTAACGCAGTTTTCTTTGTGATCATCATTGGAGTTCTATCTATTATTGTGGTGAAAAAAGATGAGATTTAACTTAACAAAAGATAAAGCCATTGGAATGGCTAGTCTGCTATTGCTGTTCATTTCTTTAACTACCCTACTACTGCTGAAGGAGAGCAACTTTGGGCATACGTCCATCCGTGTTCAGGACTATTTACAGCCCAATATGGAGAGCGCCTTCTTACTTTTTGTGGTAACAACATGTTGGCAAAATAAGGGAGTTTTGCGTCCAGAGGAAGTCATAAGGCTAAAAAGGCATCGTGTTATTCACCATATCAATTTGGTGGTAGATGTCACAGGAATTGTCGTACTCGCTTCTGTATATTGGGGTGTCGTTGCCTTATTTTCAAAACATTTCATCTTAGTTGATTTCTTGACCTTTACTTTTGTATATATCATCAACGGGATTTCCATTGCTTTAATATTTGACCTCTTGCTTTACTTGTTTAAATACCATGGGCCCCTTCCATTCATAATTTGTACTGCCATGGTCTTAATAGCTACGTTTACCCCAGCATTCCATCAAGGTTATTTGATCAAGCTCAACTATTTAATTGCAGTAGACTGGACAAAAGCAAACTTCGGAATTAAGTTATTATCTAGTGCACTCATCATTTTTGTAATGAATGCTGCAGCAAGCATGCAAATCGACAGTATGGATATTCGCTAAGCTTTTAAACCGATACTGCCAAAAAGATTTCGATACACGGCATGTTAGTTTATGTTGCAACCTCTACTAGTCTTGTCTGTTGTATGCATCTGCCGGAGGTTTTTATTCTGAATACATCGCGCGCACAACTTCAAATAATTTTAGTCCAACATCGTTTCTTTTCCACCTTCATTTGGACTATTGGTCTGATCCTGTTACTTTTAAAAAGGCTATCTGGCAGTAACATAGCCTTTTTGCCGCCATACGCTGAACATGGAAATCTTATATTTTGGATGTCTCAGCAATATGGTTGGTGGCTATTATACCTCCTTCCAATAATTATAATCTTCCCTGAATTATCTACCTTAGCTCGAATGATGTCACTATTTGTAGCAATACGAATAGACAACCGTGTTTCATACTGTTTGTCTACCCTGCTCAGTCTTTTCATACTAACGCTTAGTGTCAATCTGAGCTTGATTTGCTTTGTGAGCGCATTTAACTTTGTGGGCTTTGACCTTATCACTCTAATTGCGCAAACTTTTAGCGTGTATGTGACTCTTTGTCTATTTTATATGTTGGGTACTTTTCTAAGTCCCACATATGCAATGATTCTAATTTGCTTTGGTATATTCTCTTATGCAAAAGTTCAATCACTATTTCTGATTGGTAACACTGGAATGTACAGCCTAAACGAAAATGTCCAAAACATCTTCATTAATTTTTGTTATTTTATCTTAATCGGGTGGCTTATCGTCAAACGCTCATTGCATAGCGAACAAAGTACTTTTCAGTCTGCATAGCAACTGGTCTCTACAAGAACAAATGTCAGTCAGTTTCCTATTTTGAGGTCATTTAACTCGACACACCCATAGTAAGTCGAAAAACTTCTCTAAGAAAGCTGGCTCATTTTTGGGGCTGCGCCATAAGTAGTCTCAAATTATCAGGCATCACCGTCAAGAACTGGGAAAGTTCCCGATGGCGGTGCCTGTTTTCTTGCGTATCGGGGTGAAGCCGGTACGCCTTTTATATTTAAGTATGTCAAAAAAGGACGCCAGACCCAATCATTAAGATTGATTCTGGCCTCCTCTTTCTAGAGACTCATGGCGTAGCCTCTTCTTTGGGAATCACACTCCGGAATGACACATACACCCCTACCCTGTGCTGCTGTACCCTTGAAAACTTGTTGATACTCAGAAAAAGGTCGATTGTATATTGCCCAGGTAGGATCTATCGCAGGCTTTCCTTTAGACAAAAGAGCTTGAAACGGCGCGGTCAAGCACTCATCATTGACGATTTACTGTTTAAGCGTGAATTCTTCAATGAAGACCTAACTTCTGCCTAAAGTGCTTGATCATGACAAGTAGAAGCATGAAACCGGCTTTCGCACGATTCTTCAAACCACAAAAACTACTTCTGATGAGCCGCAACACGCTTCAAAAAGTCCTGGAAAACAACGAGCTGCTGAGGATCTTCCTGTTGCCACATATTTTCCGGATGCCACTGAACACCTAAGAACAGATCGTTGTCCGTGGACTCCATTCCTTCAACCACACCATCGGGCGCAACGGCTGTCACCTTCAACCCCTTGCCGACAGTTTTAACTGCTTGGTGATGGCGGGAGTTGACTTTAATGGTCTGCTTGCCGTACAAATCAGCCAAACGACTACCAGGCGTTAATTCGGCATGATGGGTCGCAAATTGACCCAATGTGGCTTGGGGATGTTGGATTCGCAAATCAGGATATTGCTGTTCAAGATCCTGATACAACGTGCCGCCCATAGCAACGTTCATGATCTGGATCCCGCGGCAAATACCGAAAATCGGTTTATTTGCGGCTAAGGCTGCCTTAATCAAGGCGATTTCAAATAAATCCTTTTGGTACAGCGTCATGCCGATCTTGGGATGCGGTTCCTCGCCATAGAGCGTCGGATCCACATCCGGGCCGCCTGGCAACATCAGGCCGTCGACCAAGGCCATATCATCGTGCGCCAACTGTTCGGTCTGACTGACATCATCAGGGAACGGCAACACAAGCGGCAGTGCACCAAGGTGAATAAACGCCTCTTTGACATCATGCGGCACATAAGCCGGATGATTGTTTGGCATCACAGGATTGAGTTCGATCAGTTCATCTGTAGGAATACCGATTTTTAGTTTCACGAGCAATTTCCTTCTATTCGGTTTAGTTTTGATTTCCCGAGTATACGCCGTCAAGCCATTGGCGACAATAGACAGGTTCAGGCAGTTTTGGTCGTGGCCACAATCAGCATCATCGGACGGCGCATTTCATCAGCCATGCCGGGAATAGTCTTGACCATTTCAGCAGTCGGCGTTGGCTCAATCACGCGATCCAGTCGCAGGTGGTTATCGAGCAAGGTATTCAAATAGGTCGTCAACGTCCGATGGTATTTTTTGATTCGATGGCCTAAGAAGTCGGTTTCCCGTTTGCTCTCGTCAAAATAGCGATCAACCGGCCAGTATCGATTGTGGCCCTGCTCGTCCGTGATCCACTCTTCATCGCCTTGGGCCGTAAAGATCGGATGTTCCACGGACATGATAAATTGCCCACCAATTGGCAGTTTGTTGCTGATCTTACCGACAAGCTCAGCGTAATCGGCAATGTAATGAATGGCTAGCGAGCTTAAAATGACATCAAACTGCCCCGGCAATTGATCGATTGCCTGCATGTCCAGCTGGCGATACGCGATACGCTTGTCATCCGTCAGCTCAGCAGCCTTGGCAATCATTTTGGCTGACGTGTCGATGCCAAGCACACTTTTAGCGCCATGATCAGCGGCATAGCGACAGTGCCAACCATAACCGCATCCGAGATCAAGCACACGTTTACCGGTAAAGTCCGGTAAGACCGTCTTCAACTCATGCCACTCGCCCGCCCCGGCTAGACCTTTTTTCGAGCGATCCATTTGGCTATAGGCCTTGAAAAAATCCGGATTATCATAAATCGCAGCCATCTGTGTTTCCTCCTTCGTTAATTAAGGCCATCATCGCAGTCCAGGCAAGAGGATGCAACCGGTATGGGAAGTAAAACCCCCAATTAGATTCTCATTGGCCAATGATGATATTTTAGTTTGAAAAGCAGTGCGATGCATGCTATCGTTGCCTCAACGTTTTTTCGGCTAAAGGGAGGCCTTTTCGTGACAGATTGGAACGGCTATCAAACTATCAATGAAAAATATCATCTAAACGGTGCCACCATGTTAGTGGATGCCAATCATCAATTGTCCCACTGGCAAAACGGCATGGCGGATTTTGCCAAACAAGAACCGTTTACGCTCAACACGACGAGCGGACTGGGATCGTTAAGCAAGCAATTTACGGCTGACAGCATGTTGCTGTTGGATGCGGATGGAGCGCTGAACATTGACGCGCCGTTGTCGGACTATCTACCGGAATATCGGTACGCCAAGCAGATCACCTTGCGCCAGATGTTACACATGGCAAGTGGCATTCCCGACTACACGGAATTATTGTTAGTCGAATATACCAAAAAGATGCCGAACGCCAGTGAATCCCATTTAAGTTACCCGATACTGGAAGATCTGGTTCACGGTGATGCCCTTCAGCAAGTCCTTGACTTATTGAACCGCCATCCGCTAGATTTTGCGCCGGATGAAAAAGGGGCTTATTCAAATAGTAATTATTTCCTACTTGGCCACATCATTGCCCAAGTCGCGAATATGCCGCTGGGCGATTTCATCGAGCAGCATTTTTTCCAGCCGTTGGGAATGACCCAAACCCGTTTCGGAACGCAGGCCGCCGAGGCAAATAGCTACGACAATCTAGATTTTACCAACGGCCAACCAGTGACTTTAGGCCGCGGCGATTACACTGGTGGCGATGGCGCCGTGGTCAGTTCGGTCACCGATTTGGCCAAATGGGCGCAAGCTACCTTGCATCAGCAGATTTTACCTGCGTCAGCTTGGCGTGAGGCGTTAACGTTGACGCACGATTTTTACGGCATGGGCTGGATGAAGTCTAAAACTCCGGGATGGCTGGCGCACAACGGTCACGTCTTTGGATACTGGGCCTACTTTGACGTTTCGTTCAAAAGACAGTTAGCGCATATCACGTTAAGCAACATGTCGCCCGGGACTGACGCGCGTAAGGCATGGCATAAGGAAATGGCTGCGTGGCTGTCGACTTTATAACAAAAGAGCACGTCATCATGCCAAATCATTTATGAGCAATAGAAAAAGCGCGAGTTTTCATTTAGAAAATTCGCGCTTTTTCTAATGAGTACATCCCTTGCGCCGCATTAACAATTGAACTTCTGTTAGAAGAACTGCCGCATAATGTCCTTCAACGGTGGCATGGATGGAATCTTCCAGTAATTTTCAAGATACTGGGAGCCATACTTCATGTAACCCTTCGCTTCCTCGCCGACAATTTTGCCTGGTAGCGGGGCGTCGTCTTGAACATAGGTGTTGATCAAAACCGGTTTCTCCGTTTCCTGATAGGCCTTAGTCAACGCTTCTTTAAACTCGTCGTTGCTGTGGGCTGTGTAACCAACGCCCCCAGCAGCTTCAGCAATCTTGGCATAGTCCATGTCCGCCAAATCGATTTCATAATTCAGCTGACCGGCACTTTGCTGTTCATATTCGATAAAGGCCAACTTCTGGTTGTTCAAAACAACCATGATAATGGGCAGCTTGTATTTAACCGCGGTAACGAAATCCTGCATGACCATGGCAAACGCGCCATCACCGGCCACACTGATATTTTGCCGCTTCGGGAAGGCTTCGGCCCCGGCAATCGCGCCCGGCAAGCCGCAACCCATCGTGCCTAACCAAGCCGAAATGGTATATTTCTGTGTTGGTTGAACGTTTAGAAAACGGGCACCCCATGACGTCGACGTCCCGACATCAACTGAGTAAACCGCATCTTTTGGCGCGGTCTGATCAATCGTGGCAAAGACTGCTTCTGGTGAGGCTGGGTTCGTGGTCAACAGACGCTTTTCGGCCATCCACTTGTCCCAACTTTCCATATTCTTCTGACAAGCTTTCAGGAAGCGATCGTCATCACGCAACGAACCCTTGGCGTTCAGTTCGGTCAAAAAGGTTTCGACATCGCCATCAACCGCCACATCAACCGAGTACCGCTTGCCCAGATTTTCCGGCTGCGTATCGATCTGGACACATTTTGCCTGTCCTTCATCCGGTAAGTAAGGTGTGTATGGATAATTGGTGCCGATCATGAACAATAAATCCGTTGCCTTCATTGCTTCATAAGCCGGCTTGGTGCCGAGCTTACCGACATTGCCAAGACTATTAGGGTGATCATCCGCAACTGTTCCCTTGGCCGGCATCGTTTGGATAAACGGGATGTGGTTAGCCTCAACAAACTTTTGAACCTGTTCCCCGGCATGTTCCGCCCCACGGCCGATCAAAGCTAATGGCTTCTGCGACTTCTGCAATAGCGAAGCCACATCATCCAGCTGCTTAGGATCAACTTCCGGTACGTTCAACGCAAAGGCCGCAGCACTGTCGCGATAACTCGTCGTTTCCTTTTGATCTGGCAAATCATCCGGAATCGTCAAAACCGCTACGCCTTTTTCCGTAAACGCGGTTCGAATCGCCGTGTCGACAATCTGGCCTAAATTATCCGAAGCCATGACCGTTTTATTATAAACCGCCACGTCATCAAACAGCTTAGGCGTATTGACTTCCTGGAAAAAGCCTTCATTCAGATTGCTGGTCGTGACCTGTCCCAACAATGCCAAAACCGGGGCGTGATCCATTTTGGCGTCATACAACCCGTTCAACAGATGGATGGCACCCGGGCCACCAATTGACAGGCAAACGCCAAGGCCGCCAGTCAGCTTGGCCGTTGCCGAGGCAGCCAGTGCCGCAACCTCTTCATGCCGAACCTGAACGAACTTGATCTTGTCTTGATGACGGCGCAACGCATCGACGGTCGTATCAATCGAATCGCCTGGTAGGCCAAAAACGTGCTTCACTTGCCAATCCATCAAAACGCTGACTAACTGATCTGCTGCTTTTGTTGCCATATCAAGATCTCCTCTTTTGACTACTTTTTCAAGTGAACAACTCAATTGTTCTCAATCTGTTACTATCTTCACCTTAGTGCTTTGATTTCTCTGGTCAATCATTCTTAGCAAGGTTTCATTTATACCGGCATGATTTACTTGTGAAAATATAATCTATTTTTTGAGATTGGTAATCAAATAACGCCTAAAACCAGCGTGATAAAGCTGTTTTATTTTTAATATTTTTAAAGCCACTTGTGAAATTAACTACGTAGTGTATGGACCGATCAATCGAATAATGAGAGCGTTCTCATTATTCGGTAAGGCCAATTGTGACCGGTTCCCGCAAAACCCGTCACTTAAACTGTCAGGATCTCATCATTTTCTCGCCCTTTTCTCTTGCAATCTATGGTAGAATACAACGGTTGTGAATTGTATATTTCGTAGGAGGATATCTACATGCCATTAGTTAACGCTGCAGAGCTTGTAAAAGCTGCACATAAAGGTCACTACTGTATCGGTGCCTTCAACACCAACAACTTGGAATGGACGCGTGCCATTCTCGCCGGTGCTCAAGAATTGAACGTTCCGGTTATCATCCAGACTTCCATGGGTGCTGCTAAGTACATGGGTGGTTATGAATTTTGCCAAACCATGATCGAAGCAACGGTTAAAGCCATGGGCATCACCGTTCCGGTTGTTATCCACTTGGACCACGGCAATTACGAAGCTGCTAAGGAAGCTATTGCTGCCGGCTACAACTCCGTTATGTTCGACGGCCACGACCTCGACTTTGAAGATAACTTGGAAAAGACCAAGGAAATCGTTAAGCTGGCCCACGCCAAGGGCATTTCCGTTGAAGCCGAAGTTGGTTCCATCGGCGGTGAAGAAGACGGTGTTGTCGGCGAAGGTGAATTAGCTGACGTTGAAGAAGCCAAGACTTTGGCAGCTACCGGGATCGACTTCCTGGCAGCCGGCATTGGTAACATCCACGGCCAATATCCAGACAACTGGAAGGGCCTGCACTTCGACCGCTTGCAAGAATTGAATGACGCCGTTAAGATGCCACTCGTTCTTCACGGTGGTTCCGGTATCCCTCAAGAACAAGTTCAAAAGGCGATCACCATGGGTATTTCCAAGTTGAACATCAACACCGAATGCCAACTTGCCTTTGCTAAAGCAACTCGTGAATACATCGAAGCTGGCAAGGATCAACAAGGCAAGGGCTTTGACCCTCGTAAGATGCTCAAGCCAGGCACCGATGCCATCACAGACACATTCAAGGAAATCACCGGCTGGATTGGCAACAAGCCTGTCAAGATGGTTCCTGAGGCACTTTAATTTAACCTGTTCTAAGGTTTCATCAGTCCACTCGCATTTGGTGCGGGTGGGCTTTTTTTAATATTGCTTTTTCAAAGCTTTTTGAGCCCTTCAAGTCATTTTCTACTCTTGACGATTTATATCAAGCGAGTTATAATTAGCAAACAGATTAATTTAGATCTAGGAGAAGGCCATGTACGAGGTTGATTTTTACGAAGATAAAGATGGTTATAGTGAAATCCATGATTTTTTAGATCGCTTAAATGATAGTGCACAGAAGTCAGATAGAGTATTACTCGCAAAAACCCTCTATCAGATTGACTTGTTGGAACAGCTCGGTCCTAACATGAAAATGCCACAAGCCAGAATGCTTAAGGGATATTCAAAACCACTCTTTGAATTGCGTCCAATGCCAGAGCGAATATTCTATGCAGCCTGGAACGGAAATCATTATATTTTGCTTCATCACTATACTAAACGTCAAAACAAAACGGACAGACGTGAGATTCAAAAGGCTTTAAGCAATCTCGAAGACTGGTTAAAGCGAAAGGAGAACTAGATTATGACAACGTGGAAGGAATATAAACCGACAATAACCGCTTTATCAAGTGAAGATATGACGATCATTGATACACTGGCGGATTTAGTGGCAGAACGCATTCGGAGGGGAATTAGTCAAAAAGACTTTGCCGCAAAGATTGCCATGAAGCAACCACAGTTAGCGAAGATTGAGCGTTTAGATTCAATTCCCTCTCTAGTTACTTTAAATCGGTATGCTAAAGGACTAGGGATGAAAGTTCAAATTTCATTAGTGACGGCTTAAGTTCTCGTTGAATCGTTAACCCAACAATACCCCCGGCGCATGCGCCGGGGGTATTGTTAGTTAACATAATAGTATCTAGAAATCTTGATTCCCCATTATTTTTCCAACAACTGATAAACAAAGCACCTGGTTTCATGATCGTTGACCAGCCCTGCTGCCTGCATAAACGAGTAAATGACAACAGGGCCGGTAAAACTAAAGCCGTCTTTTTTCATTTGCTTGCCCATACGCTTGGCCAAATCGGTTGTATTGGGAACCTCCGCATGACTGGTGATGTGGTGTTGAATCGGATGATTTTTGACGAACGCCCAGACGTAGTGATCAAAACTCTCGCCTTTATCAGCCAGCTTTGCAATAGCATTCGCGTTGTTGATAATCGCTGTCACTTTCAGACGATTCCGGATGATTTGTGGATTTTGCAAGAGTACAGGAATTTCGGGAGTCATGTGCTGGACTTGGCGATAATCAAAGTTGGCAAAGGCTGTCTTGAACGCTGCCCGCTTATTCAAAACCGTCTGCCAACTCAGACCCGCCTGCATGATTTCCAGCGACAACAGTTCAAACAAGTGGCGGCTGTCATGACTGGGTCTGCCCCATTCTTCATCGTGGTATTGCTGCATCAAGGCATTGTCGGTTTCACCCCATGCACACCGTTGTCGCTCAACTGACATGGGACACCGCCAATGATTGCTGGTCAATTGGATGTAAAACCCGGACGAGTCTGTTCCCGCTCAAGGTCATTTGACGATTAGCCACCAGCTTTGTCAGCAGTTCGTCGCCTAATTTACCGGCTAAATGAACCCGGCGCTCTGAAAAGTCGATACAAGTCTGGACCTTTCCTTGACGCACTGGGTGACCGAGGTACCGCCCCAAAACGTGCTGACCTTTTTCCGTCAATCGATAGGCGTTGGCGGTCGTCAAGACAATGAGTTTTTGCGTTAAAAGTCGGTCAAACAAGGCTACGCCAGCTTTTCCGGCCAAATGGTGGTAACAAGTCCGGGCGTCGCCCAATTTTTTCGCTGCATGACGCCGATCCAAGTATTGTTCCGCTGCTGTGCTGAGGATATTCGGCTCCGTCTGTGGCTGAACCGTTTGAAAATAGTCGCGACCGGCAAAATATCGCCGGTTAATTTTCTCAGCACGCACCAATTTAAGTAGTTCGCTTTTGATACTTGCTTCTGGATGGTTTAGCAGTTTAGCGATTTCTTTGGTCGTTAAAAACCGCCCACTGCCTAACAACAATAAGATTTCCTGCGCTAAATTTTCCTGCATAATCGCATCTTCTTTCCGGACAGCAAACATATGTTCTTGCGTCAATTATATCGTTTGCGACTTTTCGGAACAATACCTCTATGCAAAAAATTGCGAATCATCAGCGGCTTGTTTGCAGCTGCTTAAAATAGCCTTGCCGCGCGTACAACAACATTGCCAGGGTTACCCCAATAGCAGTAAACACCGCAATACCGGAAAAGCCGGTGAACTGTTTAATCAAGATACCACCGACAACGCCGCCAATCGCTTCGACAAGATACATCACCGCGTTAGCCAAAGAGGAAATGGTGCCGCGGGCTGATCGCGCTTGATCCTGCAAAGTGCTCATGAACAATGGCAACAGCGCGCCGCCAATTGTGTAAATCAATGCCAGAATGATCGTTGCGACTAATGCTGACGAAGCCAATGGCAAAACGACATAGCCACTGATGAACAACAGAAATTCAAGCAGGAACGCGTGCGGCTGACCTAACCACGTCACCAGTCGAGCGCCGATCAAACTGCCGACAAACTGTCCTACTCCAATCACCAGAATAAAGCTGCCGATCGTGCCGACCGAAAGTCCAAAACTTTTCGCGAACCAGGTACCGATGAACGCAAAGCCGGTAAAATTTGCCGTCTGAAACAATAAGTACGCGCCTAATAACTTGAGTACCGGTTTGTTTTGCAAAAGCTGGCCGTAGATGCTGGATTTTGGCTGGGCGGTTCTAACTTCATTAAGGCTAGGCATGAACCGCGCGACCAACAATGTCAGTATCAGTGCAATTGTGCCGACGAAGAAGAAGGGAAAACGCCACGAGATAACGGCCAAATAACTACCGAGCGGAACGCCGACAATCTGGGCAACCGCCAAACCGGCTGTGGCGTATCCCATGACTTTGACCACCTGACCCTTAGGAAAGAGCACCGGAATTGCTGCCCAGATTTGCGGACCGGCTGTCGCAGCGGCAATGCCGACAATAAATCGGGTGACGAGCATCAGCGGAAACGTATTGGCCAGTCCGCACCCAGCAGTGGCGAGGGTAAAGACAATGAGACCGATAACCAAAATGCGTTTACGATCATGACGATCGGAAACCGGGCCAATCAGCAACGCCGACAGCATGTACCCAACCGCGTAGGCACTGACAATGAGACCGGAAAGACTCGTTGAGATGCCGTAATACCGCGTTAAAGTCGGTAATAAAGGTGAAACCAGAAATGTATCCGTGCCAATCACAAACATAACGAGGAAAAATAAAAGCGAGAGCCTGCGTTCTTTCATGCAAAAAGTCTCCAATCTGTTTTATAGTTTTAAATTTATCAAACAATAGCCGCTAAAAAATAAGCAACCATGTGCTTATTTACAGCTCAGCAAGTAATCCCGGGAAGACGGATTCAATCTTATCGGTATTTAACGTGACGAATTTCTGCCGTCCTTGAACGCGTGTGGTAATCATGCCGATTTCACGTAACGTGCGCAAATGATATGACATCGTTGATTTGTCAATCTCCACGTGCTGGTTAAGCTCATTGCACCCCATTTCGTGGCCCACGTGGTAAAGCATGCGCACAATCGTGTAACGTCCCGGCTCGGACAAGGCAAAGAAAATTCGCTGCTTGAAGGCTGTTGCGTCTGTCGATTGTTTGATATCCATACAACAGTTATGCCACAGATCATCGGTGAAAACAAGGAACTTCTTAAAAACAAGTTGATCTTCGTGCCTTTTTTGCAATTCAAAGCGTCCGTGTGCGGGGAGTAAGGGTTGTAGGGCAAACCGGCTCCGAAACGTGATCCCCGGCGCAGAAGCCTGCGTGTAAGGACCTTGGTCGCAATGGCAAAGAACGCCATCACGCCCAAGGCCACTTACACTCCGGCTTCTAACCGCGCCGGCTCACGCTCTTTCCCAAAAGCAAATTTTCTTCACTCTTGGTATACTGTTCGTATATGTCAAATACCAAGTAAGGAGAGTTGCAGCATGGCGCGGTCCACTAATCGAAAAAGAAAAATGCGCTCGCCGCGGCAGGCACGGCGTCAGTTGAATAAGTTATTGCGCGACCCAATTGCCAAACCGCATAATGCCGCAGCCGTGCGCATTCGCCTTGATGAACTCACGGCGCTCTTTCAGCACCGTGAATACCGGCCACACCAGTCTGCAACCGTTAATCGGGTCAACATTCAAGGAAACGTGCAATTTGATCTGGCTCGTTGGTACCCTGAAGGTGGCCGGCTGCGTGACATGTTGCGCCCGCGCGGTCCGCTGCTTCCTATCACGTTTTCGGTTCAGGATTTTGGCAATCATCGCAAAAGCCTCGCCCGCGGCCTCACGTTAGCTATTTCTAAAGCTGCTCGACAACTGGATCAAATGAGAACCGCCGACAAATTGCCCATCATCATGCAGCCGTTTAGTGACTGGGTTCATCTCCTCGCCCTCGGTTTGCAGAATTGGCTTGAAAACGGTCAGGTGGTCTTTTCTTTGCTTGATCTCAAGGGCGCCTATGTCTTGACGACGATGCCGACTGCTCCCGCTACTTGGCTGGCGAGGCTTTTTGGCATTTCCTTGGGCCAAGCCGATCAGACTCTGACCGATTTGCGCCACCAACGGCAAGAACAAGCAGACCGCTTAACCACCAAACTAGCAGCCAAATTTGCGCAGGAAAAAGCCCCGTTAGTGCAATCCGCAAACCAGCGCGCGGCCAAGTCGCTGCAGTTAGACCCACCAACGATGGCCCAGCTTGCCTCAGACCAAGCACCGCTAAAAACGCAAAAAGACGTCATCGATCGACTGGCCCGGGGCGACTACATCGTGATCGATACAGAGTTTGTGGCCGATCGCAACCAACTTGACCTAACCGAAATCAGCTTGTTACGGGTCCGTGATCATCAAGTTGCGGGGGCGTTTGATATTTTTACCCAACTACCTGAAGGCCATCACGTAATGCCATTCTCGGTCAAAATTACCGGGATCACCGATGACTTGTTGAATCAGTACGGACAACCGCTGCCGCTTGCGAAAACCGCCGTCGAGCAATTATTGAAGCATGAACTCGTTGTCGGCTTCGCACTCAGCAATGACCTACGCGCCCTTCGCGCCGGCCTCGCGATCGATGTGCCTCCTGTTCAAGCTTTCGACGTCGCCGCATTAGCCCGTAAAACTTTTGGGATCGGCAAAAAGCATACCCCTTCACTGCAATACTACAAAGAAGCACTCGGCATTGATTTACCTTCTCACACAGCCTTGAGTGATGCCCAAACCACGATGGCCTTGCTCGAACACCTCATTTGGGAAGGCAACCCACTTATCACCAAGGAGCTCGGCTTTGAACAGCGCCCACCTGAACACGCCAATGATCCGGAGCCTTATCAGAAACCGGATTTGAGTGACAAATAGTTAAAAATAAACATATTGCGTTCGATCGAAAAGTCTAATTTTCATATTTTATTAATCTGTTCAACAATATGATTAAATAAGGTACACTTTTGTTGACCAATCCTTCAGAATTTAGCTATATTAAAGTTACAAGGGATCGTTTCTTTGGAGATTGTAAAGCAAACTCAAGTCTATATCCTGCGCGAACGTTCAAAAGATAAGGAGAAGGGCCATGCTGGAAGTCATACTAGAAATAGTGATAATAGTTGCCATCATCTCGCTACAGACTTTCTTCGGTTACATTGGCAACAAGATACTAGGAGCGCTTTTGCCAGTAGCTTTGATGGTTGTATATATTTATTTCATTGCTCAAGGCCAAATACATTTCTCCATTATTGACATTGTCCTTCCAATTGTTGGGCTTATGGCACTAATCAGCATTTGGGCAGGCGGGCGAAAGACAAAGCTTCGGAAGACGAAAGTTCAGGAAAAGTAAAAAGCAACGACTTTTGCAAACCATGGCGAAAGTCGTTGCTTTTTGCGTCCTCGATGTTTTTCTTATTGAAGTCACAAATGGGACTCAGGCTTCTAAATGCTCCCCTAGAATGGTATCTGGATCAATTCTCAAAGATTTGATCCAGTCAATATTCTTCTCAAAAAGTGTCTGATCGATCAGTCTTGTCGCTTTTAAAAACACCTTCAGTTTATCCAAGCTTTCTCGATTTAGGGAATCCAATTTAAACTGAATCATCAACTTCAGAAAGGTCACATGATGCCGCATGTAAAGAACATGACGGTCTAACTTTTCTAAGTCTAAAAAATCTAAAAAACGTACTGCAGAAGACGGATCATCTTGGCCAAGAAAGAACGCTGACAAATTATATAAAGCGCTTATCAGCAACTCATCGTAGCTAGGTAGGTGGAATTGCTGATAAGCACGAAACATCTTTTTTGCGATCCTCAAATTGATTTTGGCAGGTAAAGAGAACACTAGATTAGTGAACACTATATATTCAAAGCTGAACCACCTGCCAGGTTGAAGCAGATAGTCTTGAATAAAATCGCAATCATCTTTGGAAAGTGAACTTTCTTGCCGTGACAACTCGTCGATACAGTTCTGAATCATCATACCGATAAGTCTGTTGGGAGTTGTTGATGGATTTTTTTCTTTGTATGACTTTAATAAACTGATCAGCCCTTCTAAATCTGTTGAATCGTAGTAATGTGCCATTTGCTTAAAGATTGAGGTTGATGCCTCATCTCTATCATTAATCAAACGGCAAAATTCTTCAGCGGACATAAACGTTGGCTGAAGTATCTTCATCATTGTCCTCAACGTCATGTCGCTCTGATCGTGCTCTAAGTGGGAAATTGTTGATTGATGTAAATCCGCCTTTACTTCTTTTATTTTCAAGTCACGTCTTCGCCGCACCTCGCGATAAATGGATCCTGCTGCATAGTCCGCCACGCAAGTACCTCGTTTCTTTTCGAAATATAAAAATATGAATGATTTCATATTAGCATAAAATTCTTCATTAATGCGGTAATCTATAAAGAGCCAAAAATGGCTAATTTGGATTTGAGGTGTCAATCAAAATGCGAAAATTATGGATTGCAGCCTTTGCAACTTTCTTTATTGCTTCAGTCCTTGGCGTTCTTTATGGCCAAGTTGGTGGAGGTTTGCTTCTAGTCACAGCGTTAGCTTTTGGTGTTGGAAACGATATTATTCTGATTGTGATCCTTTATAAATTAATTTCCAGAATCTTTAAATCGTAATCCAGTCTTAGCTTGAGAGAAAAGAACATCAGTTTACTGAACACATGTAAGCGTTTATACTTAATACGGTTACCTAGTTATGCCACAGCTGAATTAAGGATCCTAGGCACCGGCATAACCGATAAGTTTCTGCTCCAAGAGCCCTAGTCTATCGACAATCCACGAGGAGGAATTTTCATGCAAGACGAACGTTGGAATCACCCACTGTACACAACTGAAGCCATCAACGACGAAGGACTGGAAGGTCACGCTTATGTGCCAGGCGGCCTGAAGGTTCAGACGAGCAGCCCGATGAATGACCATCCGGGGACCAACCCTGAACAGCTTTTGGGCTTGTCGTTGAGCACTTGCCTTGAAGCCACATTGGAAGCCGTTGAAAAGGAACATGGACTGCCACATACCGGCGCAGTTCGCGTGAAGGTGGCGTTCATCGGCGCGCGTGCCGAGTATCAATTTCTGGTTCATGCCCAGGTTATGGTGAAAGGCGTGGATTTGGATACTGCCAAAGCCTTCACTGAAGAAATTGAAAATCGCTGCCCGGTTTCAAAGTTACTTAAAAATAGCGGCAACTACACCATCGAAACCGTCACCGATTTCGATGACTAACTGCTGCATCACCTATTCGTCTCGTTAAGCCAAATGTGCTTAACGAGGCGTTTTTATTTTCTGGCCCGCGATCTAAAACCGATTGTCACAAACGCCGCCACCATTAAGATTCCCCTTGTTATTCTTAGCTGATGACCTGACTTTTTAGCACTGAAAGCGGTACACTGATAACTAGAAGGGAGTTGCAAACAAATATGAAGAAGATTATCAATGACCCGGGCGATATTGTCCCGGAAATGATTGCTGGTCTCACTGCCAGTTATCCGCAATATTTGAAACAGATTCCTGAAACAACGGCGGTCGTCCGCAATGACGCCGCATTTAAGCAACATGCAAAAGTCGGTGTTATTTCCGGTGGCGGGTCAGGTCATGAGCCGCTGCATGCTGGTTATGTCGGCCAGGGCATGCTTGATGCCGCAGTGGCCGGTCAAGTCTTTACCTCGCCGACACCCGACCAGATTTACGCTGCGATCAAAGCGGTTAACCAAGGCGACGGGGTTCTCATGATCGTCAAGAATTACTCCGGTGACGTCATGAACTTCGACATGGCCAAGGACCTGGCCAGCATCGATGACATCAAGGTCGAGTCAGTCGTCGTGGATGACGATGTGGCGGTCAAAGATTCACTGTACACTCAGGGCCGCCGTGGCGTTGCCGGCACGATTTTTGTTGAAAAGATTCTCGGAGCGGCTTCCGAAGCTGGGTTAGGCCTCGATGACCTCAAAAAGCTAGGCGATGCGGTCGTTAAAAATACCAAGTCGTTTGCGGTTGCCTTACATGCAGCAACGGTTCCAGAAGTCGGCAAGCCCGGTTTTGACCTGAAGCCAGATGAAATCGAATTTGGCGTTGGCATCCACAATGAACCCGGCACCGGTCAGGAAAAGCTGCCGACTTCCAAAGTGCTAGCCAAGCAACTCATCGGCAAGCTAACCGCTGAATTCAAAGATCCTAAAGCTCATAAATACGCGGTGCTGGTCAACGGCATGGGTGCGACCCCACTGTCCGAGCAGTACATTTTCATGGGTGATGTTTTGAATGAATTGCACGCCCAAGGCCTCGAAGCCAGCTTCACTAAGGCAGGCAATTACGTCACATCGCTCGACATGGCCGGGGTTTCACTGACAATGCTGGCGTTGGACGATCCGCAATGGCTGACTTATCTGAATGCATCTGCACATACTGTAGGCTGGGGGGATACTGATGTTAAACGTTGAGACATTAACCAAATGGATGACGGATTTCGAAAATCGAATTGCCGATCAAAAAGATCATCTCACCGAACTTGACCGCGTAATCGGCGACTCCGACCATGGTAACAACATGGAACGCGGCGTCAATGCGATCGAAGCAGCGTTCGAAAAGACACCGCCAACCGACGATCTGGCGCAGGATTTCAAGACAATTGCCATGGCGATGCTCAGTAAAGTCGGCGGTGCCAGTGGTCCATTGTATGGAACGGCTTTTCTAGAAATGGCCAAACTCGCGAAAACCGACACTGACTTTGGCGACCTTGTCGAAGCAGCTGCCAAGGGTATTGCCAAGCGCGGCCAAGCCAAGCCGGGCGACAAAACCATGTTAGATGTCTGGGCACCTGCTGCTGACTTGATTAAGCAAAACAAATTGACGGCCGCAGCCATTGACAAACTGGTCGAGGCCACCAAGCCAATGACCGCCAAACGCGGGCGCGCCTCTTACCTCGGTGAAAAAAGTGTCGGCCACATTGACCCAGGCGCGGCTTCGACTGGTGAGCTACTAAAAGCATACCTCGATGCAAAAGCGTGAACTGTCAAACCTCAAAGGAGCGTGATTCTATGGCAATGGGCATGTTGCTCGTTTCCCACGTACCAGCCATCGCCAGCGGCCTTGAAACTTTGATTAAACAAGTCGCCAAAGATGTTCCCATCACCACAGCCGGCGGTACCAGTGACGGTCAAATCGGCACCGATCTTGACCATATTCAAAAAGCCATTAACGACAACCCAGCTTCCGAGTTACTAGTTTTCTACGATCTCGGCAGCGCCAAAATGAATCTCGACATCGCCGAAGAAGTCAGCGACAAACAAATGCATGTTTATGACGTGGCGTTTGTCGAAGGCGCTTATGCCGCGGCTGCGTTACTTGAAGCCAACGTGACACTGGATAAAATCGAGGCACAGTTGAAGCCTTTAAAGGTCAAGTAACCTCCCCTGCTTGCTGTCGCCAAGCAGCTTCCCGGCAGGATTTGACCCGATCAATTTGATATTTCTACCATAATCACAGGAGCAATGATGTTGATGGCCACATCCGATCAGACCAAAATGCAACTCGCGACCACCTTAAAGCAGCTCATGCAGCATAAGCCGCTGGATCGCATTACCATTGCGGAATTGAGTGCCGCAACCCACGTGAATCGCAACACGTTTTATTATCATTTCGAGGATATCTACGGCCTGCTGAAATGGACGCTTGATGCCGATATTGGGCGCAAAGTCATGCAAAATCTCGGGGCGGCCACCTGGGAAACCAAGTATCGGCTGGTGCTTGATTACATCCTGGCCAATCAGGCATTTTGTCTGAACGCCTTCAATTCTGTTGGTCGCGACATGCTGGAAGAGTTCCTTTTCCAGTCCGCGACTGACATGGTCAAGCCAGTGGTGCTGGACATTGATCCGACCACCCCGCCCAAAATGGTTGCGGATATCTGCAATTTTTATGGCGCCGCGATTGTCGGCCAGGTTTTGTTGTGGTTATCGCAGTCGTTACAGGAACCCGAAGCCGCCCTCATCAAACGCGCCGATCTGATGCTTAACGGTTCGATTGCGTTCATTGTGCACAAGCAAGCGCACAATAAAAGAACTTAATTTTCGAACAAACGCCACATTTTGACTAAAGACGCTTCTTTTTCGCATGGCTATACTATAGCTATAGACGGAAAGGAAGCGTTTTTATATGAAAAAACTTTTATGGACGGCACTTGGCCTAGCCTTGGTGACTGGTGGCACAGCCTGGTACTTTGCTAACAAAATGGAACTGTTCAAAGATGACGCAGATGCATACAAGAAGTTCGAAAGTCGTTAGGGGGAACTAAAAGATGATCAAGCATAAGGCGATCATGATCGGCGCTGGGCTAGCTAATATGGCGGCTGCCGTTTATCTGATTCAGGAAGGTCACTGGCAAGGGGATCAAATCACGTTTTATTCACTGGACGATCATGGGTCAAATGATGGCGCACCGGCTGCTGATACGGCGGATGAGTACTGGAATAAGGTTCATCCAATGGAAAACACCAAAGGCTATGTGGCGCGCGGCGGTCGCATGCTGAACTATCGAACCTATGTTGATTTGATGGACCTGTTGAGTCGGATTCCCTCGGCAACTGAACCGGGATTGACGGCTGAAGAAGATACCCGGCAGTTTGATGCCCAGCATCGCACTTTTGACAAGGCGCGGCTGATGGAAGGCGGCATCGGCATCATTCAAGCTGGCCATTTGGGGCTGAATAACAAGGATCGCCTTTTGCTGACCAAGCTGATTATGATGCCGGATTCGGAAGAAGAAAAACTCGACAATGTCAGCATTGCCGATTACTTCAAAGATGATCCGCATATGTTCCAGACGAATTTCTGGTACATGTGGGAAACGACCTTCGCGTTCCGGATTGAAAGTTCGGCGCAAGAGTTGCGGCGCTACATGCACATGATGATTTATGAGTTTACGCAAATCGAGCATCTGGTGGGCGTTAACCGCACGCGCTACAACCAATTCGAAAGCATCATGTTGCCGCTGATCAACTATCTGAAGGATCAAGGCTGCCGAATTATTCTCAATCGCCGGGTCACGGATTTTGAGTTTAAAGACACGACTATGACCGACGAAATCACCGTCACCGGCCTCAACATGCTGAACACCGAAACCGGCAAAACCGAGCATGTTGCTGTGGATGATGACACTGCCGTCTTCTTTACCAACGGCTCCATCACCGATTCAGCCACACAAGGCGACTTTGACCACCCGGCCGTTGAAAACATGGATCAAGGTGCTGCAGCTGGCTTATGGAAACAAGCTACCGAGCATTTTTATAATCTTGGCAATCCTGATAAGTTCTTTGCCGATCGCGCTGCCAGCGAATGGGTCAGTTTTACCTTGACCACTAAGGATCACCTGCTGCTCAATGAAATCGAACGCATCACAACCCAGCTTCCGGGGAATGCTTTGAATTCCTTCTTATCCACCCAACCCATCACGGCGCTTGGCCAAAAAGATGTGATGATGTCGATTGTCGTGCATCATCAGCCACACTTCACCACCCAAAAACCAAACGAAACCGTTCTTTGGGGCTATTTCCTCTATCCACGGCGTTACGGTGAGTTCGTCAACAAGCCGTATATCAAAATGACCGGTAAGGAAATGGCACTTGAACTGATCGGCCAGTTGGCAAAAGTCGATCCGGGTCCTGGCAATATCCGCGATCACCAAGACGCAATTATGGCCAGCATCATCAACAATATTCCGGTGTACATGCCATATGCTTCGGCACTTTTCAACAATCGCGCCAAAGTCGATCGCCCGGAAGTCATTCCGGCCCATTCGACCAATCTCGCCTTCACCGGTGAATTCGTCGAACAACCATTCCAGATGGTCTTCACGGAACAAAGCGCTGTCCGTTCCGGCGAAATTGCTGCCTATCACTTCACTGGTATCCCGATGAGTCATCTTGTTCAAACACCAAGATATGACAAGGATATTAAAACCTTGATGCGGGCAACGAAGAAAATGTTCGAATAGACTGCCACTGAAGTAACCTGTGCAAGTAAAAAGCCATTTATCCGCCACACTTACAGTCAACCGGCACCAAAGACGCGTATTCTGTCTTTGGTGCCGATTTTATTTGGCTAGATTTTAACCATTAGACGCTCGCGAAAACACCCATATCGCAGGACTTTTGCTGCGATGATTTTCTTCCGGAAAATAAAGCAACTTTTCATGTGAGCAAAGGCTGACAACTGTTAAACTGAAGATAAGCAAAACCCCTAACAACAAGAAGTGGAGGGCAACATGGATTACCAAGAAAAACTGCAACGACATGCTAGCAAGGAAATCGATCTTTATTGGTCTGATTTTCAAAAAAGCGATGACTATGCGGCTTTGATGCAGGATCCGGATTTTAGAAAAGTACCACCAAAAGAAATTCGCGCCATTCTGGTCACCTTCTTTGCTGCGTCATTCAAGAATCTACGCTCCACCATTCAGACACTTTCTGCTGAATCGGTGTCGATTGCACTCGAAACGACACTGCAACAGGTCAACGATGACGATCGCCGCCGCAGCGAAGCCATCGCCATTGCTTCAGAGCTCATCAAAGCCATGATGATTTGGTTAATTCGCACCAAACGCGTCAAGCTGACGATTATCGACTTCATCGATGCGTTAATGGGCGCGCTACTCACAACAACCTATGTCCTCGGGTTAGTCGAAGATGGCGAGCTCGCCTCCCCGATGGCTGATGATTCTGACGGGCGTGATATCGGCTTTGACCCTGCTGGTGATCTTGATGTTGATTCCGAAAGCATGTCAATCCTCGTCGACCAGCTGATGGTCTTTTTCGACTCAAAAGCTTGGCATCACCTACCAGAAGCCACCCAAGACGAAGAATTCTTTGGTGCGGTAATCTTTTTCCTGATTCACACGATTCAAGCCATGTTTGGCCACGAACCAAAAGAATGGACCAGCCAGGACATCGGCGCGGCACTGTTGCTACTGCTGCGCGACACCAAACTCGTGCCGCCCGATAAGCAGGAAGGCCTGGGCCAGTCCTTAGCCATCTTCATCAAGTCCACCGCCAGCACCCACTTGTGGACGGCAACCCAAATGAAATCCCTAGCTGACACGGCGCAAAATCAGATTAAGGAAGCCTTGACCAAAAAGCCGGTTCCGCGAAAAGGCCACGCCAAAACAGCCGATCACGCCGACTCGGATCAGATTATTCCCATGGCCGAGTGGCAGAAGAACAAACGGCAAAAACGACAACGATAAACTTTATAGCATTGCACAAAAACGCCGTCAAAGGGGAGCTCCCTATTTGGCGGCGTTTTTGTGATGAGTTTTTGGAGATTTTTTATAGTTGATTAAACTGTTCCGTTTTTACCAAATCGTCATAGGTGACTTCCGTAACGGTCGGGTCAAGCGTCTTGGTGGTCATGGTTAGCGTGTTCGAATCTTGAACGTAAATTGCGCGCTTGCTCAAGTCATAGCCTGACCAATACTGGGTGTAATCCGTCAAAATGTCGTGTTTGGGATCGCGACCTAAGCCTTGCGGAATCAGGACCGTCTTGAAGGCATTGTAAAGCACGCGGATGCCATCTTTGCTTTCAAACGGATCAAGATTGCGGGACACAAACATGGCTCTGACAAACCGCGACGGGGAGGTGTAATCACCTGGCAAGCCAAACATGCCATAGCCGGTTCCCAGTTCAATCGGGTCAAGGTGGTGATCACCGAGATCGGCACCTTCAGGATAATTGTGATCGTTCAGGCTGACATAGTTGCGTAAATTAGTGGTGTGCCAATGATATTCCGGGCTATTTGTCATGGCGCCAATGCTGTCATAAAGCTTGAAGGCCCCGTGATCAGTTGGCTCGATGACTAACCCAGCGCCAGACGGATCGACAAACGTATAATGCAGCGGAATTTTAACGCCTTGACCGCCGAACTGGAGCGGTTCATCAATCAAGCCATATTGACCGGCCAGTTCCCGGACTTCAGCAACATTTTTGCAAGTCGTCAAAGCCAGGCTGACAAACTCTTCACCTTTGATCGGTTTCAAGTTGCGCTTCGCCAGTGAATCGGCACTCGCCCAGCTGCACTCAACCAGCACCTGCAAATCGCCAGCAAGTCCTTCACTGTTGACGCCATCAAATAAAGCGACACTCTGATCAACACCAACGCCAACCGCAGCATACTTGGTTGTCCAAGTCCCACTTTGCGCCGGCAATTGATGATCGGCCGGTAGACTCACGATTTTCCCCGGAACGCCGCCAGCCGGTGTCTCGTGAAAGAAACTCGTGTTATAGTCCATCGTTCGGCCCCAGAAAATATCACCTTGAAGCGATTTGATCGTCATGGATGAACACATATAGAAAAACCTCCTTCGAGAAAATTGAATCAAGTGATCTAACAGTACAGCTGTTATTATACGCTTGTTCTGGTTGCGATTGAGGTTCGGCTAACGGCAAAAACACTTACTCATTTTTCCTGCAGATAGCTAATCGGTTTATTAACCTCAAGCTTTGTCCCGGAAAAAGTCTTCTTGATCCAAGCTTGAAGCGTTGGATCGTGGTAAAGTTTCACAAGTTTTTTGAACTGTTTATTGTTCTTATTCTTGGCTGCAGTGGCGAGAATATTGACATTTGCCCGCGTCTTCTGAGTTAATTTTTCATGGAAAAGCGAATCCTTCAAAACGTTGAGTCCGCCATCCAAGGCCCGCGTATTGGAAATCAACTCTGCATCAACGTCCGGCAGCGTCTGCACCGTGGTTTCCACCTCTTTGAATTTTAGCTGTTTAGGATTGGTCTGAATGTCTTTCACGGTACTCAGCGCATTAAAATTCGGCTTCAGCGTGATCAATTTAGCGGCCGCAAGTAGTAATAGCCCGCGGGTGGCATTGGCCGGATCATTTGAAATGCCAATCGTCGCGCCATTGGGAATGTCACTTAAATGTTTGTACTTCTTTGAATACAACCCCATCGGCTCAAGATAGGTCGTCCCAAGTGCGGCCAATTTTTGACTTGGATTGATTTTATTGTATTGCTGAAAATAGGCGTACGACTGGAACGCGTTCACATCAAGTTGCCCTTCAGCAGTCGAAGCATTAATAACGTTGCCATCCGTAACCTGCTTCACTTTAATCGTCAGTCCCGCCTTTTTGGCTTGCGGCGATTTAGCGATATGTTGCCAGATTTGATAGTCCGAACCACTACTGCCGAGCACGATGGGTTTGCTGCTTGAGCTGGCAGCGGTACTATCATTTGCGGCCTTACCGCAAGCGACCAGCGTCAAAAGTGACACCAAGGCAATTCCTGTGACGATTATTTTCTTCCAACGATTCATAAACAAAGCCTCCTCAAATGGTCGGCCAGCGCGAATGCGGCCGATAAAAACTTGACAAAAGTTATTTTCAACATCACTGCCTCATCACTTTGTTTTGAGTGACCTTCAAACTTGCTCCTGCTGCAAACAAAAAAGTCGCCCCCTGACTACTTATTCGTAGTCAAGGGACGACCATGCCGTGTTACCACCCTTGTTCGCGATGTCGCAACACCGCCTCCAGTACCTGTTGATACCTGGCAGGATAACGGCTGCAGCCGATCCATGGGCGTTAACCACACGAATCACTATTCGAAGCTCATCTTCGCCTTCTTGCCAATGACCCTTTTCCACCAACCGGGTTCGCTGCATCATCTGCTCCAAGGTTACTCTTCTTCTCAAAGTGTTGATTAGTTGTTTAGGAATATACGGCCTTTATCCGCAATTGTCAAATTTTTTACTAAGAGCGTGAACTGGCGCGGTTAGAAGTCGGAGTGTAAGTGGCCTCAGGCGTGATGGCTCGGTTTTGGCCATTGCGCCTGAGGTTCTTACACGCAGACTTCTGCGCCAGGGAACGCGTTTCAGCCAGAGCGTGAGCTGGCGCGGTTCGTCAGTACTTTGGCCGATCACTAACAAAGCTAATCGCACTGGCATGTTCGCCACCGCAACTGATCGTCTGTGTCGCCTTCACGAAGCGGTCACTGGCAAAGCCTTCCTCGGTTCCGGGATTTGGAAAAACAAATCCGCCAGCCGAACTTTGAATATCGACGCGCAGACGATGACCGGCTGGCAATTCATAGGATGTTTTCTGAGAAAGTACGGTAAAATGGGTCACCTTGCCAGGTTTGAGATATTTTGATTCTGACAAACTGTCGCGGAACTTGGCATTCATCGTGCCTTCAACCATTTGAATGGACTGACCATCTGGCGTAACATCCAAGACCCGAAAGTCCCAATCACAATCGACGGCGCTGGATGATGCCCACAGATCGAGTTTCACCTGGCCAACGACACGCAGCGGGGTTGTTAGTTCCTGCGTGGTGAAACTGACCACATCCGGACGCTTTTCCACTTCCTGATAATCAGCCGGAAATTCGAATTCATTTTGCGTTACCGAAATCAACTTAGGTACGGGGTTGCTCGGATCGTGAACGTAGCTGACAGTGCCCGCTGCTGGCGCGGACACCGCCAAGCTGCCATCTGCGCCCAGATGTAAGACTTTGACGAGGCCTGCGGGGGGAAAAGATGCCGCCGTATGCCAGCGTTCTTCGCCAACGGTATAGTATTCAACCAATGGGCCCGCAGCGACGCCATTTTCAACGCCCTTAAGAAAATGATCAAACCATTGCTGATAATCAGATCAATATCCGGCCGCAGTGCTTCGGCGCCCAAATGAACCGGTCCTAAATCATACTGGGCATTGCCGCCATGCAGCCACGGGCCAAGAATGATCCGGCGTTTGTCAGACGGATAGTCGGCCGTCGCCGCAATGGCTTCCGTCGAGCCGATGCCATCATCGTCATACCAACCACTTTGAATGAGTGCCGGCACTTTAATTTTGTCGCGTCTGGCGAACCAGTCCCCTCGGTTGAGAAAACTATCATAATGATTATGGCGCATAAATTGGGTCATGCCATATTGGGGATGTCCCAGAACAATCTCGGGAATCTTTTCGATCGGTCGAACCTTCATGAGTTGATCCCAATCATCGCGATCGGTTAACGCCGAATTAAAGTGGCGGCCGTCCGTCGCAATCGACCATGCCACCTGTGCCATAAACGGGGCGCCTCGGCGATAGTAGGTATCGGTGAACGGTCCGCCTGCCGTGACCATCGAAACAATGGCCTGAAGATGCGGATTTCTACTGGCAGCCGCAGCCCACTGAACGTACCCGCCGTAAGATCCGCCAGACATCCCTACCTTGCCGTTACTCCACGGCTGGGCAGCAATCCAATTCAGCGTGTCATCGCCATCATCCTGTTCGTGGATCATTGGCAACCATTCACCTTCCGAATCACCACGGCCGCGCACATCCTGTAATACCCCCGCATAGCCCCGCAAAACATAACGCATGTAACTAGCCACATAAACCTCGCGACCATAAGGCGTTCGTTCCATCACAGTTGGAAAAGGTCCGGATCCAGCAGGTAAAATCACCGTTGCTGCCAACCCGACGCCATCTCGCATGGGCGCCCAGACCGTGAACGGTTGATGTGCCCGACCTGGTGTTGTGGTATACTCGGCCTCCTGCCACTTAGCCAAAACACTATAGCGTTCGTATCCCGGTTGGATCAGCACACTCGTCAGATTGCGCGCACAAACCTGAAACCCGACAATCCTGTCATCAGCCTCAATCAAGTCAACCGCATACTTTGGCCCCCGATTCATCCAATGATGTTCATCGGCTCGTTGATACGTCGCGCCCCAAGCAGTTTTAAAATAATCCGCCTTTGAAAAGTCCGTGTAACTGCCACCTTGCCAGCGCTTTAACGTTGCTTGAATATCAAGCTCGCCATATGCCTTAAAAATAGCATTATCGTCATCGGTCAACGTTTTCTCCCGACTACCCAACCACGAATATGTAATGGTGTTGTGATCAGCCAATTCAAACGTGCCAAAATGCAAACCTGATTGATAAAATTTAAAAGTTGTCATAAAAACCTCCTAGCCTAGCGTGAGCGTGAACCGGCGCGCTTAGAAACCGGAGTGTAAGCGGCCTTGCGCGCAATGGCCCGCGTCTGGCCATTGCGACCGAGGCCGCTTACATGCAGGTTTCTGCGCCGGTGAACGCGTTATGGTGACCACTGTCAACAACTCAAACAGCTTCTACAGATCGCATTCGATGCCTAATCCCGGTTTGTCGCTTAGCTTATACTTCCCTGCATCCGCCGTAAATCCACCGCGTAACCACGCTGGTTCATCAAATAGCAGAAACGAATCCAAGTCAGCGTACTGAACATTTTGGTGGGCAGCAACAAAATGCGCTGCCGCAGCAATGCCGATGCGCGTTTCCGCCATACAGCCCACCATGCACGGAATCCCAGCCGCCTCAGCCACCGCGTTAATCTGCTCAGCGCCAGACAAACCAGACGACTTCTGCAATTTGATATTAATGATATCGCACGCGCTTGACCGCACCGCCGCAAAGGCATCGCTGGCATTATGGACGCTTTCATCTAACATCACCAATTGATCAACTTGCTGACACACTGCCGGCATCTGATCCAAGCGGTTCGCAGGTAACGGCTGTTCAACCGCCGAAGCAGCACCGCCAATGGCCCGCATCATCCGAATAGCCTGTTTAGGCGTCCATCCTTGGTTGGCATCCAAGCGCAAATCTACCGTTGGGCCAACCGCCTTGCGAATCGCTTGCACAGCCGCAAGATCATCAGCGTCTTGAATGCCGACTTTTACCTTGAGTTCTCTGTATCCTTGATCGACCAGCTGTTTCGCTTCTTGCGCCATTTTTTCCGGCGAATTAATCCCGATGGTATAATCACTGGTCAAAACGTTCCCAGTCCCACCCAGCAACTGATAAACCGGCAACCCGGCATCTTTTCCAAGCAGATCCCAGCAAGCCATATCAATTCCTGCTTTTGCCGCAGTGTGGCCAGCAAAACAGGCATCCATTTTGGCATGAATGGCTTCTAAGCTGCGCGGATCACTCCCATTTAACGCCTGGGACAAGGTCTTGAGGGCAACCTCTTCCGTATCAATGCTCTCGCCAGTCACCTGCTCAAGTGGGTTCGTTTCCCCATAGCCGATCAAGCCAGTGTCGGTGGTGATTTTGATAATCAGTGTCTCAAGTTTATAGAGTGTTGTAAAAGCAACTTTGAACGGCTCATGCAAAGTAATCGGGCGGCGAAATACTTGAATCTTCTTAATTTGCACCTTAACGCCTTCTCTCATTTTCTTTTCATTTTACTCGTCCAAATATAAGCGTCAACCTGTTCTTTTCCCTGACAAGGAACCGCTTTTTTCAACAGTGTTCTTATAGTTATTGAGTTTGCGACACAATTAAGCAAGCGTTATAGTTTCATCATTGAATTTATATTTAATTAGAAAAAGGGGGGATTACATGTTGAAACGGCTCGCAAAAATTGCATCAGCTTTCTCGATCACGCTGTTACTGGCAGGATGCGGCCAGCAATCATCTTCAAAAACCAGTGGTAACAATACATATAAGACGATGACATCCGACATTATCGCGACCATGGATCCCGCACAGTTCACTGATGCCGTTTCAGGCCAAACATTAACGGACACAATGGCGGGACTCTATCGCTATAAGGGAAACAAATTAACGTCTGACCTGGCAGTCAAAACTGACGTGTCAGCTGACCAAAAAACCTACACGTTTCACCTGCGCCATGGCAGTAAGTGGTCAGACGGTACCGACGTCACGGCGGCTGATTTCGTCTTTGCTTGGCAACGGGTTGTCGATCCAGCTACGAAGTCCCCTTACGCTTTTATCATGAGTGGCATTAAGAACGCTGATGCCATCACAGCAGGTAAAATGGCTGCCTCACAACTGGGCGTCAAGGCACCGGATAAATACACATTCGTCGTCTCACTTGATCAACCGATTCCATATTTTAAAAGTATGACCTGTTTGCAGACTTTTGACCCAGTTGAAAAGAAAGCTGTCGAAAAATACGGCAAAAACTTTGCCAAGACTTCCGCCCAGCTTACCTTTAATGGTCCTTTTATTCTGAAAAATTGGAAAGGTACCGATGATTCATGGGTCGAGGTTAAGAATCCCAATTACTGGAACGCCAAAAACGTACATTTAAAGAAAATCACCTATCAAGCGGTCAAAGAAAATTCGACGGCGATGAATCTATACAAGAGCGGTAAGTTGGACGATGTCTCAGTGACAGGGCAAACGGCTGAGGCCGCCAAAGGTCAGAGCGGTTACCATGTTATCAAGCAACCATGGGAAACCTATCTTAGAATGAATAGTCAAGCAGTGCCCGCTTTTGGTAATACCAAAGTTCGCCAAGCATTATCGATGGCAATCAACCGAAAAGCTTTTATTAACAAAGTTTTAGGCGACGGTTCAACGCCAGCAACCAGTGCTGTAACCACTAATCTCTTTTACAATGCCAAAACCGGCGCTGACTTTGCCAAGGAATCGCTTAAAGGCGGATACGCTCAATACACCACCTACAACCTCAAAAAAGCGCGCAAACTTTTCAAACAAGGCATGGCTGAAGTCGGGCAAAAAACACTTAACTTTACATTCCTAGCAAATGACACGCCTGCAGCAAAAGAAACGGCTGAATATCTGCAAGGCACTTTTCAAAATCTGTCAACAACCGGTATCAAAGTCAAAATGACGATTAAAACCGTGCCGCAGAAAAGTTGGCTGCAGATGGGCACGGCGCATCAATACGGTATGATGGCCAGCATATGGGGTCCTGATTATCCGGATGCTGAAAACTTTCTAACCCGTTACACCAGTTCTGTCAGCAATTTTTCTGGCAGCTGGAGCAGCCAACAGTATGATCAATACATGGCCAATGCTGCGGGCAAAGACGCTACCAAGCCACAAGCACGCTAGAACGATTTGCTCAAAGCTAACCGGCTGATTACTAAAGAACAGGGAATCATTCCGCTTTACCAATGGGGTACTGTCCACCTGACAAAACCATCAGTTAAGGGCGTTGAATACACACCGAATAGTCTGTTTCAGTATATTGGGGCAACGAATCAGTAAATGATTGGCAGTTATAAGCGTCCTCGGCAACTTAACTTGTTCCCGTCTATTGCGAGTCGTACACTGGTCACAAGACTGTACGGAGGTAATGCTTATGAATAGATCCGATTTAGCTGATATCTTGCTTGTGATCGATGTTCAAAATGGTTTAAATCAGGCGGCTCGGTTTGATGATGTGGTAAAAGATATTAATCGGCGCATTGATCAATATCGGTCAGCTCAACGTGCACTGTTGTTCGTTCAGGATTGCGATGAGGATCTAGTTTATGGCAGCTCTTCTTGGCAGTTTGCACCGACTCTGGCACGACAGTCTGGTGATCGCGTCTTGGGTAAGTATCATTCTGACGTCTTTTTTGAAACCGGATTAGACGTCTTACTAAAACACGCGGGTGTGCAGACTATCGAGGTTTGCGGCCTGCAGACAGAATACTGTATCGATACGGCATTCCGTGTCGGCCACGATTACGGGTATCAGATGCAGATTGTACATGGTTTACACACGACCTTTGATACGCTGACCCTGAGCGCTGCGCAAATGTTAAAACATCATGAACACATTTGGGATGGCAGCTTTGGACGGGTATTGTCAGCACAATGATTGGTTAATGGAAAGGCAAAAAGACTTGGATGATGCGAAGACTTTCTTCCAACACTATCACTACAAAACCGAATTGGTTGATATATGCCGGCAACGCCATTTGCCGACTCATGGCACCAAGGCTGAGCTGTGCGCACGATTGCTGGCGTCCATGACAGGTCAGTCAGAGTGCAAGACAGAATCGTCCCCTCGGCAACAACACGTCACTACTAAACTCACACTCGAAACGCCTTTAACAGCTTTTGCGTTCACTGAAACTGCCCGTCAATTTTTTGATGCTTATTTTAATGTTCAGCATTTTCACTTCACCAAAACAATGGCCATACTTAGGCGTCAAGCTCGTTCTAATCCTTCTTTGGGCTTAACTGTAGCTGATTTGATTGAGGTTTATAAAAACACACAATCCAAATCCAGTCGTGATGCTTTTCTAGCTAGAACGACGGACGAGCAAAGCTATGAATGGAACCATTTTGTCCATGACTTTTTCAAGGACCCAGCAACAAAGCAGTATCAACAACGTTTGAAAGTGGCAGCCGTGTTATGGCAGATTGTGAAGCGCAGCGCTAAGCCAAAACGCTATAGTCCAAAGTTGTTGATAGCTCATCACCAAGACCTAGTGGCGTTCGAACACCATGGATTGTGAGGCTAAACTCGAATGAAAGCATTGTTCTTCAAAACGTTTGGTGACGCGAATGTATTGCAATATGGAACGCTGCCAGACCCGCAAATTGGATCAGAGGATCTTTTGGTTCAAACCCACTATATTGGCTTAAACTTTGCTGATATTTATCGGCGGCGTGGAACCTATCACCTTGAACCACACACACCATTTATCGATGGATATGAAGGCCTCGGTCAGATTGTTGCCATTGGATCCGACGTCACGACTTTTACACTGGGCGAGCGGGTTTTATTCGTTGACGTCCCATTCGCGAACGCCTCTTTGGTCCGCGTTCCGCGCGATCACGCCATTCGTGTTCCTTCAGCGATTGATGATAAAACCGCAGCAAGCATCGGATTGCAAGGCTTGACCGCCGACTTTTTGGCGCACGACTTGGCCCGGAATCATGTTGGTGATCGGGTATTGATCCATGGTATTAGCGGTGGTGTCGGCCAATTGTTGGCCCAAATGTTGATTGCCGATGGCGTCCAAGTAGCAGGTGTGACCTCTACTTTGGCGAAAAGAGAGATTGCCTTGAAGTTAGGCGCATCAAGGGTTTTCCTTCGACACTCAGATTGGGCTGAACATGAACGCGGCCATTTTGACACGGTGTTCGACGGGGTTGGCGTTACGCTTCCGCTAAGTTTTGACTTGGTCGGGCATCGTGGCAGCGTTGTTTTTTACGGCATGGCAGGCGGGCTCCCACCCAAAATTGACGCTGTTAAGTTATTGAATCAATCAAAAAGTCTGCTTACTGGTGACTTATGGGATTATCTCACAAGCTTTGAAGCCCGCCAGACCCGTAGCACCAGATTATTTCGCTATGTCTTAAACGGCGCAATTAAGGTGCAGCCGCCAACTATTTTACCGTTAGCTGATGGCCGAAAAGCCCATGAATTGCTTGAATCAGGCAAAAGCACGGGCAAAATTTTATTAGAAAGCGGGTCGTTTTCATGAAGAAAGTCGTTGTGATTGGTGCGTACGGGACAATCGGGTCACAAGTAGCGCAATTATTGCGAAAGTATGGGTATGACGTCATCACTGCTAGTCGGCATCAAGGCGATGTAAGAGTCGATATTGCCGATCTGGCAAGTATTGAGGCTATGTTTACCAAGATTGGCAGCATTGATGCAATCGTCAATGTGGCGGGCGCGGTCAAGGTTATGTCATTGGACACGATGACACCGGCAGATAATATGGTTGCGGTGACTAGCAAACTTCTCGGTCAAATCAATCTTGCATTGATCGGCCAACATCATCTCAATGACAATGGAAGCATCACCTTAACCACTGGCGTAACCAAGGACGATCCGATTGCAGGTGGTGCATCAGGCGCGATGGCCAACGGTGGCATAGCGGCATTCGTCAAGTCAGCCGCGATCGATCTGAAGCGCGGCTTACGGATCAATTGCGTGAGCCCGACGATTGTAGAAGAATCTTACGAACAACTCAAGGATTCGTATGCTGGTTTTATCCCTATCCCGGCAAAGCTTGCAGCGACAGGTTATTTGAAAAGTGTCCAGGGGAAACAAACTGGACAGGAATATCGGATTTATCGGTAACAATTTTTAGAGGGCTCAAGTTCAAGGAACAACTAAAAGAGGCAAACGCTTGCCGAAGCCTGCACATTTTTATTTTATCTACTATTCCCGGAGTCTTCTGAGCGCTTCCTTCAATTCGTCAATGGCATCTCGCAGTTCTACGAAAGACTTGATCAAATGACGTCCGGTGATAAGCAAATAAGTGCGGTCTGCTACCATCATCAGTATTATCGTCACCCCCATGATGACCATTAGTGCCAGATATGATTGCAATGTTCCGATACGGCTGCCATTACGATGAACTCGATATGTCAAAAAGACGAGAATTAAAAACAGTAATCCGGTTGAAAAAATGCCAGTGATGACCTTAAGCGTTTTATGTTTCAACTTTCCTACCTCCGTTTGAGTGTCAATATGATCTTCAAATGTTATATCCCATTAGTTAGTGTTGCTAGCCGAAACTCCTCCATGTTACAATACAAATACAAAGAGAGCACCAGTTCCACCTGATGCTCTCTCTGCTGCAGGGCCGATTAAGACGGCTGGCATTGGGTTGACAATCAAAAGAAGACCGTCAGACTTCCTGTCAGAAATCTAGTGACGGTCTTTTTGATTGCCGATGATAGCAACAACGATGGCAACCACCGTGCCAATGAGCAGCAGCACAAAGCTGCCAAACGTTAGCATGAGGCTGATCGCATCTACATCAGACAAACAGGCCTCTCCTTTCACTCAGAGCTTGTGTATCCCCCATAGGCGACCACTTCCCTTGTAATTGGATTTGCCAACCGTCATTAAACTTCTCTGCTATATTTTTATACCATACTTGAACGCCAAACGCTAGAGCCGCAAAGGTTACAAGCGTTTTTTATTTACCGTCAAGCGAACAAGTTTCTATGCAACAATCAGAATTGGCATACTGCATTGTCATTTAAAGTCCAAGTCCGTTCAAGACTCGTTTATACCGAATACCGCGTGATCATACAGCCATTGCTTGATGACTTGAATGCGGCCGGTCTTATAATATTTAGCCAACTGTGATAGATACCAATGCATCTTCTTTTCCGGCACCGCCAGTAATCCGACATTTGCTTGATACATCAACGCGTTGGCGACAACGATAGCAGTCCGCTTATTGCCATCGGTAAAAACCTGTAATCGTGAAAGTGTCAGCATTAACGTGATGGCTTTGTCCGTCGCGCTTGTTTCCGAATGTAAAATGGCGTTGACAGTTTGAACAACATTACTTTCGACCGGAATCGGTGGCACATAGTCCTCATTGGTTAAGCCAACGACCACTGATTTTGTCCTGATTTGACCAGCATCTGGTTCGCCAGCGCCTTGAACGATTAAATTAACCTGTTTGATTGTTTCAGTATCAATTTCTGCCACATTGTGTAAGCGCATGACAAATTGATAGGCGGCTTTTAAATTAAGCACTGTCTGAACATCCTCTGGCTTCACGCCGTCAACAGTCAGATTTTCCACGATTGCTTTGGTTTGTAACAAAGTCGTACTGAGGTTTTCGTACTTTCCGGCAAGATAAATCATTGACACCAAGTTCTTTTCAAACAGCAACTTTTCATCTCTAGGAGTCAAGTGATATTTATCTTCGAACATTGACTGCTCCCCCCTTTTTTACGTAACTTGGTTGCTTGTGCAAAAACCACTTGCATGCAGTCGTTAACTATATCAGACCAATTTGTCTTATTCGCTAAGTATATCATGCCAGAAAGTTTTTCTTTGACGATTAACCAGTATGAACGCAAATGTGTTGCAGTTATGAATTCAAACCAGTTACAATATCATCTAAGTAAAGAGCGCCCTGCACAAACAAGACGCCCCTCGTAAAACAGCAGAACCGTCAAAAGCACGGTGACTATGTCGCAACTAAAAGCCGCGGTTCCTCGTCAAAGTTAACGCGGCTTTTAGTCTGCCTACTTTCCTCGGAATTTCCCGAGCGCTTGCTTCAACTCGCAAACTGCATCACACAGTTTCATCAAAACGCTGGACGAGCTGATATTTGCAACTATGCCGCTGAGCATATGAATTAAGAACCCTAAGATTTCGGATCATTTGAAATCTTAGGGTCCTTAATTGATTCCAAGTCGTTCAACATGATCTTTCCCAATACTGCCCAAAAACACATCCGACACTTATCCACAAACCCCCATCCCCCTCATCAACCCACTTAACAAGCCAATCACATGCGACTTTTCCATTCCCGCCGTAGAATGGCTTCATAAGTAAAACGGAGGCAATTGACATGCTGAAAATCTTGTTTGACCACATGCATGGCTGGGCGCGGGTTAGCTTTTTTCTGGCGCCGATCGCCATTATGGGTGAAGCCTTGCTGGATCTGCAGCAGCCGACTTTGATGGCCAGGATCGTGGATGTCGGCTTGGCGCGCAAGGATATGACCTATGTCTGGCAAACTGCGATCCTCATGGCAGTTATTGCCGTAGCGGCGTTTGCGCTCGGCGCTATTTGTAATGCCTTTTCATCTTACGCGGCACTGAAAATGGGGCAGAATCTGCGCAGCCACATGCTGGCCATTGCGTTAGCGATCGCGATCCGCAAGCGCTGAAACCGGAAACCTTAATCACCCGAATTACCAACGACGTGACGCAGATGCAAACCATGGTCAGCATGCTCACCCGTGGCTTGATCCGCTCGCCGATGTTATTGTTCGGCGGGATTGTTATGTCTATGATCGTGTCACCGCGACTTTCATGGATTGTCCTGATCGCCTTGCCGATTCTGGCGATTTATATCTACGTTGTCGTCCGCCGCTCCTTGCCGCTTTATACCGCGATGCAAGGGCAAGTGGACGTGATGAACCGCAGCATGAGTGAAAATCTGACTGGGGCCAAAACGATCAAGGCCTATGTTTTGGAAGACCACCAACGCACTCAGTTCAACACCGAAAATCATAACCTGCAGCAGATCAGCCAGCGCGCCGTACTCGCGACGGTTACCTTGGCGCCGCTGATTATGCTGGTTTTGAACCTCGCCGTGGTCGCCGCCTTGGCGTACGGTGGCAATCTTGCAATCAGTGGCAGTATGACAACCGGCGAAATCATGGCATTTGTGAACTACATGATTCAAATCACCACCGCCATGACCAACACCGTCAACCTCATAACCACCTTCTCGCGGGCGGTTACCTCCAGTGCGCGGGTCAGTGCCGTTTTGGCCGAAGAAGCCGGGACCGAGGCCACTGGGTCGCTGGCTGCCCCGAATGACAGCATCATTGCATTTAACCATGTCACCTTTGGCTTTTCCAAAAGTCGGCCGATTCTCGATGACATCAACCTCACTGTTCCCAGCGGTCAGTGGCTTGGCATTATCGGCTCGACCGGCTCCGGCAAAACCACGCTCATCGCCTTGTTGACGCGGCTTTACGAGCACTATCAAGGCAGCATCACCATCGGCGGCACCGATATTCAGAAAATCAGCTTGGCCTCATTGCACAAAAAGATCACCGTTGCCTTGCAAAATTCGTTGCTTTTTTCCGGAACCGTTGAACGCAATCTGGATTATGGCGCCCCGCAAGCCACACCTGCGCAACTTGCATCAGGTGTCGCCATCGCCAGTGCCACGGAATTCATCGGAACGGATTACACCGCACCAGTCGAAGAAGCCGCAAGAATTTTTCCGGCGGCCAACGCCAGCGCCTGAATCTGGCCCGCGCGATCATCCCCGAACCGGATATTCTGGTCATGGACGACGCCACCAGTGCGGTCGATCAGGAAACCAACACCGCCATTCAAGACGCGCTAGTCAAAAATCGCCGCAATCGCTCGACTATTATCATTTCCCAACGGGTGCCGAACATCATGGACTGTGACCAGATCATCGTCATGCAAAACGGGCGCATCACTGCCCGCGGCACCCACGATGAGCTCGTCAAAAGTTCGCCATTTTACGCGCAACTTGTTCAAACCCAGTTAGGTGGTGAGTACCTTGATTAATATCGGTGGACGGCGCGGCCCACGCAACCTGCATCCGGAAAAAGTAACCTTAGTGAACTGGAAACAAACCGTGCGCAGGATTTGGGGCTACCTCAGTGCGGATCGCAGTAAATTGCTCATTGTTTTTGGCTTAACCCTCTTCACAACCTTAGCCACCATCATCGGTAACCGTGTCAACGGCATTGTGGTCGACCAATTTATCACCAAAGGCCGACTACGCGAACTGTTGATCGTCAGCGGTTTGTTGGCAGGCATGTCTTTTCTGAGCAGTGTTTTCACGTATTTTCAGACCAGCATCACCACCAAAGTCGCACAGCGCACCAGTGCTGCTATTCGTCATGATTTGTTTGCTAAAATGCAACGCCTGCCGATGCGGTATTTTGACACCCATGACAATGGCGATATTATGAGCCGACTGACCAACGATGTCGATAATATCAACACAGCGCTGATGCAGACGTTTGTGCAGCTGTACACCGGGATTATCAGCGTCATCGGAATGGGCATTGCGATGCTGCTGCTGAGTCCGTTGTTGACGGGGATTGTCGTCTTGGCATCGGTTGCGACGTTCTTTTATTCGCGGGCAGCCGCGCGGATTACCCAGCGGGCGTTTACCGTGCAACAAGAAGCGCTCGGCAGTCTCAACACGCAAATCGAAGAAAATGTTGCCGGCAAGCAGCTGGTGCAACTTTTCGATCACCAGCAAGACACGCTCGATCGCTTCAATGAAACCAACGCTCGCTATACGGCCGCGGCGTATCGGGCGCAGCTTTTCTCCGGCGTCATCGGCCCGTTCAACAACATGACCAATAACTTTGCCTACCTGCTGATCACATTTGCCGGCGCACTCGCAATTCTGCACGGTGGCACAAGCATCACAGTCGGCGTCATCTTCACTTTTCTCATTTATCTGCGCAATTTCACCGGTCCCATCAACAACATCCTCAACCTGATCAACACCCTGCAACTGTCACTGGCCTCCGCTGAACGGGTCTTCCAGGTCGTGGACGCCGAGCCGGAAAAAGATGTACCAAAAGCACTGACGCTGACCCATACAGCCGGCAATGTGCAGTTCGATCACGTTTCGTTTGCCTATGACGGTAAAACCGAAGTCCTTCACGACATCAGTTTCACTGCGCATCAAGGCGAAGTGGTCGCCATCGTTGGGCCAACAGGGGCTGGCAAAACTACAATCATGAACCTGCTTACAAATCTCTATCCACTCACCAGCGGCAGCATCACCCTCGACGGCCACAACGTCACCGACCTCACCCGCGCGAGCCTGCGCCGCCTGGTGACCGTTGTGCAGCAGGAATCTTTTCTTTTCACCGCCACTATTCGCGAAAACATTCGGATGGGTCGTCCTGAAGCCACCGACGCCGAAGTCGAAACCGCTGCTCAGGCAGCCAACGCCGACACGTTTATTCGCCAACTGCCGGACGGCTACAACACCATGCTCAGCGAAAACGCCAGCCGCCTGTCACAAGGCCAGCGCCAACTCCTCAGCATCGCCCGCGCCTTTGTCGCCCAAGCGCCGGTGCTCGTTCTCGATGAAGCCACCGCCTCCATCGACTCCAACACCGAAACCGACGTCCAGCGCGCCATGAACCGCCTCATGCAGCAGCGCACCAGCTTCGTCATCGCCCACCGCCTCTCCACCATTCGCCACGCCAGCAAAATCCTCGTCATCGACCAAGGCCGGCTCATTGAATCTGGCACACATGAGCAGTTACTGGCAGCTGGTGGCTTTTACGCGAAACTATACAACAGTCCGCTGGCGGATATGGATAAGTTGAAGCGGTGAGAAGTTAGTTTCATTCCATTCAAAATGACTTTTCGATCTTGGGAGGACTGAGGATTTCCTTAGCCTCCTTTTAGTTTGCTTACTGCGTCCTAAAATATAAAAGCCCCTCAGTATCCACTCCTATGCGCCTAAATCAATGACTTGATCATACGCACCTCTTAGCTCATGATCGAGATGGTGACTCACTTCAATCAGCGTCATATCAGGATCCTTCAAGAACTCCTCAGTGACAAGTCTAGCCGTTTTAGCATCTAACGCCGACGTCCCTTCATCAACAAAGGCAATGGGTTTTGGTGCATAGAAGAATCTTGCCAAAGCCAGGCGTTGCTTCTGACCGCCTGATAAATTCTGACCATTTTCCTGAATGATTTGGTCCGGGAATTTAACAAAATCGACTTTTGCCTTTGAAAAAGCTTCTTGTAGGCGATGCTTAGACCGCAACTGGCTTTCCCACAGTGATGTATTGTTTGCCACTGAATCATTAAATAAATAAACGTTTTGGTCAACGTACTGTGAAACCTTGGTTAACTCCGCCATGCTCATGGTTCGTAAGTCCTTGTTATCGATATAAACATGGCCTGTATAATTGGTAATCTGTCCGTCCAGAATTTTCAGCAAGGTACTTTTGCCCACCCCACTGCGGCCAATAATCGCATACTTGCCACCGCGAGCAAACGTGAGATTCAAATGACTGAAAATCTTTTTCCCGCCAATCGTGTAGCTAAGATCAACAACCCTCAGAGCATAGTGAAAAACAGGTGCTGGCGTTTTTTCCGCAGATGGCAATTTCTTTGAAACACCCGCGCTAACCTTGTCAAATAAGGGATAAGTCGCCTTAATTTGCACGGTGTCATTGCTTAGGCTCGACAGTGAGTTAAAAATGCTGGCGGCAATACTGCCGGTTGAACTAATCGCCCCAAGCGGAATGGCGCCAAGAATCGCAAGTATGCTGGTCATGATATCGACCATCACTTGACAGAAAATACTCAACGCTGCGATCAAATTCGAAACGCGCGCATTGGTTTTCGTATAAGCCACCTTGACTGCGGCGTACTTTTTTGGCTC
>NZ_BACQ01000065.1 GCF_000260435.1 Lacticaseibacillus zeae DSM 20178 = KCTC 3804 | reverse complement strand
CCGTGACTGTTTGACTACCATCAGCATTAAGAGCGACTTTTCTGTCAGCGGACGGTGTCTCCCTATTTGTGCCGTCTGAATCGTATTCATTTTTCAGTGGCTTCTGGAACTCGATCCCAAGCCGTCTTGCTTTTCCCTGAAGCGCATCATAGCTAATTCCAAGTTTGTCGGCTGTCTCGCGTCTTGTAAAGCCTTCAGAGGCGAGCTTCCTAATGTCACCGATCTGTTCATCTGTCCATTGCATCTACTCGCCTCCCGAAATATAATGGCCGTGAGCAGTTTGATGACGCTGCTCTACTTTCTGATAAAGAACTTCCGTTGTTCCTGTGGCTCTCGGATTCGGCCCCGAGAGCTTTTTTGTTGCTTAAAAGATTTCAATAAGCTAAAATTAAATTGTTCCAGATAAATACTCATTTTCACTCCTCGGTACTACCCTAATCTTCTAGCTCTCGGCCCCCAACCGAGGGCTTTTTTAGTATACTTATACAAGGAATGTGCTATTATGTAGTCGTGAGCAGTAGCCGTTCTCCTCCAAGTCAATTGCTACTATTCACACATACGTTTCGTTTTTTCATCCTTTTGGCCCTTGGACTGGTCTCTGAGGGCTTTTTTGTTGCACTTTGTATAAGCTTATATGATAATTGATGTTAAAAGGAGGTAATATCTATGAGTTTAGATGGTAAAGTCGACAGCACCAAGGACAAGATCTCCGGTAAAGCAAAAGAAGTTGAAGGCAAAGTAACAGGTGATAAAGCTCGCGAAACACAGGGCAAAGCAGAAGGCATACTTGGTAAAGCCAAGGAAAAGCTTGATGATGCCAAAGATGCTGTTAAAGACACAGTAGATGATGTGAAAAGCAAGCTCAGCACAGATAAAAAAGACTAATTAACTGGCCGGCAAAGTGTCGGCTTTTTTGTTGCTTTTTTAAACCTGTACAAATCCGGTACCAGAGCTTTACGTATTTGATAAACTCATCTGCTATACTGATCGTGCAAGGCAAGCCACCCTTGCAATCACATTTACTTCCCTCATGCATGCCTTCAGCCTGGGTAGCTGGAGGTTTTTTGTTGC
>NZ_BACQ01000066.1 GCF_000260435.1 Lacticaseibacillus zeae DSM 20178 = KCTC 3804 | reverse complement strand
AAAGATAGTTCTTAAAAGATACTAGACGGGTTCTAAGATGAAAATGGCAAGCGCTGAATGATCACTGGTTCTTTCATATTAAGTGCGATTTTCTTATGGCTGTGGGCTTTTTTTATCTGGACTGCTTGTTCATTGATCCACCGGGTGCAGTCAGCGTGATGTTCACCCCGAAAATAAATCTTCCCCGTGCTAAAGCCGATGACGGCAAATTTACGTTTTTCGCAAACAGCCGCCATTTTCTCTAAGGTTTGGTCAGAAATACTATCCTCAGAGTTTAGCAAGCGACGTACAGTCCGATCATTGATCTTGGCTTGTTTGGCAAATTCTGGATTGCTAAGCTTGTTCCTGTCGATATAGACTTGGACTAGTTTACGAACCACTTCACGATTCAATTCGATCACTCTCCATTCAGTTGAAATGAGCCGTTATTGTAGTTAATAGTTACCCCTGATTGCGTATTGAAGACCCAGACATTAGCTTGAAACTGTGATGGATTGTTAATCGACTGCACCAAAACGTGTGTGCCACGCGGTACCAGTTCTTGGCCAACGTACACGGGAATAACCTGATAAGCGACCGCATCGTCTTGGTGTGAGCTAAGATAATTGCGCGTCAGAGTTTCTGTGTAAGCCATACCCCCGGGATTTCGTTGGTCATTGGTACCAACATTTTGAGCACGAGTGCCAAGAATCACATTATGAGTCTGCATATCGCCACCTAGCGACCACGCTAACAGGTGGCTTTTATTATACAGATAACCTCGATAACCGTTAAGTTGGACCATTCGGTTATTGTTGCTGCGGCCAAACCATTGTTGCAGGTTTTTGTTATACACGCCATCAGCGTACTCACCGGCAACCTTCGTGGTTTTAGGAAAGGCTGGTCGCTTGCGTACAGAGCTTGCGTGACTGTGCATTATACTGTAGGTCACAATGGCAGAAACACTTTGCGTTCTTCCTAGATCATCCAAGCCTTCAAAGTAAGTTTGAGCGCGTGTGGTTTTCGCTTTCTGGGCGGCAGCTACTGTTTGCTTAAAACCATTTACGAAGATTGGAACGTTTTGATTAAGCGTTGTGTAGTTTTGCGGGTACTTTGTCAGATCAAATGGCAAGTTGGCAAGATCACTGTTTGTCTGCGCAGTCTCAGTAGTCCTCGTCGATGTAGCAGAGGAAGCAGCGGATTTGGTTGTACTTGATTGACTTGTGTTCGATCCTTGAACGGCTGAACAACCACTGATACTAATTGCTAATACTGTACTGAGGGCTAAAAACCATTTTGTTGTTAATTTCATATTGAAGTCCTTTCTGATTCGTTGTGGTGGCCTTGCTGAGCAAATAACGCCCGGTAAGGCTTAGTTTGCGTAGGGGCGGCGGGCCCTAGGCCGACCCGCACGCCCCGGCAACGTCTTGTCGTTTCAGGGTAGGTAACTGGCAAGTCCAGTTTGTACCTAAACCCGATTGGTTGCCGGTTGTCTGCTATCGTGCAAATCATGCAAGACTTATGCATAAAGCTTGTGGCGTGCCGCCACGCGGGCAAGCCCGCAGGAACCTTTCTACTGCCGGTTTTTGCCTTGCTTTGATTCCGCATTCAACCAGCAACAAAGCTGCTAAGGAACAAGTTCCTAAGCAGCTCTAGCAGAAAAAACAAGGGCCGGGCAAAATTTTGTTTCGCAAAGAACACTCCACAAATTTTTGCCACTTTCGCTACGCTCACCCTTGCGTTTCCTGCCGTAGCTGGTGTGCCTGTTACATCAAAGGCGGCTTCAAAAACCGCCGGTAGAAAGGGTGTCAGCAATGGAGAAATTACCATTTTACCTGCCAATGATTGAAGACGATGAGGAGAGTGTTTTTGACAGTTGGCCAAATGGACAAAGAACACACGCTAAATTGAGTGAGGGGTTACGTCCTTACATTCAAGAAATTGCTGTTAAAAGTCAAACGACCAGTCAAATTGAGAGAGACCGTTACGGCAACCAACGCCTAGCCTTTTATGCCAACGGGTGCGATACACCTTATTACGTTACCGAAGACTTCCTACTTACGCCTAATCAAACTCACGATGAAAAGAAGCTGTTAGTGACAGCACTTATGCTAGGCGATAGCAAGCTGACGGCGGTTGTATCTGACCAGTTACTAGCTCAACTTTCACCGAAGACCCGCGTATTTGCAAAATATCAGCTCATCAACCAACCAGCACAACAGTTTATGGACGAACACATCAGCATTCAGGTTATCAAATAGGAGGCTACCATGATTGATATTAGAAATACTTACAAACCTAATGTTCTGGAAGCTTGGATAAAGGAAACGAGAGAAGCCGGCAACTACGTGAGTGCTGAACTTGTCCAGTTACACGACGACCCACAACTAGGTAATGCTCTTGTGCTAGGCTTTCGCTTTGCTAAAACACCACGAGCACTTGTTGATGAAGACATAGTGTTCAGCTTCACTCACGAAACTAGCGGCCCAGTTTTTTGGCAGTTGGTCGGTGTGACGGAAGCGTACGCTAATGATTTCAATGAAGAACTAGCAGTTGCATAAAGGAGTGTAAACAATGACAAAAGGAAAGCTCTATCAAGTCAGCATTGACGAAATCGAATATCATCCTCACTTTATTATGGTTTACGCCAGTGAAGACGCGACGGACGAAGACCTACAGCGGCTCGCAACAGATTTCATTTTGAGCCAAAATCCTGAACTGCGCGAGAGTGATTTAGTCGATAGCGTCATTGTTGAACCCGGAGAGATGAATGAAGAACCAGATGTTGTAGCCGAAGGGCTACATTTTCCTAAGAGCGTTTGGGGAGTCAAAATGGGCTTACTTTACGCGCAAGCTGTTCACCATGCTACCTACGATGATGATGAGTTTGATGAGGTGGCTTACGTTCGGGACGAAACACAGGCGAAACGATTTGAAACCGAGGCCGCCGCAAAAGAATTTGCTAAATGGCTCAACCCGAATTGTGAAGTTGTTCCACTGGAAGAAGGTGACGACCATGATTGACCAACAACAAGCACAAGTCGCATTGAGTGAAGTCATTGAAGAACTGGACAGCGATACCTTTAATCGCTTGCGTCACGCGTTAGAACTCGTTGATGCTTATATTCGGCAAGGAACAGAAATCGAAAGAGGTCTTTAACCGTGAAAACTGCCTACGACGAAGTTGTGAAACAGCCATGTGACAAACTCGACCAGACCATGCAGGACATGACTTATTGTTACAACGAGACTGTGGTACCTAAGAAACAATACAAGAAACTTCTGACGAAGCAACTTGAAGAGGTCGTGGCTGTGAATATGGTCAATGCCTACTACAAAACACTTGCTGAATTCAACAAAGGTAATCGAGAGTGGTTCGTACTTGCTATCTTGTGCATTGAATTAGGAGTTAAGCCTGACAAAGCCAGTGCGCATGAATTAAGCGCCCTGCAGATGATTTCTAGCAACATTACTGGTAACCAAGCACCGCTACTCAATCCAAACATCAAGAATGCCTTTGAAGGTGCTACCAAGACTTAAAGAGTGCAAGCGCAATCTAGTCAGATTGTGCTTTTTCTGTTATAATGAGAATACAAACAGGGAGCACCCCCATAAGAGTGCTCCCCTAGCAGAGCCGTTTAAGACGGCGGTAACTATTAGGTTAAATAACCGTCAGCTAGCCAAAGCGAAGACGGTTATTTTTTTTGCTGATTTTTAATCAGCTCAACAACTAATGCTATCAGGGCTACGACAAACGTGCCGAACCCTAGCATAAGCTGTAAAGCGTCCGAAATGGACACAAGGCTTCTCCTTTCGTTGGTATCGTGGTACGTTGGTTTTTACACCATAAGCACCACCTCCAATCTACGGAAGTCGCCACCGTCTTTAACTTTTCTGCCACGTCTAGTATAGCATATAATTGGCTTCGTTCCTAGAGGCGCAAGGCATACAGCTATTTGCTACCGAAAAAAAGCCTCTTCGGCCAAGGCCGAGAAGCGTGGGGCGCCTGCCCCGCCCACGCGCTTCGGGCATCTGCCTGCCGCGAGGATTCAATCCGATCTCGGCAACATGATGCAACGGAACGGCAAAACCCAGCCGTTCTCGTCGCCAGCTCGACTGAAACCCAGCAGGTAGGGCATTACATACTTTGCTCTAGTCCTGATGCACGTTGTTTTTTCTGCTGATGTTGGGGCTTAACCGGCTGCGTTTGTTGATACTTCTGCTCATCTTCTTTGTCTACAGCGTTGTACCCATACTGCTTAATGAGATAGGCGCACTGTTGAGGATCGTTGGCTTCAAAGTAGCCCACAACTTTATCAGGCTGTTTAGTATCCACTAGCGCAAATTCGTCCTGACCCTTATCAACTAGTTGGGCCGTTTTTCCATCCTGACAACGATAGGTTTGTTCTAACTGCTGATCCATTGCTGCTGGGTGTTGGGCCAACTTAGCTAACTCATTCCAGTCTTTAGCAATTTTAGTCACCGGCAAAATGCCATTGTCAGCCTGGTAACGTGTGTTGTAGTAAGAAGATTTTGCTGCTAAATGGTCGCGGTCATGATCCTCAATACCAGGATTTAATTTTTTCGTAATGGCGTCCCAATTAGGCTTGTTATCATCGGTGCGATTAGCTTTGATGAATTTTGCTGCGGTTAGTAAAGCCTCATCTGAATTAAAGTTAGTTTTTCCGGTGTTGATGAGCACGCTGCTTTTGGCAATGGCTTGTGGCAGCGGAAAAGCCTGCTGGTAGTTCGTTGAAAGGTTGGTTGTTGCTTTAGCTGCTGCTGCCAATTCACGCCAGTCAATGCCCGCTTGATCTGCAGCTTGTTTCAAGCCTTGGTAAGTTGTCTGAGTGATCGCATTATCCTGTGGAAAGAGCGGCTTAAAAGTAGTTACCTCAGCCTCGGTATTAGCTAAGATGGAGTCTTGCAGCTTGTCATAAAGCTGATGACCGGCAGGGTCATTGTCGGAGCCAACATAAATAGTGGCTGGCAATTGCCCTTTTGTTTTATACATATTGACCGCCATATTCACGACACTTTCAACTTTGGTACCATCAACTGAGGCAATCATGCAATTCGTTAGCTCTGGGTGTTGTGTCCAGTAACTCAACGCATCAATCGGTGATTCAAAGACATACAAGTCTTGGGGTTTCCCCAAACTAAAATTGAAACCAAAATCAGATTGCGAGTTTGCGGCGATCTTTTTTTGCGTGCCACGTTTACCGTATTGTTTAAAATCAATTTCAGTGCCTTGAATACTTGCGCCAACGGCCTTGCCATTTCGCGCCCATTGAAAGATCAGATTGTTTTGTGAGTCCTGAAAAATGAGGCCCTTTTGGTACAGGCGGTCAACTAGATGAGGATTAATCCCTCTGGCGATGGTGAGGTAATCCCGCGCTCGATCAAAGCTATCAGCTCGTTTTAAGTAGTTATGATAGGCTGCCTTAGGCGCGGTCTGAATCTTTGTTTCACCGTAGTGACCAGCATTAAGAAACTTGACAGCTTGATAAAAGCCTTTCTGGTCTAAAAAGGTGGTGGCGAATTCAATCGCACCACCACCTAAATTCTGGGAGTTCCATTTCCATAGATTCTTTTTTGCATCAATAACTAAGGAGTCGTGATCGACACCGCGGTATTAATCGCGGGAATCCTCCTTGAGATCAATGCCAGCACTACGCGCAATATCAACTAAGGACAATTTACGGGCACGATCAATTTCAGATTGCGTCAAACGCTCACGTTTACCGCTATTGAGGTTTGTTGTTTGTTCCGGAGCATCGTTAAGCGTTGCTTCTGTAGTCTGTGCTTGATCAAAGTCCAAATTTTGAGCAGCTTGATCAGACAGCTCGATCGTATGCACACTGGCCTCATTGATTTCTTTGAGGGCTTGTGCCATCACTTTAGGATCTTTCGCCCAAGTGGCCACATATCCTAATGAATAGTCACCAGTGTCGATGCCAATGTTTTGCATGGCAATGTAAGCAACAGATTCGGCTTGCGCTTCTTTCCAAGCGCGTGGTCGATCAGCAAATGCCTGACCAATGCCATGTAGCTGACTGTGGCCGTACTCATGAAACAGCGTCTTGAGTTTCATAGCCGCATCTGTTTCTTGTGGACTAATCACAATTTCTTGGGTAGACGGCCGAAAGAAACCACGAACACCCGGTTCATCAATAGGGGCTTCACTGACCTTAACGTGACCTTCGGTATTAATGGCATCGACGACAGCGTGATATAAACGCTCCACGTTTTGGTGATCGCCCAACCGCTCCTTAATAAAATCTGTTGCGGATAGTAAAGCTTTGCCGTTGGTTTGACTGACATCGAATACTGAGCCGTAGCGATAACCAACAATTGCTCGTTCAGCGGTCGTTTTATATTTGACCTGTTCTTCTGACGTGAGCTTCTTAACGATTGGCATGGTGATCTTGATGGCGTGTTCACCCTTGCGAATGTGACGACCTAATTTGTCCCACTGCTTAAAACCGGCAACCCGCGTTGCATTAGGATGCTGCATATTAATCAAGAGCACATTACGAACAGAGTAGCCATGGAAGGCAGCATTTTGCCGAAGGTATTGCTTAAACTTTTGAGTATCAGCAAGTGCGCTCAATTGTTCTGTGGCTCGCTGCGCCATCTCATGTTCCCAGGCTTTGATCTCAGCTTTAGTCCTCGCCATCTTCACCATCCTCCTCCCATGTGACGTTGTTTTCTGCACCAGGAACTGGTTTGATGATCGGCTCCAAAGCGTATAACGGTCGATACTGATTGTCGGTAATCCGCTGCCAAGCGACCTGTCTCATTTTGATGGACGTTGGTTGCAAGCTAAAAGTTGGATACTCATCTAATCTATCAATGACAGGCAGCTCACTACCGAGCACTTGCATTTCATCTGCATAAATAGGTGGCATAACCATCTTCCTTTCTATATAGAAGGCAAACAAAAAACGCCCTAGTAAAAGCGCGTCTGTTGTTCCTGTTTCTTCTTGTCTTTTTCGCGTTCGCGATCCTGATCAGCCTGGCGTCTTTGATATTCGCGTTTGGCTAACCGCTGTGCCTTGATATCGGCGCTGAAAATCTTTTGTAGGCCATTCAAGTGATTGGCTACTGATGGTTGATGCTGCGTTTTAGAGACTGCTTCCTGCTCAGAACGATAAGCTGATATATCTTTTAAAATGCTGTTACCCATCCGAGCGTACAGCTCATGTAGCTTGTTATCGGTGTAGTCTTGCGCACGGTTAGCTTCTTTTGTGCCACTGCCATACAAGGCTTCACGGAAACGTGTTTCTTGTGCGAGTAGTTGTTTAAATTCGCCCAACTCTTCTGGCTTACAACGCATCAAATAGTTTCGCGACATGGCATCTAACTGCTCACGATATGGCTGCATGGCATTGTTGTTGTACTTCCAAAGACGCCGATCACGGGGTAAGCTTTTGACCAGCTCTTGATACCTAACGGTAAAGTCTAGGCTGCTCTGATGACGCCAAACAGAACGCTGATCGGGTTGTAGTCGTTGACGAATGAGTTCACTGATTCGTGCAAGTGAACGATCGCGATCAACCATTTCGTTAGCAAATGCCGCCTTGAAATGGTTCAAAATTTTCTTAGGCACATAACCCTTGCGCTGCCATTCTTGATAGGTTTGACCGTGCTTACCTTCGACTGTAACTCGTTTCCATTCACGGGTAGGTTGTGGCTCCACAATGGCAACATGAATATGAATGTTGTCTGTGTTGCGGTGAATCGCGGCAGACCAAATAGCCGAATGTGCCATACCCATCTTGCTGGTGAAGTCGTGCATGGCGACCCGGGTAGCGTCACGCAACTTAGCTTCATCTAATTGTTTGGTCTTCAGATTGTAGACATTGTTTTCAGCTAGGAAGTCGTTACGGAAACTGAATACGGACTGCCACATGACCGACTGATGTTTTTGTGCCACGGTGAATTGTTTCTTTAACTGAACGCGTTGTGTTGGTATTAGATGATCGTATTGATCAGTGAAGATGCCGGAAGATTTTTTTGGATTCTCCATGTAGTGGTTGTAGCCGTCAACTGACAGAATGTTTTGTTGGTCAAAGTGATCAATCCGAATCGCCTCGTCTCGATCAATGTAGTTGATGTAGCTGCCAAACTTTTTGGCATGGGCTGCGACAAAATCGGTCACATTGACAATGCCAGGTGATACACGATTAGGCATCAGCACCACCACCTCGATGGTGTACTTGGTTCGTTTGGCGGCGAATGTACTCGGTCTTAATCTGGTCACTGACGATCTGACGAGCAACTGTTGTTGGCTTCATTGTGTCATCGGGAATGGGCAAATTATCCCAGCCGTTTTGAACGACAACACCGTCAAATAGTTTCAGCAAGACCAACATGTTACGATCGGTCATCGTCACTTTCTTTGTGGTGGGTTTGAGCTGCTTCATAACCTCCTGCACAATTTCATGGACTAGTTGTTGTTGCTGAGTAACTTGTTGGCTCAGTTGATGGTGTTCATCCATTAAAGACTTGAGGGCAGCACTTAAAGTTTTTAGATCATTCTGATCCATATATTTTTGAACGTCCTCTGGATTAGCGAAGCCTTCAAGGCTGGAATCCAAAGTCACTGTTTTTCTAATCCTCATTAGGCAACCTCAACCTCCTAACCGCATCAACAAAGTCAAGATAGGCTTTCGTATTTTGCTCAATGATGACTGCCATCTGTCTTGTTAGTTCGCGCAAATCTGACACATCACCACTGAGCAAGTGGCCGGTTGCGTCATGATGAATGAGTTCGCGAAGATAGGCTTCTCGTGATAGATGAGCACGTTTAGCAGCGGATTCAATACCCGCCAAATCTTGCTCAGATAAGTCTCTCACTTTCAATTCTGGCATTCTTTTTTCCTCCTTTAAAATAATGACGCCAACGAAAACGTCACTGATGTGATAGCCACGCTTCCAAAATATTTGATTTGTTGACCCTTAGGTTGTACTTAGCAAGCTCCGGATTTTGATTTAGTTTCCGTTGCTTTTCAGCTACCAACTGATCCAACTTTGCGATTGCCTGATCGCTCAAGGTAATCATGACTCGACGTGTTTCGTTTTGTTTATCCATCTCAAAACCTCCTTCGTAGTGATGATGAATTGTCATCTGGAAATCCATTACAACGTCGAAATTGCATCACGTTACCGGACGATTTTTGGTAAACGATTGCGACTACTTTAGTCAAAACGTGAACGTTTTTCACTAGGCAAACGAGCAGAAAAATATGAGTTGCGAACCAACCGACCTCAAAAACGGCCCGATCGGAACAAACATATTTTGAAGGCGATCTGGCACGCCCCTAAATAAAGAAAGAGCATAAGGTAAATCTGACCCCAAAAGTGGGTTAAACCGCAGTGCGGTTTGATTTATGGTGGGGTCACGTTCCGGAGGGAATGTTGAATATTTACGTTAAATCCAACATTAGCAAAATAGGCAATGTTGGATTTTAGAAGAAAATTCAACATTTGACGACAGGTAATAGTCCCTACGGCCAGTTGACTTACAGAGATCAGTGTTGGATTTTTTTGCAATATTTAACATTTAGCAAAAATTGAGGTTGACGGTGAGTGCGGACTCATTTTTGGTGTTACATCATTCGCACCTCAATAACGCATTGACTGTAACACCAAGTGCACTCTTGGAGATGCGATCGTTGCAAACGCACATGCGCACTCAATGATCAGCGTAATGCTGATAGCGCTTCTCGTAACTTTGAAGGTTGCTTTGCGCCACTTTAATGGCACTTTGCGTATCGCTGATGTCCTGTTTCTTGTCTTGTATATTCGTCTCGGTTTGCGTCATGCGTTGTTCAGTTGCTCGTTTTTGCTCGCCGACTTGTAAGTTGGCGGTGTCTTTCTGACGGGCTAAACTAGTCTTCAAAATTTTCAGATCATGATTGTATTGGACAAGCTTCTTTTCTAAGGAAGCGACTCGGTTGGTCGTGTTGCTGCGCAAAATCTTGAGGTAGTTTTTAAGATAAATGCCTTCTGTTAGGGACGTCACCTTGGTAGGATGGCGAAGGTCTAGGAGAACAAAATCAATGGTACTCGTGACCCCTGACAAGTCTTTTTTGGAACCTAGTTTGACAAACAAGCGGCCATTGTTGATCGCACTTTTCTTAAGCTTGACCACGTAATAATCATCAGCGATCTGTTTCAATTGGGTATGGAAGTCACTGCCGCTATGTGTCTTTTTAGTCACGACGACAGTTGTTAGAGGTGCCAGTGGGTCAATGGTGTTCTTGGTAACATAGAAGTACATGGCGGCGTTTTGCTTGTCTGTATCGACTCCAGCAAATTGAAACTGGTTGTTGCCTTGATCGAAGGTCTGACCAAGACTGATTTGTTTGTTGTCGGTTTGACGAGGCCATAAAACGATCGCAAAAATGAGCAAAGAAAAAGCTGCTAGAAGAATACCCAGCAGCTTGACGTAGCGGAGACTGTACTTGTTTTTGTCTTGAAAGTGAATACCTTGATTCATCATTTTAATGTTCACCTGCCTTACCACCAGCCAGCACTTTGTCAATTTGCTGCTCTTGATGACCCGTATACTGTGTCACCACTTTGCCCTTTTTATAATGAACTAGGGTCGGTACCTTCGTGATGCCTAACGCAGCTGCCGCTTCCTTGTTTTGCTCATTAGCAACGCTGGCAAACTTGAGTTGTCCGGTTACTGAACGCCAGAAGTAAGTGCGATAAACTTGCTGGCACACTGAACACGTAGGACTGTAGTAAAGAATATATTGATCCTTCTTTTGTGCATTGATGGTGATTGGTGTTGCCACATTGATCATTGCCTTCGGTGCGTAAACATAGAGCGCTGATAAAGAAGCCGTAGCGATGACAATACCGATAACAGCATTGATGAGGAAATGTCTAAACGGATGTTTCACGGTGTCACCCCCGATAGTGCGCGGTTAGAATCAAAGGCAGCTAACTTGTAGTCGTTGCTGACCTTCCTGACCGTCCCTTGAAAAACCATCGTGGTTTTCTTATTTGTGTTCGTCTTGTTGTTACCAAGTTCGTAACGTGCCATTAACAAGTAGTCATCACCCTGTGGCGTGACAAAAATGCGCAGGTCGTTAATAGTCGATTCTTGGAACCCATTCGCGCTAATGGGTGTGTCACGATCAGACATGAAAGTCTGGATCGCCTCACCCGTTAGGTAAGGTTTCATGGCTTCATACTGACCCATTGTGGTGGCCGTTTTAGGCGAGTACATGCCTTGCAAGAGACCGTTCATCATTGCTGTAATCTTCTGTGTTGTGTCTGTTAGGTTGTCTGATTGAGATGATGTCGTAGTCGACTTTTTACTAGCGTTGTCAGCTTGATTTGACGCACGATCGGCCTGGTTAGAAAGTTTGAGCGCCTCTAATTGCGTCTCTAATGATCCATTTTTAGATGCCATGGTACGGAGTTCTTGTTTCTGCTGACTAATATTTTTGTTGGCTGTATTGGCTGACGTCCAGCCATAGACACCGGCACCAAGTGCAAGAATCATCATGACACTTACCAGCATTGTTTTACGATTCATGTTTACCTCCTTGTTCTATGGTCTGACTGCAAAGTCTGGTTCATAGTCTTTATAGGGACGAATGTGACAGACGTCATTGGGTTCAGGTTCCTCGATCACTTGACCATCACCAGCGTAAAAAGCAATATGATGTGACGCGCCGTGGTCACCATAAAAGATCATATCGCCTGGCTGTAATTCACTCATGACAGGTTTGCCGCCGTTGAATAGCATCGTACCTTTGCTTTCCAGTGACACCGTGTATTGTGGGTAAGATTTATGCGTGACTTGCATTAAGACGTAACCAACAAAGCCGGAACAGTCCATGCCAGTCGCTGGAGATTTGCCACCCCAGACATAAGGAACGCCAAGATATTTCTTCGCTTCGGTAATGATGGCACTACCGTTACCCACACTTCCAGCGCCAGAGTTGCACGTCGTTGCCAATGTGGCACTGGCATCTGCTCCAAATTCAAGCATTGTTTTTTTGACGGATGGTACCCAGCTGGCATTCAGTCCCGTGGGATCGTTAGCCGCACCCACAGGACAGTAGACCGAACCAAGCTTCTCAACCGTTGATAACTGTCGCTCGACAACCAGGTTATGCAAGGTGGCCGCCGTTGCGTCGATGCCTGATTCAATAGTCGGATATGAAATGATGGTGCTACCTGACATCTGGCCTGACGGATTGTTTTGATTACGCACGGCCGAACTTTTTCCCCACCCACTTTCGTGTCCCATGATGGACGCAAAAAGAGCAGGCGAAACGCCTGCCTTGTTGGCTGCTTTGATAGTGTAGTCCGCTTCATCTTTGAGCACGCCACTCGTAAAATATTTGGCCCATGCTTGCTGATAGGTGTCTTTGTTGAAATTCCCCGTGGCCGAAATGCTACCGGTAATATCGCAGTCGCTACCGCCACCTTTCTTATCGTTCAACCCAGCAAACATGGCTGCAATGAGGACCATGAACAAAACAAAAAGCAGTACGAAACTGCTTAAGCTTCCAAAGATCAAACGCAACAACCAACGTTTGCTAAGAGTTTTCACATCAGGCACCACCCTTGAAGATGGCAAGTTCTTGCTTCGTCACCTGGAAGTGCATATGCAGTTTTTCAGATCCTAGGAGGAACATGGCTTCACCTTTGTCAAACTTAGGAATCTGTAAAAACTCGCTAGGTGACAGAATATCACCTAACAACTGGCGCAAAATACGTGGGTTCTTTTCTGTTCCAATGGTTGTCGCATCATGCTTCAAAACAATCTTGTATTGGCATAAGGTATAAATCTGCCTGAGCGCATTAATGGCGCTGACTGTGTCTCGGTCTTGCGCATTATCACCGCTAGGAAACATTCGCTCCAACCGCTGTGTTGCTAAACAGATGGCGCCAAAGGCTTTACGATCTTCTGACATGATTCGGACAAACAGATCGGCCACATAAGCCTTGTTGGTGTTCAACAAAGTGTGACATTCATCAACGACCAATAAGAAGTGGTGAATATCCTCAAGCGATCGCTCACCGTCATCAAACGCCTTCTTTTCAATCCGTCCTTGTTTCATACAAACGTTGTAACTTGAGATCAGCGCATTATAAATCTGCAAGTCCTGTACTTCTTCTGGGTAAGAATCTGCAAGCGCTGAAAGGTCATAGGAAACCACCAACTCCCCGTCATAATCAGGCAAGGTAGAATGCACATCAAACAATTCGCCATAAGTCTTCCGCAAATTGTTAAGGGTGACATAGATATGATCTAGCAGTTTCTTTTCCATATCGTCTGTGCGGTTTTGGCGTTTTTGATCAACAAAGTCAATGAGTTGACTGAGCGTGGGATAATCATTGGCGTCTCGTTCCGTAATAAAAGGCTTCTGAGTTAAGCCAATGCTGTCGCCCAGAAGCCCTAGTTGACGATACAAGCCGTCGCACTGGGTTGCGAAGTATTGTGCCTCCTGCCCGCTAGCGTCGTGATTAAACAAGCGATATTTCACACTCAAGTCCTTGAGATGAGCTTTGTAGCTGCCAACTGGATCAACTTCGTTGCTATCACCCACGGTCACACTTGGATAAACCTGCAATAGATTGATTGTGCCGTCACGACCATCTAAACTAACGACCTTCCCGCCTAGAGCGTGCACCGTGTCTCTAAACTCACCAGATCGATCAAAAATACGCACCAGGTCACTCCGAATCGCGCGCTCCCAGATAATCTTTTTGAGCTGCGTTGATTTACCTGATCCCAGGTCGCCACTCAAAAACAGATTGTAGTAAGTTCGCTGTTTGTCGACTAAAAACTGATCCCAATAGACGGTTCCGCCAGTCTGCGTGTAGCCAAAATAAGACCCGAACGGGTCATTTAAAGAGGTTTGATTATGTGCAAAACTTAAGCCTAACACTTCACCGCTAAGCGGAATCCCTTCGCGCGCATTCTTCAAGTACCGCTGTTCACCAGCAGGTAGAAACATCGCCTGGTACTCTTCCATACCTTCACCGAGGAAGACTGAGGCCTTGAAGCTCATTTTGCGAATCTGCTTCACGACTTCGTTTACTTTACGTTCCAATTGATCACGAGTTGCTGCATAACAATACACTCGAATGTAGGTCTGCCTGATGACCTCACCGTCTTTACGTAGTGCTAAGCTCAATGATCGCAGCGGATCAATTTCATTTTGAATCTCATCAGAATCGGCAATATTTTTCGCATGATCTAATTGCACGGTCAGTTCCGTAATAGCCTCCGCAATATTGTCGACGAAATCGGCTTTAGTATTATTGACCGTATCCACCGTTGTTGTCACTCCAGGGATTTCAGTTATACCTGTGAGCCAAAAGTCACTGAACTCCTCTGGAATATCAAAAATATGGATCGTCGTCATATAGTGATCACCCATATTCAGATAAAGTTCGTTGCGCGTATCAATACCACCTGCAGGTTGCGTTTTAAAAACAAAGTGCTGATCTAAATCAAGCTTCTTCAGTTTCACTAACACTCATCTCCGGATTATTCATCATCTGTAACATCTTCTCCTTTTCAGCAAGTCCAGCACGCTCAAAGGTATAAAGCATCGATGCATGCCTAGCTAATTCGAGATTTCTTTCTAGCTCCGGCACACTGTCGCCAAAGAACCAGATCCAACTGCTTAGCTTGCGATAGGTTTTTTCTAGCTGCTTAAGAACAGCTAGATCGTGTTGTAACAGCTCAAGATAAATGGGATTACGAGTCTGCTCAATTTTCCGCCGGAAATAAGTCTGTTGCCGTTGGTTGGTCTCTGGAAAATTCATGTATAGTTCCTTGATCGAACCAGGGTATTGTTGATGTAACCCCCAAAGCTCACTCTCAATTTGATCTGCGTCTTGAACGGACAGTTCAAACAAGTCAAAGCTTTTGGGCTTGAATACGTCCGCATAAAACATGAGACCATTGTGAGCCAGCTTAATGTAGCCAGAATTAGTGATACCAACAACTGGATAAATACGACCAACACCATCCTTGCGTTCCTTTTTCTTGGCTGCCTCTTTTTGGCGTTTACGTGCTTCAACAGCGTCAAACTTTGTTGCCACGATGCTCACCTCGCTTGAATAGTAGTTGTCTAATTGGATCGTCAATTGCATGGTAAATGACCCGCTTGCGCAGTAACAACTGTTTCATAACCTGCAAGTTGTTCTTTTGTGGTACACCGGATTGGATTCGTAATGCTGCAGTTAGCACAAACATTAAAATCAACCCAAACAGCGCGACAGCCATGGGTGTTGTCACAATTAATACAATGAAAGTGACCCCAGAAACAGCACCCGCAATGAAGACATCGCGAATGGTCAGAAGTTTGTTGTATTGTCCTTTGACAATGAGACGGCGCGAATAAATCACCTTATGAGCCATTTAAGTCACCTCCTAAAGGTTGGCTGTTCATTATGATTTTGATATGAGTTCTTTGCACTTTGGATTACTTTGCGTGTATTGCTTGGAATGGCAGCACCGCGATTATAGGAACGCTGTGCCAGCCGAACAGTTTGCGAATGCTTGGCAAGTGCCGGGACGACTCTGCCACCCCACATTTGACCTAGCGTCCGTGTCTCAGCCGGGATCTGTTGTGACGCTGAGCCAGTATCAACGGCTTGCGTTCCAGATTCTACTTGCGTACCACTATCTGGACTAGTATTCCCGATTGATGATCGGTTTCCCGCCTGACTACCAACGTTGCTGGTCGCTGATTGGCCCCGGGTGTTAGTCCCGGTCGCAAAGCTTGCCCCTTTAGGAACCGATTGCCCCATCGTACGTTGTGCTGTTTTAGGTTTTGAAAGCTCGCCTTGATCTCCTTGCATTGGTTCACTCCCACTCAGTGAAGCCATGTCTGGCCCAGCGGCTGCTGGCGCCTCACTGGCTGGTTCTGTGCCACTCAACGAAGCCATATCTGGCCCAGAAGCTGCCGGCATCTCACTTGCCGGTTCAGTGCTACTGAGCGAAGTCATATCTGGGCCCGTGGCTGCTGGCGCCTCACTGGCTGGCTCTGTACCGCTCAACGAAGCCATATCTGGCCCAGCAACGCTCGATGAAGTTGGATTAGCGTCTGTGCCACTTTGTTTGCCAAGCGCTGGATCTGTTGTCGCTGGTGTTTCCAGATCAGGTGTCGCTGCGTCTTGTTTTGCGGCTTCTGCGCCAATGCCATCAATGGATGGTTTACTACCGCTAGAACGATTACTCTTATTGCTCCTAAACGCATTTGCAAAACCAGCACCATATCCCGCCGCACGAGCAGCGCCATGCGCCGTTGCGTGTGCCGCATTGCTGACACCCCGTGCCATACCACGACCTAGGCCACCAGCAGCTCGAAGACCCATCGCACCACCAACAAGGGTTGCCCCAATACCGCGGGCTCCACCATCCATGCCAAACAAACTTGTCACAATATTTGGTCCGTTAATCAAAAACATAGCACCAGCTATAATTCCGAAACACTGAGCCACTGGGCTTTGTTGATTTGATGGATTCGCAAGGGCACTTGTCCAGAAGGTGAATAGTTGTAACATTACCGAGGTTAAAAACAACACGATAAAGGTATCACGCAGCTTTTGTATTAAAGCTAAGTTACGTTTCCCGGAGTCAATATCCGATAAAGCCATACCTTGCGCCAGCATGGTAATAAAACCGATTTCCATAATGGATACGAAAACCTTGATAATGACCAAGATGATCGCAATGGTAAACGCAAATAACTCGAAAAACGTCAGATACGGATGAAAAGAGTAACGGTAGTAAGCAATATCGTGGAAGAATGCCTTCATATCGCGTAATTGATACTTACCGTCACCGTCCATTGTCAGCTGATGCGACATGATTTCATTCCCAGTCGCATTTAGTTTGGAACCAGCATGATTCAATAGCGTATTCCCAGTATCCAGTGTTTCATTAATATCTAGGTTATTGACGTCGTCAATTGTTTTGATGCTCGTGCTTGGATTGGGCGATAGGGATTTCCAACCATCATTGTTGACCCGCATTAAATCAGTCATATTGTTGGAGACGATTGAGACCGCCGGACGTGCTTTTTGTAGTGATGTTCCGACGCCAGCAACGACCAATCCAGACAGGGTTGACGTCAAGGTACCAAGGCCAATGAAGATAAACAACGCCACCATGAGATTGTTTATCTTCTGGTGAAAGTCAGTCTTGGTACGATGAATCATCATGAAACCGACCCAGGCAATCCCAAGCGTACAAAGAACCCAAAAGATGGGTTGATACGCGGCAACAAAGCCACTGACATCTTTTGAGTTCCAAAAGTCGATGAGTTTAAACGCTTGACTGTACATACTGGTCAAGCCATCAGCCAAATTCGCTAACATGCGAATAATTTGCCAGCCAATCCAGCGTAGGCCATCGTTGATCCATGTTGCTTTGTGCAACACTGGCTGAAACTTTTCCAAATATTCAATGGTACTCAAGCATTGTCACCTTCTTTCTTCTTGAATGCGTCTAACTTTTGATAGGCAAAATCCAGTTGCGCAGCAAAGCTCTTCATGGCTCGCCGTGCATGTAGCCAATGAGTCATCGCTTCAACGGAATCCAGCGACTGATATTCAGCGTAGTCATCTTGTGTGAGCAGCTCCTGAACGCCCTTTTCAATCATTTGAAGTTGCGATTTACTAAACAAAGTCGATAGCGGCGTCGCTTGTTGATCAATCTCTGTAGTGATTTGTTTCTTAGGGTCTTGAGGCTCCTGAACCTGCTGCGTTTGTTGATCACTACCTCGATTTGGCTTCGAATCATGCGTTGGCTTCTGTGAACCCGCAGCTGGCGTTTCTTCGGTCTTTTGTTCCAGATTTTCATCAGTTGCTGCTTGTTCAGACGCATTTTGTTCTACCTGCGGCTCATCGTTTTCAGCATTGAGTGAATGACCATTCACTTTAACTGTGATTTCAGGATCATCATTTTCATTCTGCGGTTCAATCGTTGTCACGGTAATATCCAGCAACATTTTTTTGAGATCAATGTCGTTATGTGCTGGCTTCTTATCGCCATACAACTCGGCAAAGGTTGCCTGGTGATTAAACCGTGTCAGATATTCAAACGAAAATGGTAACTCAGTGCCCTCATCCGGGTTGGCATGAATCGGCCAAGCTGTAATTGAACGATTCTCAAGATCAGACCGTTGCTTGCTGCGAATTAGCACCACTTCGCCTTTTCTGAGTCGAAGCAACTCATCGGGCATCATCAGTCTTCTGGTCTCTTGAGACTCGCCAAACGACTTGTCCGTGTCCATTGGTGCCCCGTGACGCGATGGTGCAATCACCGTTGTTTGTCCAATTTGTTTGGAGAAGTATTCTGCATCATCGTAGTTATCAGCCAAAATGTCATACTTGTTGCCACAGGCACCCATTATTTCAGCAGCGCCTTCCTTGCCATAATTGGCCTCCAACTGTGCAATCGACTGCAAAATCAGGTAATAGACCAAACCGCGTCCACGACCAACGTTGAGATAATGTGGTAATCCTTCAATACGTGGTAAGTTACCCAGCTCTTCATACAGGTTAATCACCCGTCGGTTGAGCTTAGAATCCGCCGCGAGCGTTGCCATTTTAGCCAGCACATAACCTACCTGCGATAGAAAGGTCGCCACTAGTGAGTAGTTCGAGTTGTCGTAATCTGGATAGATAATAAAGAAAGCCACTGGTTTGTCACCAGTGGCTAAATCGGCAATGTTAAAGTCATTTGTGGCCGTTAAGCGGCCAATGTTACTAAAGGCGTAGTTCTTAATGCCTGCCATAGTGCCAGTAAAGATACCACTACGGGTAATGCCTTGAGAAAACTGAATCGTGCCATACTGCAATTTGGCTGGATCACCAGAGGGCAACTTGGAGAAGAACTTGTCCAGTTTGGTCATGCCATTCTCGTCTGGATTCGCCCCTAATTCGCTTAACATGGTTGTAACAGTGTACATCGTGATTTTCTCAGGTGTGTGTTGATCAAAGCAGACCTTACATACCGCTAGAATCAAGGCGTTTAGCAGCGAAATAGACGACTGCTCCCACATCGGTTCCTTTGCATTCGGATTGTGGAAAATACTGTAAGAAAAGGTATTACACAACATCTGCGCATTATCAAAGTCTCCAGCAGCGTACGCTTGTTTCACTAGCTCAAGTGGGTTATAGGCAATCGAGTATGTCGGATCAACTAGGTTTAAAGCCGCAACTCGATAACCACGTGCCTCAAATTCTGCTTTGGTGCTACGAAGCATTTCGCCTTTAACATCGGTGATAATAACAGAGTCATGGACGGATGCCCGCATAATGAAATCCAGCACTGGCAAGGAGAACAGCGTTGTCTTCCCACCACCTGGCCCAGCCACAGCAACTGTATTGGTGCCGCTGGTATCTACTAGGTCAACGCCATGATGCTGGTCGGCACCGCGATACTGCTGCACAACAGTCTTCAATTCATATTTGTCCATTTGATCCTTTTTAATATGGAGCTGAGGTACCCCTGACTTACCGACATATGGATAATCATTTAATGGAATGGCGATACTTGCGGCCGCCACCTCTGCTACCCGTGCAAAGCGTCCGGTGCCTTTTTGTCCAGTATTAATGGACTGAAAAGCTTTGCGCCAACGATAGGTGCGTATGAGCACATAAATGACCAGCACAACTAGACCAACCAAGTACAACAACGCGACCAGCAGATAAGTGAAATCAGGCCATAAAAAGTTAGCCGGATGTAGTACCGTTGCGACAATTGTTTGTAAACTAGGTGCCTGGTTTATCAGTTTTAAGAACATTGACGGAATATGTGTCAACCAATTAAGGATCAGCAGGCCACCTATCAACCAAAGTCCTGCAATCACGATTAGAAATCGTTTATTACCAAGCGCTTCACGCCACTGCCTTTTTTCGTGGTTCATGCTGACCTCCTTTCTGCTACGACCTGTTATTCATGACGACTCGCCATCCATTCCACTAATCGCCAATACACCCTTCTAAGTCTTTGATAAGCGATTTTGAGCACATAGAGTGCTAATGCCACGATGATCGTTATGACAATTAACATCAGTGGATGCTCTTTAATCCCATATATGTCTTGTTCGAGGATATGCGCGTAGACTGCCAAAACAAGCAGTCCAATCATGATTCCCCATTGAGGAAATATGACGCGCAAGCTTTGCACAAAAAAGACCGCACATACTAGCGCAGCTGCTGTAAGAACAAATTGATATAACTGGGATTGCGTCAACAAGGCAGCAGGCAGTGCATGATACAGTAACACCAGTGCCAACAGGCTTACAATTAGCCCAAGCGCACGCTCACTATGCTGCCGCAACGTGGTTGGCTTCATTTGATCGGCTGAAACACCGGTCTCATAGATAATCGTTGCTGTTTTACACCACTCTCCTGCAACCGATATGCCAATCACCTGATAACCGGCCGAGATCAGGTATCGGGTGGTTTCATTAACACGATCATCGAGGCCATCGCTGGTAAAACTGGAAATTGTTTTTATCGCTCGCATTTTTCCTCCTAGTTGAAGCCTCCTGGTAATACATTGCTGTAGTTCGATGAATCTATGGGCGTGTCATTTGCCACCTTTGGTGGGTTAGTTAGCTGATCATCAACCACTGGCGCGGCCTCTTTGACGATTTTGACGAAACTGGCGGCCATAATGAAGTATCTGGTCGTTGATTGCCCTGGTGCCTCACTGAACACACTGGCGTCAAAGCGACCAGTGATCAAAACACGATCACCCAGCTTAACGTTCTTAACGAAGTCTGCGGCAGTTTCGTTATAAAGTTTAACGGGAACATTGACCTTCTTAGTACGATCTTGATGATCTCGAATACATTCCAAATAGGCAGAAGCAGTTAGGAAATCCTGATTTTGACGGTGTTTCACATCGGTTATGACGGTTCCTGATAATTGAACACTATTGATGTCTTCCATGATGTCCTCCTATTCCACTGTGACCACAATGGTCTGTTGCGTCTGTTGTCCATTCTGATCAGTTGCCGTGTAAATCAGCGTATAACGACCTGCCTTTTGCGTATTAACCTCACCCTCATAGGAAATTGTTACTGGGCCGTTAGTTGACGTTGCACTCACACCGGCCATGGGATCAAAGTGATCCCCCAGTTTAATGGTCTGATCTTGTAACCCTTTGAAAACTGGCTTTTCAGCAATCACATTAATGACACGATCCTGGGTCGTCACATGGCCCCACTTATCAACATACGAGTACGTAACCGACTTTTGTCCTGGTGTTTTGGTATCGCATGTTGTCACCGTAAAATCACTAGGAGTCGCACTATATGGATCACTAACGGAGACCCCTTTGCGTAAATCCGGCGTTGATCCTTGTTGAACCGTCAACGCATCAAGTCCTGAGAAACTGGCATCTTTGGCATAAACCGTAATGTTAATGGTCTTGGTTGTTTGTCCACCATCATGATCTGACACGCTATAGGTCAGTTGAGACGTCCCTAACTTAGTTGTATCAACGTTGCCTGTAACCTTAACATCCTTCGTCAAATCACCATCTTGCACATCACTTGCAGTGACATTGGCCATGGGATCAAATGAGGTTCCCACTTCGACTGTTTGATCATTCGCACTGATAACTGGCAAATCATTGGCTACCGTGATCACGCGCTTCGCGCTGGTCGTTTGACCGGCACTGTCGGTTACCGAATAGGTCAGGGTGTACGTTCCCTCTTTGCTTAGATCAACATTGCCCGTCACCTTAATGGCCTTAGTAAGATCGCCATCCTCTTTATCCGAAGCCGTAATGCCATTTAGCACATCAAAAGTACCATTATGTGACAGCGAAACCGTTTGATCCTCCGGAACATTTAAAACAGGGGCAGTATTTTGCTCCGGTTGAACAGGATTAACCGGGTCAACTGGGTTAACAGGATTATCTGGGTTGTCCGGGTTGACTGGTGTAATTGGATTGACAGGTTTGTCTGGGTCAACCGGCTCTATGGGATTAACTGGTATCGGCGTTTTGCCATCATCGTTAGTTTTACCTTGATCAGTTTGTGACGTCTCTGTTGTGTCATTGGTCAGTGGCTTTACGCTAGCCGTATCATCGCTATTGTCATTTAAAGCCTTTGGTGGTTCAACTGCCGCCGTTGCTGCCGCCAGTGATGCTTTGGCTGCTGGCGTATCTAAAGTTTTCGCAATGGCCGCAATTGGATTACTATCCAAGACACTGTTGGTTGCCGATTTGAAAGCCTGGTCTTCACTTGAAGTTGAGGTGTTGCTGTCTCCTAGAGCCTGGTCAATAATATCGTTGACTGTATTCTTGCCTTTCTCCTTCTTAGCTTGGCTGCCTTTGGATGCTTTAGGCTTCTGCATTTTTGTCTGGTAAGACGACGTGTGAGTGGCCTGTTGATCACTATGTGCTTGTGTGGCAGCCCAAAGGCCACCAGCTCCTAGTAGCGCAACGGCTGTTGTTGTGATGATGATATGACGTTTCTTATTATTCGTTTGTTGATTCTTCATAGGGACTCTTCCCTCCTAATGATTTTCTGAGTGCTAACCAGTTGTGCTGATCTTTGAGTGCTTGTTTCCGATCTGTTTCAGAGAGTTTTGAATTATTTGCGTCCGCTTTAGCCTTCTCATAGGCAGCCTGATAGGTCTTACCAACTTCAAGCACTTTGTCGGCATCTTTATTGTTCATGGATTTCGCAAGTGTCGCCGCTTGATCCAACTTTCCCTCATGAATCAACGCGAGAAAGATCAGCTGTTGCAGTTGTGGACTCTTTATTTCTGAATTGATGGTTAAAGCATTCTCTGGTTGATTCTGGTAAATATAACTGATAGCTAGTTTTACCTTTCTAACTGCCGTTAGATCCGCATCTTGGCTTACCGAAATGACCGTTGAAAACTTCTTCTGCATATAAGCCAAATCGAAGCGTCCATTATTTGATGGGTACTTTTGGACAAATGCAGCTAGCGATTTTTCATCATTGTCCTTGACTAACCTGGCTTCAATATCGCGATGCTTACTGGGATAAAGCTTTGCAGCTTGAACGTAAGAAGCATTCTGAATAAGCGTTTGATAACTCGGCACAGGCTTTGGCCTCATCAAAAAGAGCATAAAAATAGCAACGACTAGAATCGTTGCTGCTGCTAACAAAGAACGCTTTATGATTTGTGCAGATACCCCTATTTGGGGCCGTTTTAAATGTGGAAGCCGCCATATTGGTTTTTTCCTTACCTGCCGTCTTGACGGGACTTTCCGTGATTCTTGTGGTTTTTGCTTTGCAGCAGCTGACGCTGGCCTTTCTGCTTCACGTACTGCTTCTTCCGCTTTGGAGACAATTGGCTTGAGATGATGAGCTTTTTCTTGATGAGCAACTACTGGCAAGGCTTCTTGGACTGCTTTTGGCTGTTCCTCAATCGTTAGTTCCTGACTTACTCGGTCGGAAAATGCATTAAATGCTTCAGGCGATTGGTCACTCAAAACGGTTTGGTAGGCATGATCTAGAATCAAGAGAAGGTTATGTAGCCAGCCTTGTCCTGTGCCAATTGGCAGATTATCTTCATATTCAATGCCGTCCTGACTGACAATTTTGAAGTTCACATCTTCCTTGAAGTGATTTTGAATCGCATAGTCGTCAGCTGCGCTAATCATCTTTTCGGCTTCGGATAAAGACAGTTGTCTCTTTTTCTTTAGAAATTGACGCAACTTTCTTGAACACTCAAATTTAGCGTACACTGCCTTCTCCCCTCTTTTAGAGTGAGGCTTATTCAGACCGAATTAACCTGCCAAGCCTTGTAACCAAGCAACTGCGGCAGAAGCGAAAATAACTACAATCAGCCCAATAGCAACATTGGTCATACCATCACGCGCCTCGCGGATTTTCTGTTGATCCTTGGTCATGTGAGCAATACCCATTAAGCCAAACTTGACTGCCGCATAGCCGCCGGCAATGGCAATAATAAAACCTAAAATAGCGCTCAATAAAGCGATGACTTTTCCTTGCATATTAATGTCCTTCTTTCATATTGAGATTCTTGAGTGCCTGTAGAATCAGTTTTCGATGGCTCTCAATCTCGTCAGTCATTCTTTGGTAAAGCCAGTCTTCATATGCGAGATTTTGTTGTTTCAAAATCTCCGTTAGCATTTGTTTCTGATTGTTCATTTGTGCCTTACTAATTGCCATAACGACACCTCCTTATTTTTAATGCGACTCAACAAATCGCTGAAAACCGTTTTGCGGGCGAACATAAGCCACGATCACGCGATCTTTACTTGGTAACACCCGCACAATCTCACCAATACAAGTTGTATCAGGCAGAATAGGCCACCCCGTTTCGATACTTAATACGGCATGCCGTAGTTTCAGCATCAAGGCTTTCTCCTTTGGATGTGGAAATCTAATTTCAAGAAGGCCGTTTTTCCGTTTAGCTTCCTTGATGTCTTTTGTTTGAAGAACCAAATTGAACATACGATCACCTCCTATATCAAGTTTTTAGGAACGGACTTAATGCGCTCTCCGCTAATCACTAAACTGCCGTCTCTTTTTAATTCCGCTGACCCCACCTTTAGAACCAAAACGTTTTTCAGCTGGTTAGGCGGCTTTATATTGCCAATCACCACTGTCATACCTGGCTTAATTGGATAATCCGTGTGGTCCTTAACCCATGAAGCTTGGATTCGATAAGAAAGAGCATCACGATCTTTCGAAATTAACTTCAAATTGCGATCATGTAACCAAATACCTACAGATTCAGCCATGTTCAGTCTCCTTTCTTTAGCGCAAAAAACACCTGCAATTAGCTGGCATTTGGCGTTCATTATTTTGGCGTTAGCCAAGGCCGCTTCGTGGAATCGAACCACGTTTCCCAGTAGCGGCATTTGTTGTCCAGCGACACACCATTAAATTGCGCAACAGAGCACAACTTTGGTAAAATGGAGGTACGTTAATACCTAAGAAAAGCGCGCCCTAGGGCGCGCTTTTTGCTTGTTGACGATGTTTTTCAAGAGCTTCCTGTCGTTCCTCTTCACGAGAACACAATCCGCTAATCCGAATAGCTGCAAGCTCACACAAAAAGATAAAGCCTAGTAATACCCAGAAACTGCATTTGAAAATCAGCCACAACATCTTAATCTCCCCTCACTTTTCAGTTTTTGAATTGTAGGACGGTAAAAAGCCTGAATCATAAAGTCTTTTCTCAGTAGCAATCAACCGGCGCACCAATGTTGAGGGGCGTTCCTTAGTAACCTGACAAAGGGCAAGAATGTCAATGGTCCGGACAAAAATTGTCCGGTTCTGCCGAATGCGTATGGTTGTCACTTAAATTCACGCATTATCAGATCTTTTATCAGCGTTTAATCTTGTTTAACGTGCAAGAGAGACTACAAACAAGCCCTGGCATCTGGTCTTTCCCCAGGGCTGTGCGCCTATTGAAAGGTTACTTATGCAGCTGCTGACTTTCTTTTGCAAGCACCGCGACCGTTGGTCTCGCGATCATGATTGTAGAAGGTGTTGTAACGAGCAATGGATTCAGTGACGTCTAGAATTGATTCATAGTTGATCTGATCCAGCCGGACCCATTCTCGTTTCAATAGCGAATGGTAGGCTTCGATCCGCCCGTTATCAGCCGGTTTGCCTTTGCGCGAATATGAGTGACGCAGGTGCGCATCTGTCAATGTTGTCTCAAATAAACGACTGGTATATTGACTACCCATATCGCTATGCACCATCTTAAAAGTATAACCTTGGTGAATTAACGCTTGAATCGGTGCGACCGCGAGGTCTTGTGTCATCTGTTGACCCACTTGCCAAGCTAAGACTTTTCTCGCTTTTGGATCATACGCTGTTGCAAGGTAAACCCATTTTTGGTTGATCAGTTGAATATAGGTGATATCGGTGGTCACGACCTCAGACAAGTCAGCTAGGTGTCGCATTAAATTAGGTTTTTGTGGCATGTCAGTTGTTGTGGTAGGCTTTTTAGAGCGTTTACGATACATTGTCGATTGAATCCCCAATTCACGCATGACTTTCCAAATCGTGCGGTCACTTAAGCGGCATTTAAGTAATTTACGAATGCGTTTAGCAATCCGCACGTATCCGTAAAATTTTCGACGTTGCCAAAGAACCTGAACCAGCTCTTTAAGCTTAATTCGGCGGCGATTTCGTGACTTAGGATGCCACTTTAACCAGTCATAGTAGGTACTCGAAGGGATCCGTAACGCTCGGAGAATAACTGTGATGCGGTGCCCCCGGCTCAATTGATCTTGAATCATAAAAAGAGCGGCCTTTCGGCCGCTATGAATCAACGGCGCTGGTCCGCGTCAAGTAGACAGGTGAAATAATTAAAGTGCCTATGCAGTTTTCTTTACGGCATGATTCCGGTATGTCATCGGGGTCATGCCGTTTAGTGTTTCTTGGCGGCGTTCGTTGTTATACCAGTTGATTGCCGCCTCAATACGCTTCATCATTTCTAGTTCCGATAAGCAGTGCTCAAAGGAAAATCTCTCGATCTTGAGGTGACTCCACAAGCTCTCCATCGGGCTGTTATCACCTGGTGTCCCGGGTCGTGACATGCTGTGCGTGATACCTTCGCCCGCCAGGAACGTGTTATAGGTGCTACTTGTGTAAGCCGTGCCCTGATCACTGTGTACGGTATCAGGCTTGATACCATCGTTATTCTCGATGGCCAGTTTCATTGTTTTAGTAGCCAAATCAGCCGTCTCTGTCGGTGCTACGCACCAAGCAATCACGCTGTGGTCATGAAGATCCTTTACGGCGCTTAGCCGTAGCCTCTGTTTGTTGTCCTTGCCCGTAGGTGATCTCTGAGCAGTCGGTCACCCAGACTACGTTAGGAGCGACTGGGTGGAAGGCGTGCCCCATGTTGACGGTGTAGAGCTTATTGACGAGGAGAAACGCCTTCTTCTCCACTTGACGGTCACGCTTTGCCACACGAATGGAGGCGCGGATACCTGCCAACCGCATGATTCGGCGAACTCGGCCGTGACTCACGTGGTATTGCGTCTCCGCGTTGATGTACGTCATGAGCCGTTTAACGCCGAAGACGTAGTGATTCTTCTCTTCGAGCTCAATGATGTAGTCCCGGATGGCCTGATTCTCCTGCTCATGGACGGTCACTTTACGATGTGTCCACTTGTAGTAGGCTGCTCTTGAGACGCCCATCATCCGGCAAGCCTTGCTAATACCGTAGAGCTTGCCTGCGTCTGGGTTCACTTCTTGTGCAAGTTGTTGAATGGTCTGATATTGTTCGTCTGACCGGCATTCCTTCTTTCCAATTCCTGGAGTTTTTTTAGTACTGCCGCCTCCGTTGACACATGGACCAGTCGCGCTTGTAGTCGCTTATTTTCGAGCTTCAGACGCTCGATCTCAGTCAGTTGCCCATTGTCTTTCTTGGCCTTGCCACGCCGATCTTCCAAGGCAGATTCGCCGCCTTGCTTGAACTTCTTGACCCAGGCGTATACCTGCCCGTAGGAGATCTTGAATTGCTGCATCGCTGCGCCGTAGTTGTAGTCATTGGCAATGGTCCATTGTGCAATCTCGATACGTTCAATCTGTGTGGTTTTGCGTCCGTCCTTCATTGGTCTGGCCCTCCCAGTGGTTTGTAATGGTTGACCACTAGTATACAGGGAAACCCACCGAACAATAACGCTATTGTCGGGGATACCATATTCTCGGGCTAGTACTGGGTACGATGTATGCCCCGCAAGATATTTCTGAACAATCTCTAATTTGAACTCCTCAGCATACTTCTGATGAACGCTTCTGGGTTTGAGGCCGTCTACACCGGTTGCTTCAAAGCGTTCAAGCCATTGTCGAACCTGATTATGCCTAACACCATATTCTCGCTGGACAGCCCAAGGTGCCCAGCCACCCTCACGAACCAGACCAATATAGAATAATTTCTCCTCCAGCGTGTATCTGGAACCCTTTCGGTCCATACAAAAACTCCTCCCTAGGAAGACAAGCTTTAATTATTTGCTTGTCTACCCAAGAAGGAGTATATCCAACGCTTTGCCAGCAACACCGCCGCTCGTTTTAAAATATCGAGTTCTTCCCTCAAACGGCGATTTTCTTTTTGAAGTTGCTTGAACTGTTCGTTGGTCACAGCAGTACCTTGATGATCAATGGCAATGACAGTGGCCGCCTGAACCCATTTGCGAATAGTGTCTAAGGAAGGACCGTATTCTTCATGTAGTTCTTTGAATGAGTGTCCTTTTTCATGAAGATCAATCAAGGTTTGCTTAAATTCGGGGGTGTAGCGAATAGCTGTATTGGTCATAAAATATTCCTCATCTGTCAATTATCGCACAAACTATTTTTGTCCGTAATTACAGCATAGGAGCCATTGACATTCTTGCCAATTAATAGTTGTTATGAATATATACTCATCCTTATCAACCAAGTAAATTAATTTTCCGTTCATATGTTTCCCTCCGTGTACTGCTTGATCTTATCAACCCTTAAATCGCACCATTCATCGTGTGTGCCGTCTGCTTCGTAGATTGTTACGACTGGCATTGAACGATAGCCTAGCTTGCGGAACCGCTCGTAGTCGTCCGCGTCTGCTGTGATGGTTTGCACTGGCATGACTCGTGACAGCTTGAATACTGTTCGCCGACACTTTTGGCAGTGTGGCTTTGTGTAGATGATTGCTTGCATGTGTTTCTCTTCTCTCGATAGTTTCTCAATGATTGCTTGCTCTGTGTGGCTTACATATCCGTACCCGACTCGCTTCATCGCATTAGTTGAGTTCATAAGTACACCTCAATCGCGTGTCGTCATAAACGAACGCATACAGCAGATGTTTGCCCGTGGTGAAGCCATTCTTAATCTCATAGGGATCATTTGGCTTTGCTGTTCCAAGCTGGCGCCACATAATGCCACGATCATCTTTAAACCGCTCGCTATGATAGTGGCCTGAGTGAAGTTCGTATGTTTTTGCCATATTGAATATCTTTTTGTACTCAAATGGAAAAAGTCCTGTCAGTTTGTTCTTGGCTACATCTCCGTGTGCGAGCATAATGCCAACATGCCCTAGCAAGTATGCACAGCGCCAGTCGGTTGCCAAATTGCTGTCATTGAGACGTGATTGCTATATTCAATTGCCAGCGGAATAATCTGATCAAACAACTTCACAGCATCATGGAATGCCTGACGCATGTTTGCGTGATCTAGTTGCGTTCCTCTAACCGTTTGTGTTACATGAATCTGATCACTATGGAATAGATCTCCCAATTGCTCGATCACAATCTCGTTGTAGCCGTCCATGATTATCTCTCTAAGTTGACTCACCATGTCTTTTAGATCGGCGAATGTTGTCCAGCCAAAATGCAGGTCAGGCAATGGGATGACTAAGTTG
>NZ_BACQ01000067.1 GCF_000260435.1 Lacticaseibacillus zeae DSM 20178 = KCTC 3804 | reverse complement strand
GATCCCGTTAGCCAGTTGGCCTGATTCGGTTTGCAGGGTTCCCAGTCCATTCGTTACCTGATTAGAGCCGGTTGCTAACTGACCGACACCAGAGCTAAGGGTTCCGGTTTTCGACTGCAAGGTTCCCAATCCACTCGTCACTTGGTTGGATCCGGATGCTAACTGACCGACGCCGGAGCTAAGGGTTCCGGTTTTCGACTGCAAGGTTCCCAATCCACTCGTCACTTGGTTGGATCCGGATGCTAACTGACCGACGCCGGAGCTAAGGGTTCCGGTTTTGGATTGTAAGGTTCCCAAGCCATTGGTTACCTGGTTTGACCCATTGGCTAATTGACCCACACCACTAGCTAATTGGGTGGTGCTGCCATTGAGTGTTTGCAAGCCGCTTGCAACTTGATTGGCGCCGCTTGCGAGTTGGGGAATCTGTGAAGACATCGGCGAGACTTTAACTTTCATGGTCTGAATCCCGTCATTTACCTGTGAAACGGCAACGGTATACTGATCAATCCCATCGTCAAGCTTGACTTGACCTTCGTCGATTTGCGTGGCGGCATCAGCGGCATTTTTCATGCCTTTGCCAATGGTTTTGATTTGATCAAAAACCGCACTGGCGTAAGCATTGGTCACATTTGCCCTAATCTCGCTGTTTAAGGCATTCAGACCGATTCCTGAGATGACTTGGCCGATGTAATTTAGCGAATCATTGGTTTGATATTTAAGATCCATTTTTCGGGGATGCTCGTCCAGAATGGTGGCAGCATTTTTCGAAAAATCTTTAGGTAGGGTAATGACCGTGTAATACTTGTTGGCTTTCATTCCCTTATCAGCTTGGGCTTTAGAAACAAAATGCCAGCCAAGCTTTTTGTTATTCTTGAGTTTATTGACCGTCTGCTCACCAACGTTAAGTTTTTTACCTTGGTAAGTAACCGGCTGATCTAAGTTCACCACGGCTACGGGTAGATTCTGTGTATCACCATAAGGGTCCCAAACAGACTTTAAGAAGAAAATGCTGTAAAGAAAAGGAATTAAAATGATGACAAGCACCGAAACTAAGATCAATTTATTTTTGCCGATGAACTTAAATTCATCTTTGATCATAAGCACTTTACTCCTTTATTTCGTTTAGATACATGTCCAGCAGAGATTCAAAAGATGTGTCGCGGCTGGCTTTATTGTCAGGTAAAAATCCCATGACTTCCAAAACGGTAAAACCAAGCACACTACTAATGAAATCCTGGACAAAACTTTCTTTTGCCATTTGCTTCAGCTCCGTGTGCACAATCAGACGCTTCAGCAAGTTAATAACATCGCCGGTGCCTTGCACAAATGGACTGCTTTCTGGGAATTGATGGACAAAATAAATAATTTCATCTAACGACTGTTGACGTTCAAAATAGCGATGAGCGACTTCTGCAAAAGCACGGATCGCCTCTTTGCCTGAGATACCGCTGACGTTCTCTATCAACTCTTGGTAAAGGTTATGCATAAATTCGGTCCCCAACGCTTCAATGACTGCCGGTAGATTCGGAAAGTAGTTATATAGCGACTGAGAACAGATATTCAGTTCCTTGGCCAGCGTCTGAAAGGTCAAGTCCCGAATACCGTCTTGGGCGACCATCGTTCTTGCAGCATCTAAAACAATTTCCCGATTTAAAATCCGATGTTTGGTTGTCATGCAAGCCTCCTTAAAGCTAACCTATATTCCAAAGTACGAATATACGCCTACCGATTGAAGCATGCAATCTACGAAA
>NZ_BACQ01000068.1 GCF_000260435.1 Lacticaseibacillus zeae DSM 20178 = KCTC 3804 | reverse complement strand
GCTCCATTGGGAAGGTCCCGCCAGAGCCGCCCAGTTGTAACATTAACCCGACCATCGCAAGAAATCGGCCAGGATTATCAAATGCCATTGAAAGGAACATAATGAGATACATCGAGGTTAGCGAGAAAAGAATCGCAGTGAGATAAAATTGCCCGACATGATCGACGTTCAGACCGACTGCCATCATCAGTGTTGCTTCAACAATGGCGGTTGCAACGGCGACAACTGCGCCAATGGTGATTTTGCTGAAGAACCACTGGGTCGCAGTGCCATCGGCTTTAGAAACTTTACGGATTGGATAAGCAAAGTTAAAGACCAAGGCACCGACGTAGAGGGCAAGACTCAAGACGTATGGTGCAAGGGCATGTCCATAATTAGGAACATATGAATAATGTTTATGCGACATCTTGGTTGGTGCGGCAAACATTTTCTTGGTATTACTGGTGACGGTGATGCCGTTGACTTTTTTGGCACTGCTAGAGAGCGTTTTGGCAAACTTTTTATCGCCATTTTTAAGCTGAGTGGAACCGGATTTAAGGGTGCCACTCTGGGCGGTGATTTGGCTAGTGCCATCCGCGAGTTGGTTGACACCGGATACAAGCGTTGGAACATTGGCATTCAATTGACCAACGCCATTGGCAACCTGACCGGCACCATTGGCCAGCTGGCTGACTCCGTTCGTGAGGGTCGGTACTTGACCGTTCAGGGTACTTAAGCCACCAGAGACTTGACTGGAGCCGGAATAGAGTTGACTGACCCCGTTTGTGAGCGTCGGGATTTGACCGTTCAAGCTGGTTAGCCCGCCAGAAACCTGGCTAGAACCGGAGTAGAGTTGGCTGACGCCATTGGTGAGCGTTGGGATTTGACCGTTTAAGGTATTTAAGCCGCCAGAAACCTGTCCAGAGCCGGAATAGAGTTGGCTGACGCCATTGGTGA
>NZ_BACQ01000069.1 GCF_000260435.1 Lacticaseibacillus zeae DSM 20178 = KCTC 3804 | reverse complement strand
AAAACTTCTTGCTCAATCCATTATACAGGGAAATTAAAAATCAACCAAGAGCAATAAAACCGCTCTTGACAGCAAAGGAAAGCTACAACACTAGCAAGGTCAGCAAGCAAGGCTAATAATACTGCTGCAATGGGAAATAACAAGCGTCCAGTAGGGCGGTCCAATAGCGGGCGCAAACCCTACCAGACAGTACGATTATAAAAGTAAAGAAGGTCATAAAATCAGCTACTAGAGGGAAAACTGTGGTAAAAGACAAATAAGATGGTGAAATGATGACTATAAAGTCAAGTCAGATAAATAGGTAGTTGAGCATATAACTTGCTTTTGACGCTTTACTTACTTATAATAAGTGCAATAACAAATGACTAGTAAAAGGCGGGTAAAACAATGGATAAATTTAAAAATATTATTATTGGATTTGGTAAGGCGGGTAAGACATTAGCTAAGTACTTGGCGCAGCATGATGAGACCGTGCTTCTGATCGAACGGTCAAAACAAATGTATGGAGGGACTTGCATCAATGTTGGCTGCCTACCATCTAAAAATTTAATTTTAAATGGTCAACGTGGCTTAGACTTTACTACGGCAGTTAATAAGCGTGGTGAGATGACTAGACAGTTGCGAGACAAAAACTATCACATGGTGGCTGATGAGCCACTAGCAACAATTTGGGATGGGTCAGCACGTTTTATCGACAATTATGTTTTGGCAGTCGTAATGAGTGATGGAAAAACTAAGAAGGTGAGAGGTGAGCGCATCTTCATTAATACTGGAGCGGTTCCAAATTGGCCAACAATCCCAGGGTTAGAATTCGGTCAGCGGATTTTTACGTCTAAAGAAGCTATGGAATTGGAGAAACAACCGAAACGACTAGCAATTATTGGTGGCGGTTATATTGGCCTTGAATTTGCTGGAATGTTTAATTCCTTTGGTACGCATGTAACGATTTTCGACCAACATACCAGATTGTTAGAGCGCGAAGATCCTGATATTGCGACCGAGGTCATAGCAGATCTGACTGACGCAGGGATCGAGATTAAACCGGAGACTCAACTAACTCAAGTAAAAGATAATGGTGAGAAGGTTACATTATATTATCAACAAGGTGATCAAAGTAACACTGCGGAATTTGATGCGGTATTGGTTGCAGTCGGTCGACGGCCTAATATAAATAGTTTAGGGCTAGAAAATACCGATATTGCTTTAACCAGTCGTGGTGCTATTCAGGTCGATGATCATTTAAGGACCACAGTACAAAACGTTTGGGCTTTGGGCGACGTTAATGGCGGTCCTATGTTCACTTATGTCTCATTGGATGATTTTCGTATTATTGTAGATCAATTGTTTGATAAGGGGGATCGCTCAACGGCCGATCGAATGGTGATACCGACTGCTTCGTTCCTAAATCCACCACTGGCTAACGTCGGCTTAAATGAACGTCAAGCTAAGAGTGCAGGTTATGATTTACAAACCTTCAAGCTATCAGTCAAGGCGATTCCAAAGGCCCGTGTCTTGGAGGATCAACGCGGGCTTTATAAGGTAATCGTTGATCAAAAAACACACCTTATTTTAGGGGCAACATTGTATGCCGCTGAGGCTCATGAAACCATCAATCTAATTGCATTGGCAATGAAGGCCAAATTACCTTACGAAAGATTACGCGACATGATCTATACTCATCCAACAATGTCTGAAGCCTTGAATGATCTTTTTAAGACCCGGTTGTGAAAAGCTAACGCCCTAGAAACACAAAGCCGACTCGTTAATCGAGGAAACAATCAAGAAATCACCGTTAAAATTATTACGCAATGTGATTAACAATGCCCTTAATCTAAAGGACCGGGTTTACCAGATCTTTGAGCATTGTGATCTACCTTTACACAATAACCACGATGAGCAACAGATCCACTCTACCACGCTGGTGCGAAAGAATAAGTCTGTTCACAAAACCAACGGCAGGCGCAAAGGCTAATACGATCTGGTTTGGTATTGTACAAATGGAAAAATTAAATAAAATGGACGTCTTTAAGTATTTTTAACCATCACTAACGGTTTACACGCAACGTAACACGCCAGATATTGAGGCTTATTTACCGGGGGCTCCAGAAATTCAGGCCACGTGTCGTGTTTAATAGAGAAACCAAAGTGGGCGACTAACGCAGAAAACTGCGTTGGTCGCCCGCTATTTTTGTTTGAACCCAGGGATCTGAGATACCATCAATGGTTAAGATTCAACCCGGTTCGTTGTGGAGTGCTTACGATCATTCAATCATGATCAAATAGTAAATCTACTTATAACTACTAAACCTAAGCTTAGCAATAACGTCACTAGTCCAATTAACATCATACCCATTGATGATCCATCACCTGTTTGAGGTAATCTACTTGTTTTATCGTACATTTTACCTTGAGTGAAATCCTTTGGTGTTACCTTATTCCCATTATTAGGAACTTGAGGTTCCTTAGGCGTTGTCGGATTATGGGTATTAGTAATATTGTAACCATCAACAGTACTGGTGTACCCCGCAACTGCATCTTCCGTAACTGTGTAGGTAATCTTCTGACCATTAGCATAAGCAGCTAAGTTGTCGAAACTGTACTGCCAGTTATCACTGGCACTAACTTTCTTGCTTGCAACTTGTTGACCATTGGCCAATAAGTTTACCGTGATTGAACTTGGACGGATTCCATCTTGATTGTTGTTATCCCTCCAAGTCGTCGTCCCTGAAACTGAGGTTTTCTCAATCTTATCGATAATTTTAATAACGGCCCCTTTTTAATCAAAATTTGTAGAAGTTACGATTACCGTATCTGCTAATTGATATCCCTTAGAAGCTGTCTAAAATCTCTTAAGAAGCTGTTTAGTATCTTTGATTTTGACCCAATAATTTGATAAACTACTGTCAAAAAAGTTGGTGATCATATGCAACATTTTAGTCATCATTACCAAAGCGATATTTCTCGGCAACAATTCGATTTGATCCGTCAGGATCTGGAAGCTTCAAGAAAACGAACTCACCCAAAACACATTGATCCTTATGATATCTTCTGTGCCATGCTCTATGTCCTTAAAAATGGCTGTACTTGGCGTGATTTGCCGGCTGATTATCCAAAGTGGTCCACCGTTTACTACTATTGGATGAGTTGGTCAAAAGCCCCCACCCCTGATAAACCAGCTTTATTAACTCAGGTTTTAAAAAAATTGTCGCTGATCGACGATTAAGGCAAGGGCGGTCAGCCCGAACTTCGTTCGTCATTTTAGATGCCCAAAGCATTAAGAACACCGCTACCGCTGAAAATAAGGGTTACGATGGTGGCAAGAAAATTTCCGGCATTAAGCGCCATTTAGCCGTTGACATCAATGGATTCCCGCAAGCTATCCATATTACCCGGGCTAACATCACTGATCGTGACGGGGCGATTGCACTCGTCACCCTTAATTTAGAGCAGTTTAAATTGGTTCGAACCATGATGGTTGATAGTGGTTATACCGGCCAAAATTTTGCCAATGAGATTAGCAGTTTAACCTCAGCCAAGGTAATCGTCGTTAAAGAAATGAGTTACACCAATTTTCGGTTATCCCCCAACGGTGGCTCATTGAACGTTCATTAAGTTGGTTGGGAAATTATCATCGTTTATGGCGTAACTGTGAGCGTAAGCTCAACACTAGTCTCATGATGGTTTCGTTAGCTTTTATCAGGTTACTTCTCAAAAGATACTAAACAGTTTCTCACACCAGTTTTGATCTTTGTCATTTACTATCATGGCAATGAGGCTAAGATTGAAGGATTACTGACGGCATCACAAGTGTTCCTGAGTATTGCTTTACCGTTTGCCATCATCCCACTGGTCATGTTCACCAGTAACAAGAAGTTGATGGGTGAGTTCGCCAATCATACTTGGGTCAAGTACGCTGCTTGGTTTGCCACCATTGTGCTGGTAACCTTGAACATCTACTTGATTCTCCAGACGGTTGGCTTGCTGAAATAACCGTTTAAAGACCTTTATAAAAAATAAGTAGGTTTCCGTTATATTCTTTATAAAAGTGTTTAGCAGTTGGGAGTCGTTGACAATTTAAAAATTTGTCTGCGGCTTCTTTTCTTTTAGTCTAAAATAGAGGTTAATAACTAACAGGGGGATTACTAAATGATCAAACCCGAAAAGACAATCAATGGAACCAAATGGATTGAAACGATTCAAATCAATGCCGAAGAACGGGCAACCCTCGAAGATCAGTATGGCATCGATGAAGATATTATTGAGTACGTCACTGATAATGATGAAAGTACTAATTATGTTTATGATATCAATGAGGACGACCAATTATTCATCTTTCTGGCGCCGTATGCCCTCGACAAAGATGCGCTGAGATACATTACCCAGCCATTTGGCATGTTGCTCCATAAGGGCGTTTTATTCACGTTTAATCAAAGCCACATACCTGAAGTCAACACGGCACTTTACTCGGCATTGGATAATCCCGAGGTTAAGAGCGTCGATGCATTTATTCTGGAAACACTGTTTACAGTTGTTGACAGCTTTATCCCAATTTCTAGCGCCATTACCAAGAAACGCAACTATTTGGATAAAATGTTGAACCGGAAGACGAAGAACAGTGACTTGGTTTCACTTTCATATCTTCAACAGACGTTGACCTTTTTGTCCAGCGCGGTCCAAACCAATCTCAGTGAACTCGATCGTTTGCCAAAGACCCATTTTGGTGTCGGTGCTGACCAAGATAAAATTGATTTATTCGAAGACGTGCAAATTGAAGGAGAACAGGTCCAACGGATGTTTGAGATTGAAACCCAAGTCGTTGACCGAATCGATCATACCTTCAACAGCCTTGCTAATAACAACCTGAACGATACAATGAAATTTTTGACAATTTGGTCACTGACCATGGCTGTGCCAACGATCGTTACCGGATTCTATGGGATGAACGTGAAACTCCCGTTAGCCGGGATGCAATATGCTTGGATGCTGACTTTGGGGATTTCTGTCGCCTTGATTGTGGCGATGCTGATTATGCTGAAGGTCTGGCGGAAGATGTGATGGGTGAGTGACTTGCTGCTGGGTGGGGGACTTGTTTGGAATGTGTATAGTTGAGCAGTTATGCTATTTTGAGCACCCTTCGGCTTCTGAAATACGCTCCGACGACCCTGACCCCGGCCACATAAGACAAAAAATCCAGTAACGAACAAAAACCGTTCGCTACTGGATTTTCTGCCTTATGCTCTGGGGTCAACCCGGGTCTTGTCGCGCTCTTATTTTTTACCATTTCTTTACCCAATCAATACCAAGCAAAAACATTACCCTTCTATACTAAAAGTGTTAGAAGCTGTCTAAAATCTCTTAAGTAATAGTGCTAAAAACGCTAAAACGACCATTTGCAGACTGGTGGTTAATTGACGCTCACAATTTTTCCAAAGTCGCCGACAATTCTCTAGCCAACTAAAAGATCGTTCGACTACCCAACGTTGGGGCATGACTTCGAATCGATGCAACTCATTGCGCTTCGCAACCTGCACGGTTGCGTTTAAATTACTGGCTACATCGAGCTGAAAATTAACGCCTGAATAACCACCATCAACTAAGACATTTTGAACCTGGCGTAAATGCATGGCATGTAAAGCGATCATGGCACTGGCCCCGTCTCGATCAGAGACGTTCGCTCGCGTCATGTGAATGGCCTGCGGAAAGCCATTGATATCAACTGCCAGATGGCGCTT
>NZ_BACQ01000070.1 GCF_000260435.1 Lacticaseibacillus zeae DSM 20178 = KCTC 3804 | reverse complement strand
CTTCCGAAATAGAAAAACTAGGCGCTGTATGTGCCACGCGCCTAGTTTTTGGGTTACTTCTGTTCAATTATTGAGGACGCGCTAACAGCAAAGTTCGTCATTTGGAGGAAATGCTGATCGATTCGACTATCATTTTATCGAGAAATGATGATGACTCATTTACTGCTTGTTCTCAAGTTCTTTGATCCGCTTAAACATGCGAATCATGTAGCGTGTTTCATCAATGAGCAACATGGTTGTCATCAACGTATCTTGACCATGAACCATGATAAAGGTGACATCCATTTCAGCACCGCCAGCTTCTTGACTTAGAAGCTGGGTCTGTTGGTTGTGGGCTTCATTGATATCCTGTTGGGCCTTCTCAACCAATTCGTTTGCCTTATCGAAATCGCCTGCTTCAGCGGCATCAAGTGCATGCACAGCAGCCGTTCGAGCATCGCCTGCATACGCCACAAGTGCAAAACCAACCATTGAAATTTCTTCTTTAGTAGCCATCGTTTTCCCTCCGATTCAATCCTTGCTGTCTAAATAGCCAAAAACTTTTTAATCCGGAATGATGTGGGTCTCACTCACAGACTTAAACCACTCGGCACTTTGTTTGATATAACGATTTTGTGTTGGAAAATCAACGAAGAACAGACCATATCGTTTACTGTAACCGTTTGTCCAAGAAAATTGATCTTGAAGTGACCAGATGAAGTAACCTTTGACATTTGCGCCATCATGGATAGCATCAGCCATTGCGGACAGATATTTCTTTACATAATCAATCCGTTTTGGATCTTCAATCACGGTGTCAGGGGTCGCATTTTCTGGCAAGCTTTCTTTAAGACCAATACCATTTTCTGTCACGTAGGTCACTGGCACCAACGGATAGTCATTATGAATCCGCATCAGTATGTCATACATTCCTCGTGGATAAATCGACCAATCCCAATCTGTCGTCTCAATGCCATCTGGGAGTTTTTCCTCGCCAACGCCTTGCAGCCGCGCGACCGAAGAGCCTTTGGTGCCGTCGCCATTATGAATGGTCTCTGATTTGCCATGATAGGCACGCAACCACTTGCTGAAATAATTATTGACCCCAACAAAGTCTAACTGATGGGCCGCTTCATCAATAGCCTTCATTTCCTGCGGTGTCGATTGAAACATCGGTTGATGATTGGCATCCAGAATTTCCTTCACGAGCGCCAAAGTTTCTTGGTGATATTCGCCAGCTAATGTGCCATCCAGATACAATCGATTTTCCAAAGCGTCCTGTAACTCGGCGGCATGGTGATCCACAGCGCTATCACTGTAGGGATAAACAGTTTGCAACGCATGAACAATTCCAATTTGGCCACCTAATTGCATTGACTTATATAGATTAACGATACGGGCATGCGCCACCATTTGATTGTGTTCAGCTTGGAACGTCTTATCAAAACGTCCAGACTCGGCAGGCGGGAATGTCCCGCTTGTATATTGTTGAACGGCCATTGAGGTCGGTTCATTAATGGTGATCCAATACTTCACTTCGGAAAATTCTTCAAAGCAAAACTTCGCATAAGCCACAAAGTCGTCCAACATCTCTTGACTCAACCAATCACCGGCTTCGTGCAAGCGTTCGGGCGTATCAAAATGATGTAGCGTAACAAACGGTTCGATATGATGGGCGGCACAATCCGCGAAGAGCTTGTGGTAAAAAGCAACCCCGCGTGGCTCAACTTCCCCGGCACCATCCGGAAAAATTCGCGACCAGGCAATTGACACCCGAATCACTTGATGGCCGTATTTTTCCGCTAATGCCAAATCTTCATCATAACGATGATAAAAATCCGCTGCCGGGTCGGGCTTGAACCGCCCCTGTTTATCCAGAAAATCGTCCCAAAGCACGCGACCTTTACCGTCTTCCTTGGTGGCTCCTTCGACTTGATAGGCGGCGGTTGCCCCGCCCATTACAAAATCTTGAGGTAGCTGTTTACTCATTGCTTAATAACCTCCTGTTAAGTGTCTCAAAGATTGGATTCAACAAAATCAAGTGCCTTGTCACCATTGTTGGTTAATTCAATGTATTGCCGACCAGTTGTTGTGACCAGCTTGACGCCATACTTATCGGTGATCTTTTTTAAATTACCTTTCATGCTTTCCATTTGCGGCGCAAGGATGACCATGTTCATATCTTTGATCAAATCCATATCCTGTCCATAAGCGCGGGCGGCGGCCGAGAGCTTTAAACCGCGTTCCTTAGACAGTTTGTTTAGCGCGTTGGCAAGAATACCGCTTGTTCCACCACCAGCACACAACACTAAAACATTAACTTCATTTTGTTTGAAATAGGCTTCGCCGTGGGCAGATGGGGCTGTTTCAGGCAACACATGGGTCGCATCGTCGTCTGTGGCAGTCGCAACAGTCAAACCAGTCGGGATAGAAGGTGACACTGTGTCACTCGCCTGAACAGCCATGCCGTCGTCTTCAATGACCTCTTCCTTAGCTTTTTCTTCAGCTAAGAGTGTGCTGTCATAAACGCGAATGAATGGGAAGTATATCGCAACGTCCAGAACCAACGTCAGTAGAACAAAGGCGAAAGCCAACGGGGCAAACCCAGTCGAAATCAAAATCCCAATCGGTCCCGGAACTGTCCATGGCATGGTGTACATCATACTGTTCATACCAAGTACACTCACAAAGAATTTGAATAAGCAAACGTTCACGATCGGGGTTGCTAAGAACGGAATGAAGAAAATGGGATTCATGATAATCGGCATTCCAAACAAAACAGGTTCATTGACCCCGAAAGTGCATGGCACAAAGGAAACCTTACCAACGGCTTTTAATTGCGCTGATCGGGCCGCAAACAGCATGATGAAAGGTACCACCAATGTTGCTCCGGTTCCACCAAAATTCATGACGTAGTCCATCGTGTTCATGGCCAAAACGTGCGAGACATGTTGCCCTGCCTGATATTGCTGCAAGTTAGCTGCTGTATTCGCAATCATAATCGGGACAACAGCCGGCTGAACAATTGATGGGCCTTGGACACCACAGAACCAGAAGAAAGCCATCGCGCCAGCAATCAGGGCTAAGCCTAGATAAGAATCGCTGGCTTGGAAAAGCGGCGAAAGTACTTGAATGATCCAGCGTGGCAATACAGTACCCGTTGCCGCTTTGAAGCCAACACCGAAAAGCCAGAAGGCTGTCACAGAAAGGCCCATCGGGATAAGGTCTTTAAATGACTGGGCGATATTACCTGGTACCTGCGCTGGTAATTTAATCGTGACATTGTTCTTAATACAGACGTAGTAAATATTTGGCACGATCAACCCAACGATATAAGCGCAGATCAATCCCTGAGTCCCCATGTAAGTCAGGTCAACACCGGTTTTAAGCGGCAAGATCGACAAAATGACAAAAGAAATTTCAGACGCCACAATGACGGCCACTGGATTAATTTGATTTGTTTTCGGTAATTCAAGGTTCTTGCTGTCAGTCAAGTTTTTACCAGTCGTTCCCGCCACAAACAGTGCCAGCAAGCCCATGGAATAGTTATAAGCAACCATCAACGTATTCGTTACGTTGTCTGGCCAGTAAAACCCCCAAGCGTTCGGAACATAAGCAACCATCATAAAGATACTTGAGAAGATGATGATCGGCATACATGCGATAAAGCCATCACGAATCGCGGAAATATATTTGTTAGCAGCGATGGCTTCAAAAATTGGTTTTAATTTATCAAAAACCTTATTCATGAGTCTTTTCCTCCTGAGCGCTTGGAAGCCAAAGCATAAGCGTGCTTGAAGCAAACTGGCCCAATCTTTGGTAGATTGCTTCAAAGCCCTTATGTGTAGGCTTCTACGACTGCGAGCGCGTTATAATGAATCGTTTTGTGAATGATTCTGGGCTGGTGCTTCGTTTATCAATCGCTGAATGTGGATGATGAAGTAAAGTCGTTCGTCCTCACTCATACTGCGATAGAGTTGATCCTTAATTTCATCGAAAATTTCTGAGGCAATCTTGTAAGACTGCGGATAGTTTTGCTTAAGTTCAGTGGCAACCTCAGGGACAATGGTAACGGCATATGTATCAACACGCTGCAGTCGGTCGATGAGATACTGGAGATGAATCATAAATCGGTCATAGTAGTTGCCATTTGAATGAGAGCGAGTAATGTGATGACGCTTCAACACTTCTTGTACAAGTTGACTAAGTGAGGCTTCATTGCTTTTACCAAAAACCTGCTCGCCATCGTCTTCGCCGGAAGCGTTGATAAAGTGCAACGCCAGATTTTTTATTTCCGACTGTGGAAACTGAACGCCAAGGTTCGTGGCAATGATTTGCAGTGCCTGTTTAGCCACCGCATATTCGGCCGGATATTGAATATGAAAATCTGGTACCATTGTTTCTTGATAAGTCCCTGCCTGATAGCGTTTATATGCCTCGTAAATATGATCACTCAAGGTAATGTAGATATAATCAAGTACTTTCAGTCGATATTGTTTCTGGGCAACATCAATAATTTCATAGGTAGTCGTCACCACGTCAATCGGAATATTTTTTAAGAGAAAGTACAAATTTTGTCGGGAAGTCTCGTTCGCTAGATAAAAGATCTTCTCTATCTGCTTTGTCGGAATAACATCTCCTCGCCTCTTCTGAAAAGCGATGCCACGTCCCCTTACAACGGCTTGGCCGCGGTTGTCTAGATCAACCAAGGCCACGTTGTTGTTAAAAATCTGAGCTATTTTTGGCAAGTTGTCATCACCTCCCAGTGCAAAGAAAAAACCACAAATCACGCGCTGCGATCAGCACTGCGATTTGTGGTCTCGCCTAATTAAATAGTCACAATCCACATTGAATATTCCTATCAACAAACAAATTGTACCATATCTGAACAGAATGTAAACGTTTTATTTTATTTTTTGTAGCATCTTTAGTTTGCTGTTCTTTTTTCTTTTTCAACAGTGTCCATCCAGCAAGCCATCGTCAGTTTTTTAGGACAATTATCTGTGTTGCCTTTTGTTCTTTAATGATCAGTGCTAGTCATGTCTCTACAAACGAATCACTTTATTTGACGCCTCCGTTAATTTGACGATAATGATCAAAACGAGCTTCAAGGAGGCAATTACGTCGAACTTAGATTTAACCATCGTTGTGCCAACTTACAATTTAGGTCATTATCTGCCTGAGACATTAAAAATGTATCCAGCAACAAACAATTGATTTTGAACTTTGGCTCATCGACGATGCCTCTACTGATGGTACCGCTCAGACAGTGGCTGATTTTGTTAAAGGTATCCCTAATTTTCACGCGACCGGTTTTAATGACCATCGTGGCATCGGTGCTGCGCGAAACTTTGGCATTGATCATGCCACTGGTCAAGCTGTGGCGTTTGTTGAGAACCTGTCTAGCATCTTTTAAGAACTATGTTCAGGAAGGCCAATACAACCATTTGAAGACTGCTGTTAAGGGCACGTTCACAGTTTTTCCAAAGTCGCCGACATTTGTCTGGCCAACTCCATGAACGTTCAACGATCCATCGTTACGGT
>NZ_BACQ01000071.1 GCF_000260435.1 Lacticaseibacillus zeae DSM 20178 = KCTC 3804 | reverse complement strand
ACATGGCCGTATCTAGGGGCGTGCCGTTAGGCTGATAGTTAGTGGCTGTTGAACTAGGCCAACATATCTTCGACCCTTGTAGTAAATTTATAGCGAATTCGATAGGCCTCACCCTCGAATTTAGCCAAAATTAAAATTGGTATAGCAAATACCCTTAACAGGGTCAGCGCATTGCTCAAGACGATGGCCGCGTCAATCTTGACGGCCAGTGATTCAGCTGTCCGAGTGTTCACCAAGTCAAGCCCCAGCGTGCCCTTCATAAAAGCAAACCGGCGTTCAATGGTACCTCTTCGATTCTCGGCATCAGTATCCTCACGCCGTTTCGCTGCATCAACGTTTTTTGGATGCCGGCCAAGCTTCGGACCGCAGACTCGGATACCCAAATCCTTACACAGCTTTAGGTTCTCCCGATTACGGTACAGCGTATCGGCCAGTACTTCATCCGGATAATGTCCATGAAGGTCGTAATAGTGGTCTAAAGTTTCCGTGAAGTCTTGGCCCTCAGAGAATGCGGTGAAATCAAAACGTTCAATGTCGACTACGCCTTCACTTAACGAACAGTCAATCTTCGCCCCAAATTCAACTTTAGCATTGGCCTTACCACGTTGAATTGGGCGAATGTACGGCTGTTGGAGACTAACAATTCGGTCTTCAACGTGGTGAGTCTTGTGGGTATACATGTACCATTGCTGGTCAAATAGAATTCGAATCACGCCTAAGCGAATCGCTTGTTCATCTGGTAGAGTCGCACCCTGATCGATGAATTCGTTGATGTACTGCAAATCACGGCGCACATATTGAAGTTGGGCCTTGACCTGTTTATGAAAGCCACCACGCTGTTGCTTTGGATGTCGTGAAAATGAGGTCCAACAATGCTTCGCCTCGCGTTTGTACATGCGTGGGTTTGGCACACCAAGTTGGTGTGCCATATCGATCGCCATCGCCTCAAGATTCAGCCTTGCTTGGTTGAGGAGGACGGTGTCTTGAGGATACTTGATTTTGACTGGCACTGCGGTTGCGTCCGTGATGACGGTGTCCACTTTGAATGGGACCAACGCTTCGATCTTGGCGCGTACTGTATCATTCATGATATTCGTAATCAGCTCGGAGATATCGGCAATTCGTTTGCGAAAGTGTGCCAGGCTGGAATAATTGAACGGCTCAACCGCTTTGTATTCGGACAACCCGATGAAATATTGAAGTGCGGGTGTATCACGAATTGCCGCAACCACCCCACGATCAGTTAAACCCATCCGTTGTTGGATCAGGATTGCCCCATAGAGTAAACGAAATGGTTTTGCCGCACGTCCCGCATTTTTGGTGAACTCCAATTGGTATGCCTCATCGAGAGCTTTCCAGGGCATGACCTCCGCCAACTGGACCCACTCATTGTTAGAGCTAAGTGGGGTACTTAAACTGGCACCAAAGGATTCAAATGACAATTGAAGCGGGCTGTGACGATAGACCATACGATAACCTCCGAGTAGGTTCCCAAAAAATGCAAGGAAAATGCAGGAAAACAGCTAATTCCAATGGATTTATTATACCGCAATAATGCATATATTAGCTTAACTGCCTGAATTATAGAATTTTTAAGCAACCACTAGTTAGTGATGATATTCTTGAGTTCATCAGCGTGACGCCCCATCAAAGCATCGTGGAGATCGATGTAGGTTTCATAAGCTGTTTTGAAGGCCGGAAACGTATCGGTTCCAATATCAATAGCGCGTTCTGTTCGGTCGAGTACTTATTCAGGCCGAAGAGGTAGCGGCTCTTTTGTGCGTAAGGGTTGTCCGTATGATAATGCGCCAATGGAATCCTTTCACGCTTCCCTCAAAAAGGAATGTGTTTATCCAGTGCCGGTCTTTGGAGATTATGAAACTGCCGCTGCCGTCCTTTTTGAATATGTGCATGCTTTCTACAATTAGGAAGAGAATTCATAGTTCGCTGGGCTACCAGACCCCCTTACAAGTTGAAATTGCAACACTTACGAGCCAAATGGCCGCCTGATTTAATGCTTTCCAGGGTTCAAATAAGTTATTAATCGCGATTAATGATTTATTTGAGCTGTGGAAGGTAAACGCGGTTCTGAATGTCTCTTAAAATCTGTCTCAAATATTGACTTCAATCCATTTTTCTTAAAATCTTGGTCGTAGCGATTGCGTGAATAGGTCATTTTGAGGACTCCTTTCGGATAAATCAATTCTCTTATGTTTCTGTCCGAAATTCTAGTACAGACCCCGTCACGATGGTAGGCTTATTTGTTATGCCTTCAAGTACGATATTCAGACAACACACCAGATTAAACGCCGCAACTAATAAAACAACAAAAAAGATCTCCCACACGAGGAGATCTCCAAAAG
>NZ_BACQ01000072.1 GCF_000260435.1 Lacticaseibacillus zeae DSM 20178 = KCTC 3804 | reverse complement strand
ACCCCAACGATGGATCATTGAACGTTCATGGAGTTGGCTAGACAAATGTCGGCGACTTTGGAAAAACTGTGAACGCGCCCTTAACAGCAGTCTTCAAATGGTTGTATTGGCCTTCCTGAAGATAGTTCTTAAAAGATACTAGACAGGTTCTCAGAACTGCTCATTGCTGCACTTGTCTGTTTCTTGTCAGACTCAATTGTGTCTTGGCTAATTGCCGCTTGTCCGCTCGCATCGTTCTGGTGTGAGGATGGATCGGATTTTGGCGCCGCACGGTCATGTTCGGTGATGTTTGTCTCACCGTTGTCGGCTACAGGGACAACGGCGCTGCCGACCTGGGTCAGCATCAACATCGCCAACATGACGATATTGATCAACTTCTTAGGCATCTGTGCGCCTCCTTCCATTGTTTCCGGCGTCTCTCTTCTTCCAACATCAGCTTAACAAGTTGACCCCGCGCAAAGGAATGATAATGTTCGTTATTTAACAAGATATTTTTAACAGTGCATACTTATTGACATTATAGGTATTAATCTGTACATATAATGTAAAAAGCTCTATTTATAGGTAAATAAGGTCTTCAAACCCAAAAGCAACCTTGAAACAGCCGGCGTATTGCCAGTAAGTTCCAATACTACTTATAGGTTATTTATTCAACTAATTAGTTTAAGCTTTGATGATTTTCCCAACTGCAATTGGTAAAGTAACGTGGGCATCGTAGTTCATGACAGTTCCTTGAACAGTAGCCGGTAGCTTCAAGGTATCCGGCACACCATGAATATAAATGACCCTTTTATCGAGCTGCAAATCGTCACTGCCAAAAGCGGCTTTAAACGCTGTCTGCAATTCCTTCAGATCAACGAGTTTGTCATAAGCATAGTGACCTTCTGCATCAGCCACTGGGTAACTGTCATTTGGCACATGCATCTTGGCCGGTTCAGCGTCAAATGGCACCATCGTTGTACCGGAAACCGGTTCTGTTTCTGGCAGATCAACGAAACCGTCACCGTTAGCATCTTGTGCCGCTGTGGCGATTTCTGCTGGCTTACCATCCGGGAATCCGTGGAAATGTTCCCAATGCTGCACATTAGCAGGTGTATCAAACATATCGATATGAATCTTCATTTGCGCACCATCAATCGTGAACGTCGCGGCACCGTGCGGCGCGGTGCCAATCTTCTCAGCGTTCAATGGCACGATTTCTGCTGTATACTTTTCAGCCATGCAAACCACTCCTTTTAGATTTAGACTCAGTTTCAGTATAGTGCTAACTGGAACGACTCACAATCTATTGCATTTCAAAAGTGAGGTTGCAAGATTATTTGGCCAATTGCAATAACCGTTGGCGCAAAAAGGTAATAATATCACACCGCACCGGTGTTAGTTAGCAAATCAAAAACTATTATTTAGAATATAATTCGGACTTATTTTCTTGCTTCTATTGCTCTTTCAATCCGCCCCTCATCATAAAGCCGCAATACAAAATACATCCCCACATAAATAACCAACGGAATCCAAACATAATTCAAATTAATCATGGTGAGAGTTGCGGCATTCTGGGTTCGATTGGCAACGTAACCCGAAAAGTGAAACAAACCAGCTGTAATCAAGCCGCCAACACCAAGGCCGACGTTAACGCCAAAGTCATCCGTTGAAGCCAGAATTCCCTCGGCTTGGATCCCCATGCTGGCACCATAACGGATTGTGTCAGCAATCATGATTCAGACGAGGCCGATAATGATCCCATTGCCAATCGAGTTAATCAAGACACCGCCAAACAAGAACCACAGTATTTTGGTATAAACCCCAACCGCAATCACGGCTTGACCAACCAGCGCCATTAAAATACCGCGAAGCATCGTTTGCTTCTTACTGCGAACCTCGGTAATTCGAATGATCAGCAATACCCCGATTAACGCTGCCAGGGTAAAACTGTTAGCTAGTGGTACCAGATTTTCGTTTCCCACCGTATATTTAAAATAGTAAATGGTTGTCTGATTCTTAATTGCCGTCACCAGCCAGTACATGAGAATCACGATTGACATAACGATCCATGGCTGATTATGTTTCAACATTTTTAGGACAGTTGTTAACGGTTGATGGGCAATTTCAGGATTCGCGAACCGTTCGCGAACATGGACAAACGTGTTGATAATCAAAAGAAATGAAATCAGGCTAAACACGATGATTGTGCCCAAGAACCCTTTTTGCTGATTACCGTGGCCGAAGAACGCAACCAAGGGTAATGTGAATACCGCCACCACAATTTGAACCGAACTGCCAAAGAATTGACGAATGACACCCAACAACGTCAACTCACGAGTATTCTGCGACATCGTTGGTAAGATTGACGTGATTGGCAGATTAACAGCCGTATACAGAAATCCAAGGCCTAAATACGTCACATATGCGCAGATTAATTTACCATTATACGAAAAGTTAGGCGTCACAAAGGTGAGAACCGCAAAAATAACGTAAGGTAACGAATACCAGAGGAAGAACGGTCGGCTCTTGCCAAACCGTGAATGTGTGTGATCAATCATGATCCCGATGACAAAACTTTCAACAACGTCAGCTACCCGCGCCACGACAAATAAAATGGCCACCGCGCTTGGTGTCAGTCCATAAACATCCGTGTAAAAGAATAGCAAATAGGTCGTCATCATTTGAAAGACTAAATTATCGGCGGCATCACTTAAGCCGTAACTAATTCGTTCGGGCCACCGTGTTACCCATTTCGTCGTGCTTTTCATCCCATCATCGCCTTTAGCGAAATTGTTAATCAACTTTATCGTACTCTAAAATTAGTTCTCATGATATAGATTCTACACAATTTGGATGTAAGCTGATTCCTGAGACAACTTTTAAGTAAAGAAAATAGGGCCCCCTTTCAGTTAACATGTGCTAACCAAAAGGGGGCCCTATTTTCTTTTAATACCGTATTTCACACGGTATCGAATAAAGGTCGTCCGTTTAATACCTGTATTTCGGGACACATCAATGTCACTCATGCCAGCTCGATAAAGCTTAAAAGCATGTTGCAAACGGGGATCATCTTTGGCATATTGGGGTTTGCGCCCATGATATTTACCCTGCTGCTTAGCTAAGGCAATCCCTTGTTGCTGGCGCTCAATGATTCGCTTACGTTCACTTTCGGCCTGATACTTATAGAGTTCAATAATCAAGTTGGTCATCAGTTGACGTAAATTTGGGTCAGCAATCCCTGTCATGGACGGTAAATTCAACACATCTAGGGTGGCACCCTTATTTTGAATGGAGTTCATGATCTTAGTCAAATCATGGTTGTTTCTGCCTAAGCGATCTAATTCAGTGACCATTACAATATCACCCTCACGAATATAGGCCAGCATTTTTTGCAGTTCTGGCCGATTAGTGTTAGCCCCACTTAATTTATCCGTAAATAATTTATCAATGTCTTTTAAAGCCGCTAACTGTCGATCTAAATGTTGCTCCTTGGAACTCACACGCGCATAACCGATTTTAGCCATTTCCAATTCTCCTTTTGGACAGTTCTAATGAACACTTGTAATTCCTAGTATAGAACAGAAATAAAAACGGCCACTAGGGTATACTCTAATGGCCAGATTGATTTAGTCAAACAAAAATTTTAATTGGTTTCTTATAAGTGCATATAATTCCATCATCACTACCTGTCGTGCTATAATTATGGTAAAGGTGGTGATGATTTGCGATTTATATTTAAGGCATTAATAGTAGTTGTTATTATCTTTGCATTTCCTTTATCCATAGTTCTTGTCTTTAAAAATTGGTCAACGGTCATTGGTACTAGTACACCCATGTCATTAAAGCTTGGTTGGTTGGAGCAGTACGAACCGATATACCTTTTTTGGAGTGGAGTAATTCTGGCGGTACTGTTAATTATTTTTTTGCTTATCACACTTTTTTGGCCACGGTCACAATCATTATATCTTCATCAAAAGTCTGATGGTCAAGTGACCATCAGTAAGAAAGCTATTGAACATTTTGCTCTTTCAGCACTTCAACATGAACCCTTTATTGGCAACCCCAAGGTATCAGCTAAGTTATCACGAAAAGGGATCACACTTAAAATATCGGGTGATCTACTAAATTCAGTCAATGCCAAGAAACAGACTGCAAATTTTCTTAATCAATTAAAAAAAGATTTGCGTATTTGTCTTGGAATTTCTGAACAGAAAAAAATTAAAATCAGACTCGTTGATTTTAATGAGTTGGACGCTAATGTGCACCAATCTCGAGTTGTCTAGGAGGTGATAACGTGACCGAACTCATTAAAGCCTATTTTTGGCCACTAATTGGTGGAATTATGGGATTGCTCTTAGCGGTCCTTATCATCACTTTTGGATTTTTCAAGACGCTTTTTGTTTTGATTTTTATGGCAATCGGGATTACCGCGGGTTATTATATTCAAAAAACTGGTATCTTAACAAATGTTTTTAAATAACTGTTTGAATTATAAGGAGGAAAAATTATGCAGAATGGAACGCCAAGTGAGAAAACAACAACTAACGAAAAGTCTGGTGTTAAAGGCAATTTAACATTTGATGATAAGGTTATTCAAAAGATCATTGGTATCGCACTTTCTGAAGTAGATGGCTTATTAACCGTAGATGGCGGTTTTTTCGCAAATGTTGCTGGAAAATTAGTTAATACTTCAGATGTCACATCAGGAATTGATGTAGAGGTTGGAAAAAAGCAGGTTGCAGTGGATCTCGACATTGTTGCTGAATACGGCATTGATATTTCTAAACTGTATGACAAGATCAAAAATGTTATCGTTCGGGAAGTAAAGAATATGACCGAATTAGAAGTAATTGAGGTAAATGTGAATGTTGTTGATATCAAGACAAAGGAGCAATATGAAAAAGATTCGACTTCTCTGCAAGATCGCGTGAGCGATGCCACAGACAAAACGAAGGAAGCCGTCATTAAGGGCGCAAAGAAATCGAAGGAAACATTAGGTGACAGCGTTGATAAAGTAACGTCTGACAATCAATCTAGTCGTGTTAACTAAGGGAGTGAGTAAATATGGGACTTATTTGGTCATTAATCGTCGGGGCAATCATTGGTGCCATTGCTGGCGCAATCACTAACCGTGGTGCTGCTATGGGCTGGATTGCAAACATCGTAGCTGGTTTAATCGGTGCGTGGATTGGCCAAGGTCTCCTTGGCACTTGGGGCCCTTCGTTAGCTGGTATGGCCATTATTCCGTCAATTATAGGCGCAATAGTTGTTGTAGCAGTAGTTTCTTTCTTTTTAAGTCGTAGCACAAGATAAATTTTTCCCTATATGTTAAACTTTTTAACAATCTTTTAAATGAATCCATGGTTGTTATTGGGGAAG
>NZ_BACQ01000073.1 GCF_000260435.1 Lacticaseibacillus zeae DSM 20178 = KCTC 3804 | reverse complement strand
GAAAGCTTGCTGAGCGGACACGATGACGTTTAATGAATCGGTGGTCCTGTTCAATCAAATTATTTCGATATTTGGAACATTGGTGGGCTGATTTGCTCAAATAGTCTTGCTTTATCAGGTGCTTCACTGCTTTCAGTGTTGCCCGATATTGATCAGTGACTAATCGATCAGGCCGACCATTGGTCGTCAAGAGACGCTTCAAAAAGTGATAGGATGCGGTATAATCGCGGTGTTTTCGTAGCTCAAAATCCATGGTCAAACCGTTACTGTCAATAGCGCGATACAAATAGGCCCAACGGCCTTTAACTTGAATATAGGTCTCATCGATTCGCCAACTTTTAGCGTGAGCTGTTTGATGCCGACGCCATAGAGCCTTAAAGATGGGGCCATAGTGATGAGCCAACGCATGACCGTGGTGTGATGAACAGTGATACCCCGATCCCGAAGCAATTCAACGATGTCACGATAGCTGAGACTGAATCTGAAATAGTAGCCAACGGCTACTAAGATGATGTCCTTTTGAAAGTGGCGTCCCTTAAAGTGATTCATGCGCGCAATCCCTCGTTTCTTGTCACCCAGTATACTAAAATCAAGTCAGCGAGAAGAATTTGCACTAGAACCTTTTGATCTATGTTGAGATCTAGTTAATGAACAACGTTAAAAGATTGGGTGCTGTCATTAATAATAAAATACATTTGATCACAAAAGCACTGAGGTCTGTAGAAAGTCTGTAAAAGTAAGCATTGTACAGATTCAAAAATGACCACACAAATCCTTCCCTAGTCACGTCAAAATATTTTACACAAACTGATACTACAAGATGAGGAAAAAGGAGAGCGCCTAATGGGTACCGTTTTTCGCCGTACCATCAGCGACAAAATTTTTATTACTGCTTTAGTTTGCGCAGGACTGAGTTTTTTGATTGGGACGCCACAATTTACCGATATTAACTGGAACACGATTGGAACGCTCTTATCACTTATGATTGGAGTTCAGTTATTACGAACCATGCATATTTTAGATGCATTAAGTGACTTGCTTTTAGTCAAATCACAACATACTCGACAGATGACGCAATTTTTTATTTTACTGGCATTCGGTGGATCAATGATTTTGACCAATGACATTGCTATTCTAACTTTAGTTCCCACTTTTATGACATTAAATCGTCATCAGAAGGGAGCAATTGCTTACCCATTAACTCTAATCGTGATGGCGGCAAATCTTGGAAGTTCATTTACACCTATTGGGAATCCTCAAAATTTGTTCCTTGTGACATCTTATCACATTGATATATTAACCTTTTTCAAATTATCGGCTCCTCTGATGATTGCCAGTCTGATTCTTCTGGTAGCATTAAGCTTGTGGGTACCACGAAAGTCCTTAACGATGGTTCCCGCAAAATCAACTACCATTCATGTTAGTCAAATTGGTATTGCAACTTCCCTGATTGGGTTTATTATGCTCGGAATTTTTAACTTGATACCAATTTCATTAGTTATTATTGTTACTATTATTGTTGGTTTGAGAATTGATTGGCACGTCTTTCAGCATGTTGATTACGCTTTGCTCTTGACATTCGTCTGCTTTTTCCTTTTTGTTAGTGCTATTAGTCACAACTCCTATATTACTCTCTGGTTAAATCAGCTAATGCAAACACCGCAGAGCGTTTATATTGCTAGCCTAATGACTAGCCAAGCGATTAGTAACGTTCCAGCCGCTATCTTATTGGCCAATTTTACAAAGTACTTACCAGCCTTATTCCTAGGTGTTAACATAGGTGGATTGGGATCAATTGTGGCCTCCCTTGCAAATTTGCTTGCAGTAAAACAATTATTGCTGTTTAGCGAAGAACAGTCATTATGGCATTTCCTTAAAGTGTTCACTGTGTTAAATCTGATTGGTTTATTAATTTTGGGTGTTTTTGGATGGCTTTACTTGTTAATGTGAGCACGGTAGCCACCATAAACAATTAAAGTTTCTTGAAAGGTGCTCTTTCAATCTGAAGTTGAAGTCTCTTAACCAAGCAAACTAGACACAAAACTCATGAAGGTCCATTCACGAGTTTAGCGCAAGCTTTTCAATCTACTTCAGTAGAACGCTCTGATGCTTTACGTATAATGACATAAAATGGAGATAAAATATGAATTGGCAAAAAGTTTGGGCAGTCAACAAATATTGGGTAATGTCTAAATCACAGCAACAATATGATTACATTCGTTTACTGGCGAAGAATAATCAATGGACGCCACAAAAGACACAAGAACTAGGGAACATCATTGACTCACTTGAATCGGTTTCGCCAACAAAACAAACATTAACAACAACGTATCAACATATTTGGGGATATTTCAAAAAAAATGTACCGATGAAGAGTTACATCAGTATTTAAGATTATTAGATAATTTGCAACCGAAAAATGATAAACTAGGACCTTTTTTGGCCCAATTAACTAACAAGTACCAAATTGATTACCTTCAAAAGTCTAGAATTATAATTGAGCTTAACGAAAGAAAAGACTAGTCTGTTTTTACAAAGTAAATTTTAAATTCTCCCAAAATTACAGACTCATTATATAATACAGGACAACAGTTGAAATTTAAGGCTTAGCGTAAAGTTTAAGTGGGTAAATTATCAGAAACAAAAAGGGAGCGATCCCTACTCATGCTAGAATGTTAATGACAAATCAACCAGTTAGCAATTAGGAGGAATCACTCTTGAACTCTATCTTACAACAAATCATCACAGAAATGATGACATCATTTGGAAACTCTGCCTTTGATTTACTGACAGGAAAGTTAGACTTTGCCAATCTAGTCATCGAAACTCAAAAAAGTTTTGGAAAGACTCTTTGTCAATTACTTGGTGTCATGCTGGAACAACAAGATCAGGTTTTGGCGGATTCTTCCTACCGGAAGCAGTTTTTTAAAATCAAAGATATGCGTGAACGCCATGTCGATACCAGCATTGGCACTGTATCTTTTCGCCGTCGGTACTATGAAGATGTTCGTACCAATGAACGCATCTTTTTGCTTGATGAGCAGATCGGCCTTGAAAAAAGTAGTCGGCTCAGTCTCGACCTCAAGGCCAAGTTATTAGAACCTGTCTAGTATCC
>NZ_BACQ01000074.1 GCF_000260435.1 Lacticaseibacillus zeae DSM 20178 = KCTC 3804 | reverse complement strand
ATAATCAGCCATTGAATGGTAGTGCGGATCGGTCATGCCGATTTCCTCACCCATATAGATATACGGGGTGCCACGACTGAGGTGAATCGCCGCAGCAAGCATTTCGGCACTTTTAATCCGATACTTGTCAACGTTGCCAAAACGATTGAGTGCCCGCGGCTGATCGTGGTTATTCCAGAACAGCGCCTGCCAGCCGCCGCCTTGATCTAACTGTTGACCCCAAGTGTGCAAAATGTCCCGCAACGCATTGAAATTATACGGTTCTTTCGTCCACTTTTCACCGTTCTTATAATCCGTCTTCAAATGGTGAAATTGAAAGACCATGGATAATTCATGATTTTCCGGTTTCGTGTAGGCGATTGAGTTCTGAACAGTTGTGGAACTCATTTCGCCCACCGTGACACTGTTTTGATCCTGGCCGAAGCTATTAGCCGCCAGTTCCTTCAGATAGTCCTGAACAATCGGCGTATCCGTGTACAGCGTTTTGCTGGCAACCTCTGGCGGTGCATCGACCAGTTTTTCTGCCTTGCCAATCACATTCAACACATCGAACCGAAATCCGTGGACACCCTTGGCACGCCAAAAGTTAATAATCGCTGCGGCTTCTTGCCGAACTGCTGGATTGTGCCAATCCAAATCAGCTTGGCGGCGTTCATATAAATGCAGATAATAATTGCCGGTGTCGCCAAACGGCGCCCACGCTGGTCCGCCGAATTTGCTTTCCCAGTTAGTCGGCAAGCTGCCATCCGGCTTTGGCGGGCGAATATAATAATAGGCTTGATAATGCTTGTCGCCAGCCAACGCCTTCTGGAACCATTCATGTTCCGTGCTGGTATGATTCAACACCATGTCCAACATGATATCGATCCCAGCTTCTTTGAGTTTCTTAGCCAATTCGTCAAAATCCGCCATCGTGCCGAAACGCGGATCAATATTGCGATAATCGGCAACATCATAGCCGTTATCGTATTGCGGTGACACGAAAAATGGATTGAACCAGATCATGTCGACATGCAATGACTTAAGATAATCAATCTTTTCAATAATGCCACGCAAGTCACCGACCCCGTCGCCATTGCTGTCATAAAATGACTTGGGATACAGCTGATAAATGACTTTTTTATGAAATCCCATCGCGCACCTCCTTAATCTCAACCATTAATTGCAGGCTGAGTTTGCTACCATTCACGGCCGCATCCGCCGAGCAAAATCATGAAACTTAAACCGATCCGCTCGGTGCCGCGACTCCGTGTACTGAAACTTTGTTGTATCGACCAGACTGCTGCAACTGCGAACTACGACGACCACTGCGGCCTGGGGCAACTTCAGGTAACGCCGTTCTTCTTCGGTAGCTGTTTCCACCGTGATTTCCTTGGTCGCATAGGCAATGGTCAACCCCACCCGACATTCAAGATAGGCATACAACGAATCTTTGGCTGCCGACTCCGGAATCGGCGGCACCACCTTAGGATCAAGGTAATCGATATCGATGATGTCCGGCTCACCTTTCAAATACCGCACCCGCTTCAAAAACCGCATCTGCTTCGTCGTGACGTGCGGATCCACATCCTTAAACGACTTGGCTGGTAATGTTGCAAAATGATTGGCCAAAATGACGGTTCGCGTCTGTAAGTGAAATTGTTTGGCCAGTTCGGCATAACTCACAACTCCTGAAACGGGGAAAACGTATTCCTGCCGATTAATCACCGTTGAACCTTTACCTTTTTGCGACTGGATAAACCCGTCGTCTTTGAGCAGCTGCAATGCTTTTCGTACCGTGTCGCGCGATGCCCGGTACATTTCCTGCAACGTCCGTTCACTTGGTAGTAACGATCCCGTTACATAAATCTCTGCTTCGATCTTGTCCTTCAGATCCTGATAAATGACATCGTACTTACGCATTTCTTCCCCCTCCAGAAAGCGATTTCACTTACAGAACTTATTTTACCTGTACGTACAGGTTTGTCAACAAAAGACGTTTGGATTTGGCCAATAATATGTGGCATAAACTAAAAATGTTGTCATATCAGCATTTTGGGACATAAGAAAACCTCAGGGAAACCCGCCCTGAGGTCTTTATAGTTAGTGGCCACTGCCACTTACTTGTCTTCGAGTCTAAATTCATAGCCAAGTTCGTTTCGGTAATACACCGGTGACATGGCACCACCACAATCTTCACACACAAATTGAGGCGGTTGATCAGGACTATACGCTAAGTCACTTCCATCAAGCATGATCACAATCTCTCGTGGTATTTCCTCATGCTTGTGGCATTTCTGACAGATAAATTCGACGTTGTCGTTTCCAACTGAAGCGGCATCGGTCATATGCTGCTGCTTCTGCTTGCTTGTATTTGGTTTGATAGGCTTCTTTCGCAATGTTTTGATTTATCTCCAACATGGGATCTGGTGCAAACAGTCTGAGAGATGACCATCTAACCAGCTATTGATCCTATGTTGAAGGTTATGCAGCTAACAATGCTTCTAACTCGTCCACGACTGAGAACCCGATGAGACTTAACTCTCGTCGGGTTCTTTTGCGTATTGCGTGAACAATTTCCACACCGCTCAACGTTGCACTAGCGGTTCGAATGCTTT
>NZ_BACQ01000075.1 GCF_000260435.1 Lacticaseibacillus zeae DSM 20178 = KCTC 3804 | reverse complement strand
CAGATACAACGCCCTTTTCGTTGATTAACATTTAAACTTTTCAATTTTTTAAAACTTGTTTCTCACTAAATAATGTATTTTTAGCATTAAACGATAGTGACCTTGTTAATTAGCATCTAAGTATCGTTCTTTACCATAATGTCTTCTACGTTGCTTAAGCGGCGGTTTTACTTGTGATCTCCATACACGGGTGGTAATCTGATGCTGGTTATGGACACTCGACAGCATAACGATGTACATAAATATTGTAGCTGTCCACAGCAAATCGTCTGACACTCATTTCAATAAAGAAAGCGGGTTTTATTGTGGCACAAGATATTCTGATTACAACGACCGAGAACATTCCGGGTAAGCACTATGAAATTATTGGCGAAGTTTTCGGCTTAACCACCCAGTCGAAGAACGTGATTAGCAATATCGGCGCAGGGCTAAAAAATATTGTCGGCGGCGAAATCAAAGCTTATAGTAATATGCTGCATGAATCACGGGAAAAGTCGATCGAGCGGTTGCGCGACGAAGCCCGCAAAGTTGGCGGCGATGCCGTTGTCATGATGCGGTTTGACTCCGGTTCAATTGGCGGCGACATGCAAAGCGTTGTGGCTTATGGAACGGCGGTTAAGTTGCTTGACTAGCTGAAGCCGAGTAACTTCCCAATAACGATATGACTCAATCAGCCTCGATCACGAGGAAAACAGGTTTTGCTTTGGCAAGGCCTGTTTTTAAGACCATTCATCTATTCGATGCGACGAAAGGAATTAGCGCGACATGCCACCGTTAGACTATCACCATCAAGATACTTGGCCGAATGGTTTTGGCCAGCAACAGTCCCCGATTGACCTGCGCGAAACCACCGCTGCGGATACTTCGACGTTAACCGTTTTGGCCCCGTGGCTGGCAGATCAGGAAATTGACGACCAGGTTACCATCCGCTTAGCCGGACATGGGCTTACGCAGATCGACCAGACCCAATGGCACTTTATTCAGGCGCATCTGCATGTGCCGGCAGAACACCAAACTGTCAATCAACGCGCCGCAGAATGGCATTTTGTGCATCAATCGGCCATTGGCGCACTTTGCGTCGTGGCGGTTTTATTACCGTTGGGCGATGGCATGCCGGTAATGGACAGCGTACTTGATCATTTCGTGGCCCGGAGTTCGCAGCCAGTGGCACTGCAACTCAACAGTTTACTGCCGCCAAAAGGGACGGTCTTTCGTTACCTCGGCTCACTGACCACGCCACCGCTAACTGAAGGCGTCACTTGGTATGTCATCGATCAAACCTCCATCACGATCAGTCCTCAACAACGCCAACGTTTCCAGCAACTTTTCCCGGACAATCATCGAAAGCTGCAGGCCCGTAATAATCGTCCAGTTTTGCGTGGCTCATTTTTGCAGGGATCGAAATAGGCTTGGCACCGTCATTGTAAGGCCACGGCGCCCAACCTTTTTTATTATCGTCTACTCGCCATGCTCACGCTCAGGAGGCTGGTGCATCATGAAACGCAAACAACCAAAACGTCATCATTGGTTAGGAAAAACTGTACTCAGCTTATTATTGTTGGCCGCTGGCGGTTATTGGCTTTGGTGGCAAATTGGCAGCCGACCGATCCACGCCCGAACTTATCGCAATATCAACGTCGTCACGGTTTTCATACCGGGCTACGGGAGTAATAGCCTGACATTTGGGCCCATGGTCAGCCGATTTCAGAAGGATCACGCCACTAATCAAGTCACGACCATTAAAATCAGTGCCACCGGGAAACGCACAGTGACAGGTGCCAAGCGCTATGACGGAAAAAATCCGCTTATCAGCGTTGTCTTTGAAGATGCCAAGGCACCGGTCAAAGAAACCCGGCAACTCACCGCCTTGCTACATTGGCTGCGCACCAAACATCAGGTTAAGCGGGTTAACCTTGTCGGCCATTCCATGGGCAGTAACCTCAGCTTTCGGTATCTGACGACGCAACACACTGACTTCCAACCGCAAGTGGTCAAATATATCTCGTTTGCCAGCGAATTTTATCGTGATCCCACGTCGCAACTGTCACATTTTCCTAAATCCGTTCAAACCCTAGTCATCGGCGGCCAGATCTTCGGCGCAAAAGGCGACTGGGCAGTCAGCCTTGCCGGCGTCAAGCGGTACGAACAGGAGCTTAAAGCAGCTGGCGTTCCCACATCCCTTTACATTTACCGCGGAACGCCGATCGGAGCTTACCACAGTAGTCTGCATCAGAATCCTTACATTGACGCTAAGATACTGCAGTTTTTGTTTGCTTGATATCCGGCATCCACTGCAACGAGCTAGCAATCAGTGTTTTTATAAGTTTGGTGTTAAAATTGGGGCATCGAATCGGGTCAACCGGTGAAACGCGTTTGCTGGCGCAGGAATCTGCGTGTAAGGGCCTTGGTCGCAATGGCCTGAGCCCGGGCCATCACGCCCAAGGCCACTTACACTCCGACTCCTAAGCGCGCCAGCTCACGCTCTAAGGGGGGATTGCTTTGAGTCAGGTCGTTATTTTCGGCATTATGTTGGCCACCGTGATTGTTGGCAATCTGCTTGCCCGTCATATTCCTAAGATTCCCCTACCTTTCTTCTTGATTGGCCTTGGTGCAGCGTTAGCCGTCATGCCGTCGTTGCGGAACTTTGCCATTGATCCATCGGTTTTCTCCTTCGCCATCATTGCCCCATTGCTGTTTAACGAAGGTCAAAATGCATCACGACTCCAGATTGGCCGATCATTGACCAACATTGTGTCGCTAGCGGTTGGTTTGGTGCTGTTTTCGGTCATCATTTTAGGCTTTAGCGTCCATGCCCTTTTCCCGGTTATTCCGCTTAGTCTGGCATTTGCCTTGATCGCCATTGTCACGCCTACCGATGCATCAGCAGTCAGTGCTGTTGCCCAAACGAATCCTTTGAGTGACAGCCAGATGCAGCTATTGAATAATGAAAGTCTGTTTAACGATGCAGCGGGTATTGTTGCCTTTGACTTGGCGCTTTCCGCCTATGTTTCCGGCAGGTTCTCGGCAACCGATGCGTTATTGGACTTTCTGTTTGTCTTTTTTGGCGGCATTTTAGTTGGTGCGATTATCGGCACCTTGATCGTCAATCTCCGAGCGTGGTTAATTCGGATCGGTGACGATGAACCGCTTATTATGGTCGGTATTCAACTGCTGACACCGTTGCTGGTTTACTTTTTGGCCGAAGAAATGGCACTTTCTGGCATTTTGGCAGTCGTGGCGGCCGGGATTGCGCAAGGTGTTGAGCGTGACCGATTACGGCTGACCAGCGCCCGCATGCAGATTATCAGCGCCAATGTCTGGGAAATGATTGCGGCGGTTTTGTCTGGATTGGTGTTTGTCCTGTTAGGCTTATCGTTACCGAATGTTGTCATCGAAGCCTTACGCGGCCAAGCCGGCTTATTCAGTTTGCTCGTGGGAATCGGTGTTTTCATTTACGCGGCAAAGTCACTGGTTCGCTTCTTCTGGAGCCGCATGCTGTTACGCATCGGCAAGAAAAATCGGTGGCGCAATGCCTTGATCATGATGCTAGGCGGCGCAAATGGGACCATCACGTTATCATTGGCTTTTTCGATGCCACGGACGATTAACGGGCACGAATTTGCGTTGCGTCAAGGTTTGATCATGATTGCCGCAGTGGTCATCCTGCTGAGCCTGATTGTGCCGGTGATTGTGTTACCATTCTGCGTGCCTAAACAACCAAAACGCAATCGCCAGTATATCTGGCTGCGACGCATGTTGTCGGCGGGCATCGATGCCATGCGCGATGAAACCGAGCATCACAGTGAAGCCCAGATCGTTGCCGATGCCTTGTCGCAGGAAATGATTCTAAACGACAATCCGTCACGGCGACAGCAGCGGAGTATTTTTGAAGGCACCATTACGGCGGAAAAAGCGGCGATTGAAGCGTTGCGCGCTAATGGAACGATTACAAAAGATGAGGCGTATTATTATAACCGGTTTATCGACTTAAATGATTTCACGGCTGATCAGCGCTTATGGAAAAACCTGTTTTTGCGAATACGCTTTTCCATTAACATGGGGCGCATGTACAAGGCGTTTAATGAAGCCCAAAATGCTTTTTTGACCACACCGCTTAACCTTGAGCCAATCTTTTGGAAACGACAATTTACCGCACATGGTGAGGATCTTCTGCCAATCGAACAGGCGGGATATGATGCGGTCATGAAATATCTGACACATATCGAAAATGTCCAAAACCGCAGCGCTGTCAACACGATCCGCCGCTTCTACCGCGATCGCCATCGTCGGGTTCACTCCGACTCCTTCAACGGCGACATCCTCTACGCCATGTTCCTAAAAGCCTTCCACGCCGAATACGAATTCATCCAGCAGGCATTTGCGGACGGCAAGCTAAGTCGCGACATCATGCAACGCCTGCAAACCCGCATCACATTTGACGAAATCACCTATCTGAAAAATCAGGATAGTTTTATCGTGTGACTGTGCATGCAAAAAACGGTTCCGGAGAGATGATCTTATCATCATCTTTCCGGAACCGTTTTGCTTTAAGGCGATTATGAACTGTTACCGTAACTGCGACATGATTTTCGATCGAAATATAAAGGTCGGCACAAAACTTCTGTAGTGCCAAAGCGGAGCAATCGTAGGCCAGATGGGGCTCAGTGGTGAAGTTGGTCTAAAACGGGTGGTTTTCCCGTTTTAGACCAAGGCCGAGCTTTGAAACCGCGGTTTTTGCGGGTTCAAAGTCGTGCCCACCACGTTCCAGCCCCATCTGGCCGGAGATTGCGGAGTTTGGCACGGCATAAAATTTCTAGCCCAACTTTAACGCTTGGCCTTTGAGTCGGAATCCAACGCCATTTCCAGTTCATCCGCAGCCGTCTTGGCAACACTTTCAATTTTCGCCAAAACTTTGCCATATGGCTTCGGATCCTTATTGATATACCGCAACAGGCCAGCCATTCGTGCTGTCATGTCATACCAACTTTGATTCGGCATGCCAGAAATCTGGCCAACACGCGCATTTGGCAGAACATCGATCAGCTGCTCCAAGGCATTTTTAACCACCGGCAACGCGCCCCGAACCCGATCCGAATCGGCATACGTGGCATCGAAAATCAGTTGCATGAACCGATCAGGCTGTGAGTGCTTCGACGGGGTTGCGGCCCGCTCTGCACGAACGCCCATGACGACTTGCTGCAACCCAAGCAATGTCAGGCGCACAAGTTGATCGTGCTGCGAAACACCAAGCTCAGGCATCGGATTGATCCCAATCAGACTGAGTTCATCATGACTTAAGCGCAAAGCCGCATTAGCAACAAAATCAGACAACTGCAAGCCAAGATGCTCACGTGAATCAGCAAACTCAAAGCGAACTTTGATCGGCCGCTCTAGTGACAACGTCAGATAGCGGCTGACAATATCGGCCCCCATCACGAGCTGATTGCCTTCTAGCTCGTTACGATGATCAATCATAATCACGATACTGTCAAAAGTGGTATCTACATCCCGCAGCACATGAATCGTTGCGCCGATATACGGATAGAGATATTCCATTGACGGCGCAAAATCAGGATAAGTCGTTTTGCGTGAAAAGACCGTGTACATCCCCATATGCTCATGTTTGGCCGCTTTAATCAATTGCGTCAGCGCATCGACTTGTTTGCCGCGCGCCTTGACTTCATCGCCGGGTTCCCAACCATACGGGTAAAGCGCGTCCCGAAAACCGGCAAGACTTTCATCGTCACCTTCCGGGAAAACGGCGGCAATTCCCATATGCATCATGCGGGGATCCGGCCGCCGTTCTTCAAAACTTTCATCGATGAACAGTTGCAATTGTTTACCGGTGACCAATGGTGCTTCGGTGTGCATGCCGTAACTGGCACGCTGATTTCGCTGACTGGTGGCGTTTGTCGCAGAGGTGTTGTTGCTCGTACTACTTGCAGTTGCGCCATTGCGCTCATTTGACGAAGAACGAATGACGCTTGGTGTATGGGTTTCAACTTTATTGACCACAGCCGGCACATGTTGCCTGGTTGCGTCTTGACTGGTCATTGACTGCGATGCACTGGTAGAAACCGATTGTGTCATTGGCTGCCAGTTTTGCGGATCGGCATTGGCCGCAAACCGATTCTGCTTAGGCCGCCCTGGACGTCGGGTGCTATTTGGCTTGTTACGATCGGTCCGCACATTACGCCGTTCGTTGCGAACCGGTTCGTGTTCAGACTTGCTATTACGCCGGAACGTCTCGGTTTTACCGGCTGGCGTGTGCTGTTTAGTATGCCGCGCCGTTGTTTCGTGCCGTTCATCGGTTTCGGCCGGTTTCGTCGAAGCCGCAGCAGACTGACTGTTCGTTTGTGCCTGATGCTTCTTTGCTTCGGCCTGAGCCTCTTGGGTCGCAACATCGGGCTGCTGCCGAATGGTAAAGCGATGGTTCCGAGTTGACGGCCGCTTACTTGTGGTCGGCTGCTCGGTTGGTGCTTGTGAGTTAGTTGCCTGGTTTTGATGCTGATTGTTTGTCCGGTTAGCTTGCCGCGCCGTCACGGTTGCGCGATTGACCCGCGTTGTTGTCCGACGCTTTGGTTGCGTGCTTGCTGCATTTTCCTGTGCGTTAGTAGCCGATTGGGTCGTTGACTGACTGTGATTGGTTGCCGACGCACTCGTTGAGTTGGCTTGGCTGTGTGCCGGACGTCCAACGGTTCCGGTTGAAGTTCGCTTAGCTGCCGCTTTTGGCGTTGCTGACGTCTTTGCAGCGGTTTTGCGGGTCGCCGGTTTGGCTGCTGGTTTTTTGGCAGCAGTTTTCTTGATCGTTTTGGTGGTAGCTGCACCAGCCGGCACTTTGCCTGATGCAATGATGCTTTCAATCTTGGCCGTCGTCTTGCGGCTGACTTTTTCACCGCGTAAGGCTTTGCGTAACGTCGGCACGGATACGCCGATGGCAACGGATGTGGCGTTGGTGTTCAGTTGATGCTTTGCCATATAAGCATTTAATGATGTTTTTAACTTATTATCTTTATCCAAAATATTTCCTCATATCCTACTTAAATTTAAATGATTCGGTACTAGTTTAACGCAAACGAGGACGAACGAACATGATTTGGAACAGCAAGCGTTATACTTACAAATGTAATGCATGCCGGTTTCAAAAATGTCTGCATTTTGCGTTCACTTGTTTGCGCAAACTAGACTTTTCTTGTATAGTCTTTTTCTGTATGCCACTAGATGAAAGAAATGGAGATCAACATGCAACGAAAACTTAGCGGACGCCATATGCAAATGATTGCGCTTGGCGGTACCATCGGCGTAGGCCTGTTCATGGGTGCCGGTGCAACAATTAAATGGACCGGGCCATCAGTTCTGATTGCGTATATTGTTGCCGGCCTTTTTCTCTATCTCATCATGCGCGCCTTGGGTGAGATGCTGTATGTCGATCCGGCAACTGGCTCGTTTGCCAAATTTGCCAGCGAATACATGCACCCGCTTTTTGGTTACTTAACCGCATGGAGTAACATTTTCCAGTTCGTGGTCGTGGGCATGTCAGAAATGATTGCCATTGGTGAATATTTTAAATTCTGGTGGCCCGGGCTGCCCGGATGGCTTCCTGGGCTCGTAGCGATCACCTTCCTTGTTTTAGCCAATCTGATTTCGGTGCGAATGTTTGGCGAATTGGAGTTCTGGTTTGCACTCATCAAAGTTGTTACCATTATTTTGATGATCGTTGCCGGACTCGGCGTCATTTTATTCGGTCTTGGTAATGGCGGCCATCCCGTGGGTATCAGTAACTTATGGACCCACGGCGGCTTCTTCACCGGCGGCTTTAAAGGCTTTTGCTTCGCCTTGTCGATTGTGCTCGGTTCTTACCAAGGTGTGGAACTTATCGGGATCACGGCAGGCGAAGCGGCTAATCCCAAGCCGACGATTGTTAAGGCGGTCAAAGATACGATTGGCCGAATACTCATCTTCTACGTGGGCGCGATTTTTGTCATCGTCGCAATTTACCCGTGGGATCAGCTCAATACACTAGGATCACCGTTTGTGCAGACCTTCGCCAAAATCGGAATCACGTTTGCGGCATCCCTCATTAACTTCGTCGTCATCACGGCTGCCTTGTCCGGCTCGAATTCAGGCATCTATTCTGCCAGCCGGATGCTGTACACCTTGGCTGATGCTAAACAATTGCCGCGAATTTTCACTAAGCTGAATCGTCATGGCGTGCCGTTTTACCCGGTCGTTTCCGTTGGCGCCGGCATTTTACTCGGCGTCATCTTAAACGCCTTACTGCCTTATGTGGCCCCTGCCGCCAAGAATGTTTTCGTGCTGGTCTATAGCTCCAGCGTTTTACCGGGCATGGTCCCGTGGGTCGTCATTCTCGTCAGCGAAACGCGCTTCCGCAAGGTTCACGCCGATAAAATGCCTGACCATCCTTTTAAAATGCCATTCGCACCTTACAGCAATTATCTCACACTTATTTTCCTCGCGTTCACTTTATTTTTCATGTTGCTCAATCCCGAAACCAGCATTTCGTTGTTAGTCGGTGTCATTTTCTTGACGCTCGTCTTCCTGCACTACTTTTTCCACTATCGCACCGGGGCGAAAAAGTTTCCGCCAGTCGAGCGCGATCCCGATCACCACTAAGGAACAGCGTGATTTCGATGGTGCAAAATTTGCATTTTTTCACTTTTAAAAAAAGCCACGTTCTCATCTTTTGTTCCATTTTTCCGATCATGTTTTTATTTCTTCGCTAGTTTGTATAATGGACTTGTAGGAAGAAAGGAAGGTTGCTTTTATGAAAACGATCAATATCGGCGACGTCACGGTACCAATTGTGGGCATGGGTACTTGGTATCTGGGCGAAGGCAACGCTGCGCAGAGTGCTCGTGAAACCGAAGCCTTAAAATACGGGCTGGATCACGGCTTGAACGTGATTGATACTGCGGAAATGTACGGGAATGGCGCTGCTGAATCCCTGATCGGCGGTTTTCTGGGTGATTACAACCGGAGCGACATTTATTTGATTTCCAAGTTCTATCCGTCCCATGCAGACAAAAAGCAAATGCGGACGGCGCTGACCAATAGCCTGTCCCGCCTTAAAACCGATTACCTCGATCTCTACTTGCTGCATTGGCGTGGGGCGACCCCGTTAGCAGAAACACTTGAAGGCCTGCAGGAATTGAAAAAAGAAGGCCTGATTCGCCAATACGGTGTTTCCAATTTTGATGTTGACGACATGGATCAGCTCACGATGGAACCCGGTGGCGATCAAGTTGCCGCTAACGAAGTGTTATACAATTTGCAATCACGCGGCATTGAATATGACCTCCTACCACGTCAAAAGCAAGCCGGCATCACGACGATTGGCTACTCGCCTTATGGTTCCGGTAGTGGTAAGTCAATCAAGTTGACCCCGGAGCTCGTGGATCTGGCCAAAGCCAAGGGCGTTTCAACCCATCAGCTTATGCTGGCGTGGGTACTTCGTAATGGTGATGTGCTGTCGATCCCGCGTACCGGCGAAGCGAGCCACATGGCCGAAAATATCGCAGCTGCCGACGTTACATTTACGCCGGATGAACTAGCGCTGTTTGACCAAGCGTTCCCGGCACCGCGTCACCATATTCCGCTTGAAATAATTTAAACCTAGCACACTGCCGGTCTTGAGCGTCGCTTAGTCTAAAAAATTCGGCGAGCGCTTTCACGCCTCAATAAAAAACGTTATACTGATAACAACTATTTTTCAGGAAAGGACCTTTGTTGTGAAAATCTTTGTTGTCGGTGCCCACGGTCAGATTGGCCAGCTATTGGTGCACAAACTGTTGGATCGCGGTGATACCGTAACTGGCGGTTATCGCGATCCGCTCACCCAGACCCCTGATCCGCAGAAAAATTTCCGGGCAGTCGAACTTAATCTTGCATGGCCGGTTTCACGCTTGACGGAACTTTTTGCCGGCCACGACGCCGTTATCTTTGCTGCCGGTTCGCGGGGTAAGGACTTACTCGGCGTGGATCTCGACGGCGCAATTAAAACCATGAAAGCTGCTGAAGCCGATGATGTCGGCCGCTTCATCATGTTAAGTGCGTTGGATGCCGAGGATCCCGCAAAATGGCCGGAAGAGCTGCACGATTATTATATTGCCAAGTACTACGCCGATGAGTGGCTGATCCATAACACTGATCTGGACTATGTCATTGTCCAGCCGACCGCCCTCACCAATGACACGGCGCAAGGCACCATCACGCTGCAACCGCAACGACCATCGACCATTCCACGGGCCGATGTCGCCGATGTCCTTGTCGCCGCTTTAGACAGCAACCGCCATCGCGAAACAATCAAAATCGCCAGTGGCAACACGCCGATCGCTGAAGCCGTTAAAAGTTGACGAACCGGCCCAGCCGTGCTAATTTTAAAGCAACGTTAAAGCGAAAGTGAGGTCTGTCCATTGAAGTAAGCCAATTGTTGAAAATGTCCAAGTCCTGTTCTCAGCAACGGGATCAGTGCGGACTTTTTGACAATTGGGCTTGATCAATGGCGGATTCTCCGTTTATTTTGGTCAGCCCTAAATTCTTTTAGGGCTTTTTTTATGAGCGTGAACCGGCGCGCTCAGGAGCCGGAGTGTAAGTGGCCTTGGGCGTGATGGCGCTCTTTGCCATTGCGACCAAGGTCCTTACACGCAGGCTCCTGCGCCGGTGAACGCGTTACGGAAAGTTGGGCATGAATTGCCAAGCGTCATCAGTTACGATGTCGCTACCACCGCCGTAGTCCCGAAACTCAAAAAGTCAGCCGATCTTTTTCTGATAACACAGGCATATCCACGAAAGGACGTGGCTGTATGTCAGCAATTCAAATCAAACACCTTTATTTTGCCTATGACGGCCAGGCGCCACTTTTCAGCGATGCCGGGTTTAACCTCGATACTGGCTGGCACCTTGGCTTGGTTGGTCGTAACGGCCGCGGTAAAACCACGTTGTTGCGGTTATTGCAGCAGCAACTGGATTATCGCGGAACGATTACGGTTCCCGTACCCTTGCGCTATTTCCCGCAAGCACTGGACGAGAGCCAACTAACGCTTAACGCGTCACAAGCCTCCCAGGACGTGGCCCAGTGGCAACTGGAACGCGAACTTAATTTACTGCATGCCGATCCCGATATCTTGTGGCGGCCATTTCGGGATCTATCCGGCGGTGAGCAAACCAAGGTCCGGCTTGCCTTGCTCTTCATCCAAGACGATGGCTTTGCGCTCATTGACGAGCCGACGAATCACCTAGACTTGCGCAGTCGTCGCCAAGTCGCTGCCTATCTGAAACAAAAACCTGGCTTCATCGTGGTCAGCCACGACCGGGATTTTCTCGACGCTGTCACCGACCATACGTTGGCGATCGAACGCCAAAAAATCACGCTTTACCAAGGCAACTACACCACCTTTACCATGGAAAAGCAGCGGCAGGATCAAACCGAACTCGCGCAAAATGCCCAGTTAAAAACCGAAATCAGCCGCTTGAAGCAAACTGCGCACGCCAAAAAAGTTTGGGCAGAAGACAAAGAACGCAGCATTTACGGCGATCGACACGTCAAAAACAGTGGTCATAAGGGGCGCGGCTTCATCAGCGCTCGAGCAGCACGAACCATGAAAAAAAGCAAAAACCTCGAGCACCGCATGGATAAGGAAATTGCCACAAAAGAGCAGCTGCTCAAGAATCTTGAAAAAATCGATCCGCTTACGATGACACCGCAACCAACCCACCATCATCATTTGATTGTGGCGGAAAACGTTCAGGTTGGTTATGACCAGCCGCTTTTCCAACCAATTTCATTTACGTTACAACCCGGCGAGCGGGTGGCGATCGTCGGTGAAAACGGCAGCGGTAAATCGACGTTAATCCGTGCTTTGCTGAGCCATTTTACCGGCAAACAAACCGGGCTTCTGACCTTGGCGCCGGTTGCTTTGAGTCTGGTACGCCAGCAATACCCTGACAATCGCGGGTTACTACCGGACTTTGCCGAAAAGCGGCACCTCAGTCTTGAAGCGTTGCTTAACAACTTACGTAAGCTTGGAATGCCACGCGCCGATTTTGTCACGCCGATCGAACACCTTAGTATGGGTCAGCAAAAGAAGGTCGAAGTTGCGCGTTCGCTTGCGACACCAGCTTCCCTTTATATTTGGGATGAGCCGCTCAATTATCTGGACACTTATAATCAAGACCAGATTTTGACCGCCATCAACCACTATCAACCAACAATGCTTTTCGTGGAACACGACGAGCATTTTATCAATGAAATTGCCACGAAAGTTGTCCGCCTGACGCCGCTGACGTAAATTAGAAACAGGTCTACCTGCTCTGTGTCCGAGACATATTGCCCGCAAATTAAGCGGTTCCATGGTATACTCACGATGAAAGCTTCAAAACAAGAAAGGATGGATAGCATGGCAGAACGATCTTTGTATCATACCTATGTCCGCAACGAAAATGGTTTAGTCGGTGAAAGTTATGTCGAAGGCAACCAAGGATTAGCCCTTGGTGTTTCCAGTTCGCTTATTGATGCTCCGGGCACCAATCCGGAGCAATTCATTGCATTTGCCCTGTCCACTTGTTTCAATGCAACGATTCGGATCGTCCAGCATCGTGAAGGCACTGCAGAAGATTCGCAATTACGCACCCGGGTGGACATCGAACGTGACAAAATCGGCTACAAATTCATTGTCGACGCGCAAATTCTCATGCCAAGTCACACACGCGAAGAAGCGCAAAAGATTGTGACCCAGGCATTAGATGAGTGCCCTGTCGCTAAACTGTTAAAAGAAAACGAAAATGTCAGCTTCCGAATTGTTGACGAGTTCACCGATGAGCCGACGTTAGGTGAATAATGAGCGGTAACGGTTATTCTTCGTCTACATTCGCTTAAGCAAAAAAGTACGCCCGGAATCTTCCGAGACTTCTGGCGTACTTTTTTTATTTTTCCGTCAAGAATCCTGTATCTCAAAACCTTAATCCATCGTACGCGTTACACTTGACCATAAGTGGAGATGTTAACGATGATCAAGCAAGGTAACGGACAAACACCGCATCACTTAGGATTGGCGCTTTGTGTGTGGTTAGGCAGCATGGCTTTTCTGGCGACTGGCATCTGGGCCACCATTTTATTAGTGCTCACGTCCCGAATCACGGCTGTACTCATCATCACCTTGATTGGCGTTTGGGTGACACTCGCCGGTATCTTCGCCTGTTTTGTCACCCTATGGCAATTAGTCCGTTCACCGCAAGCGGCCCGTCATCTGGTCCGGCGGTTACAATGGCTTCTCGGCGCCATCACGATCATTGTGGCCGTTATCAGTTTGTCGCTTTCTTATGCGTGGGCCAAAAGTGGCGATGCACCAGGGATTATTTTTATTGGTTTGTTTCTTGCGGCGATGCCTTTTGCTTGCTGGGTTTTGACCAGTGTCTGGCGATTGACGTTGGAGCGGTGAGTTGGTGTCATGGAGCTTTGAGTAAGGCGCAGGGTTTTCTATTGGTGGCAATGGCATGTTATTGACTGTTGCGTTCTATAACGCGCTCACAGTCGCAGAAATCTACGTGTAAGGACCTTGAAGCCCAAATAGCCGAAGCCCAGCCATTTGGGCTTCAAGGCCACTTACACTCCGATTTCTAAGCGCTCCTGTTCGCGCTCAACAAAAAAAAGACCCACCCAGTTTCCTGAGCGGATCTCTTTTTTAACGAACCAAGAATTAAAGCTTGGTAACGTTAGCAGCCTGAGGGCCACGATCAGATTGTTCTACATCGTAGGAAACAGCCTGACCTTCGTCAAGACTCTTGTAGCCTTCGCCGTTGATGGCGCTGAAGTGTACAAAGACATCTTGGCCGTCTTCACCAGTGATGAAGCCGTAACCCTTATCAGCGTTGAACCATTTAACTGTACCTTTTTGCATGAAAGTGAATCTCCTTTTCAAAACTAACAACAACAGACAACCGTAATCCTAAAAAGGAAATTCATGTTACATGATGTTTCCCGTTCAAGTATTACCATGAATAGACTATAACACGTCCAGCAAAAAAAAACTAATTTTTTTGCAAATTAATCGCGATTAATTTGCTGAAAGCGCTCACTTTTAAGAAAGTCAGGCCTGTTTGCAGAGCAATTAGTCTAGACCAATGTGCATAGCAACTTGATTTTATTAGTTGGAAAATTAGCCATCAATCTGATGACAGTACTTTACCCAGTAAGCGAATCAAACCACGTCACACTTTTAGGTGTGGCTCGATTTGTTTTTCCATCAACTTAAGGCGTGCTAAAACTTCCTCCTCTAACTAGAAAGTGTATTTTAGGCCTTTACACTAAAAAGATTCGATGCTACATTGTGGTTGATGAATGAAACATAAGTGAACATACAGGAACAAATATAAACATTGTGCGAAAACAAAATTGCTTTTACCTTTTTGCTTCGGGTGTTCTCCCCCACTGACTTCCCTCAAAACGATCAGCTTGCCCCGCCAGTATCTTAGTCACAAATGCAATTCAATTAATCAAAGGAGTGCCAATTTTGGATGTTGTGATTGGTGCTGATCAAGACGGTTTTGCCATGAAAGAAAAGGTCAAGGACTATCTCAAGCAGCGCGACTACCATGTCATTGATGTAACGCCGCAACCAGCGAAGAATTTTGTTGAGTCTGCTTTGGCTGTGACCAAAGAAGTGATGGCAGGTAAGGCGCATAAAGGCTTGATGTTTGACCGTTACGGCGTCGGTTCAACGATGGCGGCAACCAAAGTCAAGGGTATGGTCGCAACCAATGTCGGTGACGAAACTGCTGCGCATCAAACTGCCGAACATAATGGTGCCAAAGCCATTGCGATCGGTACTGGACTTATCGGCCTAGATCGGGCGCTCGGCCTGATTCAACGCTATCTGGACGCGGAATACGTTGACGGCCGCCACCAGGTTCGGCTCGATATGCTTGCGAAAATGATCTAACTTTGGAAGAAAGGAAGTCTGATCCCATGATTATTTCTTTAGGTAATGATCATATTGTGACTTACATGAAGATTAAGATCTCGAATTTTTTAAAGCATGCTGGCTATCAAGTTATTGATGAAGGCACCTACGACACCGTCCGGACGCACTATCCGATTTATGGCAAGAAAGTTGCCGAAGATGTCGCCGATGGTCGTGCTGATCTAGGCATTGTTTTGTGTGGTGATGGCAGCGGTATTACCATGGCTGCCAATAAAAACGAAGGCGTTCGCGCTGCTATGGTGAACGACGCCGCAGCGGCCAAGTACGCTCGCGAACAATTAAATGCGAACGTACTTGGCTTCGGCGGTGCCAGCATTGGTGAGCATCTGGCATACGATATCATCAAGGCCTATCTGGACGCCACCTACAAAGAAACGCCGGAAAATGCGGAATTGATCAAAGAAATTGACCACATTGCCAAACCAAACCCTGATCAAAAAGATAATCCGCACTTTTTCGATGAAGAAAACGAAAAATGGGCCGAGGGCGTCTATCACGATTAGTCGCTTCTAGGTTGCCATCGAATTAACCAGTATGGTGATTTAGTTGTCACCGTAACAAAAAGGCCCGGAATTCCGAGCCTTTTTTGATGCCGTCATCTCTTTCTGGGAATTTGTCATTGTGGTTTCATCGTGCGTCGTGCTTAAGCGTCGCAAAATGGATAATATGAGTCGACACATACCATAAAATCGTATACTATAAAAACGTAGCAACGTGAAGTAATGGCGTTAATTTCATGATCCGCCTTATTTCTGCAAGCGGCAGCGTTGAAAAAAGTTGTTCAAAGTCTCAAGAAAAGGTGAATAACATGACTAAAAGTACACTCGAAAAAAGTATTGAAGAGCTCAATCAACTATTAGACGGAAATGATCCTGGCGTTGAACGGCATGAGCGACATCTACCAATACCGCCTGAGTTTACCGGCGAAGAAATCAAGAAAATTCGTCAGCAAATCCCGGCAACGCAACTCGTCTTCGCTCAAATTATGGCGGCTTCTCCTCGTACCGTTCAGGCTTGGGAAACGAACCGCAGTAAACCAAATGGGCCAGCTCGGCGTCTCATGCAACTGATTGAACTTGATCCATCAGTGGCGCGACTTTTGATGTAGAAAAAGAGCAGGAGTTGACGTCAAGTATCGTTTTGTAGTCACCCTCCCGTTCATAATTCTTCGGCTTATACTATAACGCGTTCATCGACTGACGGTCACGCATAAAACAAACGGTGGTCGGATAATCATGAGGTTATCTGATCGCCGTCTTTTTTGCATTACCTGTTGTCGTTCACTGAGAGACCATACGGAAACTCAATGCTTTGGCACCACTAGTTCAACCCTTATCAGTGCAACGAATTGCCTACATCCCCTGCGCATACATAGCATCTGCCACTTTAAGGAAGCCAGCGATGTTCGCGCCCGCTTCGTAGTTACCAGGCACGCCGTATTCGTCCGCAGCATCTGCGCTGGCCTTAAAAATGTGTTGCATGATCTCGTGCAGTTGGCTGTCGACTTTTTCAAAGCTGTCACTTTCGCGGCGGGAATTTTGGCCCATTTCCAGCGCTGAAACAGCGACGCCGCCAGCATTGGCTGCTTTTGCCGGTCCGTATAAAATTCCGGCGTCTGCATAGGTAGCGATGGCGTCCGGATTACTTGGCATATTGGCGCCTTCAGCAACCGCAATCACGCCGGCTGCCTTAAACCGCGCCGCTTGATCACCGTCAATTTCATTTTGCGTGGCGCAAGGCAATGCCAAATCAAACTTAAGATCGGTGGCGTCCCAGACCGAACCTTCATGATACTGTGCACCAGCCACCCGGTCCGCATAAACTTTAATGCGACCGCGCTCGACTTCCTTGATTTGTTTAACAACCGCAACATCAATCCCGTTTTCATCAACTACATAGCCATTCGAATCGGAAACGGTAAGCACCTTGACGCCCAGTGCTTCAGCTTTCTCGGCAGCATGAATCGCAACGTTACCGGCACCGGAAATGACCGCACGCTTCCCGGCTAACGTCTCGCCATTGGCTTTCAATAACTCATCGGTATAGTAAATCAACCCATAACCGGTGGCTTCCGTCCGCGCCAACGAGCCGCCATAACTAAGGCCTTTACCAGTCAAAACTCCGCGTTGCGCACCTTTCAGCCGTTTATATTGACCGTAAAGATACCCGATTTCGCGAGCACCGACGCCAATATCACCAGCCGGTACATCCAAATCCGGCCCAATATACTTGCTCAGTTCGGTCATGAAACTTTGGCAAAAACGCATCACTTCGGCATCCGACTTCCCTTTTGGATCAAAATCGGACCCACCTTTGGCTCCCCCGATCGGCAAGGTAGTCAGACTATTTTTGAAAATCTGTTCGAAACCTAAAAATTTCACAATACTGAGATTGACGGAAGGATGTAGTCGCAGGCCGCCTTTGTACGGACCAATCGCCGAGTTAAACTGAACGCGGAATCCGCGATTAACTTGAATATTTCCTTGGTCATCCTGCCACGGAACGGCAAATTGAATCGCCCGCTCCGGTTCAACCAATCGCCCAAGAATATTGGCCTTCACATACTCCGGATGCTTCTCAAACACCGGCGTAATCGTTTTCAAAAGCGTTGAGGCCGCCTCAAAAAACTCCGGTTGATTCGGATCGCGCTGTTTAAGCGTTGCAAGCACTGACTCCACATAAGATGCTGCTGACATGGGAAACCACCTTTCTCGAAAAACGTAACGGACGTTGTTTTAAGATTAACAGAAAAATGGCATTTTGATAAGAATTTTTTGAGCGTGTGCCGGCGCGTTCAGGAGTCGGAGTGTAAGCGGCCTTGGGCGTGATGGTCGGGCTTTGACCATTGCGACCAAGGTCCTTACACGCAGACTCCTGCGCCGGCGAACGCGTTATGGTGCGAGCGTGAGCCAGCACGGTTAGAAACCGGAATGTAAGTGGCCTTGGGCGTGATGGCCTGGGCTTAGGCCATCGCGACCAAGGTCCTTATGCGCAGATTTCTGCGATTGCGGGCGCGTTATGGTGCAAGCACGAACTAATTTTCAACTCATCAAACACGTTTATCAAGTTATCGCTACTGTCATCTGTTACAATGAAATCGGATACATGAAAAACAGCTGACAATGACCATTGTCGGGCAACGGTCATTGTTCAGCTTCGGATAGCTACGTTGGTGTCAACATCGTTATGAGGAGGAATTTTGGAATGCAGAATCGCGGCAATATTATTTTAATTGGTGACGGCGCCATTGGGTCAAGTTACGCGTTTAACTGTCTCACAACCGGCGTCGGCCAGAGTCTGGGCATCATCGACGTTAATGAAAAACGAGTACAAGGCGACGTTGAGGATCTTTCTGATGCACTGCCTTACACGTCACAAAAGAATATTTATGCGGCTAGTTATGAAGACTGCAAATATGCCGATATTATTGTGATTACTGCGGGGATCGCGCAAAAGCCGGGACAGACACGACTTGAGTTGCTAGCGATTAACGCCAAGATTATGAAGGGAATCACTCACAATATCATGGCAAGCGGCTTCAATGGTTTCATTTTGGTGGCTTCCAACCCGGTTGATGTGCTGGCAGAGCTGGTTTTGCAGGAATCCGGCTTGCCGCGCAATCAAGTACTCGGCTCCGGCACCGCATTGGATTCGGCGCGACTACGAGCGGAAATCGGCTTGCGCTACAACATTGACGCCCGCATCGTTCATGGTTATATCATGGGTGAACACGGCGATTCCGAATTCCCGGTTTGGGATTACACTAATATCGGTGGCAAGCCAATTCTTGACTGGATTCCTAAGAATCGTCAGGAAAGCGATCTTGCTGAAATCAGCGAGCGCGTGAAAACCGCGGCTTACGGGATCATCGAAAAGAAAGGCGCCACTTTCTACGGTATCGCTGCTTCGCTGACACGGTTAACCAGCGCGTTCTTAAATGACGACCGCGCAGCATTTGCCATGTCCGTTCATCTCGAAGGCGAATATGGCTTAAGCGGCGTTTCGATCGGTGTTCCTGTCATTCTTGGCGCTAACGGTTTGGAACGCATTATCGAACTTGATTTGAATGCCGAAGATCATAAGCGTCTAGCAGATTCTGCGGCGATTTTAAAAGAAAATCTCCAGAAGGCCCAGGAAGCTTAGTCAGTATTCATCAGTCAAAGAAAATTAAAAACGCTCACAAAGACAAAATCTTGCGGGCGTTTTTAATTTAAACCATATCTTTTAAACTGCTCAGTCTTCTTTTGACTGCTCCAATGCTTCGGTTTCCTGCTCAACAACCGACCCTTTTGTCAGCGCTGAATGCCGCATACCGTACAGGAAGTAGATGGCGCACCCGATTAAGAACCAGACGCCGGAGTACATTTTGGCTTGAATGTCCAGACCCAGGAAAACCACAAGCGAGCCGAGGAAAGCTACGGCAGGTAACACCGGATACAACGGCATTTGGAAGCGCGGCTTGGCGATATCCTTGCCTTCACGCGGACGGAGGCGATAAATGCCGAGCGTGACGAACATGAAGGCAATCAGCGTGCCGGCGGAAATCAGTTGTGCCAGGAACGCAAATGGGAAGAATGCCCCGATAATGACACCGATCGTGATTAAAACTGCCAACGCAATGTTCGGCAACTTGCGGCTGTTCAACTTGCCTAAACCATGCGGCAACATGCCGTCGCGGCCAAAGCTGTAAAGTAACCGGGATCCTGCCATGGCCATGCCGATTAAGGCCGTAAACATCCCCAAAACCGCAATGCTTTCGACCACTGTCGCGACTACCGCATGACCGGAGTGGCGCAGCGCCCATCCAACCGGTTCGGCGTTGTTGGCGTAATCCTGATACGGGAACATGCCCAACAAAACTAGGCCGACCGAGACAAACAGGAAAACAGCAATTAACAGCGAGCCAAGAATTCCCCGCGGCATCGTTTTCTCCGGATCGATCGCTTCAGCTGAATTCGCCGCAATCGAATCAAAGCCGATATAGGCCAGGAAAATCATAGAAACGCCGGCATAAATCCCCTGCCAGCCGCCAAAAGGGGTACCGTCAGCATTCAGGTGATACTTCGGGAAAAACGGATGGAAGTTTTCCGGATGAATCGCGGTCAAACCGACTACAAGGAACAGCAGGATTGCCAAAACCTTCATGACCACCAAAATGTTTTCGACCCGCGCGGCACTTGAGACACCGCGTGACAGCAACACGCCCACCATCAACATCACCACTACGGCGACGAGGTCGACAACCCCGCCGTTAGTGCCAAACGGATTGGCCAACGCCGCCGGAAAATTCAGGCCGATCGTCGCCAGCAAGCCGCGAAAATTAGCGGATAACCCTGAAGCAACGAACGCAACGGCAATAAAGTACTCGGCCAACAAAGCCCAACCGGCAATCCAACCGAAGAACTCGCCGAACACCACATTAATCCATGAATACGCAGAACCGGCAAACGGCATCGCCGCCGACATTTCCGCATACGCAAACGCCACCAACCCCGCTACAATCGCAGCGACTAAAAAAGAAATCGAGACTGCGGGACCGGCGTGTTTAGCCGCAACCACCCCTGGTAACGTGAAAATAGACGCCGACACAATGGTCCCGACCCCTAAAGCGAGAAAGTCACGTACCCGTAACACTCGCGGCAGGTGCGAATCTTTATCTTCGTAAACACTTGGATCCTCTTTTCGAACCAGTCGTTGCCACACTTTACCCATTGGAACCTCCATTAAACAGTTAATGCTGTCTTTTCAATGTGTTAATAAAAAATCCATGAAAACTAGGTTAGCACATTTTAGCAAAGCTGGAAAGCGCTGTGTTTTTAATGACATCAGTTATCATAGGAAAAATAACCTTACAATTTTTTAAGCCAGACAATTTGCCTGTTAAATCAGCATTTCACAGCTAAAAAAGCACCAACTTTAAAAGGCAAAAACTGCCCAAGCGACTTTTTTCGTCTCTTGGGCAGTTTTCATCAGGTTATTAAGTGACTGAGTTGATACGTGGCACCGTGCATCAAACCGGAAGTACTGCTGCGAATTTAAATCTGTTCGCCTTCTTCTTCAACCGGCTTGGCAGCTTTGGTTTTCACTTTTGGCTTGGCAGCTTTGGTTTTCACTTTACCCGCGGCTTTAACCGCCGCACGCATATCGACTGGATGGCCATCGCGGCGATCATCGGCATATTCTGCGGTGGCAGTAAACAGCAGATCCGAAGCCGAATTAACCGCCGTTTCCACGGAATCCTGAACCACCCCGATGATGAAGCCGATACCGACCACCTGCATCGCGATGTCATTGGAGATCCCAAACAGTGATGCCGCCATTGGAATTAATAACAGCGACCCGCCAGCAATCCCCGATACCCCGGTTGCCGAAATGGCTGATAAGAAGCACAGCAGCAAGGCTAGGAAGATGCTGACGTGCACGCCCATGGTATTGGCCGTTGCCAGTGTCATAATCGACACCGTGATGGCAGCACCACCGGAGTTAGCCGAGCCGCCCAGCGGAATCGAAATCGCATAGCTTTCTTTGTTCAAGCCTAAATCTTCGCAAGCTTGCAGATTGATCGGGATGTTCACCGCGCCACTACGGGTGAAGAATGCCGGAATGCCGCTGACTTTTAACGTCCAAAACGTCAACGGATATGGATTCTGATGAGTCAACAGCCACACCATAAATGGGTATACGATCAGATAGACAAATACCATCGTCGCGACCAACAAGATGAGCAACTGGCCATACGCCATGACGCCTTTAACACCCGTCTTGCTTAACGATTCATGCAACAAACCGACAATCCCGAACGGTGCAAACTGGATTACCGTTTGGGCCACGCTGCTGACGGTTTCCGCGAACTCGGTCACCACTTTTTTGGTTGTCTCGCTCGCCAGGCGCAATCCCGCCCCAATCAGCAATGACCAGAACAGAATCGCCAAGTAATTGCCTTCAACCAGCGCAGAAATCGGATTGGCCACTGCATTGGTCAGCAAGTCGGAGACAACCGTGCCTAAAGCCTTTGGCGCACTTTCGGCAATTTTCATTGCGCCAGGCAAAACAAGCTTGATCGGGAAAAGATAAGAAACCGCGACCGCCGCAATAGACGAAAGCAGTGTGGCACTTAAGTAAAGCACGATCACGGTGCCAAAGTGATTCTTCGAGCCAGACCGGTATTTTGAAATTGCCGACATGATCAGCAAAAACACCAGTAATGGCGCGATCGCTTTTAATGCGCCAACAAATAACTTCCCTAAAATATCGATAAAGGACCAGGAGGGTACCAATACCCCTAACACTGCCCCAACAACGATTCCGATGACAATTTTCAGAATCAGCGACACATCTTTGTACCGTTTATACATCTGGCCCCTCCTCCATGAAAAATTAGTGTTCAATGAGAACACTTTTTAGTGTGCCCTAATTATGCGGCAACTGCAAGTTATTTTTATCGAAATCGGCACAAATTTTTGTGGCGTTTCTCCGATCATGATCGGCCTCGCTTTTTTTGCCAAGCAAAAACACCGATGCCCAACGACATCGGTGTTTTAACTACTAGACTTCTAGACTTTGATTCTTCGCCAAAATGACTCGATTGTCATTTCGAACCACTTTTCAGTGAAGCCTTAACTCATTATTCAACTGTCTTTCCTAAGCGCTTCTTCTTAGGTGCTGCCTTAGCCGCATTGGCATCGGCATCTTTATAACCGAAGAAGTAAACCAAGAGGAAGGCGGCAACCAAGGTCACAACCGAAGCAATCCAGAATCCGGCAAAGTTGCCTGGATTGTGTGCCCAACCCGGAGCAGCAAATGATGGAAAACCAATGAAGCTGCCAGTGAATCCGTACATCGAAACACCTAACAGT
>NZ_BACQ01000076.1 GCF_000260435.1 Lacticaseibacillus zeae DSM 20178 = KCTC 3804 | reverse complement strand
GAGCCGTAACTTGTTTGTCAACTGATATATCAGTTGACCACATCCACCGGCCCGTGATCGTCAACATGATCGCCGTGAACATGTTGCAACCGACCATTAACCAAATAATCAATGTGATCGCCATGCGGTACTTGTTCGTGGCCGCAATATTGATCATGCAACTCGCCTTCAACAATCGGACTTTCACCATCAGGATTAGTGGCGGATACGGGAATCACAGCCTCATCAAAATGGTCTTCATGCGGGTGATGAAGATGACCATTTTCGAGATAATCAACGTGATCACCGTGCAATAGCTTGGTGTGGCCACAGGCAAGGCTGTGGTGATGGTGCGCATCTACTTCCGCAATCGTATGTGCCATTAAAAGTCCTCCTCTATCATTACCTTAGTATTTTCATCGACACTCATTTTATATCATTATCGTTTTTCTAAAGTCAATTAAAAGGCCCTTTTACGAACTAGTAATCATTACTGTTTACTATATAAAGGAACTTTTAAGGTTCGA
>NZ_BACQ01000077.1 GCF_000260435.1 Lacticaseibacillus zeae DSM 20178 = KCTC 3804 | reverse complement strand
TGTTCATCTAAACGTGTTTGCTGACGCCTGAAACAAAGGGCCCAGCTAATCAATTAAGCAAAGCGCGTCTTAATTTTCATTCGTTTAACATCCTCAATCGTTTGGCATCCGGTTAGCTGCATGGCAATATTAATTTCCATTTTCAGATGATCGGCGACTGCCTTGACGCCTTGCCAGCCGCCAAGCGCCAAACCATAACTGAATGGCCGGCCAACGCCGACAAGATCTGCGCCAAGTGCCAAGGCTTTGAGCACATGCGTTCCACGCTGCACGCCGCCGTCAAAGATAATCGGTACCCGATGATCGACCGCAGCCGCAATCGCCGGCAACTGCTCAATCGCTCCAGGTGCTCCATCAAGCTGGCGACCACCATGATTGGAGACATAGATTCCTGCCGCGCCTGCATTTATGGCCGCAACGGCGTCATCAGGATGCTGAATGCCTTTAATAATAATGGGCAAGCCTGAGTAGCTGGCAAGTTTGTCGATAAGTGCCAAATCCAGTTTTTGCATGGATTCTTTGAACAACCCACCTGCGCCGACACCGGTTTGACCGCTATTATAGCCTTCCAGATTAGCTAACCGACCTTTCAGATGATAGTGATTCATGACGTCTTTTTCGCGATATCCACCCAGCGTTGAATCCGCTGTCAAAATAATTGCTAAAGCACCAGCGTTTTTGGCCTCATCGAGCAAGTATTCGCAATATGACCAGTCTTTTGGCATGTATAGCTGAAACATATATGGCGCACCATCACTGACTGCAGCAGTCTCGGCAATGGGTTTGGAGGCAAAAGTACTTTGTGACATCATAATGCCGGCTTCTTTTGCGCCTTTTGCCAAACCCAGTTCACCGCTCGAATGGGCCAGCGTGTTTCCGGCAATGGGGGCCGTTAGTAACGGCGAAGCCAGCTTAGCGCCCATGAAGGTTGTTGACTGATCTGGTTTTTCAACGCCTTGTAAGACACGTGGGAGCATCTCGACATCTTGAAACGCGGTGGTATTCCGGCGCATTGTATAGCCATCATCGGAACCTTCACTAATGTAGCCAAATTCGCCACGACCGAGCACCTTCTCTGCACGGCCTTCCAGACTTGCCAGATCCAACACGTCAATTGCGTTTACTTCACCGAAAGGATCGGTTTTAACTGCATCAATCATTGTTTGTTCCTCTTTTCCCTTGAGATCGGATCGTTTGGTTTGTCAACGACTTATGCCAAGTAGTCAATTAACTGATTGACATCGTAACGGTCGGTTTTCAGTGGTTTTTCCGCTGCTTTCCCGATTGCAATCGCCATGACCGGCACAAACCGTTTCGGATCCAGTCCCAACGTCGGAATGATGGTTTTAAAGTCATAACCAGACCAAGGATTGGCATCATAGCCGTGAGCACGCGCCAGCAAAAGCAGTTGCATGCCGACCATCGCGCCATCAATCGTTGCATCCAAGGTCAGGAACTCTGGTGAAGCATGTTCGTAAAGCGGTAAGAACGTATTGAAAATCTGGTCAAGTTTCTCTTTACTGATCTTGCCGGCTTCGTAAACTTTAGTCCAGACATCGCGATAGACTTCGTGCGACTGCGTGTCCCCTGCGATAAAAATAATGGCTGAACTCGTATCGATTTGCGGATAGTTGAACTTCATGGCCGCTTTCTTCAATTTTTCTTTTGCTTCCGGTGTATCGATGATGACAAAATGCCACGATTGCAGATTGCATGCCGAGGGTGCGGTGGTTGCCTGCTTGATCATCTCTTGCAGTTCATCTCGGCTAATCTTGACGTTGGAATCAAATTTCCGCACTGAATGGCGGTCAAACATCACATTGGCCAAATCGTTGTTCGTTAACTTTGGTGCTGCTACTGTGTCTGTCATTTTAAATTACCTCATTTCTTATATAAATATATTAATCGTTTTCATTCAAATAATATAGGTGGTCGCTAACGGATTCATCATGCTGCGGTCATAACGACCTGTGATTAGGTAAGGAGCTGTTTTTTCAGCATCGACTTGGTCTAGATGCAGCGTTTTGACCATCGTTGATGTTGCAAAATGGTACCACATTGCCCCGAGTGGTTTGAGAACCGGCAGTTCGCCAAACGGATCATCTTCAGTTGAATCGACTTTAATTTTCAACTTACCGGGTTCAACACGATCAGCGAGTGACTGCATTTGCGTCGCAACCAACTCAACGTTCGTAAAGTGATTCGCTCCCTGATCGTCTTGATTCAGATCATAATTGAAGAAAAAGCTATTCATTTCTGATGGTTTGTTCAACGCAAACTGGCTGCCAAAAGTTTTCAGTATTGACGGATCGTTTACGTCTCCTGCTTCCCAGTCCACCGTTAACAAGGTTTTCCCATGGCGGTCAACTGAAGCAGTTGCTTGGTTGTCATTGCGCCGTAGTTCGATGTGATCTGCCAGCTTCTTTGGAATACCTGCGCCTTCACGTCCGGCAACCAATCCTGCTTCGGCTCCTGGACCATGTAACAGCAATGTTAGAGGATAGGAACCTACCATTTTGTCTTGATAACTGACGAGCGCAAATAGTGTTTGTTCTAGATAAGGTCCACCAAAACTGGGTTTCCCCATATGAACTACATATCCGCAAACAATCGGTGCAACCAATTTCAACGGTTTCGGAATGAGTTTAGCTAGTACTTTTTCATCGGTAGCATAAGCAAAACTGATCCCTTCTTGGTCATTCATGCTTGGCAAATTCAGAAAATTCTTAACGTCTGTCTGTGACACAACATAGCTCGACATGTTTAACGACTCCTTTCAAAAAGCACAAGTTACATAATGCCGTCCATTACGTGAACATCTGGCGCACCATGCTTCACAATGCGATTAACCCGATCCAAAATCAGTGGATTGAATTGCGGGTGGGTCAGAATATAGAACTGATTGTCTTCAAGTGCTTTGAAAACGGTCGCCGCAATAGTATCAATTGGCATGCCGTTCGTAATCACGTACTTGGCAAATTGCTGCCCTTTCAAAAACGCTTCACTTTGATAGTAAGGGTCACTTGGATCGCTGTATTGTTTAGGACGATGTTGTTCTGTGTGGTAAAGATCGGTTTGGACAAAACCCGGACACATGACATGCATCTCAATATCGGCTCCTGCCCGTTGTAAGTCGTATGCTGTCGCCTCGGTCAAACCGACACTAGCAAACTTACTAGCGTGGTAGGCAGGCATTCCTGGCGTGTCAACCAGTCCGGCAATCGAAGCAACGTTCAGGATAGCGCCATGCGTTTTCCGTGCCATCATAATTGGAATGATTCGCTTCATGGCATAAACCTGGCTCATAACATTGACGTGCAGGATCCATTCCCAATCGCGCGTTGGCAATTCCCACATCCGACCAGGTAAAGCAATACCAGCATCATTAATCAGTAAATCAATTTGTTTAAAAGCCTGTAACGTTTGGTCAATCGCTCCATTAACTGCCGATTCTTTGGTCACATCAGCTGGAACCATGATAGCGTCTGCACCTAGGGCAATCACCATTTGATAAGTTTCGTTAAGTGACGCATCGTCAATGTCGACCAAGGCCAGCTTCATCCCCCGCTTAGCACCTTCCTCGGCAATCACCCGACCAAATCCGTGAGCAGCGCCGGTAATGAACATGACTTTGCCTTTAAATTCTTTCAATGTTAACAACCTCCTCATGACTTTCTTAAAAAGCAAATCGTAATATTCGCATTTCCGAATACGCCTTTACGATAGCGCTTTCAAAAAGTATGATGAAGAGGTAGTTTGCACAGGAATGAGCAAGTAGTTTTGTCAGCTTTTGCCAATTGTCAAAAGTGTGGATATGCTGCACTTTAAGGAAAATACATGAAACTAAAAACTTTTTTGCATCGACTTGAAACGACGATGCCCATTATCGTTAATAATATTGCGGCGAACCCTGAAGTAACCAACATGTATCTAGATCCAATACCCGTTAGCAAAGGCGCATCTGATGTTATTCACGTTACTGTTTCACCGCAAAACAAAATACAAATGACCGTCTATCTTGACGGCTGCATCAAGCCAGTCACTTGTGCGCAATTGCCAAATGCCTCTGCGGAGCAGCTGACACAACTCTTTGATCGCGCCAGCAGTTTATTAGCACCAACAGCTGAATTGCAAGATCAACTAACTCAGTTGGCAATTAAAGCGATCACCGTCGATTTTAAAACGATTTTTGACCAAAGTGCCCGTGCACTAAATAATCCGTTAGTCATCGTTAACCTTCTAGGCCAAGTCGTTTTAAAAGCAGTGCCCAACCCTGCTAATCGGCAGCAACTTACAACAGTCTTGAACGCTAGCCAGTTGTCTCTACCTCTCAAGCATCTTCATGTTGTCTCAAACAGTTCCCAGATCATAATGCCCACCAGCAATGGCCTTCATCTTCCTTTGCTCTTTCTGCCACTCGCATATCACAATGACGCGCTCGGGTATCTGATCATGCCAGCGCTAACGACAGCTATCAATGCCATCCAGATTGCAAAAGTAAACGGCCAAATAAAAGTCATTATCAGCTCGCTGGTCAAAAATAGGGTCATGCCAACTGCAGCTTCCAAACGTGATTACTTGCTGACTATGTTGTTAACTGAGCAGCAAACCACAACATTTGCCGCTCAATTTGCACGTGAAAATGCAACACTGCCTGCGAGTATGGTCTTAATCAAAGCTGAACCGCAAGCCGGTCAGTCCCTGGCAAGTTTGAAAGAACGGCTAAAGTATCTCCTAACACCGCTCTTCAGCCAGGTGCTCATCACTATCTACCACCATCATTGTTTAGTACTTATTTCAATCGATTTACCAACTTATAATAGCTACCCATTCAAAGCCAAGTTAATCGATGTTGCCAATCGCGCAGACTGCCGCCTGATTGTTTCGAATCAATATACGCATCCAGAAGACACGATTGCAGCCTACGCGGTTTGCCGCAGAACCGCTAAACTCAAACTGCCGCACACTCCGGTTGTTTTTTGTGAAGATGCCTTCTTTGATTTACTGTTAGCGCAGGTAGACCACGTCGAAATTCTGCCTTTTTTCATCAATCCCGCGGTCAAAACTTTAATGGCTTACGATGCGGACAACAAAACCGAATTAGTGAGGACGCTGGATGCCTATCTTGAATATGGTGAAAATCTTACTCACACCGAAAAACACCTTTACATTCACTTCAATACATTGCGCTATCGTCTTAATCACATAAGCGAGTTGACTGGACTAGATCTAAAAGACGCTGAAACCTGTTTTAAGCTCGGTGCCAGCTTTAAGGTCCGGCGCTATTTAGAACATCGGCAACTCCTCACCCACCACCCCAAGTAACACCGCATCCACAGCGTCGTTGAGCCAATTACCGAGTCGAATCAGTTGCTTTTGCTTCCTAATCAGCCTATGTTTACGGCGAAGGGAGTTGATTGCATGCAAATTCATTTTGACGAAGGTGCCATCGACAAGATCAAGCCGCATTTGGATCCGGACAAGAAACTGCTTTTGACCTTTGAAGACGGCGTTGGTCCTTATTCACAACACGCTATGATTCATATGCAGGTGCAGTTTTCACTGAATGTGGTCAAAGCCAGTGATCCGGCAACCGACTATGATACGAAAATTGATAGCAACCTCGGGCCGATTCTGATCAAGGGTTACTCACAAGAAGATTTAAATGCGCATATGAACGTTCACTTTAATAAGACACTTAATACGTTGATTTTAAGCGGTGATGGCGGCGATATTGATACGAACATGGGCTTTATCGACTTCACGGAAGCCAATGGGGTTCGCAATAATCCAGCCCGTTAATCGTCGTATCAGGATTTTGTCACCAAACGTTGTTTAAAAAGTGACTGAAATTTAAAAGCAGCCGTTCCAAAAGCTATTTCAAGCTTCGGAACGACTGCTTTTCGTTTGCCATCATTTGGCAATTAAGCTCCACGCGGCTTATTTGGTAGCGTCACAACAAATAAGGCACCGTGGGGATGGACGTCTTTGACTTCAATGTGACCATGATGAATCGTCACAATCCACCGGGCGATGGCCAATCCCAAGCCACTGCCGCCAGTTTGCCGGCTGCGCGAAGCATCTTCGCGATAAAAGCGTTCAAAAATTCGGGACTTATCAGCATCGGCAATGTTCGGCCCTGAATTGCCGACAATCAGCTGCCAATCCCGCGGCGCTTGCGTGACTTCGACCCAAATTGAATCACCTGCTTGCGTATATTTGAAGGCATTGTCTAGCAGAATCACCAGCAATTGTTTGATCCGAGCTGCATCAAACCAAGCATGGCCATCTGGCGGCAGCTTGGTCGTAAAGGACTTGTCCTGACTTTTGGCAATGTCATGATAAGACGCCAGCTGTGGCGCTAAAGCCTGATCAAATCGCAGGTCAGTTAACTCGATTTCGATGGTGTTGCTGTCAGCCTTGGCGATCGTCAACAAATCATCGGTCAATTGCCGCAAACGTTTGGTCTCGCCCAACGAAGTCGCAATCGCTTCGCTTTCATCGATAATGGTCGCTTGCGGTTTTGTCAGCAGAGATTCCTGTTTGCTTTGAATCACGGCCAGCGGTGCTCGCAGTTCGTGGGCGGCATCCGCAACAAAATCCTGTTGCCGTTGCCACGACCGCACAATCGGCCGCATTGCCCGCGTCGATAACCAATAAGATAACCCCAATGCCAACGCCCAGAATAAAATAATCGTCACAATCAAAACCTGCCGAAACGAGCGAATAGCTGCTTCCTGGGCATCGGTGTTCTGCAAAATCAATACATAATGCCCGGCATATTGTGGATCAGCGGCCGTCTGCGGCACTTTGACCAATAATGTCCGAAACGTGCCGGTCGAGGTCGCTAAAGTCTGTAGTTTGTTAAGCGCCTGCCGATCCAATTTCAGTTTCTTGAAATACGCATAAAAGCGTTCGCCCAGCATGGCTTGATTAATAATTTTGCCTTTTTTATTGAAGACCACCATATTCATCCGAAACGAAATCGGCCGACTCCCTCCCGGCTGCCGTGGCGCGCTGGGCGTCGTCATCCCTGTTGCCGGTTTGATGATCATGGTCTTTTGCTGCTCTAACGTATGGTCAATATCTTGATAAACCGAGCGTTCATACAGAAAAAAGACGATCAATCCCAGCACCAGGAAAAGTCCGGCGAAACTCAGCAGCTGGCCGATAAATAAGCGCCGTTGCTGCCGTTTAATTCCTTTATCTGCATTCATTCACGGCCCTCCGGTTCTTGAAAAATATAGCCAACATTGCGAATGGTTTTAATCCAGCCGTCAACTTTCAGCGGTTTTAACTTTTTGCGTAAGTTCGACATATAAACTTCGACCACACTCACAGCGGTTTCGGAGTCAAAGCCCCAAAGTCGATCGAAAATCTGATCTTTCGTGATAATAGTTTTTTGATTCTGCAGCAAATACACGAGCAAGTCGAATTCCTTACCATTTAACGAAACGGGTTGCCCATTGATCAGCACCTCATGGCGATTTAAATACACTTCGTATGGCCCAGCAGTTAAGCCATCAGCATCAAAAAAGTGTCCAGTGCGTTTCAACAACGCCTTGAGCCGCATAATGAGTTCTTCGCGGTGAAACGGTTTGGTGAGGTAATCATCCCCGCCTAATTCAAACCCGCGCAACTTATCGGCAAGTGCATCCTTAGCCGTCAAAATAAGCACCGGCGTTTTCACCTGCTTGGCGCGCAACTGCTTGAGCAAGTCGAAGCCATTTAATTCCGGCAGCATGATGTCCAGAATAATCGCATCAAACACGCCTTCCTCCGCCTGATACAAACCATCCGCCCCGGTTAACGCGGCTTCAGGTTCGGCAAAGTCCCGAATGAAGTCAACAATGCTTTCATTCAAATCCGGATCGTCTTCTATGACAAGAATTTTTGGTTTAACCGTCATTTTTTACTCCTAATTATTTGAGTGAGCGTGAGCTGGCGCACTTAGAAGTCTGCGCCAGCAAATGTGTTAGGGCCGATCACCTCAACCACTATTTCAACCTAACACGCCAACCATAAAACCTTCTTAAGAAAAAACGTGCCCTTCTTTAAGGTTAATTTATGCTGCACATCGCATACTAATCCCATTCATCAGGAAGGGAGCGATACGATGCGCCTAAAGCTGAAACAATTCATTAGCTTCGGTCTCGTCGGAGGGATCAACACCATTTTGACTTATTTGATCTATCTGACATTATACCAATTGATCAATCCGACCGCTGCAATGGGTGTCGGTTATGGGTTAACGTCCATCTTGGGACTTTTCCTCAATGATACCTGGGTTTTTAAAGTCAAAGATCATCGCCAGCTTAAAAGTGTAGCGCCGCGATATTATTTTTCTTATGGCCTCACATTTATTTTAAGTCTGGTGCTGACCAGCTTCTGGAATGATGCTTTGGGTTTACCTAAGCCTTTAGCACCGATGTTTTCGCTTATGGTTACTGTCCCGACGAACTTCCTTTTAAGTAAGTTCTGGGTATTCCGAGAAAAGGGAGTCACGGCACATGAAAAAAATTAGACAATGGACAGTTGATTGGTGGCTCATTGGCATTTTAATTCTCGCAGCATTTCTCTATGCATGGAACATCTGGGAAGCAGGCAATGCCAATGATTATTACACCGCCGCCATTACCAGTATGGTTCAAAGTTGGCACAATTTCTGGTACGGCGCTTTTGATCCCGCTGGCTTTATTACAGTTGATAAACCACCGGTGGCACTGTTGTTTATGGCCATCTCCGCCAAAATTTTCGGCGTTCATGGCTGGTCAGTTGTCCTACCATCCATTTTATTCGGCATCGGCAGCGTTGCCTTAATCTACAACATGATCAAGCCACGCTTTAATGCCTGGGCAGCGCGACTAGCCGCATTGGCACTCATTTTGACGCCGATTGTGGTTGCGGATTCGCGGACAAACAATATGGACGCCACCTTACAATTCTTCCTACTGCTTGCTAGCTGGTGCCTCATGAAGGCCATTAGCACCCGCAAGCCATGGTTGGTGGTTGTCAGTTTTGCCTTAATTGGCGTCTCGTTCAATATTAAAATGCTTCAGGCCTTTATGATTTTGCCGGCCTTATTGCTTTTCTACTGGATCGCCTCGAACCAGAAACTTTGGCGCCGCCTTACCACACTAGGCATTGCGGCTGTCGCCATGGCGGTTACTACATTAGCCTGGCCAATGCAGGTTGATTCGACTGCTGCGACTCAGCGACCCTATGTCGGCAGTTCTGAAACGAACTCGGAAATGGAATTGGCTTTTGGCTATAACGGTACTGAACGCTTACTAGGTCAAACAACCGGTACTGGCGCAGCTTTCCCAGGCATGGGGCATAATGCCAAGTCCAAGACCGGTGGCACCCCACCAACTGGCACTAAAGGTAAAACCGGGACTGCGCCAACCGGAACCAAAGGAAAGTCCGGAACCCCACCAACTGGCGCAACCGGTAAGACCGGCAATCCACCAGGTGGCAAGTCAACTAAAGGCACGTCCGGTCAACCAGGTACCGGCAACACCCAAGGCGGAACACCACCAACTGGGACTAAAAAGCAGCAGGTAACTGTCAAAACCAAAAAAGCTACCGGCGGAAAAATGCCTGCCAACTTCAAAAAAGGTAACTTTAAAGGCGGACCTGGTACAGGCGGCGGTGCTCCGGGCGGCCGTAAAGGTGGTGGCGGTGGCGGCGGTGCCTTTGCCATTGGTACTGCTGGCCCGTTACGCTTGCTCCAATCCGACCTTGGCCTGCAAATCAGTTGGTTAGTCCCAGCTGCTTTAATCGGCTTCATCAGTGCATTTGCCTATTATCTTGATCGCAAGCGTAAATGGTATCAAACAACCTCTCAGCAAAATCATTTACTTTTCTGGATGGGTTGGCTCGTACCAGTCGCCGGTTTCTTCTCAATTGCCAGCTTCTTCCACCCTTACTACATGATTATGCTCGCACCGCCGATTGCTGCTTTGTTCGGCATCGGGATTGTCACAATGTTTAAGCAATTCAAGCTGGGCTTCAAGCATTGGCAAAGTTGGTTATTGCCACTTGCCATCGTGACAACAACGGCACTCCAGGCTTGGTATGTCAGCTTGTACTATCAGTGGCAGACATGGCTGGTGGTTGGTGCAGGTCTAATCGGCTTAGCGCTTCTTTTCATCGGCCGAACCAGAAGTTGGCGCAAATCAGCCCTGGGTGTTGCCATTGCCGCTATTTTGGTAGCGCCGGGTTTCTGGTCACTTACACCGACGCTTGCCGGTTCATCAGCTGCGATTCCGTCTGCCGGTCCTTCACTTCTGACCTCCGGCGGTAACAGCGGTGGTATTGGTAGCGGCAGCGTTGACAGCGGATTGCTGAAGTATGTTGAAAAACATCAAGGCAGCGCCAAATACCTGTTTGCTACCAGCAACGCTAGCACGGCCGCGCCTTACATCATTAAGTCCGGCAAAGCAGTCATGGCGATCGGCGGATTTAATGGTACCGACCCTGCCATTACCCTCAAACAATTCAAAGCCCTCGTTAAAAAAGGCGACATGAAATATTACCTGTCCTCAGGTCGCTCAGGTAATTCCAAGATTGAATCCTGGGTCACCAAAGTCGGTAAAAAGGTTTCTTCAAACAAATATAGTAGTCAAAGCAGCTCAAGCACCAAGTCCCCAGGTGGTATGGGAATGGGCGGTGGCATGGGTGGCGGCACCCTGTATGAGCTTGACGCCAGCATGGTCAAGTAACCCATTATCATTTTGAAAGGAGAAGATACGTTATGCGACAAGAAAAGGATCCTTTCGTCTCGATCGTTTTGCCAGTCTATAACGAAAGCGCCGGTATCGGTGAGACGATCAAGGAATTGGCTAATTACGTCCGTGCAAGACCGGAACGATATGAGCTCATTTTTGTCAACGACGGCTCGACCGACGATAGCGCCGATCAGATAAGAGCTGCTGTGGCCAAAAATCCGACGATTCGGCTGGTGGATTTTTCACGCAACTTCGGCCATCAACTGGCGATTACGGCCGGCATTCGTTATGCCAGCGGTGACGCGGTTGTCGTCATGGACGCTGACTTGCAGGATCCGCCGCGCGTGATTCCCGAAATGCTGGCGCGCTGGCGGGAAGGCTATGATGTTGTTTACGGTAAGCGCCGCAAACGTAGCGGTGAAACCTGGTTTAAAAAGCTGACCGCCGAAACATTTTATCGGGTGCTGAAAGCCGTCACGAGCATCGATATTCCGGTTGACACCGGCGACTTTCGGCTCATGGACCGACGTGTTGTCAACGTTTTAAAACAAATGAACGAACATGATCCGTATGTTCGCGGCATGGTCTCATGGGTCGGCTATAAACAAGTCGCCGTAGAATACGATCGGCAAGAACGCACGGCTGGTAAAACCCACTATCCGTTGCGGAAAATGCTGCACCTTGCCATGAACGGCATTACCAGCTTCTCGACTGTCCCTTTGACGATTGCCAACTGGTTAAGCGGCTTCTTCCTCTTAGTAGCCGTTGCCACCACCTTCGTCAGTCTTCTACTTGGCCGCCTCAGTTTATTGACTTGGGTCATTAGTGCCACCTTCTTTGTCGGTGCCGGCGTGACCTTCACGATCGGACTACTTGGCAATTACATCGGCAGAATGTTTGCCGAAAGTCGTCATCGACCGCTTTACATCGTTGCCGATACCTATGGCTTCAAAACCCAAGCAGCGCAACAGCCGCATTATCGCTATCATGCGTTGCAAAACTAAAAAAATTCTATTCACCAATCGATAAAACAGGACTGCCGGTCATCACACGGCAGTCCTGTTTTTGTGAGTGTAACCCAGCCCAGTTAGAAACCGCAATTCCGATATAAAATTTTACAGACGACACTTTGTCATGTTACGGTTATTATAAGTAAGTATTGACATGACCCACCCAACCCAGAAAGGACTGAGTGTATGCCAACAACGACCAAAGCCTTGACACTTCTGACGCCGAGCGATTTGGCCGCTGAATTTGACACTAACCTCACAACCGGTCTGACAACTGATGCAGTTGCCAAACACCGGCAACAAAATGGTTCCAATCAATTGACCGCTGCCAAAAAGCCTAGCTTGTTTCGGCAAATCGCCCACCACCTCAGCGATATCACGTCGTTGATCTTGCTCTTTGCTGTCGGCCTATCCGCTTATCTCGCGTTGACGACGGACAGTAACTGGACCAAGACGATTGTCATTGGCAGTATTGTTATCTTAAACGTTGTCATTGCCTTATATCAGGAACGCAGCGCCGAAAAAGCATTGGCTGCGTTAAAAGCCATGACTGTTCATACCGTTACCGTGATTCGCGATGATAAAACGCAAACCATTCAAGCGGCGGATTTAGTTCCAGGTGACTTAATGCTGCTCAAGGCCGGCGATGCCGTTGCTGCAGATGCCCGGCTGATTGAAAGTCAGGAACTTGAAGCAGACGAAGCCGTTTTAACCGGCGAAAGCGAATCTGTTGCTAAATCAGCTGCCCCATTAGCTGAAGTTCCTGAAAATCTCGGCGATGCGGCTAACTGCATTTTTTCCGGCACCGCAATTACCAGCGGAAAAGCAACCGCGATCGTCACGGCGACGGGGATGAATACCGAACTGGGAAAAATTGCCTCGCTATTAAACCAAACCAAAAAGCAGGTCACTCCACTCGCTAAACGGCTCGACGCACTTGGCAAACGGCTATCATTAGTTGCAGTTTTAGGCGGCGCGTTAACCATGTTATTAGCCATGCTGTATCATCAGGAAACTCTGGCAGACAGTCTAATGCTTGGTGTCAGCTTAGCCATCGCGGCAGTTCCGGAAACATTGCCGGTCATTGTCACCTTGAGTCTGGCACACGGTGTTCAGAAAATGGCCAAGCGCCGCGCGATCATTCGTCAAGTTACCGCAGTCGAAACCATCGGCAATGTCAACGTCATCGCCTCGGACAAAACCGGTACCTTAACGCAAAATAAGATGACCGTGACGCATTTTTGGTCATTCGGGCAGCCTAATATTCAAAAGGCTACAGCCGAACCGCTAACGACTGACACGCGCCGTTTTCTATCCTATTTAGGACTCGCCACCAACGCCAAGTTAACCGATCAGGACGAACCAGACATCGGTGACGCCACCGAGCTGGCCATTATGCGGTTGCTTGCCCACTATGGCTTAAGCCGCGACGATCTTGAAACCCGTTACCCACGCATCGCTGAGGCCCCTTTTTCATCAGCTAAAAAGACCATGGCGACGTTACACCGCACTCCGGATGGCCACTATCTTGCTATTATTAAAGGTGCCGTGGATCGGATTGCCTTTTCTGCACCAAACTGGCAAACTGAAGCCGCTTCTGTCCATGATCAGATGACAGGACAGGCATTGCGCGTTCTGGCTGCCGGCTACCAAGAATTCACAGCCGATCCCGGAGCTGATTGGGAGAGCCAGCTCACAGATGTTCAGCCACTGGGGCTCATCGGACTGATCGATCCGCCGCGCCCGGAAGTACCGGCTGCGATTCAAGCTGCAAAAGATGCCGGGATTGTCACCGTGATGATTACGGGTGACCACCTTGACACTGCCACCGCCATTGCCCGGGATATCGGGATTCTTGATGGCAGTCACCGCGCGATTACCGGTCACGAGTTAAACCAAATGAGTGATGAAACCTTAGCTGCCACCATTCACCAGATTCGCGTTTTTGCCCGCACGACCCCGAGTGACAAAATTCGCATTGTGAAAGCCTGGCAACAGCAACAAGCCGTTGTCGCCATGACCGGTGACGGGGTCAACGATGCGCCAGCGCTGAAAGCTGCAGACGTCGGCATTGCGATGGGCATCACCGGAACCGACGTGGCGAAAAACGCGGCCGACATGATTTTGACCGACGACAACTTTGCCACCATTATCGACGCGGTGGCGCAAGGACGAACAGTTTACCAAAATATTCTCAAAGCCGTTGAATTTCTGATTTCCGTCAATTTCGCCCAGATTTTCACCATGCTAATCGCCGTTTTAATCGGCTGGGGCGCCGTGATGACACCGGAACAACTGTTGATTGTCAACGTGCTTGCCGACGGGATTCCGGGATTCTTCCTGAGCCGCGAACTGGCTGAGCCCGGTATCATGCACCTCAAGCCGATTCCTAAAGAAGCCAGCATCTTTGCCAATGGCCTCAGTAAGCGCGTTGCTGTGCGCACAGCGACTTATGTTGGGCTGATCCTTGGCATCTACGCGATCGGACGCTTCGTTGTCAGCCCTGATCAACCGATTGTCGGCATGACCATGCTCTTCTTGACTTTGGCGATTGGCTCCATGCTCGACGTTTTCCCGATCAAAACGCGTGCGCGGCTCAACCGGACTGCTTTGACCAGTAATCCGATTTTAACCGTCAGCCTGTTGGGAACCATGGCGATCATTCTGCTGCTCGCACTTCTTAAACCGTTTCAACAAATCTTCCAGCTAGCTCCTCTGACACTTGGTCAGTGGCTCATTGTGTTCGTAGCCGTCTGGTTGCCAATGCTGATTGTTGAAAGCTACAAACGTTGGCAGCATCGGCACGAACTGGCGGCCTGGCACCAACCGAATCTGGTTAGCGACAACGAATAACGAGCGTTTGGCTATTACGAATGAAACTGCTATGATTTAGTTAATAATTGAGCATAGGTGTGAGTCTTATTACGAGGAGGTAGCTTGATGCAGTTCTTTCAAGCATTCATTCACGACGGCCAAAAAGCGACACTACAAACGATCACCACAGATGATCTGTCCGCGGGCGAACTTTTAATCCGCGTCGCTTATTCAGACATTAATTATAAAGATGCCTTAGCTTACCAGCCGCACAACCAAATTATTCGGCAATACCCGCAAATTCTCGGTATTGATCTCAGCGGGACAGTTGTCGCTAGTCAGGATCCGCAATTTAAAAAAGGCGATCAGATACTGGCAACCGGCCATGGCTTAGGCGTCAGTCAAGGCGGCGGTTATGCCCAATATGCCCGCATCCCGGCAAGTTGGGCCATGCCACTACCGCCGAACATGACGCTTGAAACGGCCATGGTATTCGGCACAGCAGGATTAACAGCAGCATTATGCATCAATGCGTTGATGCAAGCTGGCATGACGCCAGAACAAAATCCCAAGATCTTAGTAGGCGGCGCAACAGGTGGCGTCGGCAGCATTGCCCTACAACTGTTAGAAAATGCCGGATTTTCAAATCGAATTGCCGTTGTGCGCACCCCTGATCAGCAACAGCAAGTTCGCGATCTGGGAGCCACCGCAACCTTGGCGTTAGACGAATTACCCAAAGGCAAAGCCCTGAGCCGCCAACAATTTGATTACGCCATTGATCCACTCGGCGGCAGCTTCACGTCCAGTCTACTGCCAAGCATGCGCTATAATGGTGCGGTCGCGTTATGCGGCAACGCGGCCGGTACTTCCTTACCGCTAACAGTCTTTCCGTTTATCTTACGGAATATTAGCTTGTTAGGCGTGGATTCCGTGAGCGCCCCGAATGAATTACGTCAGGAAGCATGGACAGTGCTGGCAAAGTTAAACCCTGTTCCTTTCCAAAAAATCAGCCTAGCCGACCTGCCGCAAGCGTTAAACAACCACTTTACGCACCATTCAGTCAGAACGGTTGTTAGTATGGCTTGAGAATATTTAGAGGAGCAAAGTCAGCTATCTGTCAAAATTAAAAGGCACCTGGACTCCCAACGATAGACGTGTTGGGAATTCAGGTGTCTTTTCAATTAAGCCACTTTTTAGCACTCACTAACTAGCTGGTTCACATCCAAACCCATTAACTTAACAAAACCGCATCGTCAGCAAACTCCTGCCCGCTGCGTTCTTTGAACAGCGTCAGCAAGTCTTCAACCGTCAGATTTTGCTTTTCCTCACCGCGGACATCCACAGCAATTTCGCCATGATCCAGCATGATCAGCCGGTCACCGTATTTCAAAGCACTCGCCATGTTATGGGTGATCATCAACGTGGTGATCTTCTGTGCTCTCACCATCTGATCGGTCAGCGCCATGACGGTTGCGCTGGTTTGCGGATCAAGCGCTGCCGTGTGTTCATCTAGCAACAACAGCGCCGGCTTTTTCAACGTCGCCATTAACAACGTGACTGCCTGACGTTGGCCGCCGGAAAGCAGGCCCATCTCAGCACCTAATCGCTTCTCCAGTCCCAATCCCAGTGTCGCAAGTTTCTCTTGAAAGTGTTGGCGATCGCGCCGCTTCACGCCACTCGCCCAAAAGTTACGCCAGTCACCGCGTTTTTCCGCCAAAGCCAGATTCTGTTCAATCGTCAACAACGAAGCCGTGCCTGATCGGGGATCCTGGAAAACCCGGGCAATTAATTTAGCACGCTTGGCAACGTTTTGGTAGGTCACGTCTTTGCCGTCAATGAGAATCTGTCCCTGATTGACCGGCAGAGTGCCGGCAATACTGTTAAGCAACGTGGATTTGCCCGCGCCGTTACCCCCGATGATCGCCACAAACTCACCACGTTCCAGGCTCAAGTCAATACCCTTCAACGCGTGGTTTTCATTGACGGTTCCTTGTTCAAAATATTGATGCAAACCGTGTACTTCAAGAACTGCCATCTTACCGCGCCTCCTTTTGCTGTTCCATCGGCGAAACTGCCATGGTATCTGCCGTCTTGGTTGTTACCGCTTGGCGTTGCTTGACCGGACGCCGATTGCCATGCCGCACTTTTAGCTGGAAAAGTTTCTTCTTCAGTAATGGCAAGGACAGGAAGACCGTCAACATAAGTGCGTAGAAGAAGCGCAGGTAGTTCGGATCCACGCCCATGTCCAGTACCACCGCAATAATCAGCCGGTAAATCACGGCGCCAACGATGATCATCAACAACCGGGCCCACAGCGGTACGCCGCGAACCAGAATCTCCGAAATGATAATGGCAGCAAGGGCGATGACAATCGTGCCAATCCCCATCGATAAGTCAGCATAGCCATTGGTTTGCGCCATGAGACTGCCCGACAAGGCAATGAGCCCGTTGCTTAGCATATAAATGATGATCTTCATGGCGTCATTGTTAATCCCATTCGCCGCCGCCATATCCTGATTGTTACCAACTGCGGCCGCCGCTAATCCCATTTCAGTATGGAAAAAGAACACCAAGATGCCGATGACCATTGCTACCACGATCGCCCCAACCATGATGCCGATCGTCGTCGCGTCACCGCTGTCAGTCAAATTGAAAACTGTTTTGACGGTGCCAATTAAGCTGATATTGGCCTTGCCCATAATGAACAGGTTCACCGAATATAAGCCCGTCATCGTCAAAATACCGGTTAGCAAATCCGGGATATGCAGCTTGGTCGTCAAAAATCCGGAAACTGCCCCGGCTGCAGCGCCACCAACAAATCCCATCAGTGTTGCCACAATCGGCCCTGTTCCCGATACAATGGCATGGGCGGTAATCGCTGCTCCTAAAGGAAAGCTCCCTTCTGCTGTCATATCGGCAATGTCTAAAATGCGAAAAGTCAGATACACGCCGATTGCCATAACCGACCATAATAATCCTTGGGCGATACTCGATGTCACAATGTCCATAACAAATCCCCTCGTTTTTTAACTCGTTTGTTTATTCTGCTTCTTCTAACATGGCTTTTGTCAGCCCGAATTGCCGCATCCGTTCCGGATTAATCACCAATCGCGTTTTGGATGGTTGTTCGACCGGCAAATCTTTAACCTTCTTGCCCTCCAGCAACTGCACGTCTAGTTTGCCGGTTTGCTTGCCAAGATCTTCGTAGTTGATGCCCACAGTGGCAACTCCGGCTAGCTTAACCATGGTCGCGTCTGCCGGAACCACGGGAATTTTTTCTTTGGTGCTGACTTTACCAATCGTCGCCATGGAAGCCGCCATCGTGTTGTCGGTTGGAATGTAGATGACATCACTTCGTTTCATCAATACCGATGCACTTTGTTCAACGTCATTGGTTGTCGCTGCGGTTTTTTCAACGGCTGTCAGCCCCAGCTTCTTAATCGCGGCTTTGGCTAGCTTGACTTGAACCTGCGAATTTTGTTCTGCGGCGTTGAGCAGCAAGCCGATCTTTTTGGCCTTCGGAAAGACCTTATGAATAAACTTGATCTGGCCCGCCACATCGACTTTATCGGTGACGCCGGTGGCATTTTTATTCGGTTTCTCGGGGTTAGCGACCAATCCGGCCGACTTAGGATCAGTGATCGCCGTAAATAACATTGGTGTTTTGGTATCCGCCTTTTGCAACGCTTGAGCAGCGGGAGTCGCAATGGCCAAGTTAAGATCATTCTTGTCGCGGGCGAGGCGCTGGCTCATGGTTTGCAGATTTGATTGATCGCCTTGGGCATTGACGTAATCCAGCTTGATCTTATTGCCTTTGTAACCGGCCTTAGCAAGTTCTTCCGTAAAGCCTTTGCGGGCTGCAGTCAAGGCCTGTTGGTCAATGAGCTGTAAAATGCCGACCTTTACCTGACTCTTGTCAGCAGCGGCTTTGGTTGACTTGCCACAGCCAACTAACGTCATGATGGCTAGTGCGGTTGCTGCGACGGCAGCGATTCGTTTGAGTTTCATTTTTTCTTCCTCCTGAGATGTTTGGTGAATTGGCGTGCTGGTTTGGGCGGGTAGTTAAGGTACCCGCGCACGGTTGTGAGCAGGACAGCGTCGGGCTCTGGTTTGCAGTACATATAGAAAACACTGCAAAGGCGCCGACACTAATTTGAAACGCGTTCACTGACGCAGAAGTCTGCGTGTAAGGACCTTGGTCGCAATGGCCTAAGCCCGGGCCATCACGCCCAAGGCCACTTACACTCTGACTTCTAACCGCGTCAATTCACGCTCTGCTCTAAAAAGAGACCCGCCACCGGATTTACTCATCCGTGTGGCGGGCCTCTTACTTTTTTCCCGGGAAAGAAAAAGCCACATGGATGAATTCGTCCATGTGGCGGTTAATTGCAAGTGAAATACTCACGGCCATCATGGATACAAACCTGATTGGCTTGTATCCATGAGATACAAACCATTATCCGAAATAGCCGTAATAGTACGCGTGATTAAGTTGTGTTGTTTTGTTTTGTCTCATGATCAACACTCCTTGTGTCCAGAAGTTTGTTCCTTCTGGCTTGTTTCTAAGAGTATCCTCATAATTTCATCTTGTCAACACATATTTTCACGATTATTTTGACCATCTCAGGTTTTGCTCGGTTTAAAATGTCAAAAAGGCTGTTATACCGGTTACTTCGGTAAGTTAACTTTTTGTTTCACCACTTTTAACATGTCATCATTTTTCACGGTTTTAACATTGGCCGGTTTTTCGACGGCAAGTTTTTTGACCGAAGTGCCTTTCAGCAGTTTGATTGCCATTTTGGCGGTTTGTTTGCCAAGATCGCGATAATCAATGCCTTTGGTGATTGTGCCACCATCTTTGACCATGGTCGACGCTGCTGGCACGACCGGAATTTGTTTTTCCTTGGCAACCTTACCAATGGTCGGCATCGCCGCAGCCATTACATTATCCGCCGGTAAATACAGTGCATCGACATCTTTGGCTAGGCTTTCGGCTGCCTGCTGAACATCGTTAGTCGTGGCGGCTGTCTTGATCTGGTAACGCAGGCCCAGCTTCTTGAGATGTGCCTTAGCTTGCTTGATCTGATAGACCGAATTGGGTTCGCCGGCGTTGTACATCAGCCCAATCGTTTTGGCTTGCGGAAACGTTTTGTGCAGTAAGTCAATCTGGTCGCTAACGGAAACTAAATCGGTAACGCCGGTAGCATTTTTGTCCGGCTTCGTCAGGTTCGTCACCAATCCGGCTGACTTTGGATCCGTGATCGCGGTGAAGAGCAACGGTGTCTTCTTCTCGGCTTTTTGCAACGCTTGGGCGGCTGGCGTGGCAATGGCGAGATTCACGTCATTCTTCCCGCACGCCAGCCGATCACTCATGGTTTTGAGATTTGCCTGGTCGCCTTGCGCGTTCACATAATCGATCTTGATGCGCTTGCCTTTATAGCCGGCTTTAGCGAGTTCGGATTCAAATCCTTTGCGTGCTTCGGTCAACGCGGTCTGATCCATCAATTGCAAAATGCCGACTTTAACAGTTTCTCTGCTGGCGGCTTTCGATTGCTTGCCACAACCCGTTAAAGTCAAGCCAATCAGTGCCATGCCAGCCAATGCGAGTAAAAGATGTTTTTTCATGATAGTCCTCCTTGAAGTGACGTTGCGTATTTATCCTGTGACAAAACCGTGAAGACCTTTTTAGCAGATAACTAAGTACAAGCGGAAGTTTGGCCTTGACTTACTCTCCCCATAAACACATTCGCCTAATAAAAAGCGGGCCAGTCACATTTTTCCATGCGACTGGCCCGTGTTTTCGGTAAAGAAAAGCCGCATGGATTATTGTTCATCCATGCGGCGTTGTTGACACATTTAATGTGACAGCCTTATGGATGCAAACCGTTGCTTGCGCGGTTTGCATCTGACTGCAAACCGCTATCCAAAAAAGCTGCCAAAAAAGGTATTCAGTTGTGTTTGCCGATGATTCATCACGGTCAACACTTCCTTCGGTTTTGTATGAAATTAAGAATACCGAATGGAAGATACGTTCGTCAAGAGAAATTTTTAATCTTTTTACAATACGTTTGTTATCTAAAAATCATTTTTAGATACTGATGATTGGCGGCCGCTACCAATCGATCTACCATACTTAGTCTAAGTGCGCCACTTGCTTGTTGGGCCAACCGAATAAGCGGTGTGTCCAACACGATCGCCTGCTGGAACTTGGCCTCTGGACCGTCCTTGTCAATGTAATCCTTGGTGCGCATTTTAATGACCGTCCGGGCAACCATGCGCAGCAGCCACGAATATTTCTGCATTTCCCGCGGCGTATTCAGACGCGTGAACTCACCCGGAACAAACTCATGATGCGGCGGTACCTTTTGACCGGTGAGTTGTTCAAAATCATGAACGGTCGGCTTGCCAGACGGTGTGGTATACCAATCAGGGACATTTTCAAAATTCGTAAAGGCCTGTCCGTGAACTTGAACCGGCAAGACACTGACTATATCCGCAGAACTTGTCCCGATAGCCACGGCTTTTGCGGCATCAGGCAGTTCCCATGTCTGGGTTTGTTCATGCCACTCTTTGAACGCCTGTGCCGGAAGTGCCAACGTAACCGTCATCGTTTCACCAGCTTTAACGAACACCTTTTTGAAGGCTTTCAGTTCTCTGATTGGGCGCAAAGGACGCGCGGTTTGTTCCTGAACGTAAGCCTGGACCACTTCTGCACCATCGCGACTGCCGGTATTCGTCAACTCCACCTGTACCGTCACTGGCTGGTCATCGGTGACGTGATCGTCAGTGAGGCGCGCATTTTTAATGGCAAAAGAGGTATAGCTTAAGCCAAAACCAAACGGAAATGCCACCGGCACCTGCGCTTTGTCGAAGTAACGGTAGCCAATATACGTGCTTTCGACATAGGGTACGGAACGCGTACGGTGATCGTAAAGCTCCGCAGATGGTATATCCGCATAACGAACCGGATAAGTTTCGGCCAACTTACCGCTTGGATTTACTTGTCCGGTCAAGACCCGACCGGCAGCTGCTCCGATCTGTTCACCGCCTAAATACAAATCCAAAACCGCCTGTACCTGATCCAACCATGGCAGCTCAACCGGTGCGCCGGCGACCAACAGAACGACGACATGTGGATTAATTGTAGCAATCGCCTGCAGTAAATCATTTTGAACTTTCGGCAAGGCCATGTTTTGGCGATCAAAACCTTCAGATTCATAGTTGTCCGGCAATCCGGCGACAAAAATAACCTTGTCGTGGGTGCGGGCCAGTTCCAGTGCTTGAGCGATTGCTTCCTCATCGACTTGATCATCCAGTCGATACCCTGCTGCATAATCATAAGCGATGCCAGCTTGCTTGAGCCCGGTCAAAATCGGCACCTGTTCCGCCGCCTTAATATGCGATGAACCGGCACCTTGGAAGCGGGTCTCTTTGGCCAACTCGCCGACCACGGCTACTTGCTCATTAGCAGCTAAAGGCAAAATTCCGTCATCGTTTTTCAACAGCACGATGGCACTTTCCGCAATTTTTTGCGCTAATTTAGCATGCTGATGTAGTAAGTCCTCGCGCGAGCCAGTGAACTTAGGTCGCTGTTTACGCGCCATTTTGGCAATATTGGCAGCGGCGCGGTCCAGACTGGCAGGCCGCAACTCGCCGGTCTGAAAAGCCTTGAACGCCTCTTTGTCAAACAAGTGCTGATCCCCGGGCATTTCTAAATCCGTACCGGCATTTAGCGAAGCAACCTTATCGTTTAGTGCGCCCCAATCTGTGATGACGGCGCCGTCAAAGCCAAACTGGTTGCGCAGAACCTGCGTCATCAAATAATGATTGTCACTGGCATAGCGACCATTTACTTTATTGTAAGAACACATAACCGATTCCGGATGCCCTTCAGTAACCGCAATGCGAAAGGCTTCAAGATAGATTTCGTGCAGCGCAACCGGATCAATGATCGAATTAGACGACAACCGGCCATTTTCCTGATTATTCGCCGCAAAATGTTTCAGACAAGCCGCAACCCCCTGCTTTTGAATGCCTTGAATCCAAGCCGCGCCGAGTTTCCCCGCCAAGAACGGATCTTCGCTAAAATACTCGAAATTTCGGCCACACAAAGGATTGCGCTTCATATTCACGCCGGGTCCCAACACAACATCAACGCCCAGACTGCGTGCCTCAAGACCAATCGCCTCACCCATTGCAGCAATGAGTTCAGGATCCCACGACGATGCGCTGGCACTAGCCGTTGGAAAACTAGTACTCGGCACACTGTCATTGATGCCCAGATGATCGGCTTCCGCAGCTTGATAACGCAAACCATGCGGCCCGTCACTCATCCGAATGCTAGGAATACCGTGCTCAGGAAACGCTTCGGAAGACCAGAAGTCTTTTCCTGAAGTCAATTTCACTTTTTCTTCAGTAGTCAGACTATTAAGATTAACTGGTGACACTGAATGCTCCATCAAATTACCCCATTTTTAAATTTCTAACTGGCGTCTTTGTCTTCCTTAAATCTTAACGTTTTTCGTCCAAAATTTCCCGTTAATGGCCTCATTTTTGGGGAAAAAGGCCAGCGAAATGTCACGTTTGCCAAGGCTTATCGAATTAATTGACTATTTTTGACGGAAAGTGACAATCTGCCGCTTGTGACTAAAAAAAAGCCGCTGATTACCAAAAAACCAGCGAAAAAACACGTGTTCTAAAATTTTCTGTCAGATCGTCATAAAAAGTTCACATTTACGGATTATTCTTTTAACCGTAGCAAGGAAGTTTACCCCCTTCTTACTACTACCCCAACCCAACTTTTTTCATTTTTACTCCTCCAAAGTAAAAATAGGTCAGTACCACCCCCAATGGCACTGACACGGGAACCCCGCGCACCCCCAATGCGTGGGGCTTTTTTTATGAGCGCGAACCGGCGCGGTTAGAAGCCGGAGTGTAAGTGGCCTTGGGCGTGATGGCGGTCTTTGCCATTGCGGCCAAGGTCCTTACACGCAGGCTTCTGCGCCGGTGAGCGCGTTATAGCGAAAGTCCCCCTACATACTTGCCCATAATAGAAAGCCTCCCCTCCGTTAACGCGCCCTCGACCAGTTGAACCCTTTATGTGGCAGCTCCCACGCCAGCAACCGGACTTACAGAACACAACAGTCCACCTACATACTTACAAACCAAAAAACACGACCCCCGCCCGATGACCAGCCATACCATATGGCCAACCATCGAACCAAGGATCGTATTTTGCTTTACTCACCCAAACAACCAACCGCTCCATCACGCATCCGCATCACGCACCGTAATCCGATCCTGCAGCGCAGTCGGCCTTTCCAGTTGATCAAGAATCGCCAGCGCCATATTCCCGGTAGTAACGTGACTCTGTCCATCTTCGCCAACCAACAAGGTATCTTTACCGGCAACATAACTCGTCGCCGGCCCAGCCGGAAACGCCTCGCTTGCTGAAATCCCGATCCAGTTAACATTATCGGTCATCTGCAAGAAGCGATATTCATAATACTGATATTTAGCGCCATCATACCATGGCTGGCTTGCAGCACTCTCAGGAAAATCAAGAATCATGGGATGGTCCGCGCCTGGCATCGACAGACTCGCGCTACCCAAAATGAAAACCGCTAAAGTGTCCGTATTCCGTAACAAACTAATTAAGTGGGTCGCAAAGTCCAAATGCAAATACCCACGACCGGATCCCCACGGTACACTCAGCGCATCCACAACGGCATCAACGTTATCTAAATCGGCTTCTGTCAATTCCAGCGGCGCCTTCACCAATGTCGGGACATTTTGCCCAAGGCGACTGGCAGCTTTTTGCGTATCCCGAACGACTGCCAACACCTCATGGCCACGTCGCTGCGCCTCGGCAACAATTGCGCTCCCAGCCCGGCCAGTCGCACCTAAAACAGCTATTTTCATTTTCCTACCTCATTTCGTTTACGCTTACCAACCAGATTTGATTTCATTCTAGCATGCATTTGATGAAAGCGGCTGATTCAACCTTCTCTGTGGCAAAAATGAGAATAAAACTTCCTTATATGCCTGTTTATGCGGTACACTTAAAATAACCGGATAGAATGTGAGAGGATATTAAATGTCAATCGAAACGAGTCTAACTTACCAAAAAAAATTCTTCAGTGATTTTACCGATGCCTGGCATAAAAAATCACGTTATCGCTTATATCAGGGAATCGATGCAACCGCCGAAAACTTGCGACTTGATATCGAAGAAGCCCCTGGTTACATCTTAGCCTACGACAAAAGCGCCCAAGCCGAGTTGCACGACTTTTTGCAAATCGGGTTCATTGATTTTTTGCGTCAGCACATCCCTTTTTTTGAGGTCAACGACCAAGGAACCGTCTATTTCGGGAACTGGTACCACCGTCGTGACTTCGGGCATATCAATGTTATTTTACGCGCCATCACCCAGTCGACCGATGAGCAGCGCAAAATTCTGCCACAATTGGAAGCCTTCTCTGCCGACCCTGACCATTATTTAGATCGTCAACTAGATGCGATGCGCAAGGAAGTGTACCGCGATGTTGATTCGCTGCACACGCAAATCGATAATCTCGAAGCCGAGGCTGCGCCGGAACGCGACCAACCTGCCCAAGGCGGTAGCGGATTCCGCGGGTTGTTGAAAAACTTCATCGATCCAAACGATGACGATGATCCTGCGCCAACGTCCCGAACTTCAGCCGCAGACGCTTCACAACTCAAAGCCCGCTTTGACAAAGAAAAGCTGGCCGCTGATGACACCTTCGACAAGCGCAAACGTGAACTGGAAGTTTCTGCAGCCATCACGCGCTATGAATATCAGGCCGTCATGAATACTTACAGTTCCGTTGCTGAATTTGAAAATGTCCTTGCCAATCTAAAGGACGATTTCATGCAGTCATTAAAGCTTGAAGGAGGCCGCACGAATGCTTAATCTGAATGACACACATCTGGCTGCCTTAATTGCCAAGCCCTTATCCGTTTCCCAATTACGGCAACAAATTAGTACCGCCTATCAAACCGAAACCGATCGCCTGGCTGACTCACCTTTATGGGGCGCCAACGATGACGCTTTGACAGCATTATTAGCCAGCTACACCGGTCTCATGCGCGATAAGCTCTATCAGACGTTGCAAAACATGGCGTCAATTCCAGCCAACTTTTTGCAGACGTTGTGGTTCAAGGATACGACAACCGATTCACAGCACAGCGAAATCACCCTCATTCAAGCAACTGAAAACGACAATAACACCTTATTGACGATTGTGAATCCCTTAAGCGCTGACGCAACGCTCAAAGCGGTCAATCTGCCAACCTTATTGCAGATAACCGCAAGCGACAGCCATGCGTTGCCGTACGATGACGATGAAGTCAAGGCACTTTCTGCGTTAACCAAGGCGCTTAACCAAGGCGGCTACCAGTTCTCATCAATTGATGAAACAGTCTTACAACCTGTCAACGGGCTACACTTTAAGACCCGTTTTGACAACCTCAAGCCGTTAGTTGCCAAAAAGACGGTTGTCAAAGCAGGTGCCTTTAGCATTAACGTCACCTTAGATCTTGAAAGCAAAGTACTCGATTATCAGATTCTGGATGAAGACGGCCACGACTGGAAAGATCTGGGCTCGGAAGATGTTAAAAGTGATCGCTTCGAATGGGCATCGACGACAATTCCGGAAGAACTGGTCAATCACCATCTCAAATTGGTCGTGCGGGTTGCGGCTGGCAATAACTTTCCTGCCTTAGACGAGCTATTTGTCATTGCATCAAACAATGCGATTTTGATGCGTCAAGGCAAACAAAAAGGTGTCTACGAATTACCGCTGCCTAATCAAAAACTCTTTACAGTTCTGATTGATCCTGATAATAATATGGTTTATCTGAAGTATCCGGATCCGGAAACTCAGGTAATTGAATTAAACCGGCAGTATCCGTTTATTGGCGAATGGCTCAAAGCCGTATTGCCGCAGAAACGGGCATTTAATTAAGTTTAATCATCACGCATCAGGCAGCTTAACGTGTTCGCTGGTGAGGAAATCTGCGTGTAAAGGGGATCTCGGTGAAAACTTACACTCCGACTTCTAACCGCGCTGGCTCACGCTCATTATAACGCGTTCGCTGGCGCAGAAGTCTGCATGTAAGGACCTCGGTCGCAATGGCCAAAGCCCGGCCATTACGCCCGAGGCCGCTTACACTCCGACTTCTAACCGCGCTGGCTCACGCTCACAATTTGTTGGGAGGTTTTTCCATGGCTAATGAATTTCCGCAAGTAATGACGATTGGCGGTACGGATAGCGACGGCAGTGCCGGCGTTCAAGCCGATTTGCATAGCTTCTTTATGCGCGGTGTGTATGGTGCCACCGTTTTAACCGCTGCTGTTGCTGGCAACTCCTATGGCATTCAGGATAGCATGGTAATGCCATTGCCGTTCATCGATGCCCAATTCAAGTCGTTGGCCGCTGATCTGAAAATCCGCGCGGCCAAAACCGGGATGTTGGCTGATCGCGCTTTGGTGCAGGATATTATCAAGAACTGGCAGCAATATGATTTTGGCGCGTTGGTAGTTGACCCAGTCATTATTACCAAACACGGTGCCATGTTGCTGGAGCAAGACGCGTACGACGCCGTCAAAAATGATCTCATCCCGCTGGCAACCGTTGTGACGCCAAATCACTACGAAGCCGAGCACCTTACCGGCATGAAGCTTGATACGGACGCCAGCATTGAAGCAGCCGCGCATCAACTGCAAGATTCCGGAGCCAAGAATGTCGTTCTAAAAGGCGCACACGATAATCCTGAGCAAAAAGAAGTTCGCGACTTCGTGTTGCTGGAAAGCGGCAAAACCTTCTGGCTGAGCGAACCTTACCACAATACCGACCGGGTCAATGGCACCGGCGATACACTGTCGGCCGTCATTACCGCCGAAATCGGTAAAGGGAACACGATTGAAGACGCCATTCGGATTGCCAAGCGCTTTACGAACCAGGCGATCGGCCATCCCATTGCCGTTGGCCACCAATACGGCCCGATCAATCATTGGGCCAATCAGATCGTTTATCCGCAAAACTGAACAACGCACAGAACTGCAAAACAAAATCGGTGCAGGAAACCCAGACAGTTTCCTGTACCGATTTTAGTTTGGCCCAATCACCAGTACCGCCTAACCATTAAATGCCACAATTAATAAATTAGTTATAGACGACATGCTCTTCATCAATCTGTCCAAAATTTTCGTCTAATGCCACTCGCAAAAGTACAGGTGCCGTTTTCGAATACCCCGCCACATAAACTTCACGATGACGATCATTGTACTTCGGCACCAGCTGATTGTCCGCAATCGTTGTTTGAATCCGCTTCAAGGCAGTTGCGCTATCATCCAGCGGCGTGTCGCTGAAACTCTGAATCTCGAAACCCTCGGCCAACTGTTCAAAATGTAACTGTTTGGCGATGGCGGGATCAAGATCAAGTTGCGCCAATGCAGCCGAAAATTGTGTCTTTTCAATAAACAACGGTTGTTTGAGCCATATCCGGAAAACATGGCGATTGCTGATTTTGTCACCACCTGACCAAACCGCCTGCAATGGATAAGGTCGGTATGCCTTAAAATTCGGAATCTTGATGCCCACGCTAGGACCTTCGCTGATTTGCTTGGCCACTGCCGTAACCGCCGCTGCCAAATCGGTAAATGTTGCATCAGCTAATCGATTCGGCGCAACCCCCATCGCCGTAATATAACTCCGCGTGGTTAATTTAACGAAGCTGGGTGTTGCCGAACGAGAATATTCGTCCTGTTCGACTTCCTCCCAATTGAATTCACTCATTTTATTGTCCCCTCTCTGTAAGCGCTTATCACATTCCTGCCACAGAGTTTAGCGATGTTGGCGGTGAAACACAATTAATTTGTCTGGGGCTTGAGTTGGTGCTGTTTTGGCCGATGTTGAAATCAAAGGGTAAAAACGCCGCCTGTTTCATCCACGCACACCTTGTACATTAATGGTTACTTCCCATTCTCCGATAACTGACGAGAATGGATATCCTGACTGCTGGCCACCTTTTGGAAACGCCGACTAAGTTCTGCTTGATTGGCCTCACTATAAAATGGATCCTTGATCTCAAAAGGAAATCCACCTTCAGCAATACTCTTCTTGATGAAAATGTTTATAGCTGTTGCTAAATCAAGTCCTAAGCTTTCAAATATTTCCGTAGCTCGCTGCTGATCAGCTTGGCTAACTTTAACCGCAATGGTCACTTTCTTTTTTTCACGATCTTGCAAAACCTTCACCTCCGCATCGTTTTAACCTGATGCAAATACGCTGAACAATGCTTATTAAGCCTACAATATCAAATGCCAGTCGCAAGTGATACTGAGTTGATGAAAAATTCTGTTCATGGGCAGTGTCCAACCTAATCATTCATGTGCGCCTATATTGGCTATTAAATTCTGATCGCAAACAAAAAGTCGCGGACATCATGATCCGCGACTTTTCTACATATAGATTTTATTTCTGCTTACTACCAAACAACTGCAGAATCCCCATCACGACTAACAATCCGCCGAATAACGAGAAGACCATCATCACGGTTCTGAATGGGTTAATCACCATGATCGCCCCGATGACGATGAGGGCAACGCCATAGACGATGGTTGGCCACGGTGCGACATTTACATATTGCTGCTGATGACGGGCGCTCATAATTTTATTGATGCCATAAACGATCAACACGATGCCGATGATAAACGGCCCCATGCTCATCAGTGGCATGACAATCGCCGGTAATAGCAGCGCCACTAACAGATAGACGATGCCTGTAAAAAGCGATGTGCTATAAGTTCCGGAACGCTTTTTGGCCGAGAAGCCGTCGATCAGCTTGGGGATGGCCGCAACAACCAACACCGCAGCCACGATCCATAGAAAACTCCGATAGACTTGGTGGGGTTCAATTAAAATCCATGCCCCGATCAGAATCATAAGCAGGCCGCGTAACCACGACCACCGTTGAAGACGATCAAACATTGCTTGCATATATCCGATGCTCCCTTGTTTTACTAATTAAAGCATAGCATATTGCCCAGCAATGCCCCTCCGTCGTCAGACCGAACTTTACCACTGTTCATGATTCCAGCTGCGACCGTCGATTTCTGCTTCCAGTTGTTCGCGGCGCTCGGCTTGTTTCGCGACAAAAGTCTGCAAAGCCGCAAAAAATGCCGCCTTTTCATAAGATACCGCATCTTTTTCATGCTGGGCGGCCGTGTTAATCAGCCACTGTTCGTCAGTCGTCACTCAGACTCACCTGCCTTCAACTCATGCAGCGTTAACCGCAAGCGATCAATTTCATCGGTTTGCGTAGCCAATTGGTCAGCCAATATGGCCGTCTTAGGATCTGCCTGCAACCGATCGATAAACCACTGCGCCTGAGCTTCAAAGTTATCAGGATGCTGCAGCGTCAAATATTGCTGATAACGGATCAGTAATTGCTGGTGTTCCGAATCATTTTGGTTGGCGAATCGGGCAATGGCCAATGGCGTCAACAGCTGCAAGCCGGTCTTTTCTGCCAATGCCGCATAAGGTGCCAAAAATTGGCTCAAACTAAACCCTACCTGGCCGCCAAGTTGATACCCCGATTCCGGTTGGCTAAAGCTCACCACGAGGCCCAATGACTTCCCCTTCAAAAGGCCGCCATGTGCGTCATAAACGAATTGCTTCACCCAAACTTCTGTCAACCACTGATGCAAGCTCGCCGGCGCCATGTACCAATACAACGGGAACTGCAAGACAATCCGGTCAGCTTCCTGAATCATTTGCTGCTCGGCGGCGACATCAAACGGCAAGTTCGCATCTAAATGGTGCCACACAACTTGCGACAAAGAAGCGGCACTGGCTTTTAAAAACTGCTGTGTGTCGCTTTTTTCGATATTCGGATGGCTAACAACCACTAGTGTCTTCAATTTGATCCCTTCAGTAAATGCTGTGCTAAGAATGCGACCGTGCCCGGCCACGCTTCGGCAAGATATCCTTCCGCATGCTGGCCGCCGGGGATGACCTGCAATGTCACCGGCACGCCAAACGTTGCGGCTGCTTGGCCGAGCTGATAAATGCCGCTCACCGGAATGATTTCTTCCTGCGAATTAGCCAGATACATTGGACCAGCCTGCGCCGTCAAACGTTCAAACGGCTCGACTTGCGAAAACTTAGTCTCATCCGCATCCACATAATTCAAAATGAACCACTTGTAAAATGGATCGTTCCGGCCGCCTTGATCAATTTTAGCGCTCGCGGTGTTCACAAAATCGGTTTTGGTATCAGGTTGCGCCACAACGTTTGGGTGCGCCGCAAACCACTGTTGAATGTCAAAAATCCCCGACCATGAAACCATCGGCACGCCTTCAGCCAAGCCAACGTCAACCGATAGAGAACCACCGGCACTCGATCCGAAAACGCCGAGCTTTTTTGTTTCGGCATGATCACGCAACCACGAAAAGGCCGCTAAAACATCATCCCGCGCTGCCGGGAAAAAGGCTTCCGGTGCTAGTCGATAATTCGGAACGGCAACCGCGTAGCCAAGCGCGGCGAAGCGTTCGGCCATACTACCTTCCTTATTCTTTTCACCGCGAAACCAACCGCCGCCGTGAATATCAAGAATCGCGGCACCATTTGGTTTGTCCGGCTCATAGAAATCGAGTTTCTGTAAAGGAGCATCGCCATAAGCAATATCTTTGGTGACTTTAACTGTCAAAATAATCGCCTCTCAATCATCACGATGACCACAGTATAACGCCCTTTTCTATAAAACAGCTAAAAATTGGCCCGCTTCAGCTTGCTGCCAAGCTTGACATAAACGGCCCGAAATCTAATCCAAATCACCCAGTCCTAATGCCTGATTCAACTTCTTCTGGACGGTTGGCAGTGCTATTTTGCCAAAATCCTTAGGCGCCACCCACCGTGCAGGGATAAACTTCAGCTCTTCGGCTTTGGCATCGGCGCCGATTAATGTCATCTGCCAGCGTTGGTGGGTAAACGTATGTTGAACCTGCTTGACCCCAAGATCGGCAAACGTTAAGGACAAGCCTGATGACGCCCCAAAAATCCGGCTCACTTCATCTAGTTGATCGCTCATCATGGTTGCTTCGAGATCCGCCATATCAATCAGTGGGAACATCCATAAATCTGCCAACATCCCGGTGCTAGGACGCTGTTCGAATAAGTAACCGGCATCGGAGCGTACCACTAAAGCAAAATAGCGATGCACAACTGGTCGCGGTTTTTTCGTTTTAACCGGATAATCCGCCACAACGCCATCGCGATAACTCGCATCAAAATCACGGACAGGCGAGTGTTCGGGATCCGGATGACTGGCGGACATATAACTTGAGCCTAGATCCATCACCGCTTGATTGAAATCGCCAGGACGATCTTTTGGAATTAAGGGGCGAATCAGATCGTAAAATACTTGGCGCGTTTGCGGTCGCGCGATATCGGCATCCACTTTGAACAAGCGGGCAAATACCCGAAACGCATTGCCGTCAATCGCAGGCACAACTTCGCCAAAACTAATGGAAGCAATCGCGCCGGCTGTATAAGGGCCGATGCCAGCCAATGTTTGTAACTCGGCTGACGTCTGCGGCCATTTTCCGCCATAATCGTTCACAATTTGTTTCGCTGCCTGCTGTAGGCGCCGCGCCCGTGAATAATAACCTAAACCTTCCCAAGCCTTCAAAACTGCCGCTTCCGGTGCTGCGGCCAACGCCTCGACAGTTGGAAACTGTGTCATGAAGCGTTTGTAATACGGAATCACTGTCTGAACCTGAGTCTGCTGGAGCATTAATTCGCTCACCATCACATGATAAGGGTCATGATCTTGCCGCCACGGCAGCGTTCGCGCGTGTCCGTCATACCAATCTAAAAGTGCCTGTTGAAACGCCGCTACTTTTTCTGGCGGCCAATCCATTAATTTGTTGTTTGTCATCATAGGGATTAGCTTACCATGGAGTTTGGTGTTGGGAAACTGTTTGGTGGCTTGATGGGGATTGTTCTATTTGAGGCAATGGGATGATCAACTTTCGCTTTCTATAACGCGCTCACAGTCGCAGAAACCTGCGTATAAGGACCTTGGTCGCAATGGCCAAAGACCAGCCATCACGCCCAAGGCCACTTATACTCCGATTTCAAAGCACTCCTGTTCGCGCTCAAAAAAAAGTCACCCTCACGATCATACGTATCATGGGGATGACTTCCTTTACGGTTCAATGATCACTGCAACTGCTGCAATTCTCATCGATTCGTTTTGCTTACTACTGGGTTTTGCCCATCAACGACAGTGGTGCCGCTTCTGATCATGCTTGCGATGCAGTTCGTGAGTCTTGAGCCGCCTGACGACAAACACTACTCAATCCATTACTGAATTTCAATGTTGTGACCAGACTCCTTTGATTCAGTCAACTTTGGGCATGTGATGTTGAGAACACCATCTTTGTAGCTTGCCTTGATGTTGCTGTCATCAACGTTTGGCAGTTGATAGCTCCGACTCATCGTGCCATAGCTGCGTTCGGACATCATGACGTTGCCGTTCTTGTCGGCGTGATCTGTGATGTCATCCTTGTGAACATTGATGCTCAAAATGCCATCATGGTAGTTCAACTTGATGTTGTTCTTATCGATCCCAGGAACATCAACATGAACTTCGTAAGCGTCCTTGGTCTCCTTAACGTCAGTCAGCAATCCGTTGACGGCCGTGCTGGCAATGGAAGGAGTTGCCCAATCCATCCAGTCAGATACCGGGCCGAAGAACCGACGCGCCAAGTTGTCAAAGAACGGATCATTAACATCATTCATCAACTCATTATTACGACGATTCATAACTTCATTAGCCATAACAGATAACTTCCTTTCAATCAGAGACTTTGGGGATTCAGGAGAACGATCTTAGCTCCGGAGCCTTTGTTCCTTCTCCCTCGCTCCACCTATAGTTATACCACAAATTAGCACTTGTGAACGCCGAGTGCTAAAATTTTTTGAAAAAATTTTGGTTTGCGGTTGTTATGGGGCGTCATTATTGTGTTTTCGGGTTGTGTATTTACCTATACCTTTGTTGGAAGTAGATATCATCGGGATACTTTTGGTTGTGGCCGTAAGTGATTTTAGCGGCATCGGTATTTGTTCTATTGTCTGCAAAGATAGGTTGGGCTGTTACGTTCTATAACGCGCTCGCAGTCGCAGAAATCTGCGTATAAGGACCTCGGGCGCAATGGCCAAAGACCAGCCATCACGCCCGAGGCCACTTATACTCCGATTTCTAAGCGCTCCTGTTCGCGCTCAACAAAAAAAGATCCCAAACAATTTCTCATTTGGAATCCATGACTTAGCTAAAAATTAGTTTTCATTTTCAAGGCGTTCTGCTTCTTCGTCAATCGTTTCGAAACCTGACTTCTTAGGTTTCTTTTCAGGATGTTCTTGGCGCTCCTTTTCGACCTTAGCGATCAAAGCTTTCTTCTGTTCTTTGCTCAATGATGCCATGTGATGTCGCCTCTTTTTGGTGTGAGTTAGAAGGTTTGACCCTTTCAACTTCTGTTATACCACTTAAATGGCACCTTGACACACCAAATTTTAATCTGACTGCTGACAAGTACGTTAAAAAGCTTTTTTATCAATGGATTGCAAGTAAAGCCGCCGTTGTCCCTCGGTTGAATTGGTAATTCCGCCGAAGTTTGTCCATTGAACATGCCGGATCCCTAGCTGCTTGAGAGTCGCTCCAATCAGCACTTTTTTAACCGCATTACCACAAAAGAAACGTAGGTAAAAAGTCGGCGATGTTGAGGTGGTTAAGATATATCCTTTTTTGATATTGGTTAGCGTTCCCTGTACACCACGCTTGGTCACCACGTGCGTCAGTCCAGGTCCTTCTTTCATTACCTTGTCGATGAAGCCTTTGAGCATCCCTGGAATATCGTTCCACCAAATCGGCGTGATGATAATCAGCGCCTCCGCAGCCTTGATCTTCTGCAGATATTGTGTAACCAGCGGATCGTGGGTCTGACCAGCGTGAAACAACTTTAACTCTTCCGCATCATACGTTGGATTAAACTCATCTCGATACAGGTCAATCACATCAGTCGTGTCACCTTGCCGTTGCAGCTTTTCCTGTACTTTTTCTAACACGGCATGGTTGAAACTGCCGCTGTATGGATGCGTATAGATAATCAAAAATTTGGTCATTAGGATCTATTCCTTTCTGCGTCTAGAAAACTGGCTACTTCCGCAAATCACACCGTCACAAGCTCTTCAGCCAAGTCGACAAACTTTCCTCGGCGCCGGTCCCATTCCAACTTACCCATGACAAGGATATTGATACCGACTGTCACGGCAACCATAACCAGCAAGTCCTGAGACATGCTGCCACCGATAGAAATTCCCTGGCGCAACGCATGGATCCCATAAGTCATTGGCAAAAACGGACTGGATATTTTCGTGAATACGTTAGCGGTTTCAAGCGGATAAACTCCCGTGGACGCTCCTAGCTGCAGGATCAAAAGGATGGTCACCAAGTATTTACCAAATGCCCCTAAAATGACGTTCAGCCCGAAGACACACGTGATGAAAGTGATGGCGGTCACAGTCATTGCCACGACCGTGTTCACTACCGATAGCGGGTTGAGGCCGAGCCATTTCAAGACAACCACACCCAGCAATGCAACTTGGACGCCCACTAAGGCTAGTAACAAACTGTATTTGCTCCACCACCAAGCCATCGCATGGGTCGGCCGTTTCTTCGGCGAATACATGTCATACATAAAGCTCAGCGAGATACAACCCACGTATAAGCCAATCGAGATGGCGAAAGGTGCCATACCGACCCCATTAGTCGGCGTGTTGGAAATATCGACCCGTTTCAAGTGCGCCGGGGCAGCTAAGAGCAAAATGTTCTTCGCTTTTGTAGATAGCTTTGGTGTGGCTTGTTTGGCTTTTTGCAAAGCGGCTTGTAGACTGGCGGTTCCTTGTGCCAACGTTTGACTTGATTGGCTGAGTTGGGTTCCGGAGCTCGTCAGCTGACCCACAGCAGAACGCAATTCAGCCGTGCTTGCCGTGTTAGGGATTCCTTCAGCTAGCTTCTGGATTCCTTGCGTCTGTTGCGCAATGCCTTTAGCCAAGGATGTCTGTCCAGCAGCTACTTTTTGTTCTCCCGCCAGTAGCTTGCTTGTCCCTGTGCCACTGGTCGTCATGCCGGCCAGTAGATTACGGTAGTAGATGGATGAAATTTCCTTATTGAGGTTGGCTTGAATCGCCGTGGCGGTTCCTTTGGCAATCTGTCCGGCAAAATAATCCTGGCCAGTATTGACCTTATAGGTGAGATTCATGGCGGTCGGTTTGGTACTGAGCAATGACCGTGAAGCCCGAGAGAAGTCCTTAGGGATGTCCAATACTAGATAATACTGGCCGTTTTTCAATCCCTTCTCTGCTTTGGCAGCCGTTGTTACCTCATATTGCAGAGAGCCCGAGCTGACCAAACCCTTGATCAAGTCTTTCCCTGCATGCACCGATTTCCCGTTTTCCTTCGTGCCTTGGTCGTTGTTCACGATCGCTGCAGGTAGATTGTTTGTATTTTGGTAAGTGTTCCACATAGAAGAAAGGTAGACACCAGAGTAGATCGCTGGGATCAAGGTGATGAAAAAGAGAACTACCATTACCATTGGCCGTTTAAGGACGGCTAACCATTCGCTTTTGAACATTTGCATGCCTCCATATGTTTTGCGTGTGTATTGACGTCGTTCATATGGATGACAATACTACCCGTTTGCGCAAGTGTCAACCATTAATATTGTTTTCGTTAATATGCTTGTGGTACAGTAGGGACATCCACTAAGGAGGGATTCCCGTGAACAACGAACAAATTATTCTCGGTCTGCTCTATAAAAAAGACCGTACCGGCTACGAACTCAATGAAGTTTTTAAAGATATTTTCAGCCATTTCTACGATGCTTCGTTTGGTATGATCTATCCGACACTGCGGCGACTAGCGAAAAACGGCCTAGTATCTAAAAAAATGGTGGTCCAAGCTGGCCGCCCCAACAAAAACATCTATTCAATTACCCCAGCGGGCAAAAAAGAATTCGAAGCTTCTCTGACCACCCCTACGCTGCCAGACACACGCCACTCCGACTTTCTCATGCGGCTATACTTCGGCGAATACGAAAAGCCAGCTGACCTGACCCGCATCATGCAGGAACAAGTCAACTGGCTAAAAGAACAGATTGATAAACTACAGGATCGCTTGCAAGAATGGCCCAATATAACGCCTCCGCAGAAACTTTCCTTCACAATCGGCATTGCGGAGTATGAGGCTCAGTTAAAGGTGCTGCAGCGCGAACTAACCCCGGCAAAGTCCACCGACTGACACACCATGAACATGCCGGTCTGACAGTTATAAAGATAAACTCAGATAACGCAGTGGCAAAAACATAAAAAACCGCGAAGTTTAACGTCAGCTTCACGATTTTTTATGTTCAACAATAATCAACGCATCATTAAGTTACTTTTCTTGGGGTTTCGCCCAGTCAAATCGTTTAACTTGAGCAAAGTCGTTGGTCTCAGCCTGTGACAACCGATAATTAAAGTCAAGCTGTAAAAGCCATCTAGCACTCAGACCAGTGGCTTGCTCAATTTTCCGCGCAACATTGATGCTCATATACGCATGCCGATTCAAAATAAATGAAAGTTGCTTTTGCGAAACGTTAATGTGCTCCGCAAACTCAGACTGCGTAACATTGTGATACGCCATCAATTCCTTCAACGCATCAGCTGCCGAAGTCGTTGGCACAATGTTCATGGGTACTGAATCATTAAAGTCTACTTCAAACATAAATCCCTCCTGGCAATGGCCATGTTCAGTGCTTGCAAAAATACCAATCGTTTCATTGAACATTACCATATGGGTATATTCCTATCAAGTAAAACTTTTGTCGCACCGCGCTCAACATCCCTTAACTAAGCCATATGCAGCACTTTCAGCCGACTGCGCCCAGTTCCTGCCGGTTGTACCTGGAGCTGATCGGGAATATTATCGCGTAATTCCGTGACGTGGGAAATAATGCCGATCAGCCGCGATTCGCCTTCCAATGACTCAAGGGCGTTCATGGCCACGTCAAGGCTATTGGTGTCCAAGCTGCCGAACCCTTCATCAACAAACAACGCATCAATGTTGATGCCGCCGCTTTCTTGTTGAATCACCTCACCTAATGCCAGCGCCAGACTAAGGGCTGCAATGAAGCTTTCGCCACCAGAAAGCGTCTGAACTGCGCGCTGTTCGCCAACCTGATCATCATAAACATCGATTTCCAAACCGGAATGAATTTTCTGCGTGCCTAGATCGGTGTGCAGCACAAACTGATACCGCTGATTGGACAGAACCTGCAACCGCGTGTTGGCGACGTCCAGAATTTGCTGAAGATAGGCTTGCAGAACATACCGCTCCAAGCTCAGTTTCTTCGGCCCATTGCCGTTCATCACTGTGGTTAACGTCTGTAAGTCAGCATAGGCAGCCAAAGCAGTTTGATTTTTTGCCAAAACGTCCGCAGCTTGCTCCAACAGCTTCTTGGCCGTGTCATGCGCCTGCTTCACTTCAATCAATGCGGTCTGGGCCTTGGTTGCTGCAGCTTCCGTCGAAGCAGCCTGCTCTTCAAGTTGATCAAGCGCCGGCTCGTGCTGATCGCCAATGGTTTTATTGCTGGATTCTAATAACGTCTTTTGTTTCAAAACCGCATCCTTATAATCTTGAGTCTGTTGCTGCAAAATCGGCAACTGATCCAACTGTTCTTTTAGTGCAGTAAATTGTTTGGACCCATCTGCACCAAAATATTCTGTTACTGCTTGTAAAAAGGCCGCCGCTGCTTCCTGATGGTCCTTTTCCAGTTTTGCAATTTGCTCCGTGGCGTGGCGCTCATCAGCATATAGTCCAGCTAGCTGGCGATCCAAGTCGCTTACTTTGTCTTGTGCGGCTTGGCGGTTTTTCTGATAGGTGTCAACCGCTTGGGTCAGTTCCGCTGACTGTGCGGTCACAGTTGCCAAATCGCCGGTTCCTTCAGGCAGCGCCGCTTGCATCGTTGCCAGCGCACTCGTAGCCGTAGCGGCCTCAAGTTTGGCAGTATTAACTGCATCTTGAGCGGCTTGAACCTTGTCCGTATCCTTCGTGACAGCGGTTTGCAATGATTTCAATGCTGTCTCAAGCGCTGTTTGTTTTGCCTCGGCCGCTGCCAGCTTCTTCACGATTTTATTAGTCTCAGCTTCAAACGCACTCAATTGAACCAAAATATCGGCATTGTCAGCCTCAGAACTGAGGAGACTTGGTTGCTGGGCCAGTTTTTCCACAAAGTCACGTTGGGCAACACTAGCTTTTCGGGTCGCCGCTGCCTGTTGCTCTTCAAGATTTTTAAGCTGCGTTTGCAGAGTTGTTTCTTTTGCGGCAGCCTGCTGACGCGTTTGTTCTGCCTGCTTGATGGCCGCCTCGGTTACCAATGGTTCAGTCGTGGCAACGGCTGGGTGGGGATGCTCAAGGCTGCCACAAACCGGACAAGGCGTGCCTGGTTCCAGCTTAGCCGCCAGCCGGGCAATTTGCTGTTTGATTTGGGTTTGTTGCAGGTCATTTAGTTGTTGCGCTGTCGTTTTGCTGGTCTGTGTCGCCTTTTCCAACGAAGCTTTAACTTTTGCTAACTTTTCTCCAAAAGTAATGGCATCTTTTTGCGCTTCCTGGTAGTTCGCTGCAATCGGCGTCAAGGTCGCCAATAACTGTTTATGTTCGGCTGCTTGATTTGCTAAATCGGTCACTGACAAGTCAGATAATTCGGTTTGCTTCTGGGTGAGCGTTTGTTGATCATCCGCAAGTTTTTGCTGCGCCTTCTTCAATGCAGCACTTGCTTTCGTGACCGCAGCGGCTTTCATCGCTGCCTGTTGTTTTTGCGCGCTCATGGCAACAAGTTGTTCGCGAACCGCCTGCAGCTGATCAAGCTGTTTTTGCTTCGCGTCAATGGCAGGCTCTTGTTGCTGCAGCTCGGCCAAGCTTGCTTTAGCCTGATCCATGGACTGTTGGATCGTCACCAAAGTTGCCTGGGTCTGCGTTGCTTGCTTCCGCGCGGCTGTCAAATCCTGCGCTGTGGTTTCGACTCGTTGCGCAGCGGCTTCATGTTGCTGAACCCAGGTTAATTGAGCCATGCGTTTCAGTCGGTCTTGTTGAGCCGGTTCCTGCTCAGCGAGTTCCGCCAGGGCAGCGGTGGTCTGTTCGCGATCTTTGAACGCTTGCGCCAACTGTCTGCCTGCTTGAAGCGCTGCCTGTGCAACCTGATAGGCATGATGACTGCTATCGGCAGCTTTTTGTCGTGCCGCAACTGTCACCGCTTGTTTTTCGACAGTCTCCCGCATCAAGTCCAACTTGTCCGCTGGGGTGGCATTTTCATCTGGCTCGACTTCAAAATCAAACTGAGATGTCAGCAGGTTGAGCATGCGTTCCTGATCCTGAATTTCCGCGCCCTGCTTTTTGGTTTTGTCCAACATCGCTGTCTGCCAGCGCTGAATGAGCTGCGTGCCAAATAAATCACGTAGTAAATCTTCCTTAGCATTGCTGTCCGCATCCAAAAAGTGCCGAAAATCACCTTGAGGCAACAGCACAATCTGGCGAAACTGTTTGGCATCCAGATGCAAAACCGCATCTAACTGCGCCTGCACCTGATTCTTCTTGGTATATTCCGCTACCTGCTTATCGCCATCCGCGATCGCCAGCACGACCTTAGCCTTAACCTCGGTAAGCCCATCCCCGCGCTTTTTTTGTTGCAACTGTTGCGGCTGCCGCGTGACCGAATAGTGTTTGCCATCATGCTCAAACGTCAACGTCACCTTGGTCAAATCATGATGGCTGGCAAAATTCGACCGCATCTGAACGCCATCACGCTCGCCAGAAGTTTCACCATATAAGGCATACACCAGCGCGTCAAAAATGGTGGTTTTCCCGCTGCCGGTCGGACCGCTGATCAGAAACAAGGGGCTGGTCTGAAAATCATCAAAATCAACCGTTTCATCTGCGTATGGGCCAAAAAACTGCATGTGTAATTGTTTTAGTTTCATTGCTTCTGCTCACTTTCTGCTGCGGCAAGACCAGCTTTTGCCCATTTTAACTGATCAGCCGTCAGATCTGTTTGCATCAGTTCTTCATAAAAGGCCTTCAATAAACTGACCGGATCCAGATCACGTTGCCGCTGCTGTAATGGTTTCACCGCTTGGACACCATTTTCGCGGCGTAAGCTGATGATGCGTGGATAAATCTGCCGCAACTGAGCCATCACATTGGGAATCACCTGGGTATCGGTTAAATCAACCCCGATGTAGGCATCTCGATCCTGCTTTTGGTAATACGCCGGATCGGTCAAATCAGCATAGCTGGCTTTTAATTCCAGTAAGTCATGCTGTGGCTTCAGCGACACAAATTTCCGCTGCATCGTTTCGGTGTCCACAATGTAGACACCCTTCTCCTGCTTCGCCTCGCCTACTGCATACTTCAGCAAAGCGCCGCTGTATTGAATTTTCGGCTCGCCATGCAGCGCATTGTGATTATGTAAATGTCCCAGCGCAACATAATCAAACGCCGCCAAATCATCGATCGGCACCGCGTCCAAGCCGCCGACATTCACCTTTGTTTCTGAAGCGCTATGGTCACTGCCAGCCGCAAAAAAATGGCTCACTAAAATATGCCGCATGTCCGGTTTGAATAGCGTCTTCATCTTGGTAACGATCGGCCGAATCGCCTGCGCGACGTTCGTAATGGTCTGATCCTGAAAATATTCGCGAACCGCGAACGGCTCGAAATACGGCAGCAGGAAAAATTGAACGCCATCCATCTCAATCGGCGTGAACGCTTCGGCTAACTGCGTATTGACATACATTTGGGTGGCGGAAAACCAGGAACGACCGGTTCGCAAACGAACCGCCGAATCGTGGTTGCCCGAGATCACCAACAACGGGTAATGCAAGTCGCGATTCAACTTCACGAGCATCTGGTCCAGCACCGCCACCGCTGCTTCGCTCGGCAAGGCTCGATCATACAAATCGCCGGCAATCACAATGGCGTCTACCTTTTGTGCCTTCGCAACCGCCACCAGCTGATCAAAAACCGCCTGTTGGTCTGCTAATAAGTCAAAATCGTTTAATTTTTTGCCAATATGCCAATCGGCTGTGTGTAAGAATCGCATTTGAACGCCTTTCTTTGTTACCGCTTACTTGCTACAATAATATTGGTTATTTAGGAGGAAAATTTATGAACACGTTTATCTTTGATATCGATGGAACCTTACTCGATAATGTCGAGGGTTATCTCTACGGTTTACAGAAAACGCTGATGCGGCACGGTCGCAAGGTACCCATCCAGGATCTGACTTGGACCAATGGCCGCGCCGGTGTCGACAGCTTAAAAGAGCTCGGCTTTAGCGATGCGGAAATCCCCACGGTTCACGAAGAATGGCGGGAAGATTCTAAAGCCTTTTTGACTGACGTGAACTGGTTCCCCAACATGCAAACTGTTCTTAAACAGTTAGGCCAGCAATATAAACTCGGACTCGTCACGTCAAAAGATAAACCGCAGTTTCTTGAAGAAGACAAGAAGTATCACTTCAGCCCTTATTTCCAGACGGAGGTTGTCGCTGGTGAAGCCAAACGCAACAAGCCATTTGGCGATCCGATCACGTTAGCTCGTGAACGGCTGGGCGGCACCCCTGAAACAACGGTCTACATCGGTGATACGTCAACCGATGCCCAAGCAGCCGCCGATGCCAATGTCGCTTTTGCGCTTGCCGGATGGACCACGCCGCCTTCACCGGCCGTCGCCCCGCGCATCGCTGTCTTGCATCAAGCCGCCGATTTGCTGAAGCTGCCCGACTTAGGATAAACGGTTGTTTCTATTATATACTATGCATTTGTTACGCTAACGTCATTTTAAAAGGCCGAAAAAATGGACAAGAAATCGATCATACTCATATAGAAGCTTTTAGAAAAGCCGACCCTCGACGAACTTTGCCTGTAGGGATCGACTTTTCTTTGGTTTTATCAACTGATTGGTGCAGCAGATGACGCACTTTCTCCTTCACCAGAAAAGCTCATCTTTAAATGGCTTCTAGCCTATCGCAACCGTAAGCCAAGCAGAAATTGTGCGAACGGTATATACCGAGCGTTAAAATCTGTTATATTCTGTTCACTTTTTCGTGCAATTTGTGAGCTTATTCAGGTAATAACCAATTTCTTAAAGATTCAAACAAGTCGCCAAAAACCATATAATCAACGGAAAACATTGTCATTATGAGCTTGACGAATGGTGTCGCCGGTGGTAACTTAAAAATGTAATAAGGAACAAAAACAAACAACAACGAACAGATTATGTGAGGTGATTCAATGTTAAAAGACGAGCGCTTGCTGACAATCCGTAACTTAGTGGATCGCAAAGGGATTGTGACCGTTAACGAAATTGGTGATAGTTTAGGTGTTTCAACCATGACCGTGCGCCGGGATCTGGAAGAGCTCGCCGATCGAAATGAGTTAATCCGCATTCACGGCGGTGCCCAAAGCACGCATTTTAAGCCGCTAACCGAATTATCCCGAAACGAGAAGCGATCCATTCATGTCAACGAAAAACGCAAAATTGCCGCGACCATCGCAGACATCATTACGTCAGGCGATACGGTGTACATCGGTCCCGGCACGACCATGGAACTCATTTCCCAGTACCTCAAAAAACCGGAAGTGCGCATTATTACCAATAGCCTTCCTGTTTTTCAGAGTTTTCAGGATCGTGCAGATTATTTTTCACTGAAACTAATTGGTGGCCAGCTGCGAGAGCGCTCCGGTGCTTTCATTGGCAGCTTAGCTAATGAGATGTTAGCTCACCTCACGACTACCAAGGCATTTATCAGTGTCAACGGGATTGCCGACAACCATATCAGCAATGCCAGTCCTGAAGAGGGACAGACCCAGCGGATTGCCCTCAACAATGCCGGCATGAAGTTTGTTGCTGCGGATCATTTTAAACTGAATCGACAAGATTTTTACAGCTTCTATGACCTCGATCAGACTGATGGCCTCATCACGGATGATGGTATCAGCGCTGACGATAAGCAGCATTTTAGTGAGTATACCTCTGTTATCGTAGGAAAAGCATAACGCGTTTACTGGCGCAGGCGCCGGTTCACGCTCACACACACAAAGGAGAATTGAATTATGGATGTCATTATTGGTGCAGACAAAGACGGATTTGCAATGAAGGAACAGGTTAAGAAGTATTTGGAGGATCATCAGTATCAAGTTGCTGATGTGACGCCTGAACCTGCTGAAGATTTTGTTGAATCTGCTTTGGCAGTTACAAAGAAGTTGCTGAACGGCGACGCTCATAAAGCAATTATGTTCGACCGCTATGGTGTTGGTTCGGCAATGGCTTCCAACAAAGTTAAGGGCATGGTCACTGCCGTTGTTCAAGAAGAAAACACGGCGCACATGACCGCGGAACACAACGGCGCCAAGGCAATTGCGATCGGCACCGGCATCACCGGCCCTGACCGCGCCATCGCGATCGTTCAACGTTACCTCGACACTGAATACGCTGGTGGCCGTCATCAGATTCGGTTAGATATGTTGGAAAAAATGATCTAAGTTACGTCTCCGTTTATTTAAGCCAAGAAAGGAAGTTTCATCCTAATGATTATTGCAATCGGAAATGACCACATTGTCACCAATGAAAAAATCCAAGTCTCCAATATGCTGAAAGACATGGGCTACAAGGTAATTGATGAAGGTACCTATGATACTCATCGTACTCACTATCCAATTTATGGCAAACGCGTTGCCGAAGACGTTGCTGATGGGCGCGCAGATTTAGGTATCGTAATGTGCGGAACCGGTATCGGTATCTCAACTGCTGCCGACAAAAACGAAGGCGTTCGTGCCGCGATGGCCAATGACGCAACTTCAGCAGTTTATGCACGTGAACAGTTGAATGCCAACGTCTTGGGCATTGGCGGTGCCGTTACCGGTATCCACTTGATTGAAGATACGGTTAAAGCTTTCCTTGACGCAACTTACAAAGAAACTCCGGAAAACAAGAAGATCATCGACAAGATTGACAACATTGCTAAGCCTAACCCAGAACAAAAAGACAATCCGCACTTCTTCGATGCTGAGCTCGAAAAGTGGGACGAAGGCGTTTATCACGATTAATTTGGCTTCATGAGCGTTAACGCGCTCACTAGCCTTTACTAATGGAGGAATTCTCATATGACTGTTACCCTTACTGCTGGTCAATTTAAACACTTACAAAAACTTTCCGATGACAACAATGTTATCTCCGCTTTGGCCATCGACCAACGCGGTTCCCTGAAGAAAATGCTGGCAGCTGCTGCCAACAAGCCGGCTGATGAAACCACGATTGTTGATTTCAAAAAGGCCGTTTCTGAAGAATTAACCAAATACGCTAGCTCCATTTTGCTGGATCCGGAATATGGTTTGCCAGCTGCAAAAGTTCGGGCACCTCAAGCCGGCCTGCTGCTTTCTTACGAAAAAACCGGTTATGACGCCACCGAACCTGGCCGCTTCCCTGATTTGATCGACAACCAGAGTGCCTTGCGCATCAAGAACGAAGGCGGCGACGCAGTTAAGTTCTTGCTGTACATTGATCCGGACGAACCAGACTCAATCAACGATCGCAAGTACGCCTTTGTTGAACGTGTCGGTGCCGAAGCTAAAGCCAACGACCTGCCGCTGTTCCTTGAATTGGTTTCTTACGATGGCAAGACCAATGAAACCGGCACTGCTGCATGGGCCAAGGCTAAGCCAGAAAAGGTTATCAAGATCACCAAGGAATTCAGCAAGCCACAATATAACGTTTCTGTCCTCAAAGTTGAGGTGCCAGTTGACCAGAAGTTTGTTGAAGGCTTCACCGATGAAGGCATGACCCCGGTTTACACCAAGGAAGAAGCCGCGAAGTATTACAAGGCACAGTCAGATGCCACTGATCTGCCGTTTATTTTCCTTTCGGCAGGCGTTTCAAATGAATTATTCCTCGAAGAACTCAAATTCGCTAAGGAAGCAGGTTCAACCTTTAATGGTGTTCTCTGCGGTCGCGCAACTTGGAAGCCAGGCGTTAAGCCATTTGCTGCTGAAGGCGAAGCTGCCGGCAAGAAGTGGCTGGAAACCGAAGGCAAAGCTAACATCGATCGTTTGAACAAGGTTTTGGCTGAAACTGCCACCCCTTGGACGGACAAGGTTACCCACGATTAGTTCGTGTGTAGGCCATAAAAGCCGACTCCCCAGGGAATCGGCTTTTATTAAATGAACGACCGGCAAAAGCGCAGAATGACGTTTGAATGACTGCGCGCCAGCTCACGCTCATCATAACGCGTTCCCTGGCGCAGGAGCCTGCATGTAAGGACCTTGGTCGCAATGGCCAAAAACGGGCCATCACGCCCAAGGCCACTTACACTCCGGCTCCTAACCGCGCCAGCTCACGCTCAGAAGGAGAAGAACAAATGATTTTAACCGTCACTTTAAACCCCTCAATCGACGTTTCCTACCCACTCGAACATCTTAAAATTGACACGGTGAATCGCGTCAAAAATGTTCGTAAGACCGCTGGTGGTAAGGGGCTGAATGTTTCCCGGGTGATTCACATGCTGGATCACGATCTTACTGCGACCGGTTTTATCGGCGGCTATTTTGGCAAATGGTTGGAGCATCAACTGGATCAAGATGGTATCGCCCATGATTTTCTGCCGATCGATGCGGAAACCCGCAGTTCGATCGCGATGCTGCATGATGGCGGCAAGCAAACCGAAATTCTTGAAGCCGGACCAACGATTACCCCTGAAGATGCGCAAAAGTTTCTCGATCACTTTGACAAGCTGCTGGATCAAGCCGATCTGCTGACGATTTCCGGCTCCATGCCACAAGGACTGCCCGAAGACTATTACACGCAAATGATCGCCCACGCCGGCGCCAAAAACGTCAAAGTCTTGCTCGACACATCGGGCGCCACTTTAAAGTCAGCACTCGAAGCACCGGTGAAGCCGCTTTTGATCAAGCCAAACGAAGAAGAACTGGCTGGTCTGCTTAACCGCGAAGTCGATAAAACCGATTACGCCGCGTTGAAACAAGACCTCCAGGATCCGATTTTTGATGGCGTTGATTGGATTGTCGTTTCTTTGGGATCAGCAGGCGCCTTTGTTAAGCATCAAGACGAATTTTATCACGCCGCCATTCCTAAGATCCAGGTCGTCAATCCGGTTGGTTCCGGCGATTCAACCTTAGCCGGGCTCGCCATGGGCATTCACGATGGCAAGTCTGACGAAGACATTATGAAGACGGCGATGACCACTGGGATGCTCAACACGATGGAAGCAGAAACCGGCTTCGTCAATCCGGCGAAGTTCGATACCTATTTTGCCAAAGTCACGATTGAAAATTACTAATTTTGGAAAGAAGCCATCAAATGTCAACTTTTGAAAAGATTCAGCAGTTGAATCCAGATAAGCAGATTCATCAGCTAACGGATCCTGTGTTTGCCGATTACGGCGTCACCTACCCGCAATACGATGTCAGTGAGCTCAAGACGTTCATGGACCAACACGTGACCATCCCTGCCCCAACCGAAGCCAACCTCTATGTTCCGTCAAACCCGGACATGGAAAAGATCCCGGTTGTTCAACAAATCGGCCGCGATGTTTTCGCTGGCCTGCCAATTGAAGCAGGCGAATGTGCCGGCCACGCCGAAGCTTTAACCGCCGTGGAATTCCACCAAGGCAGTGAAGTGAACGTCTTTTTCACAGATGTCGTCATGGTCATCGGCAAGCGCGGCCAAATGCACGCTGGCAGATTCAACGCGGAAAAGGATGCTAAATTGTTCTTCGTTCCAGCTGGCACCGTGGTTGAATTCTTCAGCGACACGTTGCACTACAGCCCGTGTGAAACCCATGCCAGTGGGTTCAAGTTTATCGTGATGCTGATCCGCGGCAGTAATCAATCCTTACCAGCTGATTACCACACTGACAACAAGCTGATCGTTAAGCAAAACAAGTTTCAAGTCGTTCATGCCACCCGCACCGATAAAATCAAGCAAGGAATCCAAGTCGGCGTGACAGGCGAACTCGTCAAAGTGGCACATTTAGATTAATCAATCATGGCCGACGACGCCGATGCCCCAACAAGCACAAGCTAAGACTCGACCGATCGTTCAATTTTGGAGGCGTTATAAATGGTAGAACTAGAATCAGTTAAAGATGAATCACCATTAAGTCGTTCCTTACAAACCGAACACTATAACGGCGCAGTCGCAGTGGTGACTGCCGACAAAGAGTTAGCAGCAGATTCGCAAGGCTTTGCCCATATCGATATGAAGGTTCCATTCGCATCACATACACGCAGCGGTGCCGGAACTGTCACGCAACAATTCTTCGGCGTTTTGCTCATGCAATTTGTTGAAAAAGGCGCATTAAAGCTGACTGACAAACTGTCACAATATGTGCCTGAATATAAGCAGGCTGACAAAATCACCATCGGCCAGCTCGCCACCATGCAAAGCGGAGTTCCTGATTACTTAACGCTCATGGCTGAACCGTTCAAGGACAACGCTCCAGCCACCTTGCCGGCTGAGCGTCTGGCCTTACAAATCAACCAACACAATGCCGCTGACATGGATCTGGCCAAAGTCTTGGATGTCATTGATGATCAACCGTTAGCCTTCCAGCCAGGCAGCCAGACTGCTTATAGTGCCACCAACGCTATTTTATTAGGCGAAGTGCTTGATCGGCTCACTGAGGAACGCCCGCTTGAAGCCATTTTGAAGGAAAACATTTACGATCCTTTGGCTTTGACACATACCAAAATCGGCACCTCACACGCTTTTGCCGAAAGCTATCACTGGATTGCCGGCAACCCTAACCTCGCTGGTAAAGGTGACGAAAATCAGCCAGATCGCGGCTTAGTCACAACAGTCGACGATCTTGAAAAGTTTGCGGAAGCTGTCTTGAAAGGTAAGTTACTCAAAGCCGCAAGCTGGGAAACCATCTTCAAGGCTGCTGAAGGTGGCTACGGATTCGGCTGGCACAAGCTTGCTGACGGCTGGTTAGGCAACAGTGGCAGTGTCCTCGGTTATACCGGCTTACTCAGCATCAACCGCAAGCAGAAAAAGGCTGCGGTCGCCCTGACGAATGTTCTAAAGCCGCAAGCTGATATGACAGAATTCGTTGATAAAATTCAGCGGGCTGCACAAGAGCTTTAAACTTCATAGACAAGAAACCCCGGCTGAAGCCACCGACTTCAACCGGGGTTTTCTTGACATTCATGACGTCTTAGCGAGACACTAACAGAGAAAAATTGAAAAGCAGATGGAGCGCAATCATGACATTTTGGTTATTCATTTATTTTATCGGCGCCGGCATCCTCGGCGGCTTATTGGCCTCGATTGCTGGCTTAGCTTCATTAGTTTCCTACCCAGCACTGCTCATAGCCGGCATTCCGCCAGTCATCGCCAACGTGACCAACACGGCCGGACTGGTACTTTCCGGAATCGGCGCAACCGCATCATCATCCCGCGAACTTCGCGGTGAAGGCAAACTGGTGACCGGCTTAACCGCCCTCACGCTAGCAGGCGGCATTCTCGGATCTGCACTTCTACTTATTGAGCCGGCATCCACATTCGAACACGTCGTCCCCTTCTTCATCTTGTCAGCCGGTGTTCTTCTCTTAGTCAGCGGACACCAAGCGGACCGGAAGAATGTCCCTGCCTTACGCGATCAGAACAAGTTCGGCCTGGTTTTAAAAGCTATCGGTCTCTTCTTGATCGGTGCCTACACCGGTTACTTCGGTGCGGCAGGCGGCGTCATTATCCTCGCAATTTTAACGCTCAGCCTACCCCAGCGCTTTGCGGTGCTTAACGCCTTCAAGAACGTCATGGCCTTCATGGCTAACGCAGTCGCGACGATTATTTACGCATGGACTGGCAAAATTGATTGGCTAGTAGTTCTCCCGCTTGGCATCGGCTTTCTGATCGGCGGCTACTGTGGTCCAATCGTTGTGCGGCATGTTCCGGTTAAGTTACTTCGGATTTTAATTGCGTTTGCTGCGTTTGGGTTGGCGGCTGATTTGTTTGTGCAGGCGTATTTTTAGCACGTCAAAAATCAACGCTCTGGATATTGAAAAGACTAACTAGCATGCATCTAAACGTGCTGGTCAGTCTTTTTTGTGAAGGTTTAAAAAAATCCAGAAACCTGTTTGTTCTTTTTTGTTTTAAAAAGTTTGTTATTGTGTGGAAGTTGTGCAAAAACTACGGTACAATGGAATTAGTTAATAAGTAGCGGAGGTGTTTGCTCATGACAAATCGAAGAAAAACTTATCTCATCTGGCTTGGCGTTGTCACACTTGTCGCAATCGTCAATGGAATCTTCAAAAATACATTTACTCAAGTTTTAGTCATGGTCACTGCATGTTATGCACTGTATCAGCTTCTCAAGATAGATCATGTTTTTGACCGTAAGAAACGGCGAGCTAACCGACTGAACCAATAACGATAATTCTTTTTCCTAAGTTGCGGATATCCGCAACTTTTTTTTGTGCTTAAATGACAAACTAAAAAAGCCCCCAGCGAATGAGGACTTTTCCAGCTTACTTTTTCTTTTGCAAACAAAGCTTATTCGGCTGAGCTAGCTGCGCCATGCGTCGGCACGAATTTAACATCGTCAGCAACTTCCTTACCATCGTCAGAGTACTTCTGATTCCGCTTCATCATTTCGTGGCGATACCAGAAGAACAATGCGGTGTATGCAACTAATGCCAGTGCAGCGTACAGAACCATCATCATTTCGCCCTTAGAAGCTTTACCAACAAGAACGGCGATGAATTGTTCAATCGGGCCTTCCTTGGTTGACGCTGAGAACAAGCCAGTGGAAGGAATGCCAGGTGCGTGCAAAGCACGAGCTGTGTGCGTAATGAATGGTGCTGACAGTGTGCCTGCCCAAAGGAACAGTGGCAGTTCAATTGCACCAATGACAATCATCCGAATGATCTTACCACGCGTAACAACTAACAGCGCTGGGGTAACACCCATGGCGATAATACCGCCTAAAGGTAAAATCCCGTTGCCTGGTAAAACCAGTGCTTCAAGCAACATGATAGGTGCCAAAACGTTGGCAGCTGCCCAGATTTCGGCACGGCCAGCTAAGAACGGCCAGTCAAGTCCGATGTTCAGCATCCGGCCGCCAAGACGTTTGTTGGCAAAATCACTAACACCCTGTGACAGTGGTTCAACAGCGGCAATAAACCAAGAACCGATGATACTAAACAGCTCCAAGCAGGTTGCAGCCATAAAGGCCAGCGTTGCAATGGATTTAACACTCTGATGGGAGATTAATCCGATAAAGATTCCTAGATAAATCCCAATGGCAAATCGACTGCCCCAGAAGCCGATCTTTTCATTCAGCTTTGCAGCATCAAAGTCGTATTTGTCTAACCATGGGAACAACTTGTCAAATAGCTTATCAAAGATCATGATGACTGGGTTCATCATATAATTCAAATGGGTTGTGGTCATTGGGTTTTCCCAGTCATCAAGTAAATCATTAAACGTTGGCTTCATAAGATCAGAATTGATGATCTTCAAAATGCCAATAAAGATGACCAAAACAGTAGCAACAAACAAGTTGGCCCCGAAATAAATAGCCAGTAAACCGGTAAATGATAAGTGCCAGATATCAAAAATATCAACATCCAACGTATTCGTGCGATTCAAGAACAAGAGAATCAGATTAACGATTACCAGAATTGCTAAGAAGAATAATGTGTATGGTGAACCCCAAGTAATCGTTGCCAGTGGTGCCCAGCCTAAATCGGTGATGGAAAGATTAATGCCAGTTGATTTAACAAACGCATTCAGCGCAGGCTGATACGTTGTGGTCAGTAAACCGATAACACTCCCGATCGCGGTGATCGCAATCGCAAGCTTGATGCCACCTTCCAACGCATGGAAGAAATTAACACCAACTGCCCAAGCGATCAAGGTTAGCACGATCAACATGATCGGTGCTGCCCCTAAATCGATAATTGGCTTAAAAATGGTGTTAGCCAAGTCAATAATGGTTTGCATGAAACTTCTCACTCCCTTATATGTATCCGATGGTTCATCGCCATCAGATCATAAGCCTACTTCAGATTTTCTTTTTTAATAACTCCTTCAATCTTGTCATAAACTGGTTTAGCCATTGCAGGCATCCGGTACAAAATCGGACCTGCGTTAATTACTGGAATTGTGGGGGTAAAGCCTAAGTCTGTTTTCGCAATCGGTGTGAAGATATCATAGTTTTTCATCATGTCTTCATTAACATCTTTGACCATCACCGCATCAGCTTGCACGTTGTAACCGCGCTTCTTGAATTCCTTTTCGATAGCATCCTTGATTTGGTGACTGGAGTTAACACCTGCACCGCAAGCTGCCAAAATCTTAACTGTCATAACAAAAGTCCTCCTTATTTTTTAAAACCTGCTACTAAAATTTTATAAATGGTTGCCGGGTCTTCTGCCTGGAACAGGCTCTTCAATGTTTCAGCAGAAGACGTCGTCAGAAAATCCATGATCTGAGCCAAGACATTGGCTTGGCCTTCAGGATCATTGTTCAAAATCATGAACAGAAAACTAACCTGGAGCTTTTGATCTGGCGCAATCATATTCGCAAACTCAATCGGCTTCTCGAGGCGGATCGGCACAACTTTGCGCACATTAACGAATTCTCCTTCTGTGTGCGGGATCGCAACATTCGGGTATGCCGGATTGACAACACTCATGTCAATACCTGTCGGATAGCTCTTTTCCCGTTCACTAAGGTGCTGATAGAAATCCGATTTTACTGCGCCTGCTGCCAACAGCCGGTCGGAAACTTGTTTAAAGATGGTATCCTGATTATCACCGTCCTCGACAAAAACTAATTTTGAATCAAAAAGGTCACTCTCAAGCGCTTCAGCCATTTCCTTCACTCCTGTTAATTAATGTTTGTTTCTGTTCACTCTTAATTATATTCAAACGCTTTCAGTAGTCAAGGGAATCTTAGAAAAGGTTTGCAAAACGGATCAATGATTTTTACTTGTGTTCGATCCCTTGTTATGCAGGCACTTAGAGCATCGGGTGAACTTTGCATTTTTATGTTCTCCTTGGCAATCGTATCAATATTGTGTAACAAAAAAGAACACATTTAAACAAATGGCCAACAATTAAATTGCTGACCATTTGCTTTGAGACTATTCAATTAACTAAATCACAATAATTATAAGCGTAAATATGCTAATTTTGGTAATGACGAAATTCAACTTGCTTTCTGCCTATAATGACCCAAGTCAATAAAATTAACCCAACAGCAATCGCCCAACTTGGCCAAAATGACACGGACCAAGTGTTTTGGCCAGTATGACCGAAGAAGAACGTGTTTTCCAAAATCTGCTCTCCGTGAAGAGTCAAGCTTAAGTTTGTCATCAAATAGACGATCCCACAAAGGAAAACGATCCAGCAAGCCACTCTAATCGCCCTTCCCTGCTTTGAGCTATAGCGAAACATTTCACTGTATAGTCGTAGAGATCCAACAAACAATGCCATAAAGATCAGCAATCCCAACGTCACACTTGATCGTTCGAGCATTGACAACTTTTCCAAGCCGGTTATTGGTAGCCAAAAAGTCGTCATAAAAATGATGACAATAGCAAACAACCACAACGGTACTACTGCCTGCAGCACTTGCCGAAGTGAACGTTGCCCGCTACTCCGTTTGTTAACACGATAAAAACCGTACCACGTGAGAAAAAGAATAAACCAGAACGAAAATTGCATCCAATCAGCGGTTACAACTCCGCCGACCCTTGATAGTAATGGAACAAGCGGCGAAAAAGAGGTTGGTGCCAAATTTTGTGCAGTCGGAAAATTATAGCCGATGAACACCAAGGCTAAGGCAAACCAAATGGCACCCAGGATCATCCCTTGGAATGCGCTTGGTAAGTGTTGCCATTTTGTTTTCATGATAGTTTCCTCCAAAAGATCATCCGATTGCCGCCGTTACAAGCGCCACAGCACATTTCCCGTAATTAGAAATATTGGCCATTCTTTTGAAATACATAAATTAACTTTGGCACTTGTCGATTTAGGCATCAAGTCGCTTACACAAAGCATCATCAAAATTCAACCACAATATACCTAAAACGATTATGTAAAACAAGAAATACGCCTTTTCACCGATGCGTGACCTGATAAGTACAAAAAAGAAGCTTCCCGATTTAAGGAAAACTTCTTTCTTCCATAAATACTGCTTTTTATCTCACAAAACTGGAATAGCTACCGAATGTTTCTTATTCAAACGTCCAAGTATTCGCCAACGTAAATGGCTCCCCTGGCAACAGCGTGATCGCCGAGAGGTCATCCCCGCTAACCGGCGCAAACTGGCATTCAAGCGCCACACCGTCAAATTGTTTGATGTTGTGGGGAATACCCGTACCATCGAAGTGATTGGCCGTGTAGACAACTACACTTGGCGCGGTGGTGACTAAAGTCATGGTGTGCTTGGCAGTTTGAAGCTTGGCCGCCAGTGTTTTGCCGTCTTTCAAAAGAAATGGATGGTTAATGCCGCGCTCGGACGTGATTTGATCGGCGCGGGTGTGGATGACATCGCCGAGTTTTTGGCCTTGGCGAAAATCGAACACAGTGCCGGATACCGGCTGCCAGCCTTGATTTGGCAGGTGTTCGGCATCTAATGGCTTGTAGTCATCGGCCGGAATTGTCAACGTGGTGTCATCAATCGTGGCTGGTTGATCCAGCGCAAAGTAAGTATGGTTGGTCGGATTAAAGAGCGTTCCCGCGTCACTTAGCGCATCGACCCGATACTGTAAGGCATTTGTGTTGGTTAGCGTGTAGGTGACTTGCAACTTGAGATTGCCGGGATAGCCGTTGTGGCCGTCCGGATCGACGAACGTAAAGCTGGCGCTGGCGGTCGTTGCCGTTTTTTCGATGCGGAAATTGTAAACTTGCCGATCGAGGCCGTCATCCCCGCCATGAATGTGATTGTTGCCTTCGTTCATGGGCAAGTCGACTTTGACATCGCCGTGCTGCCAAACATGACCGCGGATCCGGCCGACAATGCGGCCAACTGTTCCGCCTAGAAAATTACGCTCTTTTGAGTAATCCTCACGACTTGGTAACGAGAGAATCATATTGTGCAACCCGTCAGCTTCCGGCAGCAGTACTTTTTCCAAAGTGGCACCGTAGTTTAACAGTTTGACCACCATTCCCTGATCATTGGTCAAGGTTAGTTCATACAAGTCGTGTCCTTGGTACTGACCATATTGTTCAACTGAAACGTCCATCATACCCTGCTATATAAAACGTGGAAGAATGTCTCTTTGACACCAATAAAGGTTTTACATATTTCCTTTCTTGATTGACAATCCTACATTTCATTTAGTCCCGTCAACAACGGTATTCCCACTCTGAAATAAATCATCATGACAGTGACCGTCTCCTGAACTTTAAGGGTATAACCTACCCCGTTACTTTTGATTCGCATAAGCCACCAGATTCTCAACGGTACCTCCTCTCGATTAGCTGGTTGAAAGCTACTTGAGAGAAAGCTTGAGATAGACGTTCAAACCAATACTCGCGCTTGGTAAGAACCACAATACCGTAAGACTTAGCCCTTATCAAGACATTTCGCTAGTTAACTTGGTTTGAACACACGGACAGCTTCCACTTAATTATTCTGTCCATGTTGTACCGCTTAATTCCATATTGTTCGTCATATTTGAGTGCTGTTAACACCCTCCTTAATCAGTGATGCATAGGCTACAAACTGCTAGCCCGCATCACAAGCTCACTCTTAAAATTGACTTGGCGTGGCACCCGCTTGGCGTCACTCAGCCTTGCCTGCAGCAACTCAACCGCTGTCTGCCCCATTTGATCCGTGGCCGCGTGAACCGTCGACAGTGGCGGCGTCGTGAATTTGGCGACCGCCACATCGTTAAAGCTGATGACGGACACCCGTTGTGGCACTGCTAAGCCCGCCTCGTTCAACGCGCGCAAGGCACCGACTGCCATGGTATCGTTGGCGATAATGAAGCCATGCGGCAATTGATCGCCTAACGTTTCGATCGCCTTTTTCATCAAGCGGTAGCCCGAATCCGGCGTAAATTCGCCGATTAACCGAAACTCAGGGCGGGCAAGTCCGCCTTCTTTCGCCACGCGATCAAATGTTACCGTGCGCACATCCTGAAACTGCTCACGGCCGCTGCGACTGGTCTCAAGTCCGCCAAGAAAGCCAATATCATCAATGCCAACTTTGCGAAAATGCTCGATGATCTCTTTAATTGGCCCAGCATAATCGGCGGTGACCGAATCGCAGTCGAATGCCAGCATGTTCTGATCAACAAAGACCACCGGTAGTCCCAATGCTTTCATTTTAGCCACTTCACCTGCGTCATATTTACCTAAAGCGATGATGCCTTGGATGTTCGCAACACTGTCACTATCCAGCTGCTCAAGGTGAAAATTCTGCAAATGGTACCCGACGCTGGCTGCTTTGGCTTCAATCGCGTATTGAATTTGCAGATAATAAAGATCATTCAATTCTTCCTGCTCACTGCGCCATTGGACAAGGGCCACCGTTGTCTGCGTGGGCACCCGTTTGCGTCGTCGCGGTTTATACGCTAGTTTCTCAGCGGTCTTCAAAACGCGCTGCCGCGTTTCTGGCGTCACAGCCAGCGTCGCGTCATAATTCAAAATTCGCGAAACCGTAGCGATCGACACCCCCGCCGCCTTCGCAATATCTGTAATCGTGGTCATCGATTCCCTCCGTTTCCCTGACTGTGCTGCCAAAAGGTGCGCTTAAAGTGTGCGGCAGAAGCGGCCAAATGCCTCTTGACCGATTTCATCGCGTTTGAACACGCCGGCATCTTCCAGCACGCGGGCAAAGACGCGGCCCACAGCTTCTTGCAGCTGGGCTTCTGCATTCTCCGGCGTCCACTGGTATTTGGCCTTAAGCTGGTCCGCCCAGGCTTTGTGCATCGGCTTCATGTCATTGGCTTCACCTAATAAATATTTTTGCACCTCAGCCAATTCCGTCTTAAGCCGTGCCGGTAAAATGGCGCGTCCCATCACTTCAATCAGTCCGATATTTTCCTTTTTAATATGTTGGACATCCTGATGCGGGTGGAAAATACCGTCAGGATACTGCTTACTGGTCTGATTGTCACGCAAAACCAGATCAAGTTGGTATTCGGAGCCGACACGACGGGCAATCGGCGTTACGGTATGATGCGGCTTACCGTCCACAAACGCCCGTACATCAACGGATTCATCCGTATACTGATCCCATACCTGCCGAACATGTTCAGCGGCATTCACCAGTTCCTCGCGATCAGCGCTGACCAAGCGAATGACACTCATCGGCCACTTCACGATACCCGCGAAAACATGCGGATGGCCGCTAATTTCGACTTGGGTCTCAATCGGTGCCTTAGCCATCGGGAACGTATGCCGGCCACCTTGGTAATGCTCGTGAGCCAGCATCGAACCGCCAACAATTGGCAAGTCCGCGTTGGAGCCGACAAAATACGTCGGGAACATAGCCACAATCGCCAACAGATTTTCAAATGTGCTCTGATCAATCACCATCGGTTCATGAATGGCATCCAAGAAGATCGCATGCTCGTTGAAATAAGCATATGGCGAGTACTGGAAGCCCCAGGTTTTCCCACCTAACAGGAAGCGGATAATCCGGTGGTTGGTACGTGCAGCAAAATTACTGCGGCCTGCATAACCTTCCGTTTGCAGGCACAACGCACATGCCGGATAACCGGACTGGGCGTGGGCTGCTGCGGCAATATCTTTCGGATATTTTTCCGGTTTGGAGAGGTTGACCGTAATTTCCAAGTCGCCATACTCGGTTTTAGCCGGAAAGACCAGATTCTTGGCAATCGCCCGAGTTTGAATGTAATTATTCGCCCGACTCAAAGCAAAGAACCAGTCAGTTGCGACCCGTGGACCCGCCTGATACTTATCCCAGAACATTTGGTTGACGCGACTCGGAGTCGGTGTGGCAAAATCCATCAGCTGCGCTTCAAGAATCTGGCGGGCTGACTGTGAATCCGGAATTTTACCGTTATCCTGGGCAGCTTGAACCATCAAATCCAGATTCTTCAACGGATCCTTATCACCTGGCAGGTCCAGTGCCGCATCCCCGATTAGGTTCAGCAACTTGTTGGTCAGGTACACGGCGTCCATGTGGGTATAATCAGGATTCAGCTTGATAATGGTCTCAATATGATTGGTAATTGCGGTCAATTACGGTCACCAAAACCTTCCGGATGATTCTCGTGCCAGTTCCAGGCAGTCTCGATAATTTTGTCGATGTCGTCATAGTTCGGTTTCCAGCCTAAGATGTCGCGTGCCTTGTCCGAGCTGGCGATTAAGGTACTTGGGTCGCCTGCACGCCGCGGCGCCATGGTTGCCGGGATCTTCTGGCCGGTCACTTTACGCGCGGCATTCAGGATTTCCATATTTGAGAAGCCGTGTGCGGAGCCGATATTGAAGGCCGATGACTGGTTACCCGCGTTCAAATACTTCAATGCCAGTACGTGGGCATCAGCTAAATCAACCACATGTACATAATCACGAACATTGGTGCCATCCTTGGTTGGGTAATCATCGCCATAGATTTGCAGACCGGTACGCGTCCCTGCTGCAACCTGCAAGATGATTGGGATCAAGTGGGTTTCCGGATGGTGATCTTCGCCAATCGAACCATCTGGCATTGCCCCAGCCACGTTGAAGTACCGCAGTGCAACAAACTTCAGACCATAAGCAATATCGGCCCAGTGCATGATCTTTTCCATGGCCAGTTTGCTTTCGCCGTATGGGTTGGTTGGCACTTGCGGATCGGTTTCCTTAATCGGCACCTGCTTCGGTTCGCCATAAGTAGCAGCGGTCGATGAGAAGACAATCTTTTTAATGCCGAACTGGTTCATCGCTTCAAGCAGCGTGATCATGCCACCGGTGTTGTTGTCAAAATACTTCAGTGGATCTTTCATGGATTCCGGCACAATCGAAAAGGCCGCAAAGTGCACGATGCCGTCGATCTTTTCCTTGCTGAAAACTTGGCTCAGGAAGTGGTAATCGCGAATGTCGCCTTGGTAAAAACGGGCACGCGGATCAACCGCCTTGCGATGACCGGTAATCAAGTTGTCTAAAACAATAACATCTTCCCCGTCAGCCAATAGTTGCTTAACCGTATGTGAACCGATGTAGCCTGCGCCACCTAAAACTGCAATTGTCATGTTAATATTTTCTCCTTTACTTTTTGCTTCTGCATCCGTCTGCGCTGATTGATATTCCTATCAGCGTTAATTTAACTGCTTAGCTCCATCGGCAATGTCGGCCACATAGAAGTGGGCATCATAGCCGATCTTCTCAGTATAAGCTTTGCCGACGTTACTAATAAAGTCCTCGACGTCAGCGCTGTTAACAATCGCGATCGCGCAGCCGCCAAAACCGGCACCGGTCATCCGTGCACCTAAGACGCCGCGTTGTTTCAAGGCGTTGGTTACCAAAGTATCGAGTTCAACGCCGGTAACTTCATAATCAAAGGCCAAGGAAACCCCAGAGGCGGAAACCAGCTTGCCGAAGGTCGTCAGGTCGCCTTTTTGCAACGCCTGTGCCGCCGTCAGTGTCCGTTGGTTTTCAAAAACCGCATGGCGGGCACGTTTGATCAGAATCGGGTCATAAATGAGGTAGGTATTTTCGTCAAATTCGTCTTCAGTCAGCTGGCCAAGGCTCTTCACGTCGATGCCTTTTTGCAGCATCGCCAAAGCCTTTTCGCATTCACTGCGGCGTTCGTTGTACTTGGAATCAGCCAATTCGCGACGCTTGTTGGTGTTCATGATGACGATGACGTTATCGCCCATTTCAACCGGCAGATACTCGTATTTCATCGTGTTCGTGTCCAGCAAGGTTGCTTGGTTGGCGCGGCCCATTTCGATGGCAAACTGATCCATGATCCCGGAGTTAACGCCGATATAATCGTTTTCGACTTTCACGCCGAATTTAACCAAATCCAACGGGGCAAATCCGCCGTCAAAAAGATTGTTCAGAATCGTGCCGACCAGCATTTCCAATGAAGCCGAGCTCGACAAGCCGGCGCCATCCGGCAAATTACCATTAATATAAACGTTCAGGCCGTGGGTATAATTAATGCCCGCCGTCTTCATCACGCGCGCCATACCCTGGAAATAATCCGTCCACAAGCCGCGCTTTTCCTGGAAAAGATCCGGGAACGGAATGTCGATGATACCAACCTTAGGGAAGTTAGCTGAATACAAACGGAACGCATTGTCTTCATTAGCACCAACCGCGGCATAAGTACCAAGCGAAATCGCGCAAGGGAAAACGTGCCCGCCATTGTAATCGGTATGTTCACCAATCAGGTTAATCCGTCCCGGCGCGAAGAACGTATGCTCCGCCTGCTTACCAAATTGCTCCGTAAAGCCTTTCGTGACATCTGTACTGTTCACTCTTGATTCCTCCTATGTTTAAAAAATACGTCAATTTGTTCGCGATTTTTGTAACCGTTTTTATTTTACTAAAAAAGTCGCGCAAATGGAAGCGCTATTGTCAAAATATTTTATTTGGATTGAGGCATATGTCCGTTCCTTGCTGTGTTATCTGGTTATGTTTTACTAAAATTTTAATATCCAACTGCCACTTACGCCGGATTGATCAGCGTGCTTGCAGGCACCCAAGTCATTTTAATTGACGCCTCCCAAAATCTGACGATAATGATCAAAGCAAAGGTCCGATATTGCAATGATTTAACCGCTTAGGCGCCGTGCACGATTGCGGTGCCGCCAAGGAGGTTTTGGCTTTTATGACAAATTTGGATTTAACCATCATTGTGCCAACGTACAATCTTGGCCGGTATTTGCCGGCTACCCTTAAAACCATTCAGGAACAAACAATTGATGTTGAGTTGTGGCTCATCGATGATGCTTCAACAGATCGGACGGCGCAAACAGCGGCCGATTTTGTGCGCGGCGTGCCAAATTACCATGCTACGGCTTTTGATCGTCATCGTGGTATTGGCGCCGCCCGCAACTTTGGGATTGATCATGCCAGTGGTCGGTTTATTGCTTTCGTTGATGGTGACGATTTGATCGCGCCTACTTTTGCCGAGACCCTTGTCCGCGGCTTCACGCCAGGTGTCGTTGCGACCGCGGTTGGTTACGATTGGTGGCATCGCAGCCGCGGCGGTCCTGATCGGTTCCGCTTATTGTCCCAGGCCGAAATGTTTGAACAGGTTTCTCATCACGGGACGGAAATCGGCGGGTATATCTGGAACAAGGCATTTTCCCACGCCGCCTTGGATGCGGGCAACATTCGCTACAAAGAGCAGCTGCGAATCGCCGAGGATTATGACTTCACAGCCGAGTATGTTGCTCATACCCGCGGCAAGTATGCGTACAATCCAACGGTTCTGTACAAAAAAATCAACCGCCCGAATAGCACGATGCACAATTTTTCTTGGGACGATCGGCGACAGGAAGACAAAATTTTTGACCACATTTATCAGCTCAAACAACTCATCTAATCAGCCTTACCTAACCCGGCCACCATGCCGGGTTTCGTGTTTCTGAATGCATAAGCCTAATGAAATTTAGGTGAATCTATATTCTCAATTGCGAATATAGGTCTTATGGTTAAAATAACTTATTATTTATATAAGCATAATGCTTGCATTCGTCCCGGCGATCGGGTATAACTATTACCGGAAACGTTTTCATTGTGTGCAATTATATTTCACTGGAGGTAGCTAATCGTGACAAACGAACAACAATATATTTTAGCGATTGATGAAGGAACGACCAGCACCCGGACCATCATCATCGACCATAATGGGCAAAAAGTGGCGGATGCACAACGCGAGTTTCCGCAGTATTTTCCGCATCCCGGTTGGGTAGAGCATAACGCTAACGAAATCTGGAACGCTGCCCTGTCAACGATTGCCACGGCTTTCATTGAATCCCATATTCAGCCGCGGCAAATCGTCGGCATCGGCATCACCAATCAGCGGGAAACCACGGTTGTTTGGGATAAGCAAACGGGTTTGCCGATTTATAACGCCATTGTCTGGCAATCACGGCAAACCAGCGAGATTGCCGACCAACTCAAAGCCGATGGATACGACGATCTCATTCACGATGCTACGGGCCTGCTAATTGATTCTTATTTCTCGGCGACCAAAATTCGCTGGATTTTGGATCACGTTCCGGGTGCACAGGAACGTGCGGAAAAAGGTGAATTGCTTTTCGGCACGATCGATACTTGGCTTTCCTGGAAGCTGTCCGGCGGTGCTATTCACGTCACGGATTACACCAATGCCTCGCGTACCATGCTGTTTAACATTCATAAGTTGGATTGGGACGACGAGATTCTGCGCATTTTGAACATTCCTAAGCAAATGTTGCCGGAAGTCCGCAGTAACTCGGAAATCTATGGCGATGCCGCTGCTTATCACTTCTTCGGCAGTACCGTTCCGATCGCCGGCATGGTTGGGGACCAGCAAGCCGCTTTGTTCGGCCAGCTGGCGATTCAACCAGGCATGGTCAAGAACACTTACGGAACCGGTGCCTTCATTGTCATGAACACCGGCGACAAACCCACCCTTTCCAATCACAACCTGCTGACTACCATCGGCTATGGTCTTGATGGCAAAGTCACCTACGCACTTGAAGGCTCGGTCTTCGTTGCCGGCAGTGCCATTCAATGGCTGCGCGATGCAATGAAAATGATTGAACGCTCAAGCGATTCCGAAGCCGCCGCTTTGGCATCAAAAAGTCAAAATGAAGTCTATGTTGTTCCCGCCTTTACCGGTTTGGGGGCTCCTTACTGGGATTCCGATGCCCGCGGTGCCATTTTCGGGATTACCCGCGGTACGACCCGCGAAGATTTTATTAAGGCAACTTTGCAATCGCTTGCATATCAATCCCGCGATGTTGTCGACACGATGAACGCCGATACCGGTATGCCGATTCCGGCACTACGCGTTGATGGCGGGGCTGCCAATAATGATTACCTGATGCAATTCCAGGCCGATATTCTAGGGATTCCGATCGAACGGGCCGCTAACCTTGAAACCACCGCGATGGGCGCTGCCTTCTTTGCCGGCTTGGCGACAGGCTTCTGGAACAACACCGACGAACTGCAAAGTATTGTCAAGGTCAGCAAGCGGTTTGAGCCACAAATGGACGCCGTCGATCGTGACTATCTGTACGAAGGCTGGAAGCAAGCGGTTGCCGCCACTCAGATGTACAAGCATCCGGACAAACACAACTAATTCTTTTTAAAAAAATCATTCAATCATTATTCAAAAGGAGTTTATAAAAATGGCATTTTCAAATGAAACCCGCAAACAAACGATTGAACAATTAAAGCAAACCGAACTGGATCTTCTGGTTGTCGGTGGCGGCATTACCGGTGCCGGAGTGGCGATTCAGGCGGCCGCAAGTGGCATCAAGACCGGCTTGATCGAAATGCAGGACTTTGCTGAAGGCACCAGTTCACGTTCGACCAAACTGGTCCACGGCGGCATCCGTTACCTTAAGACATTTGACGTTGGCGTTGTTGCCGATACCGTCAAGGAACGGGCCGTTGTTCAAGGCATCGCGCCGCACATTCCGCGGCCATTCCCGATGTTACTGCCGATTTTCCAGGAACCTGGCAGCACGTTTGATATGTTCAGCATCAAAATCGCGATGGATCTGTATGATCGGCTGGCAAACGTCGAAGGCTCGCAATATGCCAACTACACCGTTACGAAAGATGAAATTCTACAACGTGAACCGCAGCTTGAAAAAGACGGACTGCAAGGCGGTGGGGTTTACCTCGACTTCGTAAACAATGATGCGCGCCTGGTTATCGAAAACATTAAAGAAGCGGCTGAACTCGGCGGACTCATGGCCAGCCGCGTGAAGGCGATCGGTGTCTTGCACAATGACGCTGGCCAAGTCATCGGTTTGCGCGTCAAGGATCTTTTAGATGACAGCGAATTCGATATTCATGCCAAACTCGTGATCAACACCACCGGTCCATGGTCCGACAAGTTTAAAGCGCTCGACAAGAACGAAAATCAGGCACCTACCCTGCGTCCGACTAAAGGGGTTCACCTGGTTGTCGATGGTTCCCGTCTGCCGGTACCGCAACCGACTTATATGGATACTGGTTTGAATGATGGCCGGATGTTCTTCGTGGTACCGCGTGAAGGCAAGACTTATTTTGGCACGACCGATACCGATTACACCGGCGACTTCAAGCATCCACGCGTCGAGCAGGCCGATGTGGATTACCTGCTGAAGGTGATCAACAAGCGTTTCCCGGAAAGCCACATCACGATCGACGACATCGAAGCCAGCTGGGCCGGTCTGCGGCCACTGATTGCCAACAACGGAAGCTCTGATTACAACGGCGGTGGCGCCAACACTGGCAAGGTTTCGGATGATTCGTTCGAAGCCTTGGTCAAAGTCGTTAACGATTACGAAGATAACCAGGCAACCCGGTCCGATGTTGAGCACGCCATTTCCAAACTGGAGACCGCGCATGCCGAAGCGTCCCTGAGTCCATCCCAGATTTCCCGCGGTAGCTCCCTTCGCCAAGCCGATGATGGCATGATCACGCTGTCCGGTGGGAAAATTACCGACTACCGGAAAATGGCGGCTGGCGCCCTTGCCTTGATTCGTCGTGTCTTGGCTGAAAAATTTGCGACCGAAACCCGCACCGTTGATTCTAAAAAGCTTCAAGTCTCCGGCGGTCATTTTGATCCGACCAATGTTGACGATACGATTGCGTTCTACACTCGGATTGGGATTGACGCTGGCATGCCTGAAAAAGACGCCGCTGACCTTGCCAATCGCTACGGCTCCAACATCAGTCGCGTGGTTACGTATGCTGACGGCCAGCCGGCACCAGGTTTGAGCCTCAAAGAAACCATGAGCCTGCGCTATTCAATCAATGAAGAAATGACGCTGACGCCGGTTGATTACCTGTTGCGCCGGACCAATGCCATTCTTTTCCATGCTGAAACGCTGGATGATTTGAAACAGCCGGTTGTGGACGAAATGGCCCGCATCTTGGGTTGGGACGAAGCAACCAAGGCACAACAGCTGGCTGATTTGGAACAGGCCATCAGTGAGAGTCGGTTGGATGACTTGAAGAAGGCGCCGGCTTCGGCTCCTCAAGCCTAGAAAGGGGCACCCATATGTGGACACAAGCATTAGGTGAATTCATTGGTACCTTCGTTTTAATCCTCCTTGGCGATGGCGTGGTCGCAGGCGTGTCACTAAACAAATCCAAAGCTAATGGTGCCGGTTGGGTTGCCATTACCCTAGGATGGGGATTGGCCGTGACCATGGGCGTTTATACCGCCGCCTTCTTAGGACCGGCACACCTTAACCCAGCAGTCACCGTCGCATTTGCTGCGATTGGCAAATTCCCTTGGGCGTGGGTCATGCCATTTATCATCGCCCAGTTACTGGGTGCGTTGCTCGGAGCAGCTGCTGTCTGGTTGCATTACTACCCGCACTGGGCAGCCACCAAGGATCCTGCAGCAACCTTAGGCGTCTTTGCTACTGGTCCGGCCATTCGCAGTTACGCGGCCAACTTCATTTCCGAGTTCATCGGCACTGCCGTCTTGATTTTCGGACTGCTGGCCTTCACCAAAGGCAAATGGACAGATGGTCTGAATCCAATCGGCGTCGGCATCCTGATCACCGCGATTGGCTTATCACTTGGCGGCACCACCGGTTATGCCATTAACCCGGCGCGAGACCTTGGACCGCGGTTGGCGCACGCTATTTTACCAATTGCCAACAAAGGCGACTCCGACTGGCCATATGCCTGGGTACCGGTTTTAGGCCCACTGGCAGGCGGTGTGGCAGGCGCGTTGATCTTTGCGGTTTTGCCATAATCATCAATTCATTTGAACCACAAAAACCGACATCGCGATTGATGTCGGTCTTTTGTATACCCTTGACTCATCCCTGAAAAGTAAGCTTCATGTAGGTTAAAACGTATCATTCAAGATGTTCTGATTGTTGCGAACGTCCTTCCCTTGGCTATACAACGATAGTCATATCAGTGAAGATTCTATGCTTCAGCCTCTTTTCCAGCAGCAACCTGCTTTTCGTCATTGACCAATTTAGCATCGTACAGTTTGATAAACGGAAACCAGATCAGAAATGCCACGACGCCACACAGGATCGCCACAATTACCGCTCGTATATCGACGGTGCTGATCAGTGCGCCGAAGCCCATTGGTGATGGCCATGGTGCCTGTGTGATGATCGGATTGATTAATCGAAAATAAAAGGCAGCGTAAGCCAATGAAGCGCTTGCCATCGGTGCCAAGAAGAATGGAATCGCCAGATAAGGATTATAAACGATTGGCAGACCGAAAATTAGAGGCTCATTGATATTGAAAAATGCTGGCGCTAACGATGCTCTCCCCAAAACCTTCAGCTGTTCCGAGCGTGCAGCAAAGGCAATGAAAATGCAAAGACCAAGTGTGGCCCCGGAGCCACCCATAATCGCAAATGAATTGTTGAATTCCCCGGCAAACGGAATATGTGCACCTTTTGCATTAGCAGCCATGTTGGTCAGCAAAATCGGACCGATAAAAGCACTGATAATGTTTGCGCCATGAACACCGACAATCCACAGAGCATGGATCAAGAATTCGATGACGATGACGCCGATCCATGTACTCGTCAGATTGGTGACAAAACTAAACGGAATTGAAATCATTTTGAAAATATCCGTCCCTAACAAGACAAGCGAGCCATTGATGACCATCACAACAAGGGCAATGACAGCGGTTGGAATCAGAGCAGTGAACGAACGGGAAACACCTTCAGGAACAGCTTCCGGCATTCTAATCGTCCAATTATGCTTGACACAAAATTTGTATAAATAGACAGCCACAATCGCCATAATAATTGCTGTGAAAATGCCTGAAGTTCCCAGACGATCGATCGTTGCCGTCATTCGAAACCCACTGATCACCTTCTCTTTTGGCGTAATAGAATTAAGTAAAATGATCTTCCCGCCCTTAACGACCAGCTCGGGCAAACACATGAAAAAGGCAAAAAGTGACAAGAACGCGCCGTTTAGCGGTGCAACTTTCAGCTTATCCTCTGTTTGAATGATTCTGGTCAGCTCATAGCCGATCGCCAGCGCAAAGTACATCGCCAAAATACCCATGGTTGCAGTGTTGATAACCATATAAAGATCACTGAACTTCATAAAGGTGGCGTTCCAAAAACCGGCTGTCACCGGCCAAACTAAAGGGATAACATTAAGAACCAACACCATTGAACCGACAATTGTGAAAGGAATACTCGCCATGCCGGCTGCCATGACCGCACGTACAATCCGATACTGGGCAACCTTCGACATGGGTTTAAGCAAGGTCTTCGTCATAAAATTGAAAAAGCGCCCGTTATTTTCCATTACAGATTCCTCCTACTTTTATGAGCGGGCCAACGCGGTAATACTTGCGATGACACCAAAAATGACACTTAACAGTCCTTGACGCGAGGAACGAAATTAGCTTCCCCCTCTAAAAACTCAAACACGCTGACTTTCGTTACTTCTGAAGCGTTGCTTGATATGCCTTCAAACGACCATAAAATCGATCCTTGTTCTGCTCAATCAAATGCAGCCGGCGTAACGACCAGCCACCAAGGCCAATACCGATCAGCAAAATCAAAAGAACAATGCCGCGATTGTTATTCGTGTCGCGAACAAAGGGGTATAACGCATTGAATAGTGGCGTCACGATCAAAATACTGAGGCCAATGTTCACCCCTGTTTGGCACCGGAAATAAAGTGTGGTATATGGCAAGTGATTCGTTGGGGTGCCAAAGAGTTTAATTTGTTCATAGATCACCGGAATTGCAAGCACCATTAACCCCACCGGCAGCCATTTGCTCCAAAGATTGCTAGCAATGATTGCCCACCAAAGATTAGCAAAGAAGAACACAGCGGTTAGATAGCGAATACCCAAAAATCGATTGAACCGCATACTTTGTAAACTAAGTGCTTGGCGATTTTTATCAATGGTCGTCGTTGTTTGTGTTTGTATGTTCTCACTTGCCTTTATCTTCCGGTTCATCGTTTTTCAACTCCCCTGCAGCAGCTTGATTGCGATAAAGGTGCTCCATTTCCAGTGCAACTTCGCGTAACGTCATCGTGGTCATCAAGTGGTCCTGGGCGTGAACTAAAATGATCTCCATCTCGATTTTTGTACCACTGGCATATTTCTTTAAGAGGTCGCTTTGCGATTGATGTGCTAGCAAAAGTTCGTCATTTGAAGCCTTTAATCGTTCATCGGCTTTATCAAAATCGCCAACACGCATAGCCGCGAACGCCTCATGAATCATGGTTCTTGAATTACCGCTATGCAAAATAATTTCAAATTCAATTAATTGAATATCATCTGAATTCATCGGCACTATTCCTCCTCCATCATTTGTAAAAAGCGGTGACGAAAACTTTTAAAATCAGGGGCTGCCACTAATGATGTTTGCCAATCCGCATGGTCAGTCAACGCAACAATTGTCTGGGTGACTGAGGTCAGCCCTCGATTTCCCAAATAAGAAGGTGACAGAAGAAACACGAGCTGGACAGCTGAAAAGCTTTCGGACCATTTCAATCCCGCAGGAATGACGCCAATGGCAATTTGGGTAAATTGGCCGACTGGCATTGCCGGATGAGGAACAGCGATTTTTGGACTAAATATAATACTGCTCATCTGTTCGCGTTGATGTACTTGCGCTTTTAACTCATCGGCAAAATTAGCCGGTTCAAGAAGCGCTAATTGAGCGCAAAGGTGATTTAAAACCGTCTCGCGATTAACCGGCTCTGTCCACCGTACAAATCGACTAGAACCAATAAATTGATCAAAAAGGCTTTTGTCGACAGCAGCAATAGCCTCGACTTTTGAAGTTGCTTTCCCATGTGGGCGATTATGCGTCTCCAAAAATTGACGAATCGCTCGGACATCCATTTCGCCCAAGAAGACACTGACCTGAATGACTGGGACACGCAGCACCTGGGTCGATAAATCAATCGCTGAAATGATTAGATCAACGTCAGCCAAACTTTCGTCATCGACTTCGTAATAACCTTTGACCCCGACAATATTCAGCGCCTCGCCAAATTCTTTTTGCACGCGATTATTGAGTAACTCTGCACTGCCATAACCGGTGGCACAGATGATCAAGGTTCGTAATTTATGCGCATTATGATACTTTTCGACTGCCGCCATGAGATGCATTGCCATATAGGCCGTCTCGTCATCGTTAATCGTGTACGCAGACAATATTTTTGACATTCTTAGAAAGCGCTTGGTGTCGGCAAAATATTGCGGATAGTGGGTCTTGATTTCTTTTAACAGTGGATTTTTAAGCTGAATGCCTTGCTGCAACCGCACTAGCATTGGCTTGATGTGTTCAGCTAGACTCTTTCTTAATGCGTAATCCGTGCTCACTGGATAACCTGTTTCTGTTTCGATTCGCTTAAGTACTTGATCCATGTCTTTCCAAAGAGCCTGGTCAGTCGAATCTTGCGGATTTCCCTTTGCCATCGCAACAAGCTGAATCGCTAAATAGGCGACTTCACTTTTCGAAAACTGCAATCCGGTACTTCTTGCGATCCGTTTCATGATCCGCTCAGCCACTGCATCATGCCGCTGATGTTCTGGCGCTTGTTCAACCTTCACAGGAGGTAAACTGTTCCCTTTTCGAACCCGCTCGATGCTGAGTGCCAGGTACAAGACAATATTTTGAATGATGAAATCCGACAGCCGTAAACTGGCTTCGCGGCATTCATCGATCACGACGATCGTCAGCTGTTCAAAACTGACATCGGCAAAGAAAGACTTATTTTCCATAAACCGTTGAAAGTTATTCTGACCATGGCTAAAGAAATAATCCAGAATGAAATGTCGCCGATTGCGTTCTGTCCCGACAACATAAAAGCCCTTGTTCGCCCTGCTCTCAAGATGCAACGCATAAGGCTCCAGCTTCTCACGGACAGCAATCATGTCTTTCGAAAGTGTTGAGCGACTGACAAACAGCCGATCAGCGAGATCATCCATGAGCAATGCCTCGTCCTCGATTAACAGTTTATTGAGAATATAATTCTGGCGATCAATCGACTCGGACGCCGTTGCAGTATCATCGACTTTTGGACTTAACACCTTATGCTGGTTAAAAAACAGATCAAACGCCACCGGGTGGAGAATATGTAAGCGATAACCGAAACTCGGCTTCGCTTCGAGACTCGCACCATGTTTTTCGATCATGACTTTTAAACTTTTAACATAGCTTCGGACCGTCCTAGGCGTCATCAAAAGTGTGTTTGCCAAGTCTTTACTCGTGACATATTGATCCTGATTCTCAACGAGATAAAGCATTAACTCGCGCTCTTTCTGCTTCATCCAGACGGCCTCCTCGATCCGGTCTTTGCTTCGCGGGTTTCTACATAAGCGTGTTGTCGTCGCCGACCTGAAGTAAAAGTAACTTCAGAGATTTTTTTCAACCAACTTGGCCATTTTCTCGATCCCCATCGGAATTGGAATGTAAGCATCAAATGGAATGCTGACGACTGGCTTACCTACCTCTTTGCCAACTTTCTGGAAGTTATCCAGATACATGTTGGTCTGCGGTGAAATCAGGAAAAGATCGAAGTCGCCGTTGCGGATTTCATCTTCACCTTCAGTTGCTGTGACAGCATCTAACTGAATGTCCTTACTATGTGCCTTAAAGTAATCTGTGGTTTTCTTTGCCATCATGGATGATGACATTCCTGCTGCACAGATGATCAATGCTTTTTTCACGATACAGTCTTCCTTTCCTACTTGACGGCCAGCGATCACACTGCCGACTGCCATTGCCTTAATTCAGATTCTCGCCGTTGGACGCGATGACCTGTTTGTACCAGAAAAATGAATCTTTACGGCTACGAGCAAGCGTTCCTTCGCCTTGGTTGTCCTTATCAACGTAAATGAAGCCATAACGTTTGTCCATTTCGCCGGTTCCGGCAGAAACCAGGTCAATCGGGCCCCACGGTAAGTAACCGATTAAATCGACGCCATCTTCCGTCACTGCCAGTTTCATTTGTTCAATATGTGCGCGTAAATAATTGATGCGATATGAATCGTGAATCTGACCATTCGCCTCGACTTTGTCATACGCGCCGAAGCCATTCTCAACAATGAACAACGGTTTCCGATACCGATCTGTCAGCCAATTCAGCGCGTACCGCAACCCGCGCGGATCAATTTGCCATCCCCAATCGCTAGCCTTCAGATAATTATTTTTAACCAGTTGCTTTAAGTCGAAATCGTCAAAAGATTTAGCTGGATCCTTTTTAACAGCGTGCGACATGTAATAACTAAGCCCAATATAGTCGACTGTGCCATTTTTCAGAATCTGGCGGTCTTCTGCAGTGATTTCAGGTGTAATGCCTTTGCGCTCCCAATACTTGAGCAACGTTGCCGGATAATCACCATGAACGTGCACATCAGCAAAATAGTAATTGTGTTCCATCGCTTTTTGCGCCAACAACACGTCCTCAGGATTCATGCTGTATGGATAAATCGGCCCCATCGCAATCATGCAACCGATTTGCAGCGTTGGATTGATCGCATGCCCGATTTGCACGGCCTCTGCACTGGCAACCAATTCATTGTGGGCTGCCTGATACATGATGGCCTCCCGATCATCGCCAGGTTGATAACGTAAACCCGAGTTGGTGAATGGTGCAAAATCATCGACAAAATTTGCCTGATTGTTAATTTCGTTAAATGTCATCCAATACTTAACCTTGTTCTTATACCGTTCGAAACAGGTAGTAGCGAACCGAACAAAAAATTCAATCAACTTACGGTTTCTGAATCCGCCATATTCGGTCACAAGGCGATACGGTAATTCAAAATGTGACAAGGTGACAATAGGTTCAATGCCGTTCCTCAGTAGTTCATCAAAGAAATCATCGTAAAACTGTAAGCCCGCTTCGTTTGGCTGAGTCTCGTCTCCATTCGGATAAATTCGCGTCCACGCAATCGAGGTTCGAAAACTGTTGAAACCCATTTCCTTGAATAAAGCGATGTCTTCCTTGTAGCGATGATAGAAATCGATCCCATCATGGTTCGGATAGTATTCTCCAGGAACCACGCCGTCTGTGATCGTCCGCGCTTTTTCCGGACCACCCACCGTCATAACGTCGGCAACACTGACACCCTTTCCGTCTTCTTGCCAAGCGCCTTCCAGTTGATGGGCAGCAACCGCACCACCCCATAAAAAGTCTTTAGGTAACTCTGTTGTCATGTTTGAACCTCCTCCTCTTGTTCTTACATGAACCAGCATAATATGTAACCGGTTACACGACCATATCAGCTTTTTCCGCATAAATGAGGAAACGGACTAGCAAAAAAGAAGCAGTCGTATTTTTAACCGATTCCTCTGCGCTGCATTTGTCTACTAAAAAACGGCTCCCATTTAGGAAGCCGCCAATCGTTCGAACGATTTATCAACATTGCGGGTGACTAGGCCGCGATGATCTTCGAATGACACTTATACTTAGCTCTAAAAACACATTATCATTTTCGGTACTTGCTGTCATTTTTTTGAGTTCCGAATCACTTCATCAACCGCGCCACCCGCTCCTGCAACGCCGGAACGACCTCATCCATGAACCACGGATTGCGATTCACCCAGCCGTAGTTCAACGGCGAAGGATGGACGATGGGAAAGTAGGTCGGCAGATATGCCCGGAAATTTTTGACGGTCGCCGTCAGCGTCTTTTCCCGGCGTTTGCCAAGGTAGTACTTTTGCGCATAGGCACCGATCACAATGGTCAATTGGATGTGTGGCATCAGTGCCAGCAGCGGGGGATGCCACTTAGCCGCAAAGTCTTTTCTTGGCGGTAAGTCCCCTGACTTGCCTTTTCCCGGATAATAAAAGTCCAGCGGCAGGACGGCGATTTTGCCGCTGTGATAAAACTGGTCGTTCGTCACGCCCATCCAAGTGCGCAAACGGTCACCGCTTGGATCATTCCAATAAGTTTTCGTGGTTTGCGCTTTCCGGCCAGGCGCCTGACTCGCAATCAAAATGGTTGCGTCTGGCTCGATATGGTAAAGCGGATCCCACCCCTGCGCAGTGAAGTCTGCATTGGCCGGATCACGCCGGATTGCTTCAAAAATCTGATTGGCTGTTGTCACGCCTGAATGCCTCCTTGTCGATATCTCGGCCATGCTTTGGTCCGTTCAAAATCAGCCGCAAGCGTCCGGGCATCCTTAATCAACGTTTCCGGATACGCCATTGTGGCCAATAAGGTGATCGCATTATGCGACGTCGCCGGACCTTGATGCAGCAAGTAGTCAAAGACAACGCCATCCTTTTTGGTGACCTTTTCCTGAAAATGCCAGTTGACGCATTGTTCGCCCATGATATCGGTCAGCTCGTTATCATGCGTCGCGACTACTACCAAACTAGGATAATGGCTCAACCAGTTGATCACACTGGCCGATGCGGCAATTCGTTCGACCGTATTGGTGCCCTTCAGAGTTTCGTCGATGAAACCATAAATTCGCTTGTTGGTTGCAACCGCATTTAAAAGCCGATGAATCGCCTTGATTTCAGCTACAAAATAGCTGTCGCCTTCACTTAAATCATCCCGGATCGCCATAGCCGTGATCACCAGCCCCGGTTGGATCGACATGTCCTTAGCCAAAACTGTGTTGATCGTTTGCGCCAGAATTGCATTGACGGCAATGCTTTTGACATACGTTGATTTACCAGACGCGTTGGCACCGGTAATCAAGGCGTTCTTCTGCCAGTCAACCGGATTGGCCACCGGATGTTTGAGCAACGGATGAACCAGCTCCTTCGCTGTCAGCCCGCCATCCGCAAAAACCGGTTGACTGCTGTCTGCATGCGCCTCGCGAAAATTAGCAATCGCAATCGCCAACTCCAAGTCGCCCAACGCCTGCCACAAAGTCAACGCCCCCGCATGCCGACTATGCAATCGCGTCAGGACGTTGTTATAGGCGATAAAGCCCAGCATAAACATACTGCTAAAATATTCGGTCATCATATCGGCACTGCTGTTATCGCGCGTGCGGAAAACAAAGGCAAGCCGCGTGATCCCGCGCATCGGCTTCAACGCGGTGCGCAAAGCCGCTTGCGTTGGTTGGCCAATTTTGACGAGATGCTCGGCCGTCACAATCGTCCGCACCAGATACCCCATCGCCATCACTTCGGCGTCCAGTGCCTCCCTTTTCAAAACGTAATAAAAAAGATTCACCATGAGGCTCAACGTCGCCAGAGCCACACCAAGCGCTGGTAACAACGGAATCAGGAGCAGGCCCAAAACCGGTAACCCGCCTAAAACCTTAAAGCGCCACGCATGCGGCAAGGCCTCTTGCGTCGTCGTGCGCAGATAATGCTGACTATTATTCGCCGCTTCCGTGCCCAAACCGGCAAACGCAAGCTGAACTTTTAGCCGCTCCTCGGCGTGCGTGCGAAAAAAGTCAATCAGCGTTTCGTTAACATCAGGCTTGCCCAAGTCGTAAGCCCGCAACTGAGCATACACCCGCTCCGCACCAACGCTGCTCTGTGTGGCGTTGAGTTGTTTAAACACCTCAAACATATCCAAATCCTGCCACGTCAAATCATCAATGAGACAATCATGATTAACCTGCGCCTCATGATCAAGATACGCCGCCTTCAAATAGCGCTCGCTACCACCACGTTTAACCGGCAACGTCCCCCAGTCAGCAAGCAGCTGCCGCTTCAACTTCGCCTGACGCCGCCACGCCAACAGCAGATTAAGCACAACGACGGCAACAGCAAAGCCGCCAACACCAAGCAAAATTATCACGGGTTGGGTCATATCGATCATCCCTTCTTATGCACCAGGTCACGGGTCCACGCCGGTCATTTATCACACAAATCTAATGATATTATCTCTCGTGCAAAGATAAAAGACAAAAAATAGACGAATCAACTTCCTGCGACGTTATGCGGAAGATTAATTCGTCTGTTTCTAAAGAAGCTAAAAAGAAATTCGGAGAATATTTAGTTGCATCCTTGAAAAGCCCAGTGCCAAAGCGGAGCAATCGGAGGCCAGATGGGGCTCAGGGGTGACATTGTTGTAGGCGGGGCGCCCTTTGCCCCGCCTACAACAAGGCCGAGCTTTAAGACTCAGCCGTTTTTGCTGAGGCTTAAAGTCGTGCCCACCCCTCTAGCTTCGCGGTCGCCAGCCCCCGGCCCCGCCGGAGATTGCGTAGTTTGGCACGGCACGGGACTCATTACCTCAATTTTTCCGTCACACTTAAGCCTGCCGCAACGACTCCGGATAAATAGCTTCCACCTGCTTCTGCGCCGTCTCATGCTGCATAAACTCGTCATAACTGGTGTCAGCCCGATCAACAACACCCAGTGGCCCGACCTCGATGATATGATCCGCAATGGTCTGGATGAACTGGTGATCATGACTGGTAAAAATCACGGAACCCTTAAAATCAATCAACGCATCGTTCAGACTAGTAATACTTTCCAAGTCAAGATGGTTAGTCGGATCATCCATGATCAACACATTGGCCTTACTTAGCATCATCTTCGCCAGATACGACCGCACCTTTTCGCCACCAGACAGGACATTCAACTGCTTAAGCACCTCATCGCCGGAGAAAAGCATCCGCCCGAGGAACCCGCGCAAGAACGTATTATCCTGCTCATCTTGCGGCGCAAATTGGCGCAACCAATCCAGAATATTAAGGTCAGCGTGATCAAACTCGGGATTGAGATCCTTAGGCATGGCGGCACGACTGGTCGTGACACCCCAGGTAATCGTGCCGCTATCCGGCTCCATCTCACCTGCCAACAGCTGCATCAACACCGTTGCCGTCACATCGCTGCGGCTGATAATGCCGGTTTTATCACCCGGCCGCAATATGAAACTGACATCTTTCAGCACCTGTTGCCCGTCAATCGTCTTGGAAACATTTTCGACCCGCAACAAATCGTTCCCGATCGCCCGCTCAGGTTCAAACTTGATATACGGATACTTGCGGGAACTCGGTCGAATATCGTCCAAAGTAATCTTTTCAAGCTGCTTCTTACGCGACGTCGCCTGCTTCGACTTGGATGCATTAGCCGAAAAGCGGGCAACGAATTCCTGCAGCTGCTTGATTTGTTCTTCTTTTTTGGCATTGGCCTGACTCTGCAGCTGCAACGCCAACTCGGAACTCTGCTTCCAAAAGTCATAGTTCCCGACGTAAAGCTCGATCTTGCCAAAATCAACATCGCACATCATGGTACAAACCGCATTCAGAAAATGCCGGTCATGGGAGACAACCAACACAGTATGCTCATAGTCCGCCAAAAAGTCTTCGAGCCAGCTAATCGCCTGGGGATCAAGACCGTTTGTCGGCTCGTCCAGCAGCAACACGTCCGGCTTACCGAACAACGCTTGCGCCAAAAGCACCTTGACCTTCTCCCCTTCAGGCAGATCGGCCATAAGCTTTTGATGTTCGCTTTCCCGGATACCCAGCGACTGCAACAATTGCGATGCATCGCTTTCCGCATTCCAGCCGTCCATTTCCGCAAACTCGCCTTCAAGTTCGGCAGCCTTGTTACCGTCTGCTTCACTGAAGTCCGCTTTAGCGTATAGCGCGTCTTTTTCCGTCATCACTTGATACAGACGTTCCCACCCTTGTAAAACCGTGTTCATGACGGTCTGGTCATCGAACGCAAAGTGATCCTGTTTCAGGCTACTCATGCGCTCATTAGGTGACAGACTGACAGATCCGGTTGTCGGTGTCAGCTCACCTTCAAGAATTTTGAGAAAAGTCGATTTGCCCGCCCCGTTGGCACCAATAATGCCATAACAATTACCGGGCGTGAATTTCAGGTTAACGTCTTCGTACAGCTTTCGGTCCGAGAACGTCATCGAAACATTGTTTACTGTGAGCAATTTCATACCTCGCTTAAAAGATTTCTACATATATTATCAGATTATCGCGGGTTTCACAAATAACGCTGTTTCGTCAAACATTCTCAGTTCGGCTGACCGGCTAAAACTCGATAGAAATAATATTAGGGTTGTCGGCATAAAACATCAGCAAGCGCCGCATATCTTCGTTGGCCCTGCTTTCGACATGCAGGCTCATTTTCACCTCATCGCCTTCATGCTTGATGGAGACGTTCAAGACTTTGATGTGATACTTGCCAAGCGTCTGACGCATGTGTTCCATATCAAAGCCTTCATTGCGAATCCGAATCGTCAAAACCCCATTGTCGCCACTTGGCAGCCAACGATAATGGTGATGCAGGACTACCTGAATGCCCAAGACGAGCGCCGTCGCCGACAAACCCAGAATATACAGTTTGGCACCAATCGCCATCCCGACAGCAGCCGTGGTCCAGACACTGGCAGCAGTCGTCAAGCCATTGACGTTGTTGTGCCGCACCAAAATCGCACCGGCGCCAAGAAAACTGACCCCACTCACGATCTGCGCCGCGACACGAGACGGATCCAATGCGATATTTTTCAAATTCAAAATATCAAAGAAACCATACTTAGAAACAATCATAATCAATGCCGAACCCAGCGCGACAATCATGTGCGTTCGGATACCGGCATTTTTAAAGCGATTTTTGCGTTCAAACCCAATGGTAAACCCGCAAAACGCTGCGACCAGCAGTCGAATGACGAGTTCGACTTGATCCATTATTGTCATTGTCAAAACATCACAACCTTTGTTCTTACTTTACCACCCAAGGCAACGGTTTAAAACGCACGAATGGGACCCCCGACTCAGCGTGGACGTTTAACGAAAAAAGTTCAATGATAGCGGCCGCTGACAGCCTTCACGACTGCCAATACAGCTGCTTAACCAAATCATCCTGTCCAGGTGAAAATCGTTGCAATCCCTACCTGCTATGCTACACTAAAACCAGATTAAAATGATTCTAGTTTGGAGGAGAAAGAATGGCAATTGATTTACGGGATGTACAGGACGTGTATAAAGATGCGGGGTCGGATATTATTTTTGCAACATTTGATCTTAAGCGGGAAGACGTCGCAAGCGACAAGGAGATGATTGCCGATTTGGCGGATCATCTGCCGGCCTTCATTAACAGTCTGAATATTCGTTATCCTGATGCAAAACTGGCAACGGCTTTCGGCTTTTCGCGGAAGGCGTGGGATTATCTTTTTCCTGATGCCGAACGACCAAAGGAGTTAGAAGAATTCCAGCCAATCGTGGGCCCTAAATACACCGCGGTTGCCACCCCGGCGGATCTATTCTTCCATATCCGGTCACAAAACTCCGCCGTACCGTTTGAATTGATGTCCGAAATCATGGAAATCATCGGCGACAACACGGTCACACTTGATGAAACCCATGGCTTCCGCTACTTTGAAGGCCGCGCCATCATCGGCTTTGTAGACGGCACGGAAAATCCCAGCGCACTGGACACACCGGAATACGCGGTGATCGGCGATGAAGACCCTGCGTTTGAAAATGGTTCGTATGCTTTTGCCCAGAAATACCAACATAACCTCGATGCTTGGAACAAACTCAAAACGGAAGACCAGGAAAAAGCCATCGGTCGCAAGAAGTTCAATGATTTTGAGTTAGCTGATGAGGAAAAACTGGTTAACTCGCACAACGTTGTGTCTCAGGACAACGAAGGCGGCGTGGAGCATAAGATCGTGCGCATGAACGTTCCCTTCAGCAATCCTGCCGAAAAAATCAACGGTACTTATTTCATCGGTTACGCCCGCCACTGGGCCGTCACCAAGCGAATGTTGCAAGGCATGTTCGATAACTCCGACCGCCTGCTCGACTTCTCGACGCCATTGACTGGTGAGCTGTTCTTTATCCCGTCCAAATCGGTGCTCGGGCAGATTGCGGATGGTGAGCTTTAAAAATCTGAATTTTTTAATCCTTGCCGTGCCAAACTCCGCAATCTCCGGCCAGCTGGGGCTGGAACGTGGTGGGCACGACTTTGAGCCTCAGCAAAACCGGCTGAGTCTCAAAGCTCGGCCTTGTACTACGCTGGGAGGACCGCCCAGCTAGTACAATTTCACCACTGAGCCCCATCTGGCCTCCGATTGCTCCGCTTTGGCACTAATGTTTTAAAGACTTAGACAAATTATCCTGTTGAAAAAACGAAAAGATCCTCTATGGACGAGAATCTTTTCTTTTTTGTCATACCTAGACAATCCTCTAGAGTAAAAACAATATCCACAGTGCTCGTGTCGTCATATTTATATAGACCAATCCGTTGAAGATCATTCATCCCCGTCGACCGTCAAGTTCTGGTGTCACATAACCTAACGCAGAAAATAATTTTTTGCAACCCAGAGAATCCTTTAACATCGGCAAGGTTATAATCCAGCCGAACATTGGTCTAGATAAATGCTAGATGGCCTAACCCTGCTTCGGCAAAAACCCGTGCTACAATACCACCATTCAAGATGAACGGGGTGGCACAGATGAATTTAGCCGATACAGGGTTTGTGATCATTGCAAGTGTGCTGGTTTGGTTTATGACACCAGGGCTAGCTTTCTTTTATGGTGGACTTGTTTCCAAACGCAACGTGATTAATACCATGCTTTCGGTCTTTTATATTACCGGCATTGCCATTTTATTGTGGGTCGCCGTTGGTTACGAACTGAGTTTTAACGGTAATCTATTTGGCGTCATTGGTCAGGTGCACCATTTTTTCCTGAGTGACATTTCGCTTGGCGCGGTCACGGCGGCGCGGATTCCGACCGGGGTTTATATTCTTTTCCAGATGATGTTTGCGATCATCACGCCGGCTTTGTTTGTCGGTGCGGTGGTCGGGCGAATGCATTTTAAATTTCTGACTTGCTTCATCGTTTTGTGGTCATTGCTGGTTTATTATCCGCTGGTGCATCTGATTTGGAGTCCAGATGGTTTGCTGGCAGGTCTCGGTGTTCTCGATTTTGCCGGTGGGACGGTGATCCATATTAATGCCGGGATCACGGCACTGACCCTTTCAGCGTTTCTTGGTCGCCGGACTGACGAGCATACGGTTCCTTACAATCGGCCATGGGTGCTGCTGGGAACCGCGATTTTATGGATTGGCTGGTATGGCTTTAATGCCGGGTCTGCGCTGGGTGTGAATCAAGCGGCCATGACCGCTGCCTTGACAACTTCGGTCGGCGCGGCGGCAGCGCTGGTCACCTGGATGTGTCTCGACATCTGGCAAACCGGGCATCCCACCTTGATTGGCACTTGTACCGGCGCTTTGTGCGGACTGGTCGGCATCACGCCCGCAACTGGCTATGTCACGAGTTTTGGCGCCGCCTGCATCGGCGTTTTGGCAACATTAGCCAGCTATTGGTTTATCAGCAAAGTCAAGCCGCGCCTCGGGATCGATGACACCTTGGATGCATTTGGCTGTCATGGTGTGGCTGGGATTATCGGCAGCATCCTGACCGGTGTTTTCGCCAGCAAGCAGGTCGCGCCGAACATTGCGCACGCCGGTCTGGCCTATAATGGCGGCTGGCATCTGCTGCTGATCCAGCTGGCCGGCACGGTAATTGTCATTGTCCTGGTTGGAGCAATGGTCACCATCATTACCATTGTATTATCACGATTTGTCAGCATCCGTGTATCCCCTGCCGCCGAAAAAATGGGCCTGGATTACAGTGAACACGCCGAACCGGTCGATGAAGAAGTGGCAGCTAGCTGGGAACATCACACACCTGTCAGTTCGTTTCCGGATGAGTTTAAGGGCCAACTACACGGCTTTGATCCGCGACCGCATCAGGATGATCGCTGATTGAATTACGATTAAAAGGTTGACTAAGAGGACACCAGCTGTAACCGTTCACTTTTCCTTACCCACTTCAAGGCACTTTAATTGTCTTTTTCCTTAATCATGGTTAAAATGCCGCTAGTTTAACATTGACGTGATGGAGGGAAGAATATGATCGGATATGGATTTAGCGAGGCAGGCGGTCCGGAAGTCATTGATGCGATTGAATTACCGACACCGCAACCGGGTCCGCGGGAAATTCAAATCAAAACAGAAGCAATCGGCTTGAACAACCGAGACCGGATCGCACGGCAAATGGGCGGCAGCGGCTTGACAGTGCCGGGCTATGATGTTGCTGGGATCGTCAGCGCAGTTGGCAGTCGCGTTACGCAATTTAGCAAAGGCGATCGCGTCATTGCCCGAACCACCAGCGCGTATGCCGAAATCGTGACCGCAGCGGCGGACATGAGCGTTTTATTGCCAGCTGCCATCACTGCGGAAACCGGCGTCGCGCTGATTACCCCTGGCGTCACCGGTTATCGCATGGTCGAACTCGGTAAAATCAAAGCCGGCGATACGGTGATTGTAAAAGGTGCTTCTGGTGGCGTCGGCTCTGCTGCAATCCAGCTGGCGGTAGAGCGCGGCGCTTCCGTGATCGGCATCGCCGCCAGCCGCCATGAAACCGAGGTCAACCGTCTTGGAGTCGAACATTTTGTTGCGTACGATCGTGGTAATCCTGTCGATGAGTTGCGTCAAACGGTTGATGTCGTGATTAATGCAGCGATGAATGGTCTCGGCGGTGATGACGACGTTGAAATGGCCAAGGACGGTGGCCTGATCGTTTCGGTTAGCCACACCGAACCCCTGCTAAGTCGCGGCGTTCGGTTCGTGCATACGCGACCACTCGGCGGCTCTGAAGTCGGTCGGGCGCTGCAAACGCTTGTTAATTTAATGGCGCAAGGAAAACTGACTGTCCAAGTCGGCTACGTGTTGCCATTTACCCGCGAAGGTTTTATCAAAGGCCATCAACTGCTCGATGATCCGCGGCATGAAGGCCGGATTGTCATTAAAGTTTCTGAATGATCAAACTTATTTTCGTCCTGATGATCAAACAATTGACTTAGAAGTGGTGCTTAGATCATCTGAAAATGCGAATATTAAAAACCGCGGTCACGCTAACCGCGGTTTTTTTGCATGTAACTT
>NZ_BACQ01000078.1 GCF_000260435.1 Lacticaseibacillus zeae DSM 20178 = KCTC 3804 | reverse complement strand
CAATGCGGGATATAGCTTACGCGAAGCCAGATCCCCTGATCCTCCAAAAATAATGATCACAGCGCGTGATTCTTCTGGCATGTATACGACCCTGCTTTCTCAAAACCTGATTACAATTCAACAAATATATGAGCAGCGCGATCAGCATCGACCGCCAATTCTTTTCCAGTCCGATCCAATTTAATGACCACCGCATCCAGCGTTTTGGCAGTCACTGTAAAGGCATCATCAAGTCGCAAATCAATTTTGACGGTGTAATCAATTAACGAGACTTCATCGATTAGCCGTTCGATATGACCGCGTTGGCCAACTTCCATTGCACCCAAAGTGACCCGACTCTGCTGGATATAGTGGCCTTCAGCATCCGGAATGACGCCGCCATGTGGGCAGTATTCGGGATTCCCCAACATCGCGGACAACCGCTTGGCCATCTCCGGTGTCAGCGCATGCTCGAGTTTTTCCGCCTCCTGATGAACAGCGTCCGGCGAATACTTCAGGCACTTAACTAAAAACACTTCCCAAAGACGATGATTACGCACCAAAATAGCCGCTTTTTTTCGGCCTGCCGATGTCAACTGGATTCCCTGGTAAGGCGTGTGCGCGACCAGTTTTTCTTCACCCAGTTTATTGATCATCTCACTGACCGAGGCAGCAGAAACATGCATCCCCGCAACGATTTGCTTATTAGAGACCAATTCGGTGTCACCGCCGATCTCAAAAATCAACTTAAGATAATCTTCTTTATTCGGTGTCATTTTACGTCCTTACTTTTAATTTGCAGTCACTGTACTACATTATGCCATGACTTGCACAAAAAAACACGTCAATTTCATGACGTGTTTTGACAGATCGGCGTAAAAGGTTAATCTGATGAACCTTTGCCGCTTATCGTGAAATGATTAGCATGTGCTCGCCTAGAAAGTCGATTCCGTGCCTTCGTATTCATCGAGAATGATGTGCTTCAAATCACTGATTAACGGTTCTTGCGGGTTGGTGACTGTGCAGTTGTCTTCGTAAGCAAGTTCGGCAAGCCGATCAACCTGTTTGTCCAGATCAGCTTTTTTAACTCCTTGATCCTTCAGACTCAACTTGATACCAACGCTGTGTGCCAGTTTGATGAATGCCTGAACGTAGCTTTCTACCAGTTCATCGGTGGTTTTACCTGGTAAGCCAAGATAACGGGCAATTTCTGCATAATCTTCGTTAGCGCGGAAGTAACTGTACTTAGCCCAGATAGCGCGCTTCTTCGGCTGACTGGCATTGAAACGGATCACGTGGGGCATGGTGATCGCAATGCAACGGCCATGAGGGAGATGGAATGCCTGACCCAGTTTGTGAGCAATGCTGTGGTTAATCCCCAGCAGTGCGTTGGCAAAGGCCATCCCGGCAATCGTCGAAGCATCGTGCATTTTAGATTTTGCGGCGATGTCGCCGTGATAACTCTTTTCAAGGTTTTCAAATACCAGCTTGATCGCTTCAAGGCTCAAACCCTTAGTGTAGTGGGTTGCCATAGTGGATACATAGCTTTCAGTTGCATGGCAGAGAACATCGAGACCGGAGTCGGCGACAACCACTGGCGGTACGGATTCGATGAATTGACTGTCCACAATCGCGATATCCGGGGTCAGCGCATAATCGGCTAAGGGATACTTGATGCCGGCTTTCGAATCCGTGATAACCGCAAATGGGGTAACTTCAGAACCGGTACCGGAAGTCGTCGGGATGCAAACCAGTTTGGTCTTGTTCAGTTTCGGGAAGGTGTAAGTCCGCTTACGAATATCCAGAAACTTTTGCTTAGCCCCGAAGAAGTCGGCGTCTCCTGCATCGTTGAATAAGCACATACCCTTGGCAGCATCCATAACCGAGCCGCCGCCGATAGCAATCACGGTGTCCGGACCAAATGACCGCATGATATCGGTTCCTTTGAAGACAGTGTCGGTTGATGGATCAGGTTCAACATCAACGAAGGTCTGCACCTGAACCGGATTTTCCCGGCGTGCCAGTACATCTTCAATGATCTTCACGAAACCCAGCTTTTCCATGCTGCGGTCAGCAACGATGAACGCCCGCTTAATGCCTTCCATGTGTTCCAGATAGCGAACCGAGTTTTTTTCAAAATAAATCTTTGGCGGCAACTTCATCCATTGCATGTTGTTACGCCGTTTCGCCATGGTCTTGATATTCAGCAAGTCAACTGTCCCCACATTGTGCGAAATCGAGTTGCCGCCGTAAGAGCCGCAGCCCAGCGTCAGACTAGGAATCATTTCGTTATAAAGGTCCCCGATCCCGCCGACAGAAGATGGCGTGTTGATCAAGATCCGGCAAGCCTGCATGGCATCGGCATACTTCAAGGCCAAATCCTCATCAGCCGTATGAATAACCGCCGTGTGTCCTAACCCGCCAATGTCCAGCATAGTTTCGCATTTCTTGAAGGCATCTTCATGCCCATCAGCCTTAACCATGGCCAAAACCGGACTCAGTTTTTCGCGAGAGAGTGGATACTTCGCGCCAACGCCTTTGAGTTCCGCAATCAGAATCGTGGTGCCTTCCGGAATTTGAATACCGGCCCACTCGGCAATCTGCTTCGGACTTTGACCAACAATGCGCGGATTGACACTTTGCTTTTCAAGATTGATCACGGTGCTTTCAAACTTCTTCATGTCTTTAGGTTGGACAAAATAAGCGCCTTGGGCTTCGAATTCTTTCTTCACGGCATCGTAAATACTGGAATCAACAATCGCCCCTTGTTCGGAAGCACAGATCATGCCATTGTCAAAACTCTTGGAAAGTACCAGGTCATTGACGGCCTGTTTGATGTTGGCACTGGCTTCGATGTATGCCGGGGCATTCCCTGCACCAACCCCTAAAGCAGGCTTACCAGAAGAATAGGCGGACTTAACCATGCCCGGGCCACCGGTTGCCAGGATCGTTGCGATACCCGGATGATCCATCAGGGCTTTGGTCGCTTCCATGCTTGGTACCGGAATATACTGTAAAGCGCCTTTTGGCAATCCGGCTTTTTCAGCTTCTTCACGGATGACTTCCAGCGCACGCGCTGAAGACTTTTGGGCACCCGGGTGGAAAGCGAAAATAATCGGATTACGGGTTTTGATTGAAATTTCGGATTTGAAGATCGTGGTGGAAGTCGGATTCGTCACCGGTGTTACCCCGGCAATAACCCCGATCGGTTCGGCAATTGATACCAAACCGCGTTGCTTATCTTCATTGATCACGCCAACCGTCTTATTGTTCTTAATTGAATGCCAGATTTCTTCGGTGGCAAACATATTCTTGATGGCTTTATCTTCCCAAACCCCACGACCGGTTTCATCAACGGCGAGTTTTGCCAATTCCATATGATGATCCAAGCCGGCAATCGCCATCCGATGAACGATGTGATCGATCTTTTCTTGATCAAAAGTTTTCATAATCTTCAAAGCTGAGTGTGCATTGGCAACCAGTTCGTCGATCATGTGCTTCACATCAACTTCAGTAGCAGTCTTCGCGGTATTTTTAAGCATGAGCTTACCTCCTAGCATTTCGCAGAATTTTTTGTTAATCATTTCACAAGAAGATCATAACCGATTCATGTGAATTTGTAAACAACTTTGGTGAACTTTTTCACGAAAAAGTTGCTTGCTCATTGCTATTAGCGGAGTATCAAGGATTAAAACCGCTTTTCACTTTGTATTTTTTCGAACTTGATCCTCGGAAATTACGAGTGATCGACAATTTGATCTGAAATTACGTGCTCACAGTCACAGAAAGCTTTATGTAATCGTTTCCGCTCGTGCTCAATAAAAAAGAGAGCCGACAAATGCCCGCTCTCGTTTGATTCAGCAATGAATTGCCGATTAATTCTGTTTATTGTCTGCTTCCGAAGTCGTGTCGTCTGAGGCAGCTGCTTGGCTATCAGCTTCCGATGCTGTGTCATCAGCTGCTTTGGCTGCGCGTTGTTCATCCGTATTGGCTGCTTCTTCGGACTTAGCTGCTGGCGCCGGTGTTGCGGGACGAGAAGCTACGCCACGAACCGCGTTTAAGTTGAACGTCAGATAAATCCCGTCAGAATCGATAACAACCGTTCCTGCTTGCTGGTCAATAGAGTCGATAACCCCGTGCAGGCCGCCAATCGTCACAATCGGATCACCTTTTTTTAACTGATTCAGCATTTCTTGACGCTTCTGCTGCTGCTTTTTTTGCGGACGAATCATGAAAAAGTACATGAAGGCAAAAAAAGCAACTAACAGAACGATCATTGAAACATTACCATTTCCCAAATTAGGCACCTCTTATTTTTAGTTTGTCAATGCATAGTGTACCAGAATTTCGCGTTGTGCTCCAATAAACTAGAAATTCTTTGCCTTTTCCTTGTTATACCCGTAAGCTTCAAAAAAGTCTTCGCGGAAAGCCAAGAGGTCGTCATTCGCAATGGCTTCGCGAACCTCCTGCATCAGGTGTAACAGGAAATACAGGTTATGGTAGGTCGTCAACCGAATGCCGAACGCTTCGCCAACGTGAATCAGATGGCGAATATAGGCGCGGCTGTAATTGCGGCACGCATAACAGTCACAATTAGGATCGAGCGGGCCAAAGTCATGGGCATACTTCGCGTTTTTGATGACAAGGCGGCCACGACTGGTCATGCAGGTGCCGTTGCGGGCGATCCGCGTTGGCAAAACGCAGTCAAACATATCAATGCCGCGCAATGCCCCGTCAATGAGCGCATCCGCCGACCCCACACCCATCAGATAACGCGGTTTATTCTCCGGCAGCAGCGGCGTTGTGAAGTCCAAAACGTGATTCATTTCATCCTTGGATTCACCAACCGACAACCCGCCAATCGAATAGCCTGGAAAGTCCATGCTGACCAAGTCCTTGGCACTTTGCTCACGCAGATCCCTGAAGCCAGCTCCTTGGACAATGCCAAACAACGCCTGCCAATCCGGATTCTTATGGGCTTTTAACCCCCGCTCCGCCCAACGACTGGTTCGCGCCACACTTTTTTTGACGTAATCATAACTCTCAAAAAACGGCGGACACTCATCTAAACTCATCATGATATCGGGACCCAGCGCATTTTCGATGGCGATGGCTTTTTCCGGTGACAAAAACATTTTTGCCCCGTTAAGATGGTTCTTGAACGTAACGCCGTCTTCCGTGATGTGCCGAGTGTCGGCGAGTGAAAAGACCTGAAAACCGCCAGAATCAGTCAAAATGCCTTTATGCCAATTCATAAATTTGTGCAACCCACCGGCTTCTTCAATGAGTTCCGGTCCCGGGCGCAACCACAGATGGTACGTGTTGGCTAAAATAACGGTGGCACCCATCGTGTCTAGTTCCTCCGGTGCCATCGTTTTGACACTTGCCTGCGTCCCTACCGGCATAAACATAGGCGTCGGAAAAGTCCCGTGTGGCGTGATTAATTCACCTAGCCGGGCACCGCTATGCTTATCTTGATGGATGAGACGATATTTAACAGCTGGTTCCATGAACGACTCCTTATTCATCACAATGCCCTCGCAGCACTGCTGTTCCATTTTCTCGTTATGCCAGTTTAACAGAGTTACTTGTGATTTAAAAGTAAGGGATCTGTTTTAAATGACAAAACGAACGCCACTCAAAGTTTGACTGATTTAGGCCCGTTTGCTTTTTTCGGACCGCGATTCCTGTTAAAATAAACCTAAGGACGGGATCACCGTTACCGTAGTTTTCGCACTTCCCGGGTTTTGACCTGGCCATTGTGATCGTCTATGAATACGTTGTTCCACGCAGCGATGCGTTAAAAGAAAAATCGAGACATGTCTGTAGGTGTGTGTTGATGTGATCCCGTCCGTTATAAAGCCGGCTTGCGTTGGGCAAGCCGGCTTTTTGCGTGGTGTGGTGGTTGAAAGAATGTTCTCTGATGCTTTCCGTAACGCGTTCGCCGGCGCAGAAGCCTGCGTGTAAGGACCTTGGTCGCAATGGCCAAAACCGGGCCGTTACCTTTTGCTTCGCCGTAACGCGTTCGCCAGCCCAGAAACCTGCGTGTAAGGACCTCAAGCCCAAATGGCCAAAGACCAGCCATTTGGGCTTGAGGCCACTTACACTCCGGTTTCTAACCGGGCTGGCTCACGCTCATCAATAGATGAACATCGCATCCCCAAAACTAAAGAACCGATATTTTTCTTCAATCGCATGCTTATAGGCATTCAGGATGGTGTCACGGCCGGTGAAGGCGGCTACTAGCATGACTAGGGTTGATTTTGGTAGATGGAAGTTGGTGATGAAGGCATCGACGACTTTCCACTGGTAGCCTGGCTTGATGAAGATGTCGGTCCAACCGGAGTCCGGTTTGATTTCACCGTCGAACTTGGTGCCGATGGCTTCGAGTGTCCGAATCGAGGTTGTCCCGGTTGCGATGATGCGGCCGCCGTTGTCGCGGACTTCATTTAACGTTGCCGCGGCTTCTGGGGTTAAGCGGTAAAATTCGCTGTGCATTTTATGCGCTTCGATGTTTTCTTCAACTACTGGCCGGAACGTGCCGAGGCCGACATGCAGGGTCAGATAAACCAATTTGACGCCTTTATCCTGCACTTTTTTCAGCAATTCTTTGGTCCAGTGCAGCCCGGCTGTCGGTGCCGCTGCGGATCCTAGTTCCTTTGAGTAAACTGTTTGGTACATCTCAGGATCTTCAAGTTTTTCCTTGATGTAAGGCGGGAGTGGCGTTTCGCCAAGCTTGTCCAGAATTTCCATGAAGATGCCATCGTAATCAAAATGAATCATCCGGCCGCCGTGATCCAATTCCTTGGTGACCGTTGCTTTTAACAAACCATCACCAAAGTCAATCACGGTGCCAACCGGTGCCTTACGCGCTGGCTTCATCAACGTTTCCCAGTCGTCGCCGGAAGTATTGTTAAGTAACAAGACCTCCATATGTGCTCCGGTTTCCGGTTTAACACCATAAAGCCGCGCCGGCATCACCCGAGTGTCATTCATGACCAGTGCATCCCCTGGTTTGAAATAATCCAAAATATCATAAAAATGCCGATCCTGCATGGCACCTGTGTCAGCATTCAATACCAATAACCGACTGGCATCGCGTTCCTTCAGCGGTGTCTGCGCAATTAATTCATGTGGCAGATCATAATCGAAATCCGAAAGTTGATAATTTTTATTTTCTACTTGACGATAACGTTTTTTGTCTTGCACCTTGTTCGCTTCCATTCATTTTAATCGTTTTGACTTACTGCGCCCGGTTATCAGGTTCCGGCGCCGTCATCCCCATATGGGCAAATCCTGCCGGCGTGACCATGCGTCCGCGTGGTGTCCGTTTTAAATAGCCGATCTGTAGCAAATAGGGTTCGTACATTTCTTCAATGGTGGCCATTTCTTCGCCGATGTTCGCCGCGATCGTGGATAAGCCGACCGGACCGCCTTGATAGTCGCGAATCATGAACATCAACAGTTTCCGGTCAATTTGATCGAGTCCCTGCGCATCAACCTGTAATTGATCCAGCGCATGATCGACCATTTGCAAGTCAACCGGACTTTTACCGGCAACTTCCGCAAAATCGCGCACTCGCTTCAGCAGGCGATTGGCAACGCGCGGTGTACCGCGCGATCGCCGCGCAATTTCATGAGCGCCTTCAGCATCAATCGCCATGTCAAAAACCGTTGCCGACCGCTTAACAATTTCGCTTAAGTCGTCAGGCGAATAATACGCCATATGCTCACTGATGCCAAATCGATCCCGTAATGGCGCCGACAGCATGCCCGCCCGCGTTGTGGCACCGATTAGCGTAAACGGCGGCAAGGGAAAATGAACCGGGTGCGCGGTCGGGCCCTGACCCACCACAATATCAATATAAAAATCTTCCATCGCTGAATAAAGCATTTCTTCAACGATTTTGGGTAAGCGGTGAATTTCATCGACAAACAACACGTCACCAGGGCGCAGTTCATTCAACAATGCCACCAAGTCGCCCGGCTTTTCGATGGCCGGTCCGGAAGTCGTGCGAATGTTAACGCCTAGCTCATTGGCAATGACTAACGCCAACGTGGTTTTCCCCAATCCCGGCGGTCCGTAAAGCAATACATGGTCCAAAGATTCTTCACGTTGTTTAGCCGCAGTGATATAGACCTGCAACTGGTGCTTAACCCGATCCTGGCCAATGTATTGCGCCAGCATCCGTGGACGTAAGCTCTTTTCAATTTGCGCTTCGTTCAGGTCGTCAATGTCGCCTGATACCAACCGATCCTTGTTTGCGTCTGCCAAAAAGGTTCACCCCCTATTCTTAAACCATTCATAAATGCCTTCATGTTGTCGGCATTGAATGGCTCCAGTATAATCAATGCTACGCACGTCCGCTTAATAATCGCAAGCCTTCGCGCAAATAGGCATCAGTTGTTGTGGCATCAAATGCCTTCAAAGCATCTGTGATACCGTCGACTGACCGTTGGGTGTATCCTAAAGCGACTAAAGCCGCCAATGCATCGGCCAGCGCCGGTGCCACGTCACTAGCTGTCGGCGTGATGGCAGCGGGCGACGGCTGGGCATCCGCTGAAATTTTTCCTTTTAGATCGAGAATGATCTGGGCAGCGGTTTTCTTACCAATACCCGGAAACTTGGTCAGGAACTTAACGTCGTCCTGGGCGATGGCAGTTGCTAGGCCGCCGCTGGAGACATTCGCCAAAATAGCCAGTGCCGATTTCGGGCCAATCCCGGTGACAGTCAGCAACTGGTTAAACGTGCGCTTATCCGCGGCAGATTCAAAACCATACAAGGCTTGATCATTGTCGCGGATAATCAGCTGAACGTAAATCCGCATCTGCTTGCCGGCTTCAAAATCATACGGGTTGGCAACCAGCAAGCGAAATCCGATACCGTTGACATCAATCACGATGTACGCAGGGGTAATGGCCTGAATCGTGCCTTCAAAGTATTCGTACATAAGCTCTCCATTCAGTACATATGTTTGGTACGCTTGATTCATTGTAGCATAGATGTTTTCTTGATGATAAATCGTTTTGAGGCTTAATGATGACTCCCAAAAATATCCGCCATTTGATTAACCTGGCAACCGTTGCTGTTGTCATCGCTTTAATTGCTGTGACTATCTACTGGTATGACCTCGGCATTCTCTCCGATGTCAAGGTCCTGCAAGCTTATATCGCTCAACTCGGCCTGACCGGTGTTCTGTTTTTTGTCATCATTCAGGTTATTCAGGTTGTCATTCCGATCATTCCCGGCGGCATTAGCACAGCAGCCGGGGTCATTCTTTTTGGCCCGTGGTTTGGTTTTCTCTACAACTATGTCGGCATTGCGATTGGCTCGTTCATCAACTTTTTCCTCGCGCGACGCTATGGTAAACCGCTGCTGACTTATTTGATATCGGAAAAAACTTACGATAAGTATATCGGTTATACGAAAAATCAAACCCGGTTCGACCGGTTATTTACGCTGGCAATTGTGTTACCGGTCGCACCTGATGATGTTTTGTGTCTGCTGGCTGGTTTAACCAAAATGACGTTCACAAAATTCTTCTGGATTATCATCCTTGGAAAGCCCATTACGATTTTCGCCTACAGTATGAGCCTTCTTTACGGTGGCCGCTGGTTGATCGATTTATTCAGTTAAACTAGTTGCCATAAAAAAGGCGCTGCCAAGTTCGTTTCACAAACTTGGACAGCGTCTTTTTTGCGCACACGAACGCGCAATCATTCGTCGATCATTTTGACAAACTCAGACAACCTGACGCACATATGGGTCGTCGGAAATGCCGCGGCTCAGAATTAGTTTTGCCCATTCCTTGGCCGAAAACAGACTGTGATCTTTGTAATTGCCGCAACTCTTGATATCAACGCCCGGTACATCATCCCAGGTAATATCATTGGCAATTGCTTCCAGGCTGGACTTGAGAGCCTTGGCTACTTCAGTGGTGCTGTGCGTGCCCCAGGTAATCAGATGGAATCCGGTTCGGCAGCCAAATGGTGAACAATCGATGACGCCATCCATCCGATCGCGCAACAACGATGCTAACAAGTGCTCGATCGTGTGCAAACCAGCCGTATCGATGGCTGCGGTGTTAGGTTGAACCAACCGCAGATCATAATTCGAAATTTCATCGCCTTTGGTACCTTTTTCAGTCGTAATCAAACGTACGTAAGGTGCCTTGACTGCCGTGTGATCCAATGTGAAGCTTTCGACTTTTGCCATAAATAAAAGATCTCCTTCTCAATCGTTTACGTATTCATCATATAACACAATCGCCGATGGTGCGTAAAAAAATCTGTCACGTTTCGGCTTGTGTCACCCTAAGGACTTGTCAGTCAGGCATCAGCCCAAACACGATGGGCAATGCGTTGAACTAACGCCAACTTGGCCCATTGATCGTCTTCTGTCAGCTTATTACCTTCTTCGGTCGACGCAAAGCCGCATTGAGTGGACAAAGCCAGATTGTCTAACGGCACGTAAGCAGTTGCGGCGTTGATGCGTTCGATCACCGCTTCTTCATCTTCTAATTCCGGAAACTTCGAGGTGATCAAACCTAATACAATTCGTTTGTTGGGATCCCCGTTCCAAAGTTGCGGCAACGGTTCAAACGAGCCGGCCCGTTGACTGTCATATTCAAGAAACAGCCCGTCGTATGGCAAGTCCCCAATATCATCAGCAACATATTGATAGCCGCCGGAGAACAAAAACGTCGACTGGAAATTGCCGCGACAGATATGTGAGGTGACCGTCAAATCTTCCGGCAATTTCACCAAAACCGCTTTAATCACGCGGTGGGCCAGCTTAGCTAATGCCACAAAATGTTCATGTTTCTTCGGATCGTTTTCGGTGTCCTTCAAGTTCTGAATCAGATATGCCCAGTTCGTGTCATCGATTTGAAGATAACGATCGCCTAAATCATAAAAGTGCTGAATCGTATCGACATAAGCCTGGACAATATCGGCTAAATAGTCATCAAAGGTGTCATAATACTTCGGCCAGTTGTCACTACGATGATCCCGAAACAGCAAGGCTGGACTGGGAATCGTCTGTTTTGGCAGTACCCCTTCCGGCACGATACTTTTAAGATACTCAAATGCCGCAAAGAATGGATGCTGTGGGTTAAAGCTGACTTTCCCCGCCAAATGAACGTTCGCCGCCGCATTGATGCCGCCTTTAAAATCATGCTCATACTTCCAGGAGTCATCTTTTTCATAGCCATTTAAGCCCCAGAAGAAATCCAGATGCCAGTACCGGCGGGAGAATTCTCCATCTGTGACCGCATTAAAACCTAATTCAACCTGCTTTTTGACAATGTGATCAATCGCTTCGTGCTGAATCGCCAGCTCCTGATCCTGTTGAATCTCGCCGATGTCCAGTTGCTGATGCGCCACTTTCAATCGTTCCGGACGCAACAAACTGCCAACTAAATCAGCGCGAAATGGTGCTTTGATTTTAACTTCTTCTGTCATGAGAATTCCTCCCGTATTATGAAAATGACGATCCTCAAGCAACATTGACCACACGGCAACGAAAGAGGCGGCAATCGCGATAACGCCTTCTCTGGCGCGTCAGTTCACGCTCACCATAACGCGTTCTCTGGCGCAGAAGTCTACGTGTAAGGACCTCAGGCACAATGGCCTAAGATCGGGCCATCACGCCTGAGGCCACTTACACGCCGACTTCTAACCGCGCCAGTTTACGCTCAAAAAAAGGCGCCCCTTGATCCGTTTAAAGATCAAGGGGCGCCTGACGCGCGTTACCACCCTTATTCGTGTCGGCATAGCGCCAACACCTCACCAGTACCAAATTCGATACCTGGCATCGTAACGGATGCACCCGTTTCAATGGCGTGAACCACTGAAAAGCTATTTGGAGCTCATCTTCTCCGATTAACCGATCGCCTGCTTCCACTGTCCAGGCTCGCTTGGGATCCGCGCTTCAGATACTCTTCTCCGCAAAGCAATGTTGTCTGTTTTGAGTTGCGATTATCATAACACCGTCATGTTTCGTGTCAAGAATAACTTCAAACAGGTTATCATTCTGTTATGATTTGACCAGACTATTATTTTTGGAGGCGTCTCATGGGAACAACTTTTTTTGCGTATTCAGTGCTGACTCATCAAGACAATTGGCAAAACACCTTGCGTTACGGCATCATCATCATCGGAGCTGTGGCGATCATTGCCTACCTGGTTTATTTTCTCCGTCACAAGCGCAGCAACAAATATCGTGACCTTTTAATCCTGGTGGCTCTCATCGAGTTGTTGACGATCGGCATTCAGATTCGCGATCTTCAGGCAAGCCGCACTGCCACTGTTAATTCACAGGCAGTCGCGACTTTATTGCGCAGTGTCGCTACGCAGAAACAGGTGTCCGTCAATCAGCTGTATGCCAACAGTAGCACGGTTCACACGGGGATGCTGGTGACGATTGGGCGGTCCACGAAAAAAATGTACACCGTCACCATCAACGCCGATAACAATAGTTATCAGCTTACCAAGACGACTTTAATTGTCCCGCAAGTCCAATTCGTCACTAAGTAGGAGGCACCCATGGCACTTTTTCAGGATTTATATTTTGTGACCGCAATGAAGCTGCTTTTAGGCTTTATCGTGTTTGTTGTCCAGATTAAGCTCACCGGTAAAGGCAATCTTGCCCCGGCCACGATTGTTGACCAGATGCAAAACTATGTCCTCGGCGGCATTATCGGGGGTGTCATTTATAATACCGACGTCAGCATTTTGCAATTTGTCAACGTCTTACTAATCTGGACACTCATCGTCTTCAGCTCGAAATACCTGACGAATCACAATCGTTGGCTCAAGCGGGCTATCGATGGCGAGCCGCTATTAGTGGTCTCACACGGGAACATTCGCGTCGAAACAGCCACACAGGTTGGGTTGTCAGCCAACGACCTCGCCTATCGCTTACGTACCGCTGGTGTGAAAGATCTGCGCGACGTTCGCCAAGCCTATCTTGAACAGAACGGACAGTTGAATGTCATTTTCAAAGGCGATGAGACTATCAAGTATCCACTCATCTTAGACGGCCAGATTGACCCGGCAGCACTTGATGCGATTGATCGCGATGAAGACTGGCTCAAAGCCCGCCTTGCCGAACAAGGCTATAAACCAGAAGACGTGTATATGGCAAGTTTTCTGGGTGGCAAAGTCGTCATCGCGCCTTATGATCGTGACTAGTCGCGGGTTTACCAGATGAACGAATCGACGGCTTTGGCTACTTGTGGGTTCTCATGTAATGCACTGTGCTGGGCATCGCGGCCAAAGTATTCCTTTTCCTGATAAGTGGCTGCTCGTGTGCTGACAAGATAGCGCAAGGATCGCGAAGAATTGTTAGACACACGTCCATCTGAATCGCTGCCATTGTGGAGATCGCCGTAAATATTCAGCACTTTAACGCCTTTGGGAAAATGATCCCGTAGCCGCGCCAATTCGGCATAGTTTTCGTCCATGGGCGACGGGTATCCGTTGGCCGCCAGCTTAATCTGATGCGGTTGATCACCCATGCCAATAATGCCGTCAAAATGCCCGGCAATGGCAACATAATGCTTCATTTTTGGCAGTTTGCCTTGATTCTGATTGCGAACCGCATAAAACATCACCGCCATGTTGCCCATCGAATGTGCGACAAAGTTAACATTGCGCACACCATAGCGCTGGTAAAGCTGGCGATTAATCGTCGTCAACCAATCAGCCAGTTTCACGACGTCAGGATTCTTGTTGTCTTGAAAAATCACCTGAACGATGGGCTTGCTGACACGATGCGGATCACCGGTCCAGTGCACTTTGCCGTTTTTAGCAACTGTTGCCGTCAGCACTTTGGTCGCACCAGTCCCCTCGGCCCGCCGAATCAGAGTATTCGTCGACCCCGCACCGCCAGAATAGCCATGCAAATAAAGCGTCGCCGTGCGTCCAATCGTGGTTTCTTCTTTAGTTGGCGGCGTATCGGCCTGATTGTTATACCAATACCACCCAGCACCGGCAACAAGAACGACAACCAATAACGCCAACCAAAGCCACTTATCTCGTTTCATGAAACCTCCCTTTCTAGTGAGCGTGAGCCGGCGCGCTTAGGAGACGGAGTGTAAGCGGCCTTGGTCGTGATGGCCCGAACTTAGGCCATTGCGACCAAGGTCCTTACACGCAGACTCCTGCGCCTGGGAACGCGTTATAGTGAGCGTGAGCCAGCCCGGTTAGAAACCGGAGTGTAAGTGGCCTCAGGCGTGATGGCCCGACCTTGGCCATTGCGACTGAGGTCCTTACACGCAGGTTTCTGGGCTGGCGAACGCGTTATGGTGAGCGTGAGCCGGCGCGCTTAGAAGTCGAAGTGTAAGCGTCCTTGGGCGTGATGGCCCGGGCTTAGGCCATTGCGACCAAGGTCCTTACACGCAGACTTCTGCGCTGGCGAACGCGTTAATGCGATTCAATAAACCCGTCATGCCGCATTCACCGACTCACTTTCATCGGCGGCCGGCCGCGGCAGGAAATGACTCAGCGCCGCGATCACCAACCCAATGACAATGGTCCAACCGGCCACGCGCTGCCACAACGGTGAATACGCAAGAAGCAAATCACGCGCCAGTTCAGCATTAACCGGCATTCGGGCACTAATGGCGCCTAAGAACGGGCTAGCGGTTGTTAAAACTGCCATAAATCCGCCCATATAGCCCATGATGTAAGTAGAACGACCCGTGACCACCAAGAATCGGCGCCAAGAGTGAGCGGTTTTTAGCATAATCAATAAAACGATCACCATCAGGATCGCCGCCACAATGACCGCGGTTTGGGTCATGAGCACCAATAACGGATAGGCCCGTCCCCAGCCCTCAGACATCACGAACTGATTGATTTCGCGATCAAGGAAGGTTGTAAGGCTCGTCAGCACTTTCTTTTGATCAAAATTTTGCCCTTGATCGGCAGCGGCTTTCTGCAGGCGACTAGCTATGCTTTCTTTAATCGTATCCAGTGACACGCGCATTTGATTATCCGCACTGGCAGTCACCATTTTTGAAGCCAACCGTTGCGTGTCATCGATGGTGACCAGCGTCGATTGCGGATTCAAAGTAGCGCCGTTCTTGTTCGCCGTATCGATTAATTCTCTATTTAGGGATTGGGTCATCTGCACCAACCCTTTGCTTTTAACAATCACTTGTTCAGTGCGGGCCGGTGTTCCAACGGTCAACATCATTCCCGTGCTGAAGGCTTCAACAAAAAGAAGCACCCAGAAAATCATGGTGAAAAATGCAAACCAACTTCGGGAAATGGCTCGCCATTGTTGTGTTCTCGTTTTGATCACCTGCTTCCTTATATGGCATTCATTATACACGATGCACCATCGTGACTTGTACGCATCCTGACATTTGGACTACACTAAATGAAGCGGCAACGACATCACCTGTTATTGCACGATAAACCACCAGCGATTTCGTATTTCACAAGGAGGTTGTTTGCATGCACTATACGTTAAACGACGGCAACGTCTTGCCGGCAGTCGGGTTCGGGACATATAAATTAAATGGCACGAACGGCGTCAGAGCTATGGTCGGTGCCCTTAACCTAGGGTATCGCCTGCTTGATGCAGCGTTTAATTATGAAAACGAAGGTGCTGTGGGCGAAGCGGTTCGCCAAAGCGGCATTCCCCGCAGCCAATTGATCGTTGCATCTAAGTTACCTGGCCGTCATCACCGTTACCAAGAAGCGATTGACACGATCGAAGAAAGCCTGTACCGCGCTGGCCTGGATTATTACGATCTTTATTTGATCCACTGGCCTAACCCGAAAGAAGGACTTTACGTTGAAGCGTGGCAGGCGCTGATTCAAGCGCAACGGTTCGGCTTAATTCGCTCAATTGGTGTTTCCAACTTTTTGCCGGAGCACATTGATCGGCTGATTAAAGAAACCGGCGTCACGCCAGCGGTTAATCAAGTGGAGCTACATCCTTACTTTAACCAGCAAACCCAACGTGAGTATGATGACGCCCATAACATTCAAACAGTTGCCTGGAGTCCCTTAGGTCGCGGTGCCGTTTTAAAAGAACCTGTCATCAAGCAAATTGCTGCGGAACATGGTAAAAATGTCGGGCAGGTTATCCTGCGCTGGGATCTCCAACACCGTGTCTTGCCAATTCCAAAATCGGCTCATCTTTCCCGGCAGCGCACGAATCTTGATATTTTTGATTTTAGCCTGACAAAGGAAGAAATGACAGCCATTGATCAGTTGAGCAAGCCTGATGGCCGCTTAAGGGATCAGAATCCGGCTGTTTATCAGGAGTTTTAATTTGTTTCCATAACGCGTTCGCCGGCGCAGAAGCCTGCGTGTAAGGACCTTGGTCGCAATGGCCAAAACCCGGCCATCACGTCCAAGGCCACTTACACTCCGGTTTCTGACCGCGCCGGCTCACGCTCACTCAAAAGGAGTCGCAGCGTTTCGCTAAAGACGACACCGCGACTCCTTTTTCTGGCTTTATGGCTACTAACCAGCAATTTTACTTTTAAACGAAAGAGGCAATCATCATGACTGAACCTATTCGCGTTTTATTCATTTCAATCTCCGGCAACACGCGCGCTTTTGCTCATCGCTTAGCCGACTATGCCGAAGCCCAGCACCAGCAGAATCCCGACAATCCACCGATTCAACTGAAGGAAATTTCTGAAGCCACCCAGAGCGATGGAGAAACCAAACCGTTTTTTGTCATGGTGCCCACGTATCTTGACGGCGGCAACGGCATCGACAATGGTGTCAAGGAACTGATGACCAATGCGATGGGCGACTACCTTGCTGAAGGTGAAAATGCCGAGTATTGCTTAGGCATCATCGGCTCGGGCAATCGGAATTTTAATGAACAATACTGCCTCACCGCCAAACGCTACGCTAAAGAATTCGACGCCCCGTTTTTAGCCGATTACGAACTTCGCGGCACACCAAGCGATGCGCAAAAGATTTACACGATCCTTACCCGTGTTGCCGCCAACGAAGCACAGCATTAAGCAGTCAAGCAGTCAAGCACCAGTTGGCGTTGAACCAGCCGACTACACGTTTGGCGTAAACCTGGGGATGATCCGGAAAACTGCGCGCATGAGCGGCACCTTTAACCACCCAAAGCGCTTTTTTCGCTTTAGTGGCTGCGCGATAATTCTGGTAAACCATTTTTGTCGGGACAAATGTGTCTTTGGCTCCGTGGATAAAAAGAATCGGCCGCGTATTCTTGTGCAAAGCCTCAATCGCGCTGGCGTCAAATACGTTGTAACCTGCCTTAAGCGTTGCGGTCAGCGCCACTGCCGGCACCAACGGCCACTTTGGCAAATTAAACATTGACTTGGCTTGATATGCAAGTTCGTCAATAATGCTGGTGTAGCCGCAGTCTTCAACAATGCTCTTGACTTGCGGCGGCAGCTTCTCGCCACTGACGTACATCACGGTCGCGCCGCCCATCGAGACACCGTACAAGGCAATTTGACTTTGTTTGCCTTGTTTTTTGATGATTTGGTTAATCCACTTCAGGTAATCTAGTCGGTCTGGCCACCCATAACCGATATAATTGCCTTCCGATTGTCCTTGGCCGCGATCATCAGGAGCCAGAACATTGAAGCCGGCATCATGAAACATCTTGATTTGCGGCGCCATATATTCTTTGTTCGTCATATAGCCATGCGCCACCACAACGGTTTTGGTCGTTGGTTTGGCCGCCGGAACATAATCCGCCACCAACTTAAGCTTGTCGCCAACCGCCTGCTGCGTCCAGGTTTCTTTATGTACGGATTTAAGCCATGCTTTCCCGTCCGTAATGATGCGACTCTCTTTGCCACTCAAAAAAGACTTCTTTGAGGGTACAAATGCATATTGGTAAAAATAAAGACTGGCCCCAATTAAGCCCACCACAATAACCCCAACGACTGACAGTATCCCGATCAGCCATGCCTTTTTATGTTTTCGCACGTTTTGTAGCCTCCATAAGTAGTTCAAGTCCTTTACATAACTAAAAAGTGTACCGCAACTTTTCAGAATTTCAAGTTACATGTAGCCTGTGTTTTGTTAAGATAATGTCTGGAGGAAGAAAAATGACTGATAAACCCTTACTAGAGGCATATGTGGATGCCTATTTCTCAACATTCAAGAATATCAACGAACTGATCTCAGAACCCATGGCCCAATACCATTTGAGTTTCGAGCAATACCGGATTTTATCCGACATTGCCAATGATCCCACCATCAGCTTGACTGCCATTGTTGCCAAACGCGGCGTAACCAAGCCGGCTGTTGCGCGGCAAATACGCGTGTTGCGTAATTTGAATTACGTGACGCAATCCAAGTTCGAAGCTGATCGGCGGCGTAATACATTGCAGCTAACACCGCTTGGTAAGCAGGTAGAAGCCGCGATTACCAAAGAAGCCAGCGAGCGCTTCAACGAATGGGTGAACGCTTTAGGCGTACGCAAAGCCAAGCAATTTGTGAAGCTTTTAAATGAAATCGGCACAAAAGTCATCCAGCCCCGGCAAGCTGCTAAAAAAGAGCAATAGGCTGCTGGACTGTCTGGATATAAAAACGACGTCAAAGCTCGGAAAACCGAACTCTGGCGTCGTTTTGTTACTTGCAGATGTACCACACTCTCAGGACTTGGCGTTAAGTTTGGCAACCTTTTTCAAGCCTTCCGGAATTGCTTCCGGCTTATCGGCCAAGACTTTAGCGCCGGCATCTTGCAACTCCTTGGCCGACCCGAAGCCATAGGTGACGCCGAGCAGCTGAACATGATTATCCAAGCCACCGGTCATATCGTTTGCACGATCGCCAATCATGACACTGGCAGCAGGGTCAGTCTGGGTCGCCTTCAACGCATAGGCCAAAACATCGGTCTTTGTCACCCGAGTTTGCTCATCGTCACTGGCACCGTATGCACCGGCAAAATATTGATCCAGTGAAAAATGTTTCACCAAACGATGCAACATGGTCTCTGGTTTTGCCGAGGCAATGTACAGCTGATCGCCTTGTTGCTTCAATTCAGTCATGGTATCCAGGAAGTTAGGGTAAAGTTTTGCTTGATACAGGCCCTCTTCCTCGTAGTAATGATGGAAAGCGTCAATTGCCCGTTTAACCTCGACATCATCCAACTCCGGCCAGACTTTCGGCAACATATCCACCAAAGCCGGGCCGATAAACTGTACATACGCCGAATTATCCAAAGGCCGCAAGCCGCGATCCTGAACCATGTACTTTAATCCCGCGACAATGCCGGCTTCTGAATCTGCCACGGTCCCATCAAAATCAAAAAATAAAGTTGCCATTAAAATCCTCCTTATTCTCAACCGTCCATAAGCGCCTCAAACCGTCATGAACACTAATTTTTGGTGAGTTTACGACTTACATTATACAAGTTCCTGTTCCCGATGGAGGGCGTCCTTTAGAATCACCGGCGCAATTAGCGTTGTCAGGACAATCACCACAATGACCGCCGAATAATACTCAGCATCCATCAACTTAGCCTCAAAACCGATTTGGGCCACGATCAAGGCCATCTCGCCGCGGGACACCATGCCAGCACCGACCACGTTACTTTGCAACCAGGTCGCCCCGGCCAGGCGATCGCCGAGGCCGCAACCGACCCACTTGGTCACCAAAGCCAACAAAGTCAAAATGGCGATAAACCCGATATCGCGACCAAACGTATCAAAGCGCATGTTCAAGCCGACGCTGACAAAGAAAACCGGAATGAACACCGCATAGCCAATCGCACTCAGATTACTGTCAACTTCCTGCCGATAATGGGTCTGCCCAACCGCAACCCCGGCAAAAAAGGCACCGATAACCGCTGACATACCAACAAGATCCGCCACATAGGCCATCCCCAAGCAAATCAGCAGCGACATAATGGTGACGGCAGATGCCGGGAACAGTTTTTCCGCCAGCCCCATCAAATACGGTGCCGCCCAGCGAACCACCAGATAAATCCCGATGAAGTACAGCAACTGTTCAACAATTTGCAACCAGAACGGCACGCTGGCTGTCTTTTGTTCCCCTAACACTGCCACCGTGAAACTCAAAATCAAAACCGTCAGAATATCGTCGACCACCGCCGCACCCAAGATGGTCGCCCCATTGCGGCCGTCCAGCGCATGCAGTTCTTTCAAAACCTCAACGGAAATCGAGACGGATGTTGCTGCAAAGGTGATGCCGAGAAAAAGGCTGCTGGTCAAATTGAATCCCCAAATGTGCGCAAAGCCGAACACGACGACCACAGGCACGATCACCCCGATCATTGCTACCAGCATGCCGGGTTTGAAGTATTTTTTCAGTAAATCCAAATCGCTTTCGAGCCCGGCTAAAAACATCAAAATAATAACACCAATTTCGGCAAATAATGAAATCGTATGGCTAGGCGTCAGCCAACCCAATAATGCCGGTCCAATTAAAATTCCCGCTAACAACTCACCGATCACGGCAGGCATTTTCAGCAAGCGACTGATATGCGCCAGTATCAATGTTGTTACCAAGATGAGTGCTAAGTTGCCAATATCCTGCATATTGCTCCTCCATTTTGAAAATCGTCAACCCGTTGTCAGCCGCACCTCGTAGGCATTCCGTTCCGGCACGGGCTCATCCATGTACACAATTCCGCGAAAATCGAAACCCATCCCAGTAATCGCATGTTGCATAATCACATTTTGTGCGTGGGTATCGACCCGTAAGTCGGTAAAACCGCGGCGATAAGCTTCACTCATGATGTTGCTGAAGAAAACCCGGCTTAGTTGTTTGCCGCGGATGCTGCCATCAAGCGCAAACCGATGGACGGCCAGGTATGGCACATCGGCCAGCCAGCCTTCCCCATCGATCCGGAGATAATGTGGATCCGGACCCACAACCAGCGCCGCCAGTCCGGCCACTTTCCCGTCAACCACGAGCACCCGGCTGATCCCGGTGGCAATGTCCTGCTCAATGGCTGCCTGATCCGGATAAGTGCCTTGCCATTGAGGAATACCCTGATCGCCTAGAAACTTGCGAGCGGAAGCAATCACCCGCATCATATCAGGAATATCGTTGGTCGTCGCCGCGCGCATGAAAATGGTTGACATCAGCTTCATCTCCAAAAAATAATTGTATTGCCTTATTTTCCCGCATCTGCCCGCAAGTTTCAATCTGCTCATTGAAAGTTAAGGCCCTGACTCAAACTTAGTGACAAAAAGGCCCTCGCAAATGAACTACGAGGGTCATTTTCGTTGCTAACAAGCTTAATGACGGTGATGCATGTGATGCTTCTTGTTCAAAGGCACCTCTTCGTACTCGGGTGCAAAGACGTCATGGGCGCCGCGATGTTCTGGCGCCAACCGCCAGTTGTGGCGACCATGATGATGCTTGTGCATTTGCAACTTAAGACTCAGCTGTTTGGTTCGTTCTTTTTCGATGCGCAGCTTCTGGTGACCGCGAATGATCATGATGCCGCCGCCTAACGCCAACGCAATTGGAATCAAATGCACAACGGCCATCGGGATCATCAGTTCTGGTTGTTCCTCGATCGCCTTATCAAACGCGTGGACCGGTTCAAATAGATCATCTTTTAATTCATCAATGCTAGCCATGAAAGCACCTCCATTACCTGAGTAACTTTAAATTACCACTTTTATTATAACGTTAATTGGCGCTTAAAGGGGGGTTTGCATCGGTTTGTGCGAGCCACTGGCCTAGATGGCTGAAATAGTCAGTCGGATTGTCCAGCATCTGCCCGTGTCCGGCGTTTGGGGTAACATGCAACGTGGCATGCGGAATCGTTTTGGCCATTCGTTCCGCGGCGGTCAATGGCATGGTTTCATGCCCGCCAAATGTCAAATAAGTCGGCACCGTAATCCGGTGAATATCGGCCCGGCGATCCCAATTTTTAAGCGCGCCGACCATCACAAATTCGTTGTCACCTTGAAAATAGTGATAGACCGGCGTTGCCAGTGTTGAAATTAAGTGCCGTGGCTGAGGATCGGCTGCGTGGTGTAGATAGTGCTCACCTAATTCGCTCACTAACGCCTGGTATTTGGCATCGTCAAACGCATGGCGCGCCTCGATTTGCTGCATATACGCAACGTCTTCAGGTGAAAACATCTTTTCGCGAATTTTGTTGATATTGACTAGGTATTCATCCAGATTATCAATCATCGAGCTTAGGATCAGCCCCTTAAGGTGTTCGCCATATTTAAGCGCATACTCGATCGCCAGCACCCCGCCCCAAGACTGTCCAAGCAGGCAAAAGTGATCAATCCCCAGCTGCTGCCGGACATTTTCCACCTCATCGACGTAATAATCGATGTTGAGGAATCGTTTTTGATTGGCCGGATCCGAAAAGTCGGGTTGATCGGAAAAGAATGAACCCAATTGGTCGTAACGGGTGACCCGGACACCATACGGCGCCAGTTCTTGCGCAAAGTTTTCAAACACTTCGTTGGTGCCGCCGGGTCCGCCGTGCAAGGTCATCAGCCGAATCTGGCCTTGGCCTTGCGTTTGGGTCCATAGATGATAACCGTTTGGCAACGTTACAAAGCGGGTTCCGTTCGGGTTTAGTTTTACCATGCGATCGCTTCTTTCCTGTCATTTAGCCCTTATTATGACGGTTGCCGCGGGCTCAGACAATAGCATGTGGCCAGCAGAACTTCAAATATTCGTAAAAACAAGTGTGATATTCGGCATCTGGTTGCATAGATTGGTAAAATAAATGAAAAGAATTGGAGGGCATGCGATGGCAGCGCAAAACATTTCACCTGATCAAGGTTTATCGGCACAACAGGTTCAGCAGCGGTTTGACAACGGTCAGCACAACCTTCCGCTTAAGCCGCTGACCCGTTCCATTAGCCAGATTATCCAAGTCAACACGTTTACTTTATTTAATTTGGTCAATGTTGTTCTGGGCGCGCTCATCATCACCACCGGCAGCTACAAAAACCTGTTATTCCTTGGCGTGGCCATCATCAACACTGCCATTGGTACCATTCAGGAAATTCAAGCAAAGCGGCAGATCGATAAAATGTCCATCCTCGCCGCTGCTCATGCCACCGTCATTCGTGACGGCCAGCGCCAAAAAATCGATCTCGAGCAACTGGTCATGGATGATATGGTGCTTCTCAAACGCGGCGATCAAATTCCGGTTGACGGTACCGTTGTTGCCACCAACGGGCTTGAAAGCGATGAAAGCCCGCTGACTGGTGAGTCGCGGCCGATCACCAAAAAAGTGGGCGATCCGTTGCTTTCCGGTGCCTTTGTGGTTTCCGGACAAGCTACCATGCAAGTGACCGCTGTCGGCAAAGATACCTTTGCCGCTAAACTTTCTTTGGAAGCCAAAGCCGAAAAAGCCAGTCAAAGTCAATTACTGGCAACAATCAATCGCATCATTCGGGTTTTAACCTACGTGCTCATCCCGATCGGTATCATTCTTTTTTCCGTTTCCATGATTCGCCGCGGCAATTATAATCGGGCTATTTTAACCACCAGTGCGGCCATGATCGGGATGATTCCGGAAGGTTTGGTGTTGCTGACCAACGTGGCGCTAGCTGTTTCTGCCCGCAACCTGGCCGTCAAACGCGTGCTGGTTCGGGCCTTACCTGCCATCGAAGCCTTGGCGCGTGTTGATACGATTTGCCTGGATAAAACCGGGACGATCACCAGCGGAAAACTCAAAGTTGCCAACACATTGCCGGCTGCCGGTCACACCGCTGAAGATGTCACTAGTGCTGCGGCAGCCATCGTGTATGCGCTCAACGATGATAACGAAACCGCCTTAGCCATCAAAGCCGCAATCGGCGCTGATGCGAATCAACAGGTCACGCAAACCATGCCGTTTTCATCTGCGCGCAAATGGTCCGGCGCGGTGGTTGACGGACGTGCTTTATTTATGGGCGCGCCGCAGTTTACTTTTGGCGACCAGCTGCCTGCGGACATTGCGACCCAAATCAAACAGGCTGCTTCAAACGGTTACCGCGTGCTGGCGGTGGGAACTGCCAAAACGCTTGCTCAGCCGCTGGTGAACCCGGAGTTGCTCGGGCTCATTTTGATCACCGACGAATTACGCCCGACTGCCATTAACACCTTTGATTTCTTCAAGAGTCAAGGCGTGGCATTAAAAGTGATCTCCGGTGATGACCCGATCACGGTCGCCAATATTGCCAAACAGGCACACCTTGAAGGCGCCGATCGCAGTGTCGACATGAGTACGATCGCTGCGGATGCCACTGAAGCCGACTTTCAGGCTTTGGTCAAGCAATACAACGTTTTTGGCCGCGTCACCCCGGATCAAAAGAAGCAACTCATTATGGCTTACCAAGCATTAGGCCATACCGTTGCGATGACCGGTGATGGGGTCAATGACGTCCTTGCTTTGCGCCAAAGTGACTGCAGCATTGCCATGGCTTCCGGTTCCGATGCTGCCAGCTCGATTGCTGATTTCGTTTTACTAGATTCTAACTTCGATGCTATGACCGGTGTGCTCAACGAAGGCCGCCGCGTTATTAACAACATCGAACGCGTGGCGTCAATGTACCTAGTCAAAACCATGTACTCCGTCATCTTAGCCACCATTTTCGTTTTCCTGCCACTCGACTATCCCATCGTACCGATTAACCTCACACCGGTTTCGGCCATCGGCGTTGCCATCCCTTCCTTCTTCCTGACGCTAGAGCCTAACTTTGAGCGCGTCACCGGGCAATTCATGCAAAAAGTCATGACCGTTGCCGCGCCAGCCGCTATCAGCGTGGTTGTCTACACCTTATTGCTAACTTGGATGGAGTCGTTCCTGAACCTCAGCTTCGACACCACCTCAACAATGGTCGCGATGTTGATCGGCACAATTTCCCTTAATGTGTTACTGGTCGTTGCCCGTCCCTTCAATCGGCTCAAGGTCGGCTTGCTGGCTGGTTTAAGCGCTGCGTTATTCCTGGTATTCTTCATTTTCAACCATGTCTTTTCGCTCGCCAGCTTGTGGCAGTGGCAGCTAGCATTGATTTATGTACCTCTCATGGTCTCGACTGTACCGTTTTATCTGCTCATCCAGGAATTCCTTGGTCGGCGAGTGTTATCAAAAATCAATTGGCGCTAGACAAAAATTCCATCCGCCATTTGGTTTGACTCGTGTATACTGAATTTGGATGAATTTTCTGAAAATATTTAGGAATCGAGGCACACGCATGGCAGAGGAACAAACTTTAGTTTTGGTCAAACCCGATGGCGTCGCGAATGGGCACATTGGTGAGGTCATTACCCGCATTGAGCGGCGCGGCTTTACTATTGAGGCCTTAAAAATCACTCAGGCAACAACCGCCCAATTGCATCAGCATTACGCGGCACTTGTCGACAAACCTTTCTTTCCAAAAGTTGAACGGTTTATGACCAGCGGCCCGCTTGTGGCCATGGTTGTCAGTGGCTTTAATGTCATTGAGGCCGTTCGAAAAATGACGGGCGCAACTAATCCGGGAGACGCTGCACCAGGCACCATTCGTGGCGATTTTGGGCGGGAATGGGCCGACCAAACCATCCGCAACGTGATTCACAGTTCCGATAGTGAAGAAAGCGCACGGCGAGAAATCCCGATTTGGTTTGCCGATAAGCAATACGCGCCTAAATCATAATCACCGGGCGGGTACATAACTAATAATCGGAAAAAAACCGCGGTACGATCTTTGTAACGATCGCACCGCGGCTTTTTTATGCCAACACGTTAACGGCAAGCAAATTTAATAATACGTACGCCGATTACCAAAATTCAGCTTGGCAATAATCGTATTCGGCTCCGTCTGATCCGGTGACTGGATCCACAGGCCGCGCGAAGCCAATTCCTTAAACAAGTAATTCGCGGCAGCAATTTCTTCAGCAGCAGGATCATCAATCGTCGCCCCTGCCTGATGGGCTTGGGCAATAGCGTCGTCAACGGACAATACCACTGTGTCGGCAAAGGTCGTTTCCAAAGTCGCGTATAATTGTCCCAGTTTATCGTCAAGATAGGTCTCTAAAGCTTTGAAAAAATCCGCATGGTCGGCTTTTCGATCAAAGTAGCGCGCCACTAGCTGATTGTTGTCGATACCCATTCATAACACATCCTTTTTATATAATTCTACCATGAGCAGTTAGCCGAAAGAAATAATCGGTTCAACAGGAGGCCGACACGCACCTTAAGCGCGATCAATGCTATACTTTAGCCACCATGTGAAGGAGGCTTTTTTATGAGCGAAACTGAGTTACCTAAACGCCAGGCGGTTGATCCGAAGCTGACTTGGGATCTAACCCCGATTTTTCATGACGACTTTGCTTACGATGAAGCGGTCAAACAGGTCCGCGCCTTAACCAAGGATTTTGTCCGCATGTACCAGGGAAAATTGACGGAACCGGCCGTGATTGTCGATGCGTTGGCCGACTACGGCACGATTGTGGCCCTCGATAGCAAAATTGCCCACTGGGGATTCATGCCGTATTCGACTGATACCACCGACCCCAAATTGCGCGAACGCCAGGCACAAGTTACCGCACTGGGCGGCGAAATTGGCGGTCAATTGAGCTTCTTTCAAGCCGAGCTCACCCAGTTATCCGAAACCGTGCTTGACGCCGTGGTCGAAAAAGCACCCGATTATGCCGGCTTCATTCGCCAAATCAAAGTGGCCAAGAAAGGCGCCTTGCCGCCTGCTGCCGAAAAGGTGTTAGCGGAATTGTCCCCGATTTTTCAGGCACCCAGCAACATTCGCGACCAAACGATTTTCGGCGACATGGACTTCGGCACGTTTACGGCTCACGGTAAAACCTATCCGCTTTCATTCGTGATGTACGAAGAGAATTACCAAAAGCATCCCGACACCGAAATCCGCCGCGCCGCCTATGCCCAGTTTAACAAGACTCTGCGCCGCTATGAAAACACCATGGCTGCCGGCTACTTAGCACAAGTCACCCGCGAAAAAATTACGGCAACCATGCGCGGTTACGATTCCGTCATCGATTACCTGCTCGCCGACCAGGAAATCAATCGGGAAATGTTTAACCGCCAAATCGATGTGATCATGCACGACCTAGCACCTATCATGCGCAAATATGTGACCCACGTTAAAACGCTTTGGGGATTGGATCACATCGGTTATACCGATCCGCAAATCGACATTGACCCGAGCTATGCACCGACCATCACCTTGGCACAAGCTCAGGAAATGATCAAAAACGCGACGGCTTTAATGGGTAAAGATTATCAGGATCAGATGATGCAGGCATTTTCGGATCACTGGATTGATTTTCCCGCCAATCAAGGTAAAGACTCAGGCGCGTACACGGCCGGGCCTTACGGTGTCCATCCATATGTTGAAATGACTTGGAGCAACACACTGCCAGCAGTGTACACGCTGATTCACGAGCTGGGGCACACAGCGCAGATGGTCCGCTCGCAGCAAGCGCACAATGTTCTTGATGCGGACTTCAATGATTACTTAGTTGAGAGTCCTTCGACTTTCAATGAATTATTATTGACCCACTATCTGGAAGAAACTGCCAAAGACCCGCGGATGAAGCGATTCGCTTTGTCACGCTTGTTGAATGACACCTATTTCCACAACTTTGTCACCCATTTGCTTGAAGCGGCTTTTCAGCGTGAGGTTTATACACTGATTGATAAGGGCGAAAGCTTTGATGCTGCGCGCCTTGATGCGATTACACGTAAAGTATTGACCGATTTTTGGGGCCCGGCTGTTGAGCTTGAAGAAGGCGCTGAGCTAACTTGGATGCGGCAAAGCCACTACTACATGGGGCTGTACTCATATTCCTATTCTGCCGGTTTGACCGTGGCCACTCAGGCTTTTCAAGCTATTGAGCAGCAAGGTCAGCCTGCTGTTGACCGCTGGCTCCGATATCTGAGTCTGGGTGATTCACTCGATCCCACCGCCGCAGCTCGTGTTGCCGGCGTCGATGTCACCACGGATGCTGCCCTGAAACACGCTATCAGTTTCTTAGGTGATACGGTAGATGAAGTCGTGGCTTTGAGTAAGGAAATCGGCCAGGATTAGTCATAGAACTATGCAAAAACCGCATCTTTTTTCGGAGATGCGGTTTTTTGATGGATTAGACAATCAACTCAAGCATCTGTATCAAGTCGTATCACCTGATCATATTTTTGCTGCCACGATTTGCTGATGTGATGGGCAACCTCGATTAACGTTGCCGGTCCCTGCAGTAAACGTGCGTGCAGTTGATCGCTTAACGCTTCATCTAGTGCAGAGGTCACCTCATCAGCTAACAGAATTGGTCGGTGCCGTAATAACGCCCGGGCAATTTCGAGCCGTTGAATCTGGCCGCCTGACAGATTATGCCCACCGTCGCCAACCTGATAGTCCCAACCTTTTTGCGCAATCAAGGTTGTGAGCCCCGCGTCAGCCACCGCTTTGTCTAAGTCGGCCTGCGAAAATCGACCGCCTAACGTTAGGTTAAAACGGATCGTATCATCGAACATAAAAGGTGATTGCTTGATCAAGCCGAACAATCGGCTTAATTTTCCACGGGTTTCGTCAGTAATTTGTGTGTCCCCGAGCCAGTATTGGCCGGCAGATAACGGTAATTCGCCCGCCAATAATCGCAACAAAGTCGATTTGCCATAGCCGGACGGTGCCATGATCAAAACCTTTTGTCCAGGCATGATTGTCAGATTTCGGTCATTAAGAATTTTCTGGTTACCAATGACCACCGAAGCATCTTTTAGCCGAATCGTCCCGCTCGCCAAACCGACACTAGCGGATGAATGACGTTTTGGCGTTGCTTGGTGGGCTTTTGCGACCAGCGGCTTTGTCGTTTGCCATTTGTTCAACGCCTCAATCATCATGATCAAGGGATTGCGCATGTCGTTTGACAGCTGCACGATCCCCATAAATAAAGCCAAAGTTGAAGCGCCGGCCATGACGCGATAAATGCCAACGCCAAATGGCAAAAGAACGCCAAACCAAAGTGCCAGCAACATCCCTAAAACGTTCATGTTACCCGTCAGGATCGTCAACCTTTTCAACTGGTCTTCCAGTCCCCTTGCCAGTCGGCCGATTCTTGTTTTGACCACTGCCTGTGCCTGATAAATTCTGATCGTGTCCCTGCCTGCCAAATAATTCTTAATGCCAGTGGTCCAGCGGCTATTCGCGGTCGACCAGTCTGCTGAAGCGGTGTGCAAAGCGTCTTGGGCAACCCGCGCCACCGCTAGCGGCACCAAATTGCCAATGAAAAAGGCCAGTGCAGTCATCCAATCAAATGCAAAGGCTCCAATCATGGCGCCAGCAAACACAATGATTTGATTAATGATGGTCAATTCACTGGTAATCCCATTGGTTTCGATCATTTTCAAGTCATTCGTCATAAACGATAACGCAGACGTCTGGGTGGTCGCTAAATCTGCATCGTCAACTAAGTAAGCAGCCATCGTTGCTTTAATTCGCAAATTGACCTCGCGTGTGATCAGGGCCTGTAAGTACATCACCAACCAAGCAGCTGCTGATGCGCCAAAAAAGATCACGATACTTGGCCCAACCGCATGCCAGAGTTGCGCCAAAGACCGAGCCGATGCCGCTTGAATGAGCATCGTCAAACAAAATGCGACGCCGACATTCATCAGGCTATAAAATAAAGCAGCACCGGTATACATCACCAATTGCCATTTGCGGCCATATCGCCATGTCAACATATCAATCACTCCCATTACTTTAACTAACCGAGTCTGATCAGATGGCTTGTTGTCTAATATACGCAGGTATATGCTGGGAGATATGATAAATGTCATATATGAAAGGTGATCACCATGAAAATCGGTTCGCTCCTTCGCCAAATCCGCACGAATAAAGCCCTGACACTCGCTGATGTGGCTGATGAAGACATTAGCAGTTCTTATCTGTCAAAGGTTGAACGTGGCCAAAACGACATCACGGTCACTAAATTGATTCATTTACTGCGCCGGTTGGAAACTACTCCAGAAGAATTTTTATATCTTGCCACTAACGGCTTAAGTCTTGGTTACGGCGATCGCGATCAATTTCTGGAGACGTATTTTGGCAAAACCACGTCGATGTCGATTGACCCTAAAAAAATCCCGCAAATCATTAAAGCTTTAAAAAGCGAGGAAGAAAAAGCCCGAATCGTTTTTGAAAAGGCACCCTCACTAAAACATAAACTAGCCGTTAACGGGCGCGCGATTTTAGCTATTCTATTCCAATCACTATTTGTTGAGGATCGCCACGAATTGCCGTTGCGCCCCGATCTGACCCATGTTGCGGAACAATATTTGCAACGGTTAGATAATTGGGGTGAGTTAGATCTCTATTTTTTCATGCTCTTCAGCATCGCCATGCCGGCTTCCACACAACGCCGGTTGTTAACCATTGCCATCAAACGCAGCCATTACTATCGCCACTTCACAAACACCCCGTTGCTATTACTCAACTTGCTGGAGAATCAGGTCATGTTGGAACTGACGAGGCAAGATACCAAAACCGCAGCGCATTATTTAGCCCAATTAGAAAAAGCGCTCGACAAACAGCCAAGCGCTGAGTTCGCTTTGTGGGCGCGATTTCACCAAGCGGAGTTGTATGTTAGAAATGGCCAGCACAAGCAAGCCGCAACCTTGCTTGATCAAAATATCCAAATGGCCACCACGTTAAAGTTACGCGATCTAGCCGACATGTTTTCTTATGCCCGGCCGATCATTCTGAACGAACCACCAACATCGGTGTATAAGTATTTTCACATTATGATTGGCACCCTTGAGGAAACTGCTTAAGCCATCCTTCGTATTTACCGCGAATCAAATCTGAACGGCACCATGCGTAAACGGACCGTTCAGTAAGCTGGTTACGTCGGCAACTAGTGGCTGAATTGCCTCTTGAACGGCAGGATATGACTCGCTTCCCCAGTGCTTTAACGCGCGGATCGCTCGCAGCCGCCGGAGAAAATTCATTTGGCTAAGCTTGGGATAGCCTTGCACATAATAAAAATTGGTCACAGGGCAATCATGCATGAGCTGATATTGTTTAATTTGCTGGCAATTCACATTGTCACGCCGAACCACGCCGCTGCCAAACACAATGACCATATCAGGCAGCATGGATTTAAATTGGCGGAAAAATGATTTCAAACCGAGTACCTTATTTCCCACAAGGTGCCCGCCGTAAATAATCAAGGTGCGGTTTTTTAAGTCCGAGGCTGTCAAAAACTGCACATCAATCACTTCGCAATGTAAGGCTTGCGCAACACTCAAGGCAAACCGTTGGGTAAAACCGGTTTCGGAAGTATAAACGACTAATGTTTGCTGCATCTGGCATCCCTCCTCGAACGCGTGAACGTTAATATGCATTATTACGGTTGGAATATCTCCGTTAATTTAAGCTTACATAAATATTTATATTAGCGTCAATGTATATGCTGATAAATTTTTGCCAATTAAGTTGCGTCCGTGTCACTTATCCTCTAAGCATGATACACTGACTGTGTTGTCCTAAATCTCACCTGTTTCCATCGTATACAGGTAAAGGAGCGTTTTTTATGGAAATAACCCGACACGGCACGGTCATCACGACCAATGGCAATCCAACGGCACTAGGCGAAAAACTACCGGCATTTACGGTCACCGATGCCAAGGGACAGCCGGTTAAGACTAGTGATCTCAGTCACCGCCTGACATTAATCAGTGTTGTTCCCGACATCAACACACGGGTCTGCAGCATCTCAACCAAAAATTTTAACCAGGATATGGATGAATTTGACGATGTTGATTTTTATACGATTTCAACCAACACCCCGCAAGAACAACAATCCTGGTGCGCGGCGGAAAATGTGACGAAAATGCAGCTGCTTTCCGACCAGAATGCTAATTTTGGCAAAGCGATGGGTTTATTCGTTGCCGACAACCACACCGATGCCCGCAGCGTTTGGATCATTGACGGCACCGGGACGGTTAAATATCGCGAACTCATCACCGAACAAACACATGAACCTGATTACACCAGCGCCTTAGCTTATTTAGAAGCGCATCAAGCTTAATTTTGGGCAAAAAAAAGAGCCGTTTCGGGCTCTTTTTTCTTATCCTAAGATGTCATGCTCATGCCAGTCCCTGAACCAGCATCATCAAAATCGGAACAACAATCACAAACAGGACTGTCGAAGTCGTCACAACGTTGGTGGCATACTTCACATCCGCATGGGCTTCTGTTGCCAAAATCGGCAATACGGCAAGGCCAGGTGCAGCCGCCTGAATAATCAGCGTTTGCGCTTCGAGACTTGGCACATTGAAGCCAGCCTTCATGCCCAACAGAATCAACCCGGTGATCAATGCCGGGGCGATGACGAACCGGCCAATCAGAGCCACGATGGTATCGCGGTCAAACCGAATCGCTTTCAAGCCGGCATCAGCCAAAATAATCCCGATATAAATCAGCGATAGCGGTGTCACCAGACTTCCAACGTAATCTAATGTGTTAACCGCAAATCCTAGCCAACCAACATGAATGAACGGAATTTTCAGCAACAGGAAGACTAAGGCAACCAAGAAACCAACCAGTGGCGCTGGCAACAATTTCTTCCAGTTAAAACCGGCGCCGCTTTTATCTGCCTTTTCCTGCGTCGGGTCATCCCATGCCATGATAAAGGCGCCGACTGTCCAGGTTGAGACCGTGTTCACCACGTAATACATCAGGAAGTACGGCACCGCTTTGTCACCAAACAGCGCAAGGTTCAGCGGTAACCCGATGAAAATGGTATTGGCATTCACAAACATGTTGATAAACGTCCCACGACGGCCTGGCTGAACTTTAAGCAGCCACACCAGTAAAAAGGCGATCAGATAGCCCAGAATCACAGCACCAAAGCCATAAACCAACCCTGATGACAGGCTTACCAGCTTATCGAGGGTCAATCGTTGCAAGACAGAGATAAAGATTGACGCCGGCAGGGCAATTTTCATCAACAAGTCAGAAATAGTTTTCCCAAACTGATCATCAAACCGCCCTTGCCGCCGCAAGACATAACCCAGGGCAATCAGTAAAACGATGGTCAGCACGCTTTGAATCGATGTACTTAATGCAGTCACAGTTTTATTCCTCCAAGTCTAGTTCGAGTGAATTCGGCAGTGGCCGATATTCCGGTTTCCAAGTCATGTCAGCAACAGCCTGCTTGGCATCGCTGATCGATTCTTGATTCAACCCATTTTTAATGGCGTCTTCAGCAACCGCAATCGCCACCGTTTGGCTAAATTGATCCAGTTTTGAAACTGGCGGCAAAACCGCGGCGCCTGGCTGATCAGGATCCACAATGCCGCCTAAGCTATGCGCTGCGGCAGAAATCATTGAGTCCGTGAGCAGTTTGGCCGTGGATGCAATCGTGCCTAAACCTAATCCCGGATAAACCAACGCGTTATTAGCCTGGCCAATCGCATAACTAACACCCTTATACGAAACATTTGCGGCTGGAACGCCAGTGGCAATCAATCCCCGACCATCTGTCCATTTGATCAAATCTTCCGCCTTGGCCTCAGCCAGCTTGGTTGGGTTTGATAATGGGAAAATAATCGGCCGCTCGGTGTGCGCAGCCATTTCCTTCACAATGCTTTCGGTGAAGGTGCCGGGAACCGTCGAAGTGCCGACCATCACTGTTGGATGCACAGCTTTGACAACTGCCTCAAGCGTCGTGAGCTCATCCGCATTGACAAATTCACTGCGCGAGCGGGCAAACGGCTTTTGCTCCGGGGTTAAATCGGTCATGTCATCAAACAATAAGCCCTGCTTGTCGACCAGATAAAAATGCTTCTTAGCCTCTTCAGGACTCAGTCCTTCTTCAATGAACGCTTCATACACGCGCGACGTAATGCCAGCGCCTGCTGTTCCGGCCCCAAAGCTCAAATAAACTTGATCAGTTAATTTTTGCTTGGAAATATTCATGGCGCCTAAAAGCCCGGCAAGTACAATAATACCTGTACCTTGAATGTCGTCGTTGAAGGTCGTGATTTTATCTTTATATTGATTCAAAATATCAGCAGCATTGCTACGGCCAAAGTCTTCAAAATGCAGATACAAATTCGGGAATAACTTCTCGGCAGTTGCAACAAACTTATCCACAAATTGGTGATACTTTTCCCCGTATACCCGTTTATGGCGATTGCCCAGATAAAGCTCATCATTCAGTAACGCTTCATTATTGGTGCCGACATCCAAGACAACGGGCAGAACCTGACTTGGATCGATGCCGGCTGCGGCGGTATAAACCATCAGTTTACCCACAGAAATGTCAACACCTTGAGTACCCCAGTCACCAATGCCGAGAATGCCTTCAGCATCACTGACCACTAACAACCGAATATCGCGGCCATCAGCACTATGCTTCAACGCACTTTCGATGTGATCCGGATCATCGATCGAAAGATAAGTGGCGTTTTGCGGATTCACAAACAGCGCACTGTAATTTTCAATCGTGTCAGCAATCGTCGGATCATAAACGATCGGCATGAATTCGTTAATGTGCTCGGAAAAAAGCTTATAGAATAGCACATGGTTTTCGTTAAACAAGGTCATCAAAAACTGCCGCTTGGCTAAATCGGTCGGCTTTGTCTGCAATTGTGCATACGCCTGCTTGACTTGTTGATCCAATGTCTGGACAGCTGGTGGCAACAGGCCGTTTAAGCCATATTGGTCCCGTTCTTCTTGCGTAAAGGCCGTTCCTTTATTTAAAAAGGGATTATTTAAGATTTGTTCTGGTGTATATTTCAAATTCAACACTCCTCTTTTGTGTTAAACATGGGCCAACTCTTTTTAGCCGGCTCGCGCTAATATGCCGTGAAGCAAACACAACTTTTAAATACAAGTCCAGACATTACGCCGCGTCCAATCTTATAGTCAAACTTGGCAGGAGTGATAAAATATTTTTATATGCTTTCATGATTATTATTTTCTTTACATTGACGTGCGTAGGCTTCTAACCGCGCTGGCTCACGCTCACATTAACGCGTTCGCAGTCGCAGAAATCTCCGTGTAAGGACCTCAAACCTAAATGGCCACAGCCCAGCCATTTAGGTTTGAGGCCACTTACACTCCGATTTCTAAGCGCTCCTGCTCACGCTCACAGGAGGTTTACATGTGAACACCAGAGACTTTGAATATTTTCTCGAACTTACCGATACCCGTAACTTTTCGCAAACGGCCGAAAAATTTGCGGTTAGTCAACCGACCATCACTGCGGCGATCAAACGGCTGGAGGATCATTTTCAGGCACAGTTGATCATCCGCGACCGCCGTCATCATGAAATCAGTGTGACGCCGGCTGGTGAACAACTTGCCAGTCACGCCGCGATTATTCTGCATCAGTTGGATTTGGCCAAGCAGGACATTGCCTGGGATCAGAAAAGCAAGATTCGCTTCGGTCTGCCACCGATTATTGGCAGTTATCTGTTTCCAAAAATTGCGGTCGACTTGATTGCTGCTGGGCTGATGCCGCAACTGGAAACATTTGAAGCCGGGTCAGCCGCACTTCTTGATCAAATCAAAGACGGCAATCTCGATTTTGCCTTACTGGGTGCCAGCGGTCCGTTGGTCGATCCCGACCTGCACGTCATCCAAATCGATACGGCGCCGTTTGTCATCATTACCGCCGAAAATGACCCATTGGCCCAACAAACACACGTCCCCTTCGCAACACTTGCTGATCGGCAGTTTATCACCTTGAGCGAAGGTTTCGTCCATACCCGGGCATTTTCCTGGTTTCAACAGCAACACACCTTCACGCCGAAAGTGGTTTATCGCACCAGTGACGTTCTGCTGTTAAAACGCTTGGTCACCCAGAACGTAGGCATCGGCTTTTTAACCAAAGTCGCCATTCAGCCTGACGATCATCTCGCATCGCTCAAAATCGACGACCCCAAACAGCCGGCCTTCACCATTTCGTTTGTCTATCGCCAGGATCGCGTCTTGACACCCACCATGAACCGCTTTGCGCAAATTCTGAGCACGCCAAAAGTGGTTTAGACTTCAAACAAGTAAAAACGGCCGAAAAGAAAGTTGCCTTCCTTCGACCGTTTTTGCTTACCGAAAAGTCTTCGTTCAATTAAAAATAATCCTTCCGCCACAACCACCAAGCAGCGATTCCGCACAAGACCGCCGTACCGCCAATTAACCACCAGAACGCCCAATAGGTATTGGCAAATGGCAGGCGGACATTCATGCCGTAAATGCCGCCGACAATCGTAGGAATCGTTAAAATAATGGTCAGGCTGGTCAAAACCTTCATGATGAGGTTTAAGTTATTTGAAACGATCGCACTAACAGTAGTTGAATACTGATCCAGTAACTTGTTGGTAATCCGGACCATCGTCTGCGCCTCGACGACCTCGACTTCGACATCATGTAGCCGGCGAAGGTAACCATTGGTGTTGAAAAAGCGTTCGCCTGCCCGTAAGCTTTTCAACAAGTTTCCGGAATGATCAAGTGCGGCATCAAAGAACACCAGGCTTTTCTGCATCGCCATGAGTTGATAAAGCTGCGTGTTTTTAGCGGCTTTGCCTAAACTGCCTTCAATCTGTTTCGTTTCGTCATTCAACTTGTCCATGTCGAGGACAAATTGGTGTAAAACCCGCCACAGCACTTCTAGCGCAAATTCTTCCGGCTTGGGTGAAAGCTTCTGCTCCGCCAAGTCGTCAAACGCCTGCAAGGGATGGTCCATGATCGTAATGACCCGATCGGCTAACAAAATCATGGTCAGCGGCACTGTATTAAATTGGCGGAACCCCATCTCGTTCGTCATCTCAATCGGGTAACGCAGCACGATTAACCCGGGAACGTCATCAGCGGGATTCAATCCTTCGACCCGGGCATTTTCATGTTGGTCAAGTGCCGCGTCCACGTACGTTTTGGGCAAGCCATACTTGGTGGCCAGTGTTTGCAACTCCTGCGGCAACGGCGACTGAACCCGAATCCAGTTGGCTTGATCATCCGTTGCCACCTGCACATTGCGTTGCTTTTGAATTTGATAGCACGTAATCATGTTGACACCTCTTTTGACTAGTATACCGTATCGCTATTTGAACATTCACGACTTGTCAAAACTGGTATGATAATTATGAGGTGATGATTTTGAAAGTAACACTCGAACGCATCTATCAAAAACCCCAAGCAAGCGGCTTCCGTGTCCTCGTTGATCGGGTTTGGCCGCGGGGCATCAGTAAAGTCAACGCTGCCTTAGATTTGTGGGCCAAAACCATTGCGCCGACAGCAGAACTGCGAAAATGGTTTGGCCACGATCCGGAAAAATACCCTGAATTCAAAAAGCGTTACTTAGCGGAACTTGCTGCTAATCCTGATTTGCCGGATTTCATCAAGACGCTAAAAGCGCATGAACAGGATCCGATTATCATGTTATACGGTGCCAAAGACGAGACCCATAACCAAGCCGTTGTTTTAAGCGAATTTCTTAAAGATAAGTGAGGTTCCCATGGCCACAAAAGCCGAATTCCGCACCCGCCAGCTTAAACGCCTTCAGGAAGCTGCCGCTGAAACCCAGGCAGCTAGCGAAACACTAATGGCGACTTTAATCAAGACAACCGTCTGGCAACAGGCCAAAAGCATCGGCATCACGGTCAGCGGCCCTTTTGAAGTCGCCACAGCGCCGATCATTGCTGCGGCACATGCTGCTGCTAAAGCCGTTTTCTTACCGCGCGTCATGCCAAAACGCCAGATGGTCTTTCTGCCAGATCCCGGCCATGAGCACCTCGTCAAAAGTGCTTTTGGTATTCCCGAACCTGCCTACCAAGCCGACTTGGTTGAGCCGGCTCCGGATCTTTTAATTGTGCCCGGAATCGGCTTCTCATTGGCAGACAGATATCGTATCGGTTTTGGCGGCGGCTACTATGATCGCTTTTTAGCCGAATATTTCGGCCACACCTTAACACTGGTTCCGCCAGTCATGGCCTTTCCGCAGCCTGATTGGCCAGTTGATCCGTTTGATGTCCCGATTGAAACCTTAATACTGGCTAACGGGGACATGATTAGGTAACAATTGTATTAATCGATTGGCTGAGCGGCATTTGGCTGCACTTGATATCAAGTGGCTGGCAGTTTCGTTTTAACCAGTCAAAAGGCGCCAGGCAAGTTGCTTGCCGGCAGCCTTTTTAATTCTGCTTGTGTTTCAAACCTGCTTACCCTAATATTGGGGAAAGGCTTTCACCATATTTCAGGAGGCAATTCATGCGACGTGAACGTATTCGAAAGAATCGAAGGAGGCTTTACCTCACATTAACCGGCATTGGTGCGGTCGTTATTTTCATTGGCGTTTTCGTTTGGCTGGTGTTGCGCGGCGCCAAGGTTCAAGGACCGACAGCTTCGTCTTCCGCCACCAGCATTACCATTTCATCAACGGTCACCAGTTCATTTAAAAGCGGCACTTACACCGCTTCCGGGGACGTCACCGACACCAACGGCGACCACCACGATCTGACGGTTTATGTGAAGTTAACGTCATCCAAAACCTATACCCGTTTAATGATTTTTGATGCGGAAAGCCAACCGCGCATTATTAACGATACTGGCGATGTCAAACAGAAAAAAGGCAAGTTAACGCTCAGTTCGGCGCACGCTAATGTTTACAAGTATGCCAGCGCGAAAACTTACAAGCACAATCAGCCGACGACAACTGAAGAATATGCCGCAGAAGGGGCAACCGGCACTGTGCATGATTACACGAAGGCCTTGAGAAAGGAGCTCAACAACAGCATCACCTTAAAAGGCAAAACACCGCACAATTATCGTTACCTAACAACCAGCCTGCCGTTGCAACGCTCAAAGAAGAAACTTCTCAGCCTTGATGCTTTCAAGACGAAGCAGACCGCTTCAAGTTCTGAATCAAGCTCAGCGACGAGTGAAACGTCAACTTATCAGCCATCGCAATACAGCGAACCATCTTCAAGAGTTTCCGTAACGCCAACACCGTCTACTGCACCGAGTGTAGAAAGTGAGCACAGCCAAGGCAATAGCACCAGTCAGACCGGTGGTAGTACTGGTAATAATGGCACATCAAATAATAATGGTGCTGGCAATAACGGCCAGACAACACCGAACAGCGAATCCAGTAGCCAAGCACCTTCCCCGGCTCAACAGGTCAGCTCTTCTTCCAGCAGCCAATCGCAATGAAAGACAAATTAATTGGCTAAACGTTTCGATCGAGCAGTGTTTGAGATCACATTCATCTCTAACACTGCTTTTTTCGTCAACACATCATGGTCATCTAACAAGGCAAAACACACCGCTTTTGACGCCACCTCGCGCCTGCGCTAAACTTGCAGTCATGGCGTGCCTTTTAGGTTCCCCAGCATTTTCATGATTCTTATTCACCAGCCACCGGAGGCTATTATGATCAACTTATCTGCCAATAAGCTATCATCCCGCGAGCAATACAAACTGCTGTCTGGCAGCATCATTCCCCGCCCCATCGCGTGGATCACGACGCAAAGCACGGCCGGCATCATCAACTTAGCGCCATTTTCATTTACAACCGGCATCTCTAATCAGTTGCCATTGCTATCCGTGTCCATTTTGCGTGATGGCGGGCAGCCAAAAGACACGGCGGCGAATCTTTTGGCCCGCCATGAAGCGGTCGTCCACATGGTCAGCGTTGATCTCACCAAAGCGATGAACCAAACTGCCGCCCGGTTGACCCCTGATCAAAGTGAATTGAACCTGATTGATCTGCCACTGGTGGCCAGTACTGAAATTCAGGTGCCTGGGTTGCAAGCCGCGCGTATTCGCTTTGAAACGCAACTTTATCAATATGTACCAATTCGTGATCGTGCCGGGGTGATTATCACCGATCTCTTTATCCTGGAAATTCGACAGTTCCACTTTGCCGATACGGTGCTTGATTTGCCAAGCTTACACGTTAATCCTGCCGCTTTGGCACCGGTGGCTCGCCTTGCCGGCCCCAACTATGCCGAACTTGGTCAAACTTTTATGTTACGGCGGCCAAAATAATTTATAAGGAAGTGTTGGTATTTGACCGCATTTATCTCAAGCGTCTTTGGCGTTTTAGAAATTCTCATTTTGATCATTCTCGGCTATTTTCTGACCGCCCGCGGCTGGTTTAATAATCACTCGAGCAAGGTAATTGCCAAAGTTGTTACCCAAGTCGCTCTACCAGCTTATATGATCGTAACGATCGCATCGAAATTCACTGCCGGTATGCTGCTGCGGTTATTGCCAAACTTGTTGTTCCCGGTATTGTCTATGATGATGCTTTTCGCACTATCCTTTTTGGTGTGTTACCTGTTAAAAGTTCCGAAGTCGCGAAAAGGCACGTTTAAGTCCATGTTCTTCAACTCCAACACAGTTTTTATCGGCCTGCCGGTTAACCTAGCCTTGTTCGGTCCTCGCAGTTTGCCTTATGTCTTGGTCTATTACATGGCCAACACAACGATTTTTTGGACCATCGGCGTCTATCTCATTCAAGGCGACGGCCCCAAACCAGCCCGCTTTGATCTTAAAAAGGCTTTGGGGAAAGTTTTCTCGCCACCTTTACTGGGTTTCATGTTAGGTATTGTGTTGGTTTTGCTGAATATCAAGTTACCAAGTTTTTTGATGTCTGATCTGACTTATATCGGCGATTTGACGGTTCCGGGCTCCATGTTCTTTATCGGCATTGCCTTACACGAAGCCGGGTGGAGCCAATTGCGTCTCAGCAAGGAAGCACTCGGTATCTTCAGCGGTCGCTTCCTTTTTGCCCCACTGTTGATGACGGCGCTGGTCGCCTTTGCCCCGGTTCCGACGCTGATGAAACAAATCTTCATCTTGCAATCCTGCATGCCGGTCATGACCAATGCGCCGGTTGTTGCCAAACTTTATGATGCCGATGCTGACTACGCTGCGATCATGGTCACGGAAACCACGCTTCTATCCATAATCGTCATCCCCATCGTCATGACCTGCATTCAATTCATTCACTAGGAGACCGCCATTGAAAAAATTAGTCTGGCTCATGTTATTACTTATCCTGAGTGGTTGTTCTCAAGGCACGCCGACTGCCAAACCATCATCAACTCGATCAGCCACCAGTGAACGGGCATCAAAGCCGGCAAAAGCCCGGAAAAAAGCAAAAAAAGCTGCGCCTAAAGCAACCTTGTCCACCCTGGTCGGTCACGCGTTTGTCCAGCAGGATGACCAAAAGAAAGCGATCCGCGTGTTGTCGTCAACCAGTGGCTATTACCTCGAAACGCTGTCAAACCAAGACGGTGATTTTGAAAGTACAGATCAAGGTATTTTTGCTGCCCAACTGACTTTAAAGGGGCGAATCTTCACCTTCACCGGCAAAGCCCAACCACAGGCCGCCAGCAACACGGTTCAATTCCAACTTACTAAAAAGGGATTACTGAAACAGCTTCCGGATGGCCCATTCTACAAAAAGGTACCAAAAGACGATCTTGATCAGCTTAACCGTCCTTGATGGTAGCAACTGCCAACTCAACAAAAAAGCATTTGCCACGCACACTCAATTGAATGTGTGCGGCAAATGCTTTTTTAACTTGGTCTATTATTACTGGCACTTATACAAGCGCAGGACGATACAAACTCACAACAATGCCGAGAATCGTCACATCCGGGAAAAACATGTCTTCCATATCATCATTTTCCGGATGAAGCCGAATGCCGTTCTTTTCTTTGTAAAAACGCTTGACGGTGGCTTCATCTTCTTCGGTCATTGCCACGACAATCTGCCCATTTTCGGCGTCGTTTTGCTTCTTCACAATAATCTGATCGCCATCAAGGATGCCGATCTTGATCATGGAACTGCCTTGAACCCGAAGCATAAACAACTCATCGGCCGAGTATGGTAGGTCATCCGGCACTGGGAAATAGTCATCGATATTCTCGATAGCGGTAATCGGCACCCCGGCCGCAACGGTACCGACAATCGGAATACCTTCTGCCTGCACGCCGATAAAATCGCGCCCTGCTGCCGTCACTTCGATTGTTCGCGGCTTAGACGGGTCTTTGGCGATCAATCCGGCCGCCAGCAGTTTTTCTAAATATGCTGCAACGGTACTGGAAGAACTAAGGCCAACTGACTTGCCGATCTCGCGAACCGTGGGCGGATACCCATGATCCTCGATCGCGTCATAGATGGTTTGTAAAATCTGTTTCCAACGTTTTTGACTCGCTTGTGTTGGCATCCGCTCACCGCTCCGTTCTCATTTGTTACACCAAGCATACCAAACCGAACGAACGTTTGCAATCATTTTCGCCGTCGTTACACGAAAAAATCCGCAGTCATCGCGGCTGCGGATCATTTCATCAAATTAGTTATGCAATAATGGCATCTTATGCATCTGACGCCGATCACATCTGCTCTTGATGACTGCATAGAAGAAGCTTAGGAAAATATCCAGAGCCATCAACAAGATGCCGGCCGTCGCATAGTTGCTAAATAACAGCAATGTTGCGACCAGGGTCAGAGTTATTAATGTCCATTTAGCCCCGCGAAGTAAATTCATAAGGGGTCACTCCTCTCCGTATCGGTAAAACCGACATTGACTCACCGTTTTGGTTGTGACTTTATCATACCTGATTTTTTTGATTTGTAAAGCTTTTGTATATGCAAAATTTACATTTGATGCCCTTATTTAGGCATTTTTAATATTTGTAACGGCTAATCGGTGTTTTTGTAAATTTATTGTAACGGTGCCGATACCTTCTTCGAACCATTTTAGTTAACCCTAGCCTCGAAAAATCATGGCTAGTCTAGTATCATTGTTATACAGAAGCATCCGACGTCTGGCGGGTAGAAACTTCGAAAAAATGACTCACGTGCACTCAGCTGACTTGTAAAAAACGGCAACTGTACGTCGAAGCTTTCTTGGTTTACCACAGATCTCATGCTCGACTTGTCGTCTTTTGTAAAGGTTACTAATGACACCGCTGATTAAATCGCGTCATAACCTTTAACGTCCTTAGAGGAGGATCGCCTGTGAAACGTACCGACTCATGGTTCTACCGCCGCTTCATCAACAACAAGTTCATGGTCTTCTTAATTGACCTGCTTTTGGCCCTGCTGGTTATTTTTGTTTTTACCAAAATTGCTTGGGTATTCCAGCCTGTGGTCGATTTTCTCGGTATCATCGCCCCGCCGTTCATTTTCGCCGGCATTCTCTTCTATCTGACAGTTCCGATCATTAATCGCCTTGAAAAAACCGGGCTGCATCGCGGTTGGGCGATTGCGTTACTATTTGTCGTTTTGATCGGTCTCCTGGTCTGGGGGCTATTGCGCTTCATTCCGGCGGTAAGCAACCAAATTACCAGCATTGTCGATTCGGCACCGCAAATTTTTACGGAAATCGGTAAATGGCTGGACGACTTAAACGATAAGCAAAATGTTTTATCGCAGCATGACCTCAACAACATCGCTAACGAAGTCCAAACGTTCTTCACCGGCAAGCAAGGTGCTTTCGTCACCGGCACCATCTCGCAGCTGCAAAATCTGATTGGCATTGTCGGCAATGTTGTCATCACGATTTCGACAGCGCCGATCATTCTCTTCTTCATGCTTAAAGACGGCGACAAGTTCACGCTGATGGTGCTGCATATTATCCCCACCAAGTTACGTGGATCCGTCAAACAAATGCTGCATGAGATGAACGAAAAAGTCGGTTCATATGTTCAGGGCCAAATCACGGTCGCGCTGTGCGTGGCCATCATGTTCATGATCGGTTACTCGGTGATTGGCTTGCGTTATGGCCTGATTTTTGGCTTGCTGGCTTGCCCATTGAACCTGATTCCTTATTTCGGGTCAGCGTTGGCAATGATCCCGCCACTTATCATGGGCGCGTTGACGGCGCCAAAAATGATTCTGGCGGTCATTATCGTTTTCTTCATTGAATGGTTAATTGAAACGCAACTTATTTCACCACTGGTAATGGGCAGCAAGCTTGAATTGCATCCCATTACAATCGTGGTGGTCTTGCTCACGGCCGGCAATCTCTTTGGTTTAGTCGGTGTCATCCTTGGCATCCCGGGTTTTGCCGTTTTGAAAATTGTCGTGACCCGATTCTTCAGTTGGTACCAGCAGGTTTCCGGTTTGTACGAAAACGACAGCCCGACTGATGACGTTGATCAAAAAGGAGTCTCTCATGAATAGTTTTAATGTTTTACTGATCGGCTTAGACATCGTGTTGATTGCCCTCGCTGGTTATTATCTATATTGGCAACACAAAATTAATTTTGCCTCACGCTATGCGGTTTCACAACTCGTTTGGGCGGTGTTGCTTGGCTTTTGGTTCATGACAACCCGCGTTAACAACATGCCGTATATCGTATTCATTTCAATCTTCCTGGTGTTGTCCATTATGGCGGGCACAGGTGGTTTGGCCCCAACGCGACTCATTGCAAATGGGCTGCTGGCTCGGGTCATTCCATACACCAACATGTCCAGTATCACGTTGACACCTGTCAGTCTGCCTAATGGCCAGGAATGGGTCGTCGCGGTTTTTGCCCTTAGTAAGCGCCGCATGGTCCGGCTAACGTTTCAGGCAAGTCTTCAGAACCTGATGACCGAGTTAACCAAGGTATTACCCAAGACAGTGCCAGTTACTGTGCAGCGAATGAACTAGTCGCAGTCTCATCATTGTTGGGCACTTAAAAAACGCTTCGGAAAATTTTCCGAGGCGTTTTTATCATTGATCAGCCAGGACAAAGCCCGTTTATTCATCTAATTTTCTAATGGCCAGCAGTGCGACCAGTGCTAATGCCAATCCGGCACCAGCAATCAACATCTGCCACGGCGTTGTCGTATCAAGGAAGAAGTAGTCAATGAGCGCCAACATCAGCGCCGCAAACAAAAGATCTACCCAGAATCGGCGCCACCGAGTTGTCGCCGCCGCATCCAAAAATAACGCAATACCAATCAAGGCAGCCAAAACAATGCCGAAACTAATCGTTGCAATGGTACCAATGACATCATCCGGCCGCATCGTATACCACGCGAAGAATGCAAAGCCTGCCGCTGCCAAAACCAAAACAACGATCAGGCCGATCAATTCACGCTTTGTACTCAATTTTTTCACGAGCTGCCTCCTTCGTCATTGAACGCGTTTTCTACAATATCCTGCATATTTTACCAAACAACCACTGCATTTCCAACTCTCTTAATAAAAAGGTTACAATAGCAACAGATAACTGATCAAACGAAAGGACGATTCAGATGCCAAAAAACATTGCCATCGGCTTCACTGAAGGCCTACCCATTACTGAACCCAATAGTTTTCAAAGCTTCACCCTACCAGTACCGACACCGGAACCCAATGAAGTTATTGTACAAGTGGCTGGGGTCTCGGTTAATCCGGTTGACACCAAACGCCGCCAAACCGCACCACGACAAACAACACCACAGATTCTTGGGTACGATGCAGTCGGCACCATTACCCAAATCGGCTCCGCCGTCACTGCCTTCCACGTTGGCGATCGTGTCATCTATGCCGGAACTACCCGCAAGCCCGGCAGCGATCAACAATTTCAGGCAGTTGACGCCGATCTGATCGCATTGGCGCCAAAACAAGCACCCACTGCTGACCTGGCAGCACTGCCGCTTGTCGGTTTGACCGCGTGGGAATTGCTTTTTGAAAAAATGGGCTTCATCCCGGAATATAATGCCAACAAAGGCCAGCACTTATTGATCATTAACGGCGCCGGTGGTGTCGGTTCGATGCTGAGTCAACTGGCGCGGTGGAGCGGTTTAAATGTTTTGGCAACTAGCAGTCCTAAAAACCATGACTGGTTGCGGGCTCATGGCGTTGCAACGCCACTTGATTATCATAAAGATCTTGTGAGTCAGGTTCACCATGCTGGCGTTCAAACCGTTGACGGCGTTGCCTTGCTTTATCATCCGGAGCCATATCTGGCCACCGCCAGCCAGTTAATTCGCGCTTTTGGCCACATCGGCTGCATTGTCGGTCCCCAAAGCGGTCTTGATCTGGCCGTTGTCAAAGACAAAGCAGCTAGTTTTGACTACGAGTACATGTTTGCCAAAACCGACTTTGACTACCATGTTGCTTCGCAAGGTGCGATTCTAAGCAGACTTTTGACATTGTATCAAGACGGGCAGATCAAAGCTTCAGTGACCAAAGAATTTACCGGCATTAATGTTGCCAACCTAAAGGCCGCCACCCAACTTGTCGAGGCGGGTCATATGGTCGGCAAAGTCGTCTTAACCGGAACCTTCAGCGCCGAAAACTAGTTTCAAAACGCTAGACAGGCACCAGTTAAAGGGCTACTACTTCCGGAAACCTAATGCGTGTTGCAACGCAATCTTGGCCCCTTCCGAGTTAAGTTGTCCCGGATCATAAATAATGGAGCCATCGCCCATATAATAATGGAACCGTTGTAACACAGCGCGATTGCTAACGGTACGCAACCGCAATTCGTCATTAATCGCCGCCAATAGCTTTTCACTCCAAGACGCCGCCATCATTTCGGGAATATCCCGTTCGGTCACAAATCCTTTATCCATGATGGCATCGGCGCCTTCTTGTTTTTGCACGCGTGTGACCGTATCTGCTTCTTGTTCTGCCATGATGTTCCCTCATTTCATTCATTTTCAGAAAAAAATCTAAAGCTGCCAACCTAAGTCAGGCCGCCTAATTGATTCTATCACACGTTAATGCCTTCCTTGGTTTTCACGTTCGATCGTGTTACGGTTATTTTATTCCAAAAGGAGGCATTTTTGATGCAAGCTGACAATGGAAAATATCACAGTGGTATTGACCCCGTTAAAGCAAAGCGACTGAATCTCCTCAGCAGGCTGGCAACTTTTACCTGTATTTTAATGTATGTTTCGTACATTCCCGAAATCATGGCTAACTTTTCTGGAACACCGGTGAATCCGATTCAGCCGTTGGTAGCAATGATCAACGCTACCCTGTGGACCGGTTATGGCTGGATGAAACCTGCCAAAGATTGGCCGATCATCATCGCCAATGTACCCGGTATCCTGTTTGGCTTAATCACCTTTGTCACGGTTTTTGTCCACTAATCAAGTAAATCTGACGACACCTTCTTGATATGAAGGTGTTTTTTGCTTTACCTAATGGTTGCATCATGTTAATATTACTCCAACAGATGAAGTAATCAGTCAGCAAAATCAAGATCAGTCTCATCTGTATTCTCGCGCACACCAGTATAAAACTCGCAAAAGGGGGAGCGCCGTGATCAGTAGTGATGCCATGCGTGGTTACAACGACGCACTCGTCCTTGCCATTTTGCAACAAGGTGATTCCTATGGATACAAAATTGGCAAAGAAATCCGCGAGCGCACCCATGACCAGTATATGATTCGTGAAACCACGCTTTACGCCGCCTTTACTCGCTTGAGCAAAAACGGTTATATTGAAGCTTATCCGGGTGATGTTACGAACGGTAAACCCCGCACTTATTATCGCATCACGCCCAGCGGCCGCGCTTTTCTTGCAGTTAAGGCCGAAGAATGGCATCAGGTTAAGCATGTGGTCGATTTATTTTTGAACTAATTGTTTGCCAAAATCGAACCTTGGAGGATCGCCCATGGATACAATTACAGCTTATTTAGACAGTCTATTTGCTTCTTTTCCGGATAACCCGAAAACGCGCCAGGCCAAAGCCGACATGCTTGCCAATATGCGCGATTATTATCGTGATTTGTTGCGCGAGGGTAAAAGCGAAGAAACTGCAATTGGTGCCGTCATTCGTGCTTTTGGCTCCGTTGATGAATTACGGGAGGATCTAGGACTAGCGCCTCAGGCTGACCACGCAGACACCGACACAACTACGGAGCCTGATAACGCCGTTTCTGAAAGGGAGCTCAGCCATTTTTGGCACATTGCCGACCGGTTTGCAACGCAAATTGCTTTCGGTGTTTTGCTTTGTTGTATCAGCGTCGCCTTGCCCGCCTATACAACGGATTCCTCGCTTGAGGTCTTCGGCATCATCGGCATGTTTCTGCTCGATGCTGTCGCAGTAGGACTCTTCATTTGGGCCGGCACCATGTTTAGCCTCCAAAAGAAGCGGCTCAATGGCCGGCCCTTGTCTGTAAGCGCCAAAAGATTTGCCCAAGAAACAACCGATACGTATCAGCGGCAATTTTCTGCAGGTTTAATCGTGGGCATTATGATTTGTATTGGCGCGTTGATCCCACCAATTCTGTCCACTTACTTATCGCATTTTATCAGCGACGATGCCGGTGGTGCCTTGTTCCTCATCATTGCTGGACTAGGAACCTACTTAATTGTGTATGTCGCCATCAACTATTCGCAAATAAAGCGCTACACTGACGCAACAGCTGTGCCGGATCCTGAGCCACGCCTTCATCATAGCCATCGTGACAACTTCAATACGTCACAGCACCACCACAATCAACGCGCCCGCCAAGACATCGCACTTTTCCGTCAGGTATACTGGCCGCTTATCCTGGTGACCTACTTCCTAGTTTCATTTCTTTTTCACACATGGACATATTCTTGGGTCATCTTCATTATCGGTGGGGCATGCCAAAATATCATTATTTCACTAATCGCTCGGCGAGATGAATCCTTGTAAAATTCGCCGTTTATAGCAAGGTCGGCAATCCTATGTCATGTATCAAGGACAATCCTCTTTACACAACCGCAGAAGTTCAGTACAATTGTCTTTGTGTTTTGGGTCCATAGCTCAGTTGGGAGAGCGCCTGCTTCGCATGTAGGAGGTCGACGGTTCAAGTCCGTTTGGATCCATTAGCTTTGAAGCTACTTAACTAGCGGGTCTTTAGCTCAGCTGGGAGAGCGCCTGCATGGCATGCAGGAGGTCGACGGTTCAAGTCCGTTAAGATCCAGAAAAGGCGCCACGTACGAAAGACATGACTTTCGTACGTGGCGCCTTTTGCATGGTATAAAATTAGCAACAGGTGCGTGCTCTCAAAAATGGCTACAC
>NZ_BACQ01000079.1 GCF_000260435.1 Lacticaseibacillus zeae DSM 20178 = KCTC 3804 | reverse complement strand
GTATCATGTCAACAACTTTTTAGAGTGAATATTTATTCAATCCATTTCAATTGCGACTTCATCATACGAGTCGTTTATTTCATCCGTCAAGAATCGACGTCTTTGTTTTGACAACAACAAGTATCATACCAGCACTTCAACAATCTAGTCAACAAAAAATTAGCAGAAATTCAAAGAATTACCAATTCCGATAAATGGCGAACGTTTTAATCCGATTTGTATAAATATTCGCATTTATCGCGAACAATATGCAGTAAAATGCGTTTAAAGTTCATTTAACTCATGACGCTTACAGTCGGATATGTAGCTGTTTGCGCTGACTACTGTGGAAAACGGCCACTGAAAGTATTTTGCCACGTCAATTTCCAAATACCTAACATAATAAACGCCACTTCATTTAGCCGCCAAATCTCGGTAATCACCCTACTTAGCTAAGCGATCTAAGTTGTCGATATCAGGTCATCATTAAAATGTGCGGTACCTGCGTTTATATCAACTTTACAAATCATCAGTCAAACATTCTCGCACCATGACTCGTCATTGACATCCGACTAACTTCCTACAAAGCAACCGCACAAGTCAGTTTGCTTTCAACGGCCCTGCCCTTCCTCTCACTTACCGCGCCTTCACGCTTTTACAATTGCTTACCGCCTCAACGAAAGAAAGAGGCCACTCATTTTTGAGTGGCCTCTTCGTTTAAATGTTCAAGTGCTTCAGCGACCCACCCATCTAAGTGGGCGGCAATCGGTGCAAAGCCGGTGTGAAATTTACGACTTGTCCAATAGTGCTTACGGCGACGCTTCTTACTTAATTTAGGCGGCGCCTGTAAAGCACGCAAAGATAAACTGATTTTATGGGTATATTCGTCGATGTCCAAAATCACAACTTCAACTCGCTGGCCGACGGTAAAAATATCGCTGGTGTCCTTGACGTAACCATGCTGGCATTCTGAGATGTGCACTAATCCTTGCGTGTGCTCATCCAGCATCACAAACGCCCCGTATGGTTGGACGCCGGTGACTTTGCCAGTCAAGATATCTCCTATGCGATATTCCATTCTGACACTTCATTTCATTGGATTTCTCTTTAAGTATACCCTAAAAATCACTTGCAACCAATATCAGTCTTGAATCGTCAGTGCATCAATCGTCACAGGCTCAACTGGCTTGTCGTTGGCACCCGTTTTGACTTTGCTGATCTTCTCGACCACTGACATTCCTGACAATACCTGTCCGAAAACGGTATGGCGATGATCAAGCCATGGCGTCCCGCCTTGTTGGTAAGCGTCAATAATCGGTTCCGGGAACCCGGCTTCGCTTAATTGAACCTTCATGCTTGGGTCCAAATGCGTATTGGTCACGATGAAAAATTGACTGCCGTTCGTATTGGGACCAGCGTTGGCCATTGACAGGGCACCTTTCAGGTTGAAAAGCTGATTCGAAAATTCATCCGCAAACGGCTTCCCCCAGAGGCTTTCTCCGCCCATGCCGGTACCAGTCGGATCACCGCCTTGAATCATGAAGTCTTCAATGACCCGGTGAAAAATGACGCCATCATAATAGTTCTTTTTAGCCAAGCCGACGAAGTTTTCAACGGTTTTGGGGGCTTGTTCTGGAAATAGTGCAATTTCAAATTGCCCTTCGCTGGTTTTAAAGATTGCTTTTGGGCCTTTGAAATCGGCCAGTTCTAATTGTGGATAGTCCATGTTCGTTCTCCTTCTTTAGTCAAATAACGTGCATCGTTCTAGGCGTAGTATACCAGCATCGGCAACTCGCGCCAATTAAATGAATAGACGGAACCCTTCTACAACCTTAACGTTGGCATTAAAAATCAGTTGCTACGCTTTCTACACTTTTCCCCCAATTATCGCAACGCACGCGCTTTATGGCACTTTAATCTCCCTAAATTGCCGGCACTCTCCGCCTTCGTCAACTTGGTAACTATTCGCAAAATATGGTAGGGTATGAACGTCATACTATATAGAAACGGAGCATTGCAAATGTCAGTGCAGCATGTATATGAAATCACTGTGATTGGTGGCGGGCCTGTTGGTATGTTCGCCGCCTTTTATGCTGGCTTGCGTCAGGCAGACGTCTTATTGCTTGAGAGTCTGGACGAACTTGGTGGCCAAACCGGTAATTTATACCCAGCCAAAATTCTTTACGATATTGGCGGCTTTCCCCACGTCAGCGGAAAAGATCTGGTTTCACAGCTGAAAAAGCAACTGATGCATTTTCACCCAGATGTCAAAACCGCTACGGAAGTGCAAACGATTGATGAAGCAGAAGACGGGACGTTTATTCTGCATACGAGTCAAGGCGACTTCCGCAGCAAAACCGTCATCGTTGCGACAGGTGGCGGGCCCTTTACGCCGCGTAAATTGGCCGTTGATTACGATCCGGCATTAGAAGGCAGGCAATTGTTTTACTTTGTTCAGGATCTGGAGACCTTTCGCGATCAGGACGTGGCGATTGCCGGCGGTGGCGATTCAGCCATTGACTGGGCTTTGGCGCTGGAGCCGGTGGCCAAGCATGTCAGTCTGATTCACCGGCGCGCTAAATTCAGGGGCCTCGAGGCAAGTGTGGCAGCACTTGAAAAAAGCAGCGTTGCCATTCATACGCCTTATTTGATTGAGGCGGTTAAACAGGAAAATGACAAGCTCGCCTTGCAGTTAAAGGAAGTTCGCGGTGACAATGAGCCGGTTTTAACAGTCGATAAGTTGCTGGTTAATTATGGTTTTGTCACCGACAAGCGCCATCTCCAGGCTTGGCAGTTTAAGACCGATCGTAACGGCATTCTGGTTGATTCCCAGATGCAAACCAGTCGCCCAGGAATTTTTGCTATTGGCGATGCCGTCAGTTATGCGGGAAAACTACCGCTGATTGCCAGTGGCTTCGGTGAGGCACCAACGGCCATTAACGAAGCACTTAGCCGGCTTTATCCGGAACGGCGGCAAGCGTTGCACAGTACCCAGCTTTATCGATAAAAATCAGCCTTACCCCCACCCAGCCTAAAGGAAAGCGTGAGATTATGACCAATGAAGAAAAGCTTTATGAACGGACGATCCAATTGTTGCATGAGCGCGGCGTTAACTTAAGCGACATCGGCGAACTTGTCATGTTTTTGCAGGAACGTTTCATCCCTAACTTAACCATTGAAGAAGCAACGCAAAACGTTCGAATCGTTTTGCGCAAACGCGAAGTGCAAAATGCGGTTATGACCGGTATTGCACTGGATAAGGCAGCCGAGGCCAACCAGCTTGAAGAGCCTTTGCAGAAAATTATTGCCGAAGACGAAGGACTTTACGGCGTCGATGAAGTCTTGGCCTTTTCTATTGTCAATGTTTATGGATCAATTGGTTTTACCAATTACGGCTACATCGATCGGATTAAGCCAGGCATACTGGCCAAGCTTAATGCCCACGAACCGGGGATTATCCACACCTTTCTTGATGACATCGTGGGGGCCATGGCGGCGGCCGCTGCAAGTCGACTGGCGCATTCGCATCCGGAAATCGAAGACGACATTTATTGACGTTTTTCTAAAATTTGCCTTTGTTTCATGAAATTTTCATATTATCCCGTATAATGAAATGTAAATTCATTAAAGGAGCTTACCCAATGACCCAACTGTTTGATTTCATCCTGCATATCGATGAGCATTTGATCACCATCGTTAATAGCTTCGGCCCTTGGACCTATGTCATCCTCTTTGCGATGGTCTTCATCGAAACAGGGGTCGTTGTTTTTCCCTTCTTACCAGGAGATTCACTGCTGTTTGCCGCCAGTGCTTTGGCCGCCAACGCTGCTTATAACTTAAACGTCTGGATCCTTTTCGCAGTCTTTTTGGCTGCCGCGGTTTTAGGCGATACGGTGAATTATGAAATTGGTAAACGCGTAGGGTCGGCCGCTTCTACCGGTAAAGGCTGGTTTGGCCGCCTGATCAACCGCGACAAGCTGCTGCAGGCCGAAGCGTTTTTTGACAAGCACGGCGGCAAAACCATTGCGATTGCCCGCTTCATGCCACTCATTCGGACATTTGCACCGTTTGTGTCAGGCGGTTCGCGGATGCATTATGGTAAGTTCATCCACTATAATTTATTAGGCGGCTTCCTCTGGGTTACCTTATGTGTACTCGGCGGCTTTTACTTCGGCAACGTAACGTTCGTCAAAGAGCATTTTTCGTTAGTAGCGCTTGGCATCGTTTTGATTTCACTCTTGCCAATGGTCATCGCTGCCGTTAAAACCCGCACTGCTAAAGTTGTGGATCGTTAAACCAATCATCAAATTTTCTAGGTATGCAAAAACGCATGCTCCCAATGTCACAACGATATTGGGAGCATGCGTTTTTGATTTTTAAAATGGTGACTGACGCTGGGCATCTTGACGACCGCGCCAGATGCCCCATACCATGATCGCCTCGAATAAGGCAAATGCCGTGAGAAAGCAAAGCATGAAGAAGCCTTCAGGTAAAACATTGATGATCGGATCTGTCCCCGGATCAAACAGCCAGTCACGATTGCGAAATAGAACCTCATGGAAAATGATGAAGAAACGATCAAAGTTAATGCTTAGCAATCCGGTTAAAATGATCGGCACCACCGCCCCGATCATAAACGGCCGGACCAGCAAATACCGCTTCTTGGCTGCTTTAAGCTGACGCACCCACTGAATGGCAAAAGGAATCGTCACAAGGGCAATCACAAGATCCAAAATAAACAAATGGCGCACATCGGCAAAATGAAGCGCGCCATGCAGGCTTGTGGGGAAATCCTGCATATGCAACGTACCAATCCACGGCAAGTCTAAGTATGCCATGAGTTGCAAATAATTATGGTACAACCGTCCCAGCGACATGGCAGCGATTTGCGGCAGGTTATCCATATGGGCATAAATCGGGAACGTCAGCAGCGTGCTCAAAATCGTCACGAAAATGACCCCACTAACAATCGCTAGCCAAAGCGTCAGCCAATGAACGATGCGTTTCATTTAGACCTCCCAGTCCGTCAAGGCATCAATCTGATGCGTGGGTTGTTGGACCTGCTTGGAAACATAATCACGGGTAGAAACGCCGGTATAGACTAAAATCGTATCGATCCCGGCATTCAACCCTGCCTTAATGTCGGTGTTGTAATTATCACCAACCATGGCGACAGCGTCTTTTGGCAACCCCATCTTCTTCAGCGCTTTTTCCATAATCGTCGGTTCGGGTTTGCCAATATAAAACGCCCGTTGCTGCGTACTGCGTTCCACTAAAGCAATCAGTGACCCTGCTCCAGGCACCAAGCCGCGTTCATTGGGCAGATTGGTATCCGCATTAGTCCCGATAAATTTAGCGCCGCGTTTGATTGCTAATGTGGCTAACTCAAATTTATGGTAAGTCACGTCATAATCCAGCCCGACTACCACATAATCCGGATCAACTTCATTCAACCGCAATCCCGTATCCAAAAGCGCCTGCTTCAGCCCCAGCTCACCGATGATATACACTGACTTTCCGGAAACATCGCCATGATTGAGATCAGTCAAATAAGCCGCGGTCGCAAGCGAAGGCGTGTAAATCTGCTCCGGTGCCACATGAATATCGTGATTCTGCGCCAGATTTTTGACCACATCTTCAGGACTTTTCGTCGTATTGTTCGTCAAAAATAAAAAAGGAAGCCGCGCCGCCTGTAGCCGTTCGACAAAGTCTTTAGCTGCCGGAATGCGTTCTTTGCCACGATAAATCGTCCCGTCAAGATCGATCATATAACCTTTATACTTCAAATCTGTCCCTACTTCTTGTTAGTCTCACGTTGACGGATCGTAAAATGCCGCTTGCGTGGTTGTGTTTGATTGACTGTTTTGGCCTGTTCGCCACGAAAATGCGTCGAACGGGTCGTTTTTTCCGTGTATGGCTTGTTTGCCTTGGCATAAGGCTTACGTTTGCCATGATGTTGTCGCTGTGTCGGCTTTGATTGTTGCCGGTGTGCGGTTTTGCCTGTCGCCGATTTTCGCTCCCGGTCGTGCCGCCGATCAGCTACCTTAGTTGCCGGTTTATCCAGACAGGCAAGCACAAAATAAGCACAGCCAAAATTACAATATTCATAGAGGTAATCCTCTAATGTACTAATCTGTTGATCCTTGCTGGCACCGCGGCGATCATCTTTATAAAAACCGCGCAACCGTAACTGGTCGTAACCCCAGTCGCCAACAATATAATCGTACTTATCGAGAATATCGTTGTATCGCTCATTCAACCGTTCAACGTCAAAAGCATCGCGGTGGTCTTTGACGATGCGATAACGGCGGCCATCAATCGTTACCAAGTCGTGGCCGACCTTAACGACGCGTAAATCTTTGGTTGTAGCCTGAGTCAAGGCAACATCAATTTGTTCAGACAATGCTTCGCGTTCAGCCAAGTCGCGTCCTCCTTTTTTCGTACTGGTAAACCAGATAATCCATAGTTCTAAAAGTATAGCATGAATTTATAAAGGAAAAACTTTTGCCATATAATCGCCAACAACCTGCCGGATTAGTTTCGGAAAAAGAAATTCATTGCTGCCCATAATTTCGATAGTTGGGAAGAACGGAATAAACAGAAAGTTATCGACGGTAGCGAAAGTATATTGCCGTTCCGGAACCAATGGATCGCCATGCCACAAAACTGTCCGCTTTTCTCGATCAACCGAAATGCCGCGATAACCGATGTCACCAAAAATTTTGCCGCGGAAGCTCATGCCGATCATGTGAAAGTGGCGGAGAAACATGCGGTTCTTTTCCATTTCCATGATCAGACGCCATAGCTCTTTGCCACTTAAAGTTACTTTTAACAGGTGCATGGGGTGGGGCAAACATGTCAGGAGATCAGCCTGGGTGACAATCCCGGGGCCGAGTGGGATCAGGAAAAGACCGGCATTCAGGATCGCCGCATCGGTTTTGGCAGCATCAGCGACGGCTGCCAGGCCAAAATCAAGTAATGGTGATGGTTGATCATACTGAATCGCCAGGTGTTTAGGCAAGCGGGCAACTTTTTGCTGTTTTAACAAGGCAATGCCTTTACTTTCATAACCTTGAATTTCCCGCGGATCTGCTGCGGCTGCTTGCAATAAAGCGGTTTGAAAGGTTTCGGCACGACGCGTCTGAATTTTGTGGTCATCATCCAGCGTTAACGTAATCTTGCCAACATAATGGCCATACTTTTCGGCGGCAGTTAACAACGTTGTCCCGTGTAATTCGCCTTCTGCAAGCAAGTGATGCGTATGCCCGCCAATCACAACATCAATCTGCGGATATTGCTGGGCTAAATGACGATCAGCCTCAATGCCTAAATGTGATAGCACAATCAAAACATCATAGGTGCCCTCAAGCTGTTTGAGAATCGCCGGAAAAACGTCTGCCACTGTCTTAACCTGCCACCCATTTGGCTGATATGTCAGGAAAAATGGTGCCGTAAAGCCGACAATGGCAATTCGCGTCCCTGCCGGTGTCTGCTTCATGACAATGGGCTTGGCCCAATGCGGACGCGTGCCATCCGGTTCAAACAAGTTGGCCAGTGCAACGGGAAAATTAGCGTGATCGTACAAATGCTCCAACACCTGATGCGGATTGCCGACGCCTTCATTGTTGCCAATGGTCACCGCATCATAGCCGATTTCATTCAACAGCTGAATATTAATCTGCCCGTCCGTTGCTTCGGTTAACGGTACCGAACGATCCATTGCGTCGCCATCGTCAAACGCTAAAACGCTCGCCCCTTCTGCCTGTTCTGCAGCGCGGGTTCCCAACATAAACCGGCGAATTTTCGGCCAGTTTTCAAAGTGGGAATGCAGATCATTCGTGTGCAGAATCACTAACTTTTCCACAAGGCACCTCCCTAATCGGTCTTTCAGGTGACATTTCTAAACTAGTACCCTAGTTTTATCCTATGCCCTGCAAGACAACGGGTCAAACATCACAATGCGCTCAGCGTTCCTTAGCCAACACTGCAGCTTTAAGCCGATAAATCTTGTGTACTTCAGCCGCCGTCAGTGGGGTGCCAAAAGGCAAATGCGGCACTAACAAATCCCGTTCCGGAGCGTCCACGCCTACATTGATATTCTCCGCAATATTGACGCTATTGTGGTGAATGTGGCCGTGTAAATTCAGCGTCTGCTTCACAATACCCATCATCAACGGATAATGCGTCATGATAAACTGCGTATGGTCATCCTTGATAATCGTGCCAACCGAATGGAAGGTGAACTTAGGCAAGCCGTTCACGCCCGGATCATGGCGATGAAGAAATTTAAACAGTGATTCGTAGTCGTGATTTCCTTTTATAAAAACAATCCGGCCGTGCAGCTGCAATAGGATCGCCAACACTTCCGGTGGTTGGGGAAAATGCTCCGGATTCATGGCAATGTCACCTAAATGATAAACGATATCGCGATCATCAACGCGCGCATTCCATGCCTGAATCATCGCCGCGTCCATTGCCTCAACGGTTGGAAACAGGCGCGGAGCAAAATCGTTGTTTCCTAAAAGATCCGCGTGGAAAAAATGCGTATCTGCAATAAAATATTGCATATTACTCCTTTCGGCGATGTGCATGTCTGGTCGTGACCACCCAAGTCGTCATCGGCACAGTCAAAATGACGGCAATAACCGAAATCAAGACCTGCAAGAGTTCGCCAACAAAAATCTTGTTATTAATCACTTGTGAAAATGGATAGCGCAGTGACGCAAACCAGATAAACAGCGAAGAAAAACCGCCAAAAAAACCAAAGAACAGCGTATTTAAAGCAGTCCCGATAATCTCGTGACCCATTTGTTTAATCCCGGTAGCGCTTGCCTGATCCTTAATCTCATCCATTCCGGCTGCAACAGCAATCGCTGCTTCGGCGATCGCTCCAAGCGTGCCTAGCAAGGTGGTCGCAATCAAAATGTGCGGGAAACTGACGCCGATATACACGGAAAAGCCTTCCAACGCCTCGGAATCTTCCGGTCCAAACCCAGCTGTCTGGCTTAACGTCATCGTCAAAAGAATCAGTCCGACTAACAATGTCATAATTAATAAAGACGAGACAAACGCCGGGCCGGCCACAGAAAGCTGACTGGTGCTTAAGAAAATGGTGCTGGCCAATATAATCAGCCCAAAAATAATGGCTACAATAATCGGATTAAACCCGCTGGCCATTAAAATGACGACCAGGATCATTAACAAGGCGTTGACGGCTAAAGCAAAGAAATTTGACAGGCCTTGCTTGCCGCCGACAATAAACATCATGACAAGCAGAACCAAGGCTAATGCAAGAATGGCGTTCATGCTGTCACCTTCTTAATTTTAGCCATCATCGCTGCTATTCCGCTCGTCACCGGCACCGCCAGTACAATGCCAAACGCGCTGATGAGGCTCTGGGCAAATCCCAGCCCCATCACCCAGATAACCGTTTGCGCAATCGAGTTATTATTGCGAATCCACAAAACCGATTCCATAAACGTATCGGCGATGAAAATCATAAACAGAACCGAAATCAGCGGTCCCATGACATTGCGGCCAATAGCCATCCCTGCCCGAAACCGCTCCTTGGCCGTGTCATGAAGCTGAAAGATCGCAACTGAAATATCACTCGCCTCGTCTAGCACAGCGCCCAAAGAGCCGATCACAATTTGACCGAAGAATAAAAGTTGCGGCGTCTGGGTGGCGTATTTGACCTCTTCAAAGTGAATACCGTTGTAATTGGTCAGGGCCATTATGCCATAGCCAAGTGCCACTGCAGCCGCGGTGGCTAACAACGTCCCCAGTGAAATAGTTGCCGCAATCGGCTTGAACCCGACAATGAACACTGCCGTCAAAACAGTGAAAATCACCGCCAAAATAACAAATAGCCACCACGCCTGCCACTGTTTACTACCGATCTCCCATTCAACTGCGACAAAGAAGATTACCGTGTTAAGTAAAATGCTAATGCTCGTTAACCACGCTCGCCGGCCCATGACCAAAAAGATCAAACCAAAAGTCAAGACCAGCAGTGCCGCCAGAATCGCATCCCGTTTCACATTGTTCAAGGTATAGGCGCCTTTATCAACATCCAGGAAAACCTGCTCGCCCACGCGAAGTTCATTATCCAGCGCACCGCTAAACGAGTATGTATTATGCATGGTAATGCGTTTGCCGCGTTTGGCGGTATTCAGGAGACGCACACGAACCTGCTGTTTGATCAGCCGGTCATGGTTTTGATCTTCGTCTTGGTGGTTGGTGGTTTTGACCACTTTAACTGCTTCAACCTGACCCACTGGCTTGGTATAAAAACCGCTGTCAAATTGCATGCCAATAAAAACCGCGATCGCCGCGACGAACGGGATAAGCCATTTACCTAAATACTTCACGCGGATCCCTCGCTTTCATATGCCTTACATTATATAAGTAGCGTCAATGTGACGCAAAGCGCGTGTCCGACCTATCCGCGAAAATTGTCACGCTGACAAGCCCGGTTATGCGATAATCACGGAAATTATTCAAAAAATTGAGGTTTTTATTAAAATCTATCTCTCGAGTGCCGAGCCGGCAGAAACCCTCATCGTCCTATTTTACCCGACATGATTTTGCCGGAGAATCTCATGGTAAGCATCGCGAATCGGGCCTTCCGGTTTGTCCCATTCTTCCCAACTGGTTAAATCAGCCGGCGGAAATTCATAATGCTCGTTGATATACTTTTCATAAGTTGCCACAGCGGTTGAGTGGGCAATGTTCAGCTGAACAATCCGCACCCGCTTAATAAAGCCCTTCATAGAAGCCTTTTCGGCACGGCCATTCAGCATGACGTTCCCCAGTTCAAAATAGCGACTCCCGTCCAGCCGGGTAATTTCCTGAATCAAATCAAAAACCTGATATTTTTCTGCCATCTTTGACGCTCCTTATTTGTTTGCTGATTTCGGTTTGAGTTTATCGTCACGCGGTTGGTGTCTGTCGCTCTGTCGGCAGCGAATGGTTTGTGGTTTGGCATTTCCTTCTATAACGCGCTCCCCGGCGCAGAAGCCTGCGTGTAAGGACCTTGGTCGCAATGACAAAGCCCGCCATTACGCCCAAGGCCACTTACACTCCGACTTCTGAACGCGCCGGTTCGCGCTCACTGTGCTATGTTTGTGGTATGATGTTTTTTTCTGGAAAGGAGCCGCCTGTATGGGCAAACGATTCACTGTGGCAGTTTTGCTGCTGCCATTATTTCTTCTGCTTTCAGGGTTTACGCTGGTTGGCCACCGTGGCGATCCGCTGAACTATCCGGAAGAAACTTTTCAAAGTTTCGATAGTGCTTTTAACAAGGGCGCTGATTATGTTGAACTCGATGTACATGAAAGTGCTGACGGCGTGGTCGTGATCCAGCACGATTCAACGATTCAACGCATGACCGGCGCCAATCTGACCATTGCCAAGAGCACTTTTGCGCAACTTCAGCAATATCATACCAAAAATGGCGAACCGGTTCACAGCCTCGAAGAGCTTTTCGCTCACGAGCAACAGACAAACCACAAATTCTTGATTGAAACCAAAATCGTTAAAGGCGAACCGCATCCCCACCTTGAAGACAAAATTACAGCTTTGATTAAACAGTATCACATGGAAAACCGCGTCATGTTCCATTCATTTTCGGCTGCCAGTCTCAAGCGCTTGCAGGCGGATTTGCCTTCTGTGCCGCGGATTTTAATTGTTGGTTCGCTTAAACGGATCAATTTTGATGTATTGACTTATGTAGACGGCATTAATTTAAGTTCGGATCTGGTGACGCCGCAGCTGGTCAATCAGCTGCATGACCTTGGCAAAAAAGTGTACGTCTGGGATGAGATGAACGAGGATCGTGATCGGTGGACTTGGCTGGTTAACCTCAACATTGATGGTGTCGTGACCAACTATACGAGTCTTGGACATGAATTTCAGGCGCTGAAAGCCGCTTCCGTTACCACCAGTATCAACGATCTTGGCGCTAACTCCAGTGTCTCGGCGCTTCCGGTTTACGAAAACCCTTATCAACCGCTGTTACGTCCTGAACAGTTAGCACCGCAAACCCCAATTGCGATTTCTGCAATGGTCACCATTGCCGGCAACACGTATTATCAAATCGGCGATAACGCGTTCGTGCCAGCTACAACGATCAACCTCGCACCCCAAGCTGGCTGGGCCAGCCTGTTTCTCCACCAAAAAATCGTCGTCACTAGTCGCGGCTTCCATGCCCCGATTTATGCCAACCCGCTGCATCAGCAAAATGTTACTGGGCATGTTGCTGACAACACGCGCGCCCGGGTTCTGGCCGCACGCTACGAAAATAGCCGGCTCTACTTAAAAACCAAAGCAGGCTGGTTAAAAGCCAAAGATGTGCAAGTGTTGCCATCTGCCGAAAACATGGCAACCTGGCTCATGCTCTATCGCAGCATTCCCTTAAAAGAAAAGCCGCTCATCCACTGGGCATTAGGCAATTCGGCATTTGACACCCCCTTGCTTAATGCTCGGGTCACTGAAATCGGTTGAGAAGGGTTACGACATGGGTGTGCTTACAATCGCGTCATGACAAGCTTTTCACCGGATCTTGACCACTTTTCCATTTTCTCCGAATGATTCAGTCGTTTCCGTGGAACAAACATGCTATTCTAAAGACAACGATAGAAAGAAAGTAGGTTAACCTCATGGCAATTAATTGGCAGCAGGAAGCAGAAAAATTAGAACCCCAGCTTCTTTCTGATCTCACGACACTGTTGAAGATCAACTCCGAGCGCGATACCGCGCACAAAACCGCAGAATATCCCCTTGGACCCGGTCCGGCAAAAGCGTTGGATGCCTTCTTGGCAATTGCCGAGCGGGATGGTTTTAAGACGCTCAATGTGGACCATGTTGCCGGTCGGATCGAGTTAGGCAGCGGTCCTGAAACTTTAGGACTATTTGGGCATGTCGATGTTGTTCCCGCCGGACCCGGTTGGCAAACCGATCCATTTGACCCGGTGATTCGCGATGGTAAGATTTACGGTCGTGGCACCAGCGATGACAAAGGACCGAGCATTGCTGCTTACTATGCATTGAAACTCGTCCGCGATCTGGGCCTGCCGATCAATAAAAAGATTCACTTTATCCTTGGAACCGATGAAGAATCCGATTGGGTTGGCATGCATCGGTATCTCGAAAGCGAACCGGCACCGGATTTTGGCTTTTCTCCTGATGCCGAATTTCCAATTATCAACGGTGAAAAAGGCATTGCCAGCTTCAAAATCGTGCAAAAACCGGTTGCTGCAGCAGAAGCCCAACTGACTTTGAATGAATTTTCGGCGGGTATTCGACCAAATATGGTTCCGCAAGAAGCAAAAGCAACCATTACCGGCGACTTGCCTGAAAGCTTTGCGACTCAAGTCAACGACTGGGCCGATCAGCAAGGTGTCAAACTCACCTTGACGTTGGGTAATCCTACAACGATTGAAATCGTAGGTAAAGGTGCACATGCCCAGGAACCAAAGGATGGCAAGAATGCCGCCACTTATCTGGCAAGCTTGCTAGCTGATCTGCCTTTTGATCCGGCGGGCAAAGCGTATCTGACCATGGTCGCCAAATACCTGCATTTAGATTCACGCGGCCACCACTTAGGTATCAACTACACGGACAAACTAATGGGCGAGCTAACTGCTAGCCCGGATATCTTCACGTTTACCCAGGATGGCGAACAAAGTGTGTTGGTTAATGTCCGTTATCCGCAAGGCACCGATGCTGATAAAATCCGTGATCAAATTGAAAGCGCGGTCGGTGCTGAACAATTCGACGTGACGCTGAGTGGTCATGCACAGGAGCCGCACTATGTTCCTGGTGACGATCCGCTGGTTAAAACCCTATTGCAAACTTTCACTGACCACACTGGTATTGCCGGTCACGAACAAGTCATCGGTGGCGGTACCTATGGCCGAATCATCAAACGGGGTGTCGCTTTCGGAGCCCAGATGCCGGGACAGGAAAATGTCATGCATCAGGCGAATGAGTACATGCCAATTAAAGATATCATCACAGCGGCTGATTACGCCGACGCAATCAGCCGCTTAGTCAAATAAGCTAAGTCTCTGTATTTTTAAAATGTAATCAGTGTTCACATTACTGATAACTGTTCTTGGCAAGTTTTAAAATTCATACTCATGCCTGTGCGCCAGAAGTCTGCCACCTGACTTCTGGCGCACTTGCGATTAATCCCAGAAAGGAAGCTTTCTTATGTTAACGCCTGATAGCTTAGATCCATGGTTAGATGATCCGCACCTGCGCGCAGCAGTGGCCACGCAAGCAACGGTAACCTCGACCAATACGGTTTTAAAACAAACGGTTCAAAACGGAGCAACGTTGCCGCAAATTCTAATTGCCGGTGAACAAACTGCCGGTGTCGGACGCCATGGCAAACCCTTTGCCAGTCCTGCCGATGCCGGTCTCTATCTGAGTTACGCCTTCCACCCGCAAATCAGCCGTGCCTTAATCACGCCGGCTGCAGGTGTCGCTTTGCAGCAAGCCATTGAAACCCAATTTGGTATTGCCACCGCCATTAAATGGGTCAACGACTTGCAAAAAAACGGCCAAAAGGTTGCCGGTATTTTGGCAGAAGCATTGCTCGAACAAAATGCTGTGGTGCTTGGCGTCGGCGTTGACATCTTCCCAACCCCGACAGCGCCTTTACCAACCGATCAGCCGATTACCACCCTTCTTGATGAAAAGCCTAGCACCGATCCGCGTCCGGAGCTTGCCGGCCGTTTCTTGACGAATCTCATGCGGTTGTTTGCAAATCCTGACACCATTATGCCGATTTATCGCACGAAGGCTGCCTGGATCGGTCGGCAAATCACGGTTAGCAGCACACAAAACCCGCTGACCGGAATCATCAGCGGGTTCGATGACAATGGTGCCTTGCTGTTAAAAACGGCCCAAGGAACAATGGTCGTCACAACTGGCACCATTCGCTTGGTCGATTAAGCCACACATCGTCTAGTTTGCCAGCAGTAATTTCGTCAAATCACTGAATTCATTCAGCTGATAAGTCGGCGTTATCTGCTCGCGATTAGGTTGAAAATGCGGATTGAACCAGATTGAATCAATCTTGCCGTTGATGCCGCCTTGAATGTCCGACGTCAACGAATCGCCCATAATCAATGTTTCATGTCGATTGAACCGGGGAATTCGCTTGGCAACATAATCAAAAAACGCCACGGTCGGCTTCGGACTCCCGACACTATCGGAAACAAAGATGTCCTCAAAATAATCAATTAAGCCGCTGGTTGCCAGACGCTCACGCTGGACCGGCTCAATGCCATTGCTGACGATAAACAGCCGATAGTCTTTTAAAGCATCCAGAGTTTCCGTCACGCGTGGCAGTAAAATCGCTTCCTGATCCAGAAAATGGTGATATGTCCGTTCAGCCAAATGGGGATCGGCGTTCAAATGATGATGGCGAAACAGCTTGGCAAATCGCACGTCAAACAATTCCGGTCGCGTAATCCGGCCTGCTTCGTAATCACGCCACAGATCAGCATTGATTTTCAAATAACTCGCCTCAATCCGCGGCGTATATGGTAATTTAAGCCTGGCAAACATCTTAGCCAGGCTTTTTAGTTCCCCTGCTTTAAAATCCAACAAGGTATCGTCTACATCAAACAAAATAACTCGGTACATAACTGACTCCTGTTCTCGCTCGCTTATTTTATATAGTTATCAGTCTTGCACAACACAACGCGGGTCGCAAGTGAAGCCGCTTGAACTTATGAATGGTGAGGACAAACAGACAAGTTGGTTTTGAAGTGCGTTCTCGCAAACAGAAACTGGCGCTTTCCACAAACGCATTCTCTGGCGCAGAAGTCTGCGTATAAGAATCTTGGTCGCAATGGTCAAAGACCGGCCCGTTTACCGATGCTCTCCGAAACACGTTCACCGGCGCAGAAGTCTGCGTATAAGGACCTTGGTCGCAATGGCCAAAGACCGGCCATCACGCCCAAGGCCACTTATGCTCCGCTTTCTAACCGGCCACGCTCACGCTCTTGCCAACAGTATTAGAATCCGCTTTATTTTTACGGTATACTAAGGAGTATTAGACCAAAATTTAAGGTGGGACAAGCACTTGAAAAAGTTCGTCGATCGGGTCAAGACGCTTGGGACTCGATTTCGCCGCTGGTTCACGGCATTCGTGACGCGGCGTCCTGATTCCAAAGCTGATTCCAAACATTTAACGGGTAAGACTGCCATTGTTTTTTACGGTAATGTCACGCTTCAAAGTATCAAAAGTATTGTCTATTACTTATTAGGCGTTTTAGGCATTGCGGCTGTTTTCGGGCTCGGCTTATTTGGCGGCTATTTTGTGTCGATTATCGATGCAACGCCGATTCCGACCGAAGCAGCAATGAAGGCAACGCTATCCAACACCAGCCGTACTTCAAGTATGTATTTTGCACATAACGTTAAGCTCAGTGACGTCAAAAGCGACTTGTATTCCACAAAAGTCAGCCTTAACGACATGTCGCCGTGGCTAACCAAGGCGATCATTGCCACTGAAGACGAGGACTTTTACCGTCATGACGGGGTTGTGCCCAAGGCGGTGATTCGGGCTTTCTTTTCCGATTTAACCGGCATGGGTAACCAAACTGGCGGCTCGACTTTAACGCAGCAGGTTGTCAAAATGATGTTTTTGAACTCAGAGACAACCTTCAAACGTAAAGCCGCGGAGATCATGTTGGCGCGGCGCCTAAAGAATCATTTCAGCAAGAACGAAATCCTGGAAACTTATCTGAATGTCGCCACGCTGGGTCGGAACAACAAGGGGCAAAACATTGCCGGCGTCGAAGCAGCTGCGCAAGGACTTTTTGGCGTCTCTGCCAGTCAAGTGAACCTGCCGTAAGCCGCCTTTATTGCTGGCTTGCCGCAGAGTCCGTTTGTTTACACGCCGTATACTGCCAACGGTCAACTAAAAGCCAGCCTTAAATCCGGCATTAATCGGCAACAGACCGTGCTGTTTCGGATGTATCGAGCTGGCGTCATCAGTCACAAGCAGTATGTTGCAGCCAAGTCATTCGATCTAAAAGGCGCGTTCCTCAAGCCGGAAAATGCCGAACAGGATGACAATGAGTATGGGTATGTCTACAACATGGTGCTCAGTGAAGCTAAATCATTATTAGCTGAGAAATTAGCCCAAAATGATGGTCACTCTGCTGCCGACCTTGCCAAAGACAATGCCTTAAACAACGACTATTTGAGGCAAGCAGGCGATCTTTTCGCTTCCAAAAATTACCAAATCAAAAGTACCATCAACAAGAACGTGTACGATCGGATGCAATTTGTGATGCGCGCCACGCGAAATACATTCGGTCAAACCTACACCAGCACTCAGATCAATCCTAAAACCGGCGAAACCGAAACCGTTAAGCATCCGGTTCAAAACGGCTCTGTCGTGTTGGACAACCAAACCGGCGCTGTTCTCGGTTTCGTTGGCGGGGTCTCAGGTGAACTCAATCACATTTACACCTTACGTTCTCCCGGCTCCACCATCAAACCGCTTTTGGTGTATGCACCGGCGATCGATCAAAAAGTCATCGGTTCCCAAACCGCTTTGGCTGACTCCAAGACCAACCTCGGCAACAATTACAGCGTTACCGATTACGGCGACCAGATTCAAAATCGGTTCATCCCTGCCACCGAAGCGCTTGCCCAATCCTACAACATTCCGGCAGTTAATCTGTATAAACACATCAAGCCGAACGTCAATGTCAAAAGCTACATGGAAAAAATGGGCATCGATACCCTCACGGATAACGATTACAGCCAGCTCGGTCTAGCCTTGGGCGGTACCGATTATGGCGTCGACGTCAAGGAACAAGCCAGCGCTTTTTCCACTTTTGCCAATCAAGGCGAACACGTACCAGCTTATGTCATCTCTGAAATCGTCGATCCTTCAGGCCATGCCATCTACCGCCATCAGGTTAAAAAGACCAAGGTTTTCTCCAAAGGTACGAACTACATCATGAATCAAATGTTGAAAAACGTGGTTGAATCAGGGACTGCCGAGAGCCTGAACTATCAGCTGCGCTTCAATACGGACAACCTGATCGGGAAAACCGGTACCAGCAACGATTTCCGCGATATTTGGTTTATCGGTTCAACGCCGGGTGTCACCATTGCCAGTTGGATGGGTCATGACAACAGCAACGGTACCAACTACACGCTTGATGAAAATAGCTCCATGACCAACGAAGCTTACTGGTCGAAGTTAGCCAATGCGGTTTATCACACCATCCCTAAGCAATTTAAAGTTGACAAAAAGCTAGCCCGACCAAGTACCGTCAAGTCCGTCATTGTCGATAAACAAACCGGACAACCGGCTGGCACCTTAACTTTTAACGGGCGGACTTACCATACAGGCGGATCAACCGTTACCAGCCTCTACAATGATTGGGAGCCAACTGCGAAAGCCGAATTTGGCATCGGTGGCAGCAAAGACAATTATCAATTGTTCTATGACCATCTCAACGGTAAAAGTAATGGCTATGGCCAGGTTTCTGACGCTAATGGTCGCTCGACCGAAGCCAAAAAAGAGCATCAGGAAACACCGATCACGCCTGAAACTACGACACCGGCCACAACTGAAAGCAGCCAAACGCCTAGCGTCACGGTGCCTTCCAGCCAGAAAAACCAGCAAGGAACCTCCGAAAACCAGCCAAGTGAACCGCAAACCACGGGTACTGGCGGGACGAACGGCGCAACTGGCACTGGCGGTGAAACAACCGGTACCGGCACGACAACGACTGGCGGTAACACGACTGGTGGCACAACGACCAATAATCAGCAAACCACACCTGCTACAACTGGCAGCGGTCAGTAGGTTCATGCGTTATCTTGCAGGCCAATCAATCTAGTAACGCAAAAATCGGTTCTAAAGACACACATCATCTGTCTTTAGAACCGATTTTTTTATTGCTCATGAGGTGCCAAAGCTGATTTCGCTCAACACCTTTATTTGGTTGAGCCGCGTTTCAAAATATCGAAACCTAACATCACGGTTTTTTCTTCGATCTCTTCTTTGTTCATCATCTTTGTCAGCAACCGCATTGCCACAGCACCAATATCATAAAGCGGCTGATCAATTGATGTCAGTTGTGGCCGGGTCATTTCGGTTAACTTAGTGTTGTTGCTGGTAATGATTTCAAAATCATCCGGCACCTTCACGCCCTTGTCCAGTGCGCCATCCAAAATGCCGACTGCCAGTTCATCATCGCCGGCAATGACAGCCGTTGCGCCGACTTTCTGCAGCTTACCAAACAATGCCAACCCTGCCTGATAACTTGGCTCATTTTCAAAAATCAGGCTTTCGTCATAGGCAACACCGGCTTTCTCAAGTGCCTGTTTATAGCCCTTGAGGCGGAACTGGCCGTTAATCGGGTGGGTGAGCGAGCCGGTCGCCAATGCCACCCGCTTATTACCGCTCTCCAGTAATTGGTGCGTCGCTTCTTCAACCGCGGCCACGTAGTCAATATTGACACTGCCAACCTGTTCATCTGGATCAATCGAACCTGCCAGTACAACCGGCGTTTTGCTCCGGGAAAATTCAGCGCGAATCGAATCGGTCAGTTCATGACCCATGAAAATCAACCCGTCAACCTGCTTGGCTAACAAGGTGTTAAGTACGGAAACTTCCTTTTGGTTATTTTCATCCGAGTTCGCCAAAATAATGTTGTATTTGTACATGGTTGCAACATCATCAATCCCGCGGGCCAGGCTTGAGAAGAACATGTTCGTGACGTCGGGAATAATCACGCCGACAGTTGTCGTTTTCTTGCTGGCCAAGCCGCGCGCCACCGCATTCGGCCGGTAGTCGAGGCGTTCGATAACCTCTAGAACTTTCTTGCGGGTAGCCGGCTTCACATTCGGGTTACCATTAACCACTCGGGACACCGTCGCCATCGATACATTTGCCTCGCGGGCAACATCATAAATTGTTATTGTTTGTTTTTCCACTTTATTTTCTCCTTAGTCGTGAGTATGAAAATCACGAAACATCTATTTACATTCCAAAATAGCAGAATGAGAAAGGCAATGCAAGCGTTTTACTGAATTTTCCATGAAATTTTCACAAACGGGCTTTTCAGAAAGTGTCCCTCAAGGCTCGTGATATACTGGTAAGGAAAGTTGCATCAGGCATTGAGATTGGTCCCTTATTGTGCGGGTCATTTTCAGTGCCTGAGCAATTGGCGCGTTAATATCACGGTGCATCACAAAATGCGGTAAAAGATTCGCTTTGCATGATATTTTGTGCTGTGCCCTTTTGAGGAGGACCACGATGAACGAGCATTTAGCAGCATTACAAACCTGGGTCGGCGAAGAAGGCCTTGACCTTGCCTATATCAGTGACCCAGTCAATATCAATTATTACACGGGCTTCTTCCAAGATCCCGAAGAACGGATCACCGCCTTAATCGTCACCCCGGACAAGGATCCTTTCCTGTTTACCCCGCAATTAACCATTGAGGAAGTTAAAAAAGCCGGCTGGCCTTATCAGGTGTTTGGCTATCTTGATCACGAGGATCCGTTTGCCGTTATGGCGACCCATATTAAGGCCGTGAACCCTAATCCAACCAAGTGGGCGATCGAAAAGGATAACCTCGCTGTCTTCAAATTTGAAGCCATCATGAAGCAGTTTCCTGATGCGACTTTTCCGATTGATGCTTCCCGTTTCATTGAAAAGCAACGGTTAATCAAAACACCAGCTGAAATTAAACAAATGGAAATCGCCGGTGCTCAAGCTGACCGCGCGTTCCAAGCCGGGTTTAAGGCGATTAAGGCAGGTGCCACTGAACAGGAAGTCGCTGCCGAGATTGACTATACCATGATGAAGGAAGGCGTCATGCACATGAGTTTCGGCACCATCGTCCAAGCTGGCGTAGATGCGGCCAATCCGCATGGCGAACCGATGGGGACGAAACTTGCGCTAAATGAACTGGTTTTGTTTGATCTTGGTACTGACAACCATGGGTACATGTCCGACGCCACCCGTACCGTCGCTTTTGGCCAGGTTACCGGTAAGCCGCGTGAAATTTTTGATATCTGTTTAGAAGCGAACCTGACTGCCATGGATGCCGTTAAGCCGGGATTAAAAGCATCCGAACTGGACAAAATTGCCCGCGACATTATTACCAAAGCGGGCTACGGCGAGTATTTTAATCACCGTTTGGGTCATGGTATCGGCATGTCCACCCATGAATTCCCATCCATCATGGAAGGCAACGATATGATTCTACAGCCAGGCATGTGCTTCTCGATTGAACCCGGTATTTACGTTCCTGGTGTCGCTGGTGTTCGGATCGAAGACTGTGTCCACGTCACGGAAACCGGCTGCGAACCTTTTACCCACACATCAAAAGAATTCACCGTCATCAATGGTTAACGACGCCGAGTTGCTCGTCGGTAAAAGATGACCAGTGCGCTAATATCGAAAATGGTCCCAAAGAGGTAGACGCTGCCTCCTCGGGACCATTTTTATGTTGTTGACTGCTGCTGTTTTTGTCTCTACCACCGAAATTGTCTAGTCTGCTTCCGACTGTTCATATAAAATACCGGCCTTGCGCAGTGCTTCTTTAATTTTGGCGATATTCCGTTCATTTTTAACGCTAATCGTGTGCAAATGAATGCCACCGGTTAACTCGGACAAGAGGCGGCCTTGATAACGCGCTAAACGACTCAAAAACAGCTTCATATCGGCAACGGTGCGAATATTCAGCTGACCGCGTAACTGACCATATAACGGATGCTCGACCAAAACATCTTCAATCCAGCCACCGTTGTCGAGGATCAGCTGCAGCTCCTGTTCCGTTTGCTCCGGCGTATGTTTGCAAGGAATCAAAAACTCATGGGCCGCTGGATGCGACAACGTATAACCACGCGGCGTCGCAATGATCGGTTCGCCTTGGGCCCGCAAAAGCGCAATATCGCCGACAATGGTCTGACGACTGACGGTAAACCGCCGTGCAAAACTCGACGCACTGAGTGGCTCAGCCGCAGTACTTAAAGTAGCTTTGATGTGTGCCTGACGTTCGCTATTTAGCATAGTATTCTCCCTCATTCATGATCAAAATGCTTCAAACAAATTCAGCTACGATGCTAAAAGCGACAAACGAAAGGCGCTCACGTCGGGGTGTCTTTCGTTTGTCGCCATTTTTAATATTCAAAATCTTGTGGTTACTAGTGCTGATTAGTCGGTGGCTTCAGATTCAGAACTTGCCGGTTTGGCCTCAGATGCGGCGGCCCCACTAACTGGCTTTGGTTCGGTCGGTTCCGGCACTTCATCGGTGCGGGTTTCACTGCCTTCATCGTCATCCTTGGCTTGGGCAAACGCACTCTTACCGTCCAGCACAATGTCATCAAAATCAGCTGAAGTATCCGTATCCGCTGCAGTATTCAATTGGTCGCGCAATTGCTCGGTCGCAGCATCGTAATTAGCCAACGCTTCTGACCCATCGGCATCATTACCACGCGCCTTCAAGTCATCGACAAAATCCGTCGCGCTTTGCTTCCAGTCAGCACTAGCCTCTTTGGCGTAATCATAGTAATCAACCGCACGATCGGCTAAATTCGCGGAAGCATGCTTAACCCGTCGCTTTAACTCGTCACTGGTTTGCGGAGTCAATAAATAAGTCGTTGCTAAGGCACTGGCAGCTCCGAATACAAATCCAAGCAAAAAATGTCCTTTTTTAGCCATGATGATTCCTCCTGCTATTCATTATGATGTTTCTTTTTGGTCAACATTGAAAATGCTTTGGCACCCATACGTGTCGCAACCGTCGCCTTGGCCCCGTTCTTGGCACCATGAGCAACGCGTTCGGTCAGATTGCGCGTTGACTGGTTCAGATCGGAAACACTTTCACCAAGTTCGCCAATTGCAGTAAAGACCGGATCAACTGCCGCCACCTTGCCATTTACATCTTCAAGAAGGGTATTGCTCTTCGCAAGAAGGCCTTCGACTTCCTTCGTCAAAATGCCAAGCTCCCCGTTGACCGTGTTCAACGTCTTATTCGTCTCGGCAACCGTTTCCTTAACTTCCTTGGTCACACCCGAAACCCGAATCGCAATGACGGCAATCGCCAAAGCAATAATCAAAAAAGCAACCGCAGCAATGATCCAAGCAATCTCTCCACCTGACATGCAACACCCTCCATTTCAAACCAGTTGGTTACATCAATCATAACATCGAGGGGAGAGCGGTGCAAAAGATTTAAAGAGCGTGAGCAGGCCCGGTTAGAAACCGGAACATAAGTGGCCTCGAACCTAAATGGCTGGGCTTGGGCCATTTAGGTTCGAGGTCCTTATGTGTAGGTTTCTGGGCCTGCGAGCGCGTTTCGGAGCCGGATTGCCTTCCAATCCTTATCCCCGCAATACCTAGGTTTTGGCCATTTAGGCTTGAGGTCCTTACACGTAGATTTCTGCGACTGCAAACGCGTTTCGGAACCGAATTGCCTTCCAATTCTTATCCTCTTTGGCCATCACGCCCAAGGTCCTTACACGCAGGCTTCTGCGCCGGGGATCGCGTTTCGGAACCGGATTGCCCTGCAAAATTTATTCCCCCAATACCTAGGCTTTGGCCATTTAGGTTCGAGATCCTTATGTGTAGGTTTCTGGGCCTGCGAGCGCGTTTCGGGCCGGATTGCCCCGCAAATCTTATTCCCCCAATGGCCCGGCTCTGCCCATTGCGATCAATGCCCTCACACGCCGCCCCCTGCGCTATTGAACACATCCGAAACCGAATTACCTTACCACACTTACTCCCTACCACCCTCACCCACCCCTTCTCCCACCAAAAGTAAAAACTTATCCGCATCATGACAAATCTCCAGCAGATCCGCCCCGGTTCTGGTAAAATAAAGCCAACACCAAGAGGAGGTCGTCACGTGACAGGCATGATGTTCACGGCAACGACCGTAACTGAACAACCCAATGTGTGGTTACGGTATTTTAAAACCATCAACTGGGATAAAATTGCCGGAACCCTGATTGATAAGGTTCTGTCGTTGCTATTCTTTTCGATTTTATTTCTTGCACTTTATCGTTTAGGCCAGTTCGCCATCAATCGGGCTTTTAAAAGCTATCAACGGCGCGCCCATTTATCAGGTACCCGCGTCAAAACCATCCATACCCTTTCGCGCAATCTCTTTTTCTATTTTGTGCTCTTCTTCTATTTTTACGCGATCCTATCAACGCTGGGAGTTCCGGTGGGGACATTACTTGCCGGTGCGGGCGTGGCCGGCTTGGCAATCGGCTTTGGTGCCCAAGGTTTCGTCAATGACGTTGTGACTGGTTTCTTTATTCTATTGGAAGCGCAGTTTGACGTTGGCGATATTGTCAAATTAGGCAAAATCTCCGGAACAGTCACAAGCCTTGGCCTACGCACCACGGTGGTCAAGAGTTATGACGGTACGGTTAACTTCATCCCTAATCGCAACATTACAATCGTCAGCAACCTTTCCCGCAGTAACATGCAGGTACTCATCAAGTTACCGCTTGAACCGACTGTCGATCTTAATTTGGTCCGCAAAACCATTGAACAGGTCAATACCGACCTGGTTCCAAAATTCTCGACCATCACCGAAGGCCCGGATATTCTGGGTCTGACGGAGGACCAAAATGGCACGTTTACTTACCAAGTCCTCTTCTACGCGGAAAATGGTGAACAACTCAGTTTACAACGGACCTTTCTCGCTGCTTACATTGCGGCGCTAAACTCTGCGGGCATTCATGTGACCACGCCGCCGATAAATTTACAGGCTGGCTCATAAACAGTACGCCTTTTTACCCATATTCATGCCAAAATCCATTTATAAGGAGATGTTATGCTAAATTTCATCAAAGGTGCCATTATCGGCATCGCGCTTGTCATTCCAGGTCTTTCCGGCAGTATTTTTGCCGTCGTGGTCGGGTTGTATGACCGCCTCTTACAAGCAGTGAATCACTTTCGCGCCAATCCCAAGAAGAATTTGCGTTTCTTGGCGCCAATTGGCTTAGGAGCCGTCGTTGGTATCCTGATTTCCACTAAGGCCGTCCTAGTCGTTACCACGCATTGGCCGCTGCCAAGTTATGGTTTCTTTATCGGGTTAGTGCTAGGCATCGGCCCGTTTATTTATCGCAAATTGGTGCTCAAGCCCTTCACTTGGTGGTATCTCTTACTGGTGGCTGGAGGATTTGCCGGTATTTATGGACTCGCCAAGCTTGGCGGGACCCAGCCGGAGAACCTCATTGCCATTCAGCGCCTGAGCAGTGTTAGCGATGCCGGTGTGATGGCCTTTGCTGGCATCTTCGCGGTATCGTTAATGGCCATCCCTGGTATTTCCGGCTCCGTCATGCTGATGGTTATTGATCAGTACGGAACCGTCTACAATGCCGTCAGTCAGCTAGGCGATGCAGCCCGGGCATTTGTTTCTGGTAACTGGTCGGCTTTTAAGGCGGCGATGGGCTCAGTGGCGCTGCTGCTGCCTTTCATGCTTGGCGCCATTGCCGGTCTGATTGCGGTTGCCAAATTGATGGCGTATTTGCTCGAACATTTTGAAACCCAGGTTTATTATGCTGTATGCGGTATTGTTGCCGCAGCAGTGGTCATTCTGATCGAAACTGGCATCGCACCTTATTGGCCGGCTACTGGTATGGTCGTACCCGTACTTTTTGTTGTTGTTAGCCTCATCATCGGCGTTTTAGCGACCATCTTCCTAGATAAACCGGAATCCAACGCAGACGCTGACTAGTGTCGACAACAAAAAAACCAGCATACAGATTTGTCCGCATGCCGGTTTTTAAGGGGTTAAGATTCTTTTTCAACGACTGACGCTAAAGGTTCCAATTGGAAATGCTTGTCGATGTTGTGACCAATATTGTTGATGCCTTTCATCACCTCACGCCGGGTCACGATGCCGGTGAAGTACCCGTCCTGAACGACCGGAATGAACGGGTTGTCGACGAGCAAATGTAAAACATTCTCCAAGTCATATGGGTCACTAATTGTCGCCACATCAGTTTCCATGACATCTTTCACGGTCATGGTATCTAGTGACTGAAAACTGATATGGTCCAGCCCCAACATCGTTTCGGTAATCATCGGCAGTGAAATGAGCCCTTTGAACTTCGAGTCGTGATCCAAAACCGGAATTTTCGCATAGCGCACCTTGGTAAGAACAAGAAACGCGTGACTCAATGGGTTATCTTCGGAGACCGTTGCAACCATATCTGCAGAAATCATAAAGTGATGACGATTTTCAATCAGCATATTGGCAATGGCTTGATTTAACATGTGGGTAGCTCCTTTTTAACATTCTTGGTTTAAGTACGTTAGTCAAAAAGTTAGATTAGTTAACTTTATTGCTTCAGTTTACCGCTTATCCATGCCGGTGCCATCCGTCAAAAGGCGGAAACACCATATGGTTATTTTACCATGAATGACATCAAGTAATTTCGATCGTCGTTATTCATAAGAAATACGACAACTTTTGGGTGAGCGTGAGCAGGAGCGTCTAGAAATCGGAGTGTAAGTGGCCTTGGGCGTGATGGCGCTCTTTGCCATTGCGACCGAGGTCCTTACACGCAGATTTCTGCGACTGCGAACGCGTTATGGAGCGTGAGCAGGAGCGCTTAGAAATCGGAGTGTAAGCGGCCTCGGACGTAATGGCCGGGCTTTGGCCATTGCGATCGAGGTCCTTACACGCAGGCTTCTGGGCTGGCGAACGCGTTATGGGTGAGCGAGCATGAGCCAGCCCGGTTAGAAGCCGGAAGAACACGTTATCGAAGCAACAAAGCAAATCAAAGTAAGCACCATGCACATGCTAGCAATGAATGAATCATTTGGAGGGGTAAAAATGACATATGATCTAGGCGTGCGTTTGGCCGCCGAATTTATTGGCACTGCCATTATGGTTTTGTTAGGAAATGGCTCCGTTGCCAACGTCGATTTGAAGGGTACCAAAGGAAATGGCTCGGACTGGCTGCTGATTGCGGTCGGCTACGGCGCCGGGGTCATGATTCCTGCCATGATGTTTGGCGCCATTTCCGGCAACCACATTAATCCTGCGTTTACGTTAGGTTTAGCTGCCTCTGGCATGTTCCCGTGGTCTGAAGTGTTGCCGTATATTGTGGTCCAGATGGCTGGGGCCATGGTTGGACAGTTGTTTGTCGTTGCGGCTTACAAACCACATTACGATCTCACGACCAATACCCAACACATTCTTGGGACATTTAGTACGATCAGTGCGACGAAGAGCAAACTAAACGGTTTCGTCAACGAATTTATTGGTTCGTATATTCTTTTCATCGGCGCCCTTGGTATCACCAAAGCACCGTTCTTCCAAGACAATCTTGGAACGGCACACATGGGCTTAGGCTTCCTTGTGGCGACATTAGTGGCATCACTGGGTGGCCCAACCGGACCGGCATTAAACCCGGCCCGTGATCTCGGCCCACGAATTCTGCACGCGCTTTTGCCATTAAAACACAAAGGCAGCTCCGACTGGGGATATGCCTGGGTGCCTGTGATTGCACCAATCGTCGCGGCCATTCTCGCGGTTTTCACCTACAAACAACTCTTTATGTAACAACGGTCTGATTCTTCAAAAAAATCGGCTCTAGCAATTACCGCTAGAACCGATTTTTAATTTTCTCAAACATAACGATCATGCCTGCAAAAAGTCGCGGCTTAATGGCGCAACGATGCTGCCGTCCCGCTTCAAAAAGTCAACGTGCACTTTGTCGTCTGTCCAGGAAACGGTGGCGTAAGTACCGCCTAAATTGGCGAACTGACCGCGGGGCTGACTAATCGAGCCCGGATTCAAAATCACCATACCGGCGCGCTCTTCCACGCCAAGTTGATGGGTATGCCCGAAAATAACCAGCTGAGCGTGGGCAGCTTCGCCGGCAGCCATGAGCTTATCCAACCCAAAGTTCACGCCAAATCGATGGCCATGCGTCATAAAAATCGTGATGCCTTTCACCGTCGTTGTCACACTCATGGGGAAATTAGGATCAAAGTCCATGTTTCCTTCAACCGCATGATACGTTTGAAAAAGCGAATCATCCGCAGGCAACTCCGAATCGCCAGCATAGAAATAACCATCCAGATCCGGCTGCTGTTTCAAAATTGTCGCGAGAATCGCACGATCGCCGTGCGTATCGCTTACTGCCAGAATTTTCATATCTCTTCCTCCAACCATGCCTGCCAGACTTTCTCCAGTGACCGCATGGCATTACCGCGATGACTAATCTGATTTTTTTCTTCGGCAGTCAGCTCTGCCAGTGTTTTACCTAGTGACGGCACCAAGAAAAATGGATCGTAGCCAAAGCCGTCAGTTCCGCGCGGGATGGCCGTGATTTGTCCAGAAAGATCACCATGAACCACCAGATCGGCTTCCGGATGATCCGGTTTTGCCAGCACCAAGGTTGTATGGAACGTGGCGGTTCGGGCATCGTCAGGAACATCGGCTAAATTCGCCAAAAGTTTGGCGTTGTTCGCCGCATCGTTATGCCCATCGCCGGCATAACGGGCTGAACGAATGCCCGGTTGACCATCCAGCGCATCAACCATTAAACCCGAATCATCGGCAATCACCGGTAGCTGGAGATCTTTGGCATACTGGTCGGCTTTTTGCCGCGCATTTTCTTCAAAAGTCGTGCCAGTCTCGTCGACAGTCGGGACGCTGGGAAAATCAGCCAGGCTTTTAACCGTGACGCCAGCAGGCTCAAACATCGCCTTAAATTCTTTTACTTTACCGGGATTTTTGCTGGCAACCACGATGGTTTTACCAGTTGGCATATCTGCCGCGTCAACAAAGTGGGTCGGCTCTGATTCAATATTAACATGCTGGGCGTGCATGGGAGCCTTCAATTCAAGCCATGCTTCACCTAACTCATCAAACATGGAAGGGGCACCTGTCGTATAATAATCGTGCGTGGGCGTTTCATGGCTGTCATTGGCCAAATCAAAATAATCAAGCAGCATCGAAACATCATTAACGGTTTCTGCGCCTGAGTCAATTAAAGTGACGCCGCTGCCCATCACGTTTTGAATAATCGGCCGTAAAATCGGGTAATGGGTGCACCCTAACACCAGCGTATCAATGTCGGTGTGCAACAGCGGCTGCAAAGTATCCGCCACCACCCGCTTGGCGATTGGCGAATGCGCCTCGTTACTTTCTACCAGTGACACAAACTTGGGCGCGGCCAGACTGGTTAGCCGAATGTCCGGCGCTTTCGTCCGCAAAGCCTGGGTATAGGCACCACTTTTAACCGTTCCTTCTGTCGCGATAATGCCGATATGGCCGGTGCGCGTTGCTTTTAAGGCCGCACGACTACCCGGCTTGATGACGCCGATCACCGGGATCGATAGCTTGGCTTTAATCAACGGTAAAGCCGCCGCTGTCGCCGTGTTGCACGCAATGACCAGCATTTTAATATGCTTGGTGAGTAGAAAATTAACCATCTGCCAAGTAAATGCCTGAACCTGTTCGGCGGGTCGCGGTCCATATGGCAGACGCGCTTGGTCACCTAAATAAACCGTATTTTCGGCCGGTAACTGATGCAAGGCTTCTTTCACAACGGTCAAGCCGCCGACACCTGAGTCAATAAATCCGATTGGTTGCTTGTTCATCATGATGAATCTGCTATATAAACTGTGGAAGGATGTCTCTTTGACACCAATAAAGGTTTTATATATTTCCTTTCTTGATTGACAATCCTACATTTCATTTAGTCCCGTCAACAACGGTATTCCCACTCTGAAATAATTCAGCATGACAGTGACCGTCTCCTGAACTTTAAGGGTATAGCCTACCCCGTAACTTTTGATTTCGCATAAGCAATTAGATTTTCAACGGCATTTTCGTCTCGCCGCAACTTCACCCCGCACTGGTAACAATGATAGTCATCATGACCAGTTCGATGTTTTAAGTTGCCGCGTAGTGTGACCCGTTCATCAGCGGTTTTTACATAACCACACCGGGAACAACGCTGGGTACTGGGGTAAAACCGATCCGCTAGCACCAACGTATTGCCATACCAGTCAGCCTTGTACTGCATGATCACCTTGAACTTACCAAACAGTGATCGATGCAGGTTCTTGGCGAGACGTTTATTCATGCGCATATGGCGATTATCCAGATCCTCAATCCCAATTAGGTCATAATCAGTGATAAGCTTCGTCGTAAACTTTTGCAACAAATCCGTTTGAATCCGTTCAACTCGTTGGTATTGGCGCTTCAACTTGGTTCTCGTTGTGCGATAAGCCGCGGAGTTAAAACGCTTGGGATTTACTTTCCGTTTGCGGGCTAATTGGCGCTGGTAATGAACAATGCGGGCGTAGAGTGGTGGCAGACGTTCAGGCAAGGTGGGTTGAGTGGCATAGCCAGTTGACGTTTGATAGTCAAACTTGCCGATGTTGGCATCAACCCCAGTGACCGTTAGAACCGGCCGCTTTTCAACAGAAGTTTGAACCTCAATTGAAAAGGAGGCATAGTAACCGTCAGCGTCTTGAACGACACAAACCTGTTTCAGTTCTCCTTGCCAACGCGGTTGCTCAGCTAGTTTGATGTCATACCAGGCACCAGCACCATGAGGTTTATCTAAACGTAACTTGCCTTTCACAAGTCGCGCGCGATCCGTTTTGAACGTTTTGCGGGATCGTTTCTTAGATTTCCAGTTGGGTTTATCGTGATCTGGCATCTTCGGATTGAAGTAGTTCTTCCAAGCCTTACTTAAATCGTTTACCGCGAGCTGCAAAACTCGGGCTGACTGTTCATACTGCCAATCGGCTTTGTTCCAAACCAGCTCATCGCGCACTTTGCGTTCATTAGGCCGCAACGTTTTATCCGCCATTACTAGGGATGCATCGTACATGCCATTCCAAGTTTCGAGGGCCTGATTCCAGCAAAACCGGCGATAGCTAAACAATCGCTCCAGTTCACGCCGCATGGTTGCATTGGGATAGAGCTTGATCTTATGCGTTTTAATCAAAAGTTGTCACCTCCTCTCAATTGGCTGGTTAAACGCTACTCGAGAGGAAGCTTAGAGTAGACGTTCAAACCAATGTTAGTTAGCGGAACTTTGGTAAGAACCATCATACAGTACCGATTCAGGCTATTGTCAATATATTTCGCAGATTAACTTGGTTTGAACACACGGACAGCTTCCACTTAATTATTCTATCCATGTTGTACCGCTTGATTCCATACTATTCGACATATTTGAGTGCTGTTAACATCCTCCTTTTGAAACTTCAATTTAAGGTATCGCCGTTGGTTAACATCGATTACCACGCTAGCCTGTTAATAAATCGCAAAAATCTAGCGTGACCCCCGACTGAAAACACGTGACGGCCCCTGATACTTATCTGTCGCGATAAAACTCTGAAACTTCATTGTGAGTTTAAATCTTAAAAAAAGCAAGCGTTCAGAAAAGCATGTTTTTAAACCCGTTTTTCGGCTATACTAGACGAATAGAAACAGGAGGCACAACATGGCAAAATCTGATTATACCACCCTGCTGAACCTTCCCGGCTCGGTCTCATTCTTTGCGGTAACGGCAATGCGCGATCTAATGTTGCCGAACATGCTGGGTGAAGAACAGCACCATATTCTCTATTGGTCAGGGCGTGATTTGGCAACCAAATTACCAGTCGATGAAACCGCCTTACCGCAACTCTTTACCCAGGTTGGTTTCGGTACATTAACGCCGCTCAAACAAAAGCGCCAGGAGCGCCAATATTTGCTGGCTGGAGACGTCGTGGCAACCCGTATTCGTACATACGATGACCCAGACTTTCAACTTGAAGCCGGGTTTTTAGCCCAATCATTGCAACAGGTCTTGGGCTTTGCCGTTGAAGGCGGCAGTGCGATTCAACGGCGCGACCAAAACGTTGTCCTAACCGTTGTCATGGACAATCAAGACTCGCAACCTACTGCCGATCATCTCATTGATCTGGCGCCCGATGATCAGTAACTCCCCTTCAGGTCGACCATCAACTTAAGGGATGACCGAACAACTTGAATTAGACGCAATCATGCAAAAGCGACCCCGCAGACGCCATTCGTCTTCGGGGCCGCTTTTTGTCAGGCACGAATATTAACTATCGCTATTTTCAGAACCTCAGTCTAGGCCATTGGCTGACCGCTGTTGCCAACTCTTCGTGTAAAACTGGTCGTTAAGTTTGTAATGAACTCCAGTTGCCTTATTCGTTTTAAGGAACGGCCGAACTGTCTGGTCCATTTTAAGCCAGCCGCGCCAGCCAATATGAATCGTATCTTCCATGAAGTACGGTTGCGCGCCATCTTGGCTTAAGTCCAGGACATGATTAAAGCCTTGTGTTTTCAGCTGATAATTCAACTTCGTCACGGTATCTTGGATCATGTTCATATCCAAGCCGGTATACGCTGCCCACTTGGCATTGATTGGCGGAATGACAAACAAAACTTCCATGTGCTTTTTCGCAAAGGTATTCAAAACCAGTTGCAGATCAGAATATTCCGGCGATTTCACATAACTCCAGTGCGCTTGTGACCCCTCCAGCTTAGGCAAATTCTTTTTAACTCTTTTCGAATAAAAATCATTCTTGAGTCCAAAAGGATTGTTCGTCGTCTCCTTCATGCCTATCTGTGTCGCCACACCGTCTAAGTCGTCAACATCATACTTAGCCGGCAACTGTTTGGCCGCCTTATTCAACTTAGGCTGGTTATTATTTAAAAACAGCTGCGAGAACAAAGCATCCTGATGATCGGCCATCGGACTTTTAACCTGCTTCAAGTACCAATACTGGGCATCCGACAACTTCTGTCCGGCAGCGATGTTCTTCAACGCACCATTGGATATCCGATCCGAGTTAGTCGAAGGAAATTGTAATAGTCGGCGCGCTGCATAGCGATCCGCTTCTGAATTCGGATTCGCATGCAGCAGGAAAGTTGTCAGTTGCGCCGGTGAAAAGAAGAAGTCAAACTGCGCCTTCCGCACGCCGCCAGGAACAAACCATTGCGGCGACAGCACCATCACGGCCTTTTTTCCATTCACATGTGTCAAGGCATTGACCGATAAGAAATGCGTCAGCGATTGAGTTCCGGCCATTCCCATAAGAAACGGACGATAGCTGCGATGATACTTTTGCGCCAACACGGAAGGATGAAAAGCGTCCATCCGCGACAATTCGGATGACCCAATGAACGGGACATAATTCTCGGCCATGGCTTCATTTTTAATATTTTCGCCTTTAAGCACGTTGGCCGACATTGAGCTGGCTGCCTGCCTGATCGTCGCTTGGCTGCTGCTGCCAAACTTAAATGGCACGAGCATCAAGGCGGCGACCAGGATCACAGCGATCAGCAGCGGGCCAAGTCCGCGCCAAAGGATCTTCCCGATCGGTTTTTTCATTGTGCTTGTTCGACCTTTGCAATGATTTTATTAGGGGTATCCCATTCCTTACGATCAAATTCCGAAACCGGTGCATTCACACCATATTGACTTTGCAGTTCCAACAGCAGCTGTACGGTCCCCATTGAATCCAACAGCCCGGTTTCAAACAAGTTCATATCCAAATCCTTTTTCACATCGTCAGAACCGGTTAAATCAGCCAAAATATCCAAAACACCATTTTTAATTGATTCGTCTGCCATTATCAACTACCTCTTTCTTTTCAACTCCAGTCGGTCATTGAGCGACCGGCCATTTACCACAACATTTTTAATGGAACCACAGTGTGTCCAAGAACCCGGAAAAAATCAAAAACGAAAGGCAGACTGCATTTGCTGTCATGAAAATAGCAAAGTAATGCGTCGCCTTATTGTGCGGGAAGAAGTCTTTGTGCTTCTTCTTGAAGCGCAGCCAGGCATCGGTCAAATTGATGAGCATGGCGTGGAACAACCCGTAAACGATGTAATACCAAGTTTCACCATGCCAGATACCCATAATCAGGAATAACACCAGATAACCGACAAACGCTGTCGAGACCCGTGATTTCAGCCATTTATGCTTCATCACGAAGAACACAAACCGCATGTAGATGTAGTCACGGAACCAGAAGCTCAGACTCATGTGCCAACGATTCCAGAAGTCCTTAATGTTATAAGACATCCATGGCTTGTTGAAGTTCATTGGCGTCTCGATGCCCATCAGATACGAAATGGCTACTGCGAACAAACTGTAACCGGCAAAGTCGAAGAACAAATACCCGGAATAAGCGTACATGACGCCGACAACTGGCCAACTGAGTCCCAAGAATGCCCCACCGCGGCTTGCCATCGCCATATGCTCGACGGAAGGTAGCCACAGCGTTCCAAAGATGTAACCCAAAATGAACTTGTAAAGGAACCCGAGCATCAAATAATGCATCGCTTTTGTGACTAGCTGGGCATAATGTTCAGGATCAGGGACCCGATCATAATCTTTAACGAAGCGGCGATAACGGTCAATCGGGCCGCTTGAGATCGTTGGGAAGAACAATAGAAATTGGACAAACTTCCACATATTCAGGTCTTTGATCGAGCCATCCCGGATTTCCATGATCGTTCCGACGACACGGAAGGTCAGATAACTAATTCCCAGAAAGCCCAGAATCGAGCCGTGATGTTGGAACAACGGGGTAAACTTGACAATCGCTAACTGGGCTATGCCTAGCGCAACGCTGAGATAGAACACCGCGGTCGAATTTTTCGACCCTTCTCGCGTGCGATACTTGAAGTAGGCATATACCAGCAATAGGTTAAAGACGACATAGCCCAACAGTGCCTTACCCTGTGGCCACTTGTCCGCGTCAAAAATCAGAACCAGGAACACCAGTGAAAAGATACTTTCATACCAATGCATCCTGAAGCCTTTAAACATCCCGATGATGACCGGCAGCAAGGCGATGATCAAATAGAGAAAATACTGTGGATTCTCATATGGTTGTAAATTCAGCATTAGTGATTTACCTCTGCAATCAGTGCTTTGCGATCAACCTTGCCATTCGCTGTCAATGGTAATTGATCCCGATAAATAATGCGTTGCGGAATCATATATTCCATCACCATCTTGCTTAACTCGGCTTTAACAGCCTGGGTCAACTTCATATCACTATCGAAGTCGTTAGGTTTGGCAACCGCAAAAGCGATTAATTGTGCTACTTTATGATCCTTATCGTACCGCGGCACCGTTGACGCCTGCTTGATGTACGAAACCTGATTCAGGTTATGGTCAACATCTTCCAGCTCAATGCGGTACCCGTGCAACTTGACCTGAAAATCGGTACGACCACGATAAAAGATCATGCCATCTGCCGTCATCGTTGCTAAGTCACCGGAACGATACCCCCGCTTACTGCCAACTTTGAAGAAAGCTTTCGCGGTTTTATCCGGATTATTGAGATAACCCTTAGAAACACTTGGCCCGACAATCATTAACTCGCCTTCCGTATCAGGAGGCACTTGATTGCCTTGCTCATCAACAATGAAAATGTCGGTGTCAGGCTTGGCATACCCAATTGGCAACCGCGGATATTGATCGACAATTTCCTGCGTGATCGCCATACCGGTCACGGCAACCGTTGCTTCTGTCGGACCATAAGTGTTATAGACCGTTGCTTTCGGGAAGCGGGTAATCAGCTCCTGTGCGGTCTTATTGACAAGTTCCTCACCGCAGAATAGAAAATGCGTCAGGTTCGGATAATTTTCCTGTTTAAAGTTCGGATCCAGCAAGGCAATTTCGACAAATGACGGCGTTGAAACCCATTCATTCAGACCGAGCTGTGGCAGCGTTGCAAATAAGTCTTTGAAGTTGTCAGTCACTTCTTTTGGCAAAGCTTTTAACGTGCCGCCGAGTACCAACGTTGGATATAGATCCATGACACTTAAGTCAAACGAATACGGCGGTTGGGACATCGAAACGACGCCTTCCTGGAGGCCAAAATCGGAGATATTCCAATTAACATAGCTCAACAGATTCTCGTGGCTGATCTGAACGCCTTTTGGTTTGCCGGTTGTGCCGCTCGTGAAAATGATGTAGTAGTTATCGTCTCCGGCGACGGCATGTTGCAAGGAACGAATCGGTTCATGCGTCTTTTCGGCGTCATGGAGTTCCGGTGCCTTAATAATCTGGACGTCTGGCACCGTAATCGGCAGCGGTGCGACTTCAATGACGGCCGGTGCATGGGCAACATCCTGGACCTGCGTGATCCGTTCATTCGGACTGTGCGTATCGATCGGAATGTAGGCATGCCCTGATTTTGAAAGCCCAAGGAAAACCTCAACCATATCAAAGGTTTGTCCGCCATACACAATGATCGGCTGACCATCTGGCAAGGTTTCCGCAAAGAAACCGGCCAAGCGATCACTGCCGTCTTTTAACTGCGCGTATGTGTACTGTTTACCTTCATAATCATAAGCCACGCGCGTTGGATGCTCTGCGGCGACCCGATCAATCGCTGTGATGACATTATCGATCATCTCGGTTTTCCCCCTTTTTAGAACTCGTTATAGATGAATTTACTGTTATTGATGCCACTGTATCCGTATAGATAAACCAGAACCAGCAGAATCACGAAATACGTGACGGTCCAAAAGATGAACCGAAATGTGGGACTTTCCCACACCGCTTTTAATTTTGCGAACATCTTGTCACCCCACGTTCTTAATTACACGTCTATTATAGTTTTACAGAAAACGCCTCGCCAACGAAAAGCGTAACAATCACCTAACAGTTTCGTAATGTGAACCAGACAACTATCTGCCGGGCTTCAACCCAAACAATTGTTTAACATCTCAAAGTTCCTGTTATACCAACGTCGGACGCGTTTATGCGTGTTCAATACAGGTCGTTTCCCAGGCTAAACCACCACGATGAAATAACCCTAATATAGCGATTACATCTGAAAAATCCCACTGATTTTCCTCGATTTGGATTAAGATTCGTCTTTTTATCATGTTTTTTATATCCACAGTGAACGGTATTTGCTTTAACCCCCCAATTTTTGAGTCTTACCAATCTGGTTATGAAAAAGAAAAGACGCGTAACTTTCGCACAAACCTGCTTGTGTGCTAAAAAGTTACGCGTCTTATTTGACACTTTTAAAAAAGGCCACAGCCTTATTCAGACTGCAGCCTCCGACCAGAATGTTGGTCCTTTTTGCGTCAATTAAGCGGTGTACTTGTTCAATGTTGCGTCGAGCTGGTCTTTGGTTTGATAGCCAACCAGCTTCTCGACAACCTTGCCATCCTTCTTGATAACAAGGGTCGGGATCGCCATAATGCCAAATGACTTTGGTGTCTCCGGGTTGGCGTCGACATCCATCTTAACAAATTTAACATCATCGCGACTCTCGGCTAATTTTTCAATCACCGGACTCTGCATGCGACAAGGGCCGCACCATGTCGCCCAAAAATCGGTTAGGGTGACGCCAGTGTCGGTCTCCGTCTTGTAGTTTGAATCTGTAACTGCTTGAACCATGAACGGATTCCTCCTCTTACTTTTTGTAACTAAATCATAGCACATTCACTGGTAAAATACTACCAGCTACTTGAAATTAACAATCGTTGCCCCGGATCCACCAGCATTCTGCGGGGCAAACCCAAAGCTTTTCACTTGCCGATGACGCTTCAGATATTGGGTCACACCATTGCGAATCGCGCCAGTGCCCAAACCATGAATGATCGTCACTGACGGATAGCCTGCCAACAACGCCGCATCAATATATTGATCCAAATCAGCCATTGCCTGCTCATAACGTTCGCCGCGCAAATCCAGCGTGGTGGACGGGCCGCTCATGCCACCACCACTAACTTTAACCACTGGCCGTTGGGCGGAAGCCTGTTTGGTCGGTTTGACTTTTTCCAGTTCTGACGTTGGCACTTTCATTTTTAAAATACCCATCTGAACCTGCCAATGATCCTTGTCGAATTGTTCTAATAAAGTGCCGGTCTGGTCATAACTGGCAACCTTCACCTCATCGCCAACATGCAAGGCCTGTTTTTCCCGTTCACGCCGAAGCACCCGATTTTTTTGCAGTGGCTCATCCTGATGCAGGCGCTTGAGTGCGGTTTTGGCCGCAATCAATTGATTTTCTTTGACGGATCCCGGATTGGTCAGCTGCATTTGCCGCAGCTGCTTAATAATTTTATCCGCTTTTACCTGCGCCTTGTCAACCATTGCATTGGCTTTTTCTTTTGCCTGTTGCAACTGAGCGTCCCGTTCGGTGGTAAATGTCTTGTACGCGTCAGCCAATTCGTCGTGAAGCGCTTGGGCATCTGCCAGTTGCCGTTGCGCAGCTGCCCGGGCATTTTCTGCTGCCTTACGTTGCCTTTCTAAATCGCTGATCATATTGTTGAGTTCGTGACTGTCAGAGCTAATCATCGACTTAGCCCGATCGACAATCGGCTGCGGTAGGCCTAATCGCATCGAAATATCGAAGGCGTTTGATCGACCGGGAACGCCGACCAGCAAGCGGTACGTTGGCTGAAGCGTTTTGCTGTCAAACTCCATCGAGGCGTTGATAGTTTTGGGCGTGTTGTAGCCGTACAATTTCAGTTCCGGATAATGCGTCGTGGCCACCACGTACGCACCAATTTCGCCGACCGCATCCAAAATCGCAATCGCCAGCGCCGCCCCTTCCTGTGGATCCGTGCCCGCTCCCAATTCATCAAACAGCACTAGACTGTTGCGGGAAAGCTGTTTAAGAATGTGCACGATATTATCCATATGGGCAGAAAAAGTAGACAGATTCTGTTCGATCGACTGCTCATCGCCAATGTCGGCAAAAACCTCATCAAAAATGCCGATGCGGCTTTCATCGTCAGCCGGAATAAACAAACCGGATTGCCCCATGAGCTGCAACAATCCTAACGTTTTTAAGGTGATCGTTTTCCCACCTGTGTTAGGGCCTGTGATCACCATTGCCTGATAATCTGCGCCCAGTGGGATATCATTACCGACAACCTGATGCGGGTCAATTAGCGGATGACGCGCCTGCCGCAACAGGACATCATTATCGGATGAAACAAGCGGTTCGGTTGCCTTTTGGTTCTTGGCCAACTTGGCTTTAGCGTTAATAAAATCAAAATGGCCCAAAACCGCTGCATTGGCCTTGATTTGCCCTGTATAGGGTGCCAACTCATTTGATAGCTCAGCCAACACCCGATTTACTTCAGCTGTTTCTGCCATCTGCGCCTCACGCAGACGGTTATTCAACGCGACGATGGCCTGTGGTTCAACAAAAAGGGTTTGCCCCGTGGCACTTTGATCGTGCACAACGCCACCGAATTTGCTGCGATACGCTGCTTTCACCGGGATGACATAGCGATCGTCACGAATCGTTACAATTGGATCACTCAAATATTTTGACTGGGCGCCACGCGTATATTCAGACATTTTGTTACGAATATCGCTTTCAATGCGTTTAATTTGCTCACGAATCCCGTGCAGCTCGGGACTGGCTTCATCAGTTAAAGTGCCATCAGGATCAACGGCAGTCTTCAAACGCCGAGATAATTGCGGCAGTGCTGTCAGTTCCTCTTGCAACGTATATAACTGCCGAAAGTCAATTTGATCCTGTAAGTCGGTCAAAAATTTATCGATGGCACTCACTGTTTGCAGTACCCGACTGATGCTGGCCAACTCCTGGCCATTCAAAACGGCCCCGATATCGACGCGCTTTAATGCCGGATCAATATTTTCCAGCTGGGGTACCGGAATGCCGCCTTTGAGCCGCAATGCTGAGGCTCCATCAGCAGTTTCATCGAGAGCCCGTTGTACGGCCACCGGATCCGTTAACGGCACCATATCCTGAACCAGCTGTCGTCCTTTCGCCGTTACGACTTGACGCAACAGTGCTTGCTGAATCTTGTCGTATTCAAGTGTTTTTAAAATCTTTTTATTCATATTCTGCTCCTATAACCACGAAGCGCCCAAAGACATCGGTTCTCCGTCCTTGAGCGTCACTGTGTTCACAACCAAAGGGCATTCACAAATTGTGTTAACCCTGGTGAATATTTAATCATGACTTTGGCAACAATTGAATGGTCGAGGCCCTGCTGAATCCCGGCAATCGGAATCAACGCCAGCAACGCCAAAATGAGAAACAAAAAAATATACCCGATCACCAGATTGGCACAACCGCCAATCACCGCGCTGTGCCGATGCGCCATTGCCGCATAAGTCAAGTCATGGAACCACAAAGCCACAATCCGCGTGATGAGCCACCCGATTGTCAGCACCAATAGAAACGCAAATCCACGATAGAACGCTGTGTCTAACGTTAAGCCGATCTTATCGGAATAAAACGCAAATTGACCGGCATCGGTTGCCGATGGATAGGGAATTAACAAGGTAAAGTGTTCCCCGAGCGGTTGCGCCAATGCAGTGGCCGCCAAAAAACTCAGGGTATAACCGCCAACATGCAGCCATTGTAAAGCTGCTCCGCGGCGTGCTCCGCTATAATAAAAAAATACTAATGCTAAGATAATCGTAATCGAAATCAAGTTGTTCCCCCACTACGCTTTCTGATCTGAGTCATCCTGTTGAGCTGCTAACAGTTTAACCTGGTCAGAAACGGCATTGAAGGCAACTAAAATCGCCTGCTCTTCGGCGGTCAGATCCGGTGCGAGCGTTTTAACCTGATCCAGCCGTTCATTCAGCAGCTTCGTCACGGTCAAAAAGTGCTGCTCGGATCCGGGTCCGATAATCGTATACGCTTTACCGCCAATAACGGCTTTAAAGCGGCGCTTCTCCTCAGTCATGACGCGAATGCCTCCACTCTTTTAAGGTGTATTTTACCATAGTTAACCGGTCGCGAGCAGGTGCTGCTAAACGCGACTAAAATTTGGAAGCTACCGGCTCGAAATGTGTCCGATTGCCATAACGCGCTCCCCGGCGCAGGAGCCTGCATGTAAGAACCTCGGCCGCAATGGCAAAGACCGCCTCGAAAACATACGTCCTCACTCCATAACGCGCTCCCCGGCGCAGAAACCTGCACATAAGGACCTTGAGATTAAATGGCCAAAGCCCAGCCATTTAATCTCAAGGCCACTTATGCTCCGGTTTCTAACCGCGCCGGCTCGCGCTCACACAAAAAGCAGACCACCAATTCCGGTGGCCTGCTAGGGGGATGACTTGGTTAATCTTGTAGATTTGAATCGTCATCGGCCAAGAAGGTGTTTAGGACTTCTTCGACCATATCCCATTCCTCATCGTCTTCGATAGGAAAAAGATCTCCCGAGCTGGCATCCCCGTTTGCATCCGGCGTAAATGAGAAAGCCTGGATTTCAACTTCCTGATTATCGCTTTCGCTGGCAGGGTATAAAAGCACGTAACTCTTGCCGTAATCTTCGGAATCAAACGTGAATAAAACCTGATAGAGCTCTTCATTGCCCTTTTCATCGATCAGCGTAATCTGCTGATTGTCATCGCCGGGCGTTACATGTTCGTTATTCGCCATCTTGCTTCTGCTATATAAAACGTGGAAGAATGTCTCTTCGACACCAATAAAGGTTTTATATATTTCCTTTCTTGATTGACATCCTACATTTCATTTAGTCCCGTCAACAACGGTATTCCCACTCTGAAATAATTCATCATGACAGTGACCGCCTCCTGAACTTTAAGGGTATAGCCTACCCCGTAATCTTTGATTTTGCATCAGCCATCAGATTCTCAACGGTACCTTCTCTCGATTAGCTGGTTAAAGGCTACTTGAGAGAAAGCTTGAGATAGACGTTCAAACCAATACTAGCGCTTGGTAAGAACCACAGTACCGTAAGACTTTGGCCCTTATCAAGACATTTCGCCAGTTAACTCGGTTTGAACACACGGACATCTTCCACTTAATTATTCTGTCCATGTTGTGCAACTTGATTCCATATGGTCCGACATGTTTGAGCGGTGTTAACATCCTCCTTAAACAGGCGGAACCTGTGTTGCCACCTGCCATGATTATTGCTTCGTCAAGGGACCTTTTGCATCCAGATAATTTTGTAGAATCATCTGAGCAGCCACTTTATCAATGACCTGCTTTTGCCGCTTACGGCTGGCGTCTGCTTCTTCAATCAGCATCCGCGAAGCCTCAACGGTTGTAAGCCGCTCATCAATAAAGTCAACTGGCAAACCAAACGTCTCTTTAAGTAAATCACCATAAGCCTGTGACTTTTCTGCGCGTGGTCCAATTGAATTGTTCATATTTTTGGGTAAACCCAAAACAAAGGCGGTCACCTCATATTGCTTGACCAACTCTTTGAGGCGTGCAATCCCAAACTGTTGTTTATCTTCATTGATCCGAATAATCTCCAGACCTTGTGCCGTCCAGCCTAAAGGATCGCTGATCGCTACCCCGACAGTCCGAGAACCGACGTCCAACCCCATTAAGCGCATTAAGCTTGCTCCTTGCCAAGATAGTTTCGAACAAGCTCTTCAATGATCTCGTCGCGCTCATGTTTCCGGATCAGGTTACGCGCATCATTGTACCGAGGAATATAGGCTGGATCCCCAGAAATCAGATACCCCACTATCTGGTTGATCGGGTTATAGCCTTTTTCCTCAAGCGCCTTATACACAGTTTCCAACGTTTCGTGAACATTTTTCGGATTGTTATCTCGAAAATCAAAGTGAACGGTTTGATCTAATGTGCTCATTCTTACACCTCTATTCTATCCGCTTCACAGACCATTTTACTTGAAAGCCAGGCAAATGTACAATTCCTGAGCAAAAGTAAGTAAAAAGTCAATGAAAGCGGCTGTTACACCCAATCATCATCCTCGTCATCCCAATCAGCCAAGCCGATCACCTGTTTAATCTTATCAGGATGCACTGGAAAATGAATCGGCGGCATAACCTGCGCATCGACAACCTCACCATGCAGCGTACGCCCTTCATTTCCCACCGGAACGATGACCACGTCGCCTTCCTGCAGTCCAGGCAAATCGGTTTTATACAAATAATCCTTGGACCCTTGCCGGAAGTTGACTTTAATGTAATGCATCAACTGCGGACCGAGTTGATTAGCTTCCTGCAGATCACGCCGTTCACCGATCCGCCGAAAATTCTGAATGGCCGCAGTGACTGTCTGCCATAACTTCTTCATCTTCAAGTCGGTTTCAGCATTCACTTGAAGTTGCGTTGGCTCGCCGTGCGGATACTTTACCGTCAATACCAAAATCGCTCGCGGCCGCTGAGCAGGATCGACAGTGATGGCGGTTAAATCGCCTAAACCAGCCACAGCATCGGTCACCTTTTTAGCTAAGGATGCTACCAGCTCAGGGTCATGATAGACAACATCATGATCGGAAAGCGGCTCGGCGTAGGCAGTTTTCAGAACCACTTGATTATGTTCCGCATCAATCAAGTAGGTTCGCCGATAGCGTAATTGCCGATTTAAAAAGCGGCCCGGCCCATCGAACTTCGGCAACTGGATGGTGCCAAAGCGGACATAATCCAACTGCCATGCTGTGGCTGGCAAAAAATGACCGCCGGGAACGGTAACGGCATACTTCAATAAACTAAGCAAGGTTTCAAAATTTTCAGGAAGTGGCTGACCGCCTTCGTAGCGATCCTTCTGACCACCATCGTCAGTGATCGTCAATTCCCAGCGCGTGTCAGCCAGCATCGGTGGCTTTTCAGCTGACGGTTTGCGCCAGGCATTGAAGTCGAGCGCGGATAGTTTGGCAATAAACGCCGCAGCATCCGCTCCTGTCAATTCATTCTCGGCCGCTCCTTCCAGCGTTGTCGGATCAACAATATAATCTATGTTAATCAGGTTATCGCGACAGACAACTTGATAAACCTCCCGCGTCCCCAAGAAATCGGTTAAGGCCAACCGCAACGCTCTCATGCTACTCACCCCCAATGGAATCGTTTTCTTCATTCTACCATGAATCATCGCGCTCATAACGCCAAAAATAAAATGCGTCAGGATTCGACTAACAAAATAACTGTTAGCGAATTCTGACGCACGGTACAACTATTTAAATGGCATTCAAAAGAATCAATTCCGCACTGAAGCTGACCATGGTTACCAGTAAAACGGCTTCAGTTTACTAAGCTTGTTGGCCAATAACCTGCTTGGCTTCGTTTAAGGCTGCCCCGATGCCAGCCGGATTCTTGCCGCCTGCTTGAGCCATATCCGGACGGCCACCACCGCCACCGCCAACTTTTGGCGCGATGGCTTTGATCAGGTCACCTGCTTTGATGCCGGCTTTATTCGCGGTTGCATTGGCTGCTACCAGCAAGTTTGCCTTGCCATTGGCTTCCGTTCCCAGCACAAGTACATCCGATGCGTTTTTGGTTTTCCATTCATCAGCCAATTGTCGCAGCTCGTTCATCCCGGCAACCTGAACCTGTTTGGCAATGATCTTGAAGTCGCCAACCGTTTCGGCATGATCAAAAATACCAGCCGCAGCCTGGGCAGCAAGTTTTGCCTGCAACCCATCCACTGTTTTCTGCTCGGTTTTAAGATCAGCCTGCAGTTGGGCAACCTTGCTTGGTACGTTCTTCACCTGATGATCAATTTTCAGATGATCTGCGGTTTCTCTTAGCCAATCCTGTTGTTGCGTCAGATATTCGTAAGCTTCTTTAGATGTCACAGCTTCAACCCGGCGAATACCGGCACCGATACCGGATTCACTGGTGATCTTGAATAATCCTAATGCGTTGGTATTGGTTGGGTGCGTGCCGCCGTCAAATTCCTTGTTATAATCGCCAATCGACACAATCCGCACGACATCGCCGTATTTATCCCCAAACATAGCAATCGCGCCAAGTTTCTTGGCCTCTTCAATCGGCATCTCTTTCCAGGTAATCGGCAAAGCATCCCAGATTTTCTGGTTAACAATCGTTTCGACTTCGCGGAGTTGTTTCGGCGTTACCTGTCCAAAGTTCGTAAAATCAAATCGCAAGTAGTCCGGTTCGACTAATGAACCTGCTTGGTGAGTGTGCTCGCCCAAAACGTCGCGCAGTGCCTGATCAAGCAAATGAGTCGCCGTATGGTTAAGCGATACTTTCTTCCGCCGCAGCCGATCAACACTCAGCCAGTAAGCTTTACCTTTTTCCAACTTGCCCTTAACAGTCACCGTATGCAGATTCTGGCCATTAGGTGCATGCTGCACATCGGTCACTTCTGCCAATACCGTTCCGTCTTGCGCCTTAATTTGTCCGTGATCGGCTACCTGGCCGCCCATTTCCGCATAAAACGGGGTTTCATCAAAAATCAATTGTGCCGTGCCATCACTGACATCCTCTTGCAGCTGATCGTCAACGATAATGTCCTGCAAGGTCGCATGCTTATGATCCAGCTCGGTCCAGCCGGTAAACTTGCTCGGGGTTGTGATGTTCATTAAAACCGTATCCTGGCTGCCCATCGACTGGCGATCGCCGCGTGCTTTACGTGCCCGATCACGTTGCGCGGCCATGTTCTTTTTGAAGCCGGCCATGTCGACTTGCAAGCCTTCATCCTGTGCATACTCGTTTGTCATTTCAACCGGGAAGCCATACGTATCGAACAACTTAAAGGCATCAGCGCCGGAAATTTCTTTCTTGCCGGTTTTCTTTAATTCGGCAATGATCTGGTTCAACAGATTGACGCCAGCATCCAACGTCTGACGGAATCGCGTTTCCTCGGATTTGATCACCTTTTGGATAAATGGTTGGTTGGCCAGAATCTGTGGGTAATAGCTCTTCATAATTTCGCCAACAACCGGTACCAATTGATACAGGAAATCGTGATCGATGCCTAGCTTTTTACCATTCAGAACCGCCCGCCGGATCAGTCGCCGCAACACGTAACCGCGACCTTCGTTGCTTGGTAAGGCGCCATCGCCAATCGCAAATGTCACCGTCCGCGCGTGGTCCGCGATGATTTTGAATGAAACATCATCCTGCGCATTGGCACCGTACTTCTTACCGGCGCTCATCTTTTCGGTTGCCTTGATAATCGGCATAAACAGGTCGGTTTCAAAAATCGTTGGCGTTCCCTGAATCACGGCAACCAAACGTTCCAGCCCCATGCCGGTATCAATATTTTTATGTGGTTGCTCGACAAAGCGCCCGTCTGGTAAATGATTCAGTTCTGAAAAGACAATATTCCAGATTTCAACATATCGCGAATTTTCACCACCGGGATAGTTCTCCGGATCATCTTCAGCAACATTGTTGAATGATTGGCCGCGGTCGTAAAAAATTTCGGAATCGGGACCGGATGGGCCTTCACCAATGTCCCAGAAATTATCTTCCGCTTCAACAATGTGATCGTCAGGAACGCCGACTTTTCGCCATAATTCCTTGGTTACCTTATCTTTTGGATAAACCGTGACATACAGACGCTTAGGATCAAATCCAAACCATTTAGGACTCGTCAGTAATTCCCACGCCCACGGAATCACTTCTTTTTTGAAATAATCACCAACGGAAAAATTGCCTAGCATTTCAAAAAAGGTTAAATGCCGCGCGGTTTTCCCGACATTTTCAATATCGTTGGTCCGAATCGACTTTTGGGCATTGGTGATCCGCGGATTGTCCGGTACGACCGAGCCATCAAAATACTTCTTCAGCGTCGCAACACCAGAATTGATCCATAACAAAGTCGGATCGTCGACCGGGATCAACGAAGCACTTGGTTCAACGGCATGACCTTTACTCTTAAAAAAATCCAGAAACATTTGGCGAATCTCGCCACTTGACATCTTCTTCACTAATTTTTTCCTCCTCTGAGCGTGAACCAGCCTGTTTAGAAACCGGAGTGTAAGTGGCCTTGGGCGTGATGGCGGTCCTTGCCATTGCGACCAAGGTCCTTACACGCAGGTTTCTGGGCTGGTGAACGCGTTAAATGTGACTGACTAGTAAGCCCGTTAACACAAAAAGCACCATTGCTGCCAAGGGCGCTTACACGCGGTACCACCTTGGTTGCAATGATGCGACTCATTACCACTTCATTAATATTCGTTCAACTGATATCAGGGAGCACATCTTAGCCTGGCGCAACCGTTCTCAACTAATGCGGTTGTTTCTGTCTCACACAGGGGTCGACGCATGTCCTAACGAGTCCTCATTATAGCTTTTCTGAAAAGTTGGGTCAACTCACTTTGTTAAGGGGCATGAAGGCTTGGCGGCTAATTCACCGTAATCGTCGCAACCCGGCGATAAACGGCGGATGACATATCGACCTCTCCAGACACCTGATAAAATGGCGACAGTGCCAACGCTTCTTTTGCTGTCGGCTGAGCCGTTAACGCCGTGCTTTTTTGCAAGTCTTCGACAATCAGCTCACTACCGGTTCGTTTAACCGGAATGGTCAGGCCAAAGCGGTTAGGCAAATACCGCGGCATTTCCAGTGGCAGCGTATTGCCGAATGAAAACAGGCTGGAATTGCCGCCACTTTGCAGATATTCATATTGATCCTGAGTCGGCAGCCGAAAACCAAAATAGCTCAGCGACTTGGTCAAATCAGCCTTGTGCCACGACTTGACGATACTAACCTGATAATGATGCGCACTGGCCAATCGCAATTTGACGGTGCCGCTTGTCAGGGTCGCGGGCCAACCGGTTTGCGAAAATGGATCAAGGCTGCCATGGCGATCTAGTAATGCCAGTACCTGCGAACGAATTGCCGCATATGCCATATGATTGCCCTTGAAAATCCGGGTAGTCAAACTAACCCGTCCCAAAATCTCCTCATTGGCTGGCGTTGCCCTTGTTGCGACCAACATAGGAGGCACATCGGTTTTTCTAACCGGCGAAAGCATCTGTTGAATGTCAGCCAGGGTCAAATCGCTTTGCGCCAGGTAAGGTGCCAACTCTTCTTGATGATTCGTGGCGAATCCCAGACTGACATTCGTCATCCCCGGAACCAACCGCACCCATTCGCCACCGATCATCGCTTCAAAAGTGTGAAGTGTCTGACCGTAAAACGTGGCGGTCACCGGACGAATTGCGTCAACTGTCAGCAATGGACTTAAGAAATAGCGGGTCAGCTGTTGAAAAATAAAGCGCTGCCGTTTTTCATTCAGGGTATTCCATGTCGGCAGCGTCAACTCGTTTACGGCCATATTTTTATCCTCGTTTGCGGTTTTTACGTTTTTCGGCTAATAAGGCTTGGCGACGGGCAACTTTGGCATTCCGTTTGCGTTCCAATAAGGCAGCAGTGCGAATCTTCTTACGATAGTTTGGCATATGCTTTTGCTTGGCTTTTTTGACTAAGCCGCGCATCGCCAGACTCGTTTCTTCCTGCTTAGGCTTACGGTGAACGCGCCGATTTCGGTCATACGTGTCGACCAGTTCGCCCTTGTGCAGTGTCTTAGGCGCAAACTTGATGCCCATATGCTCTAACTCGGCAACCTGATCTTCTTGTCCCGGTTCGTAAAGCGTGATCGCTGTCCCGGCCATGCCGTTTCGTCCAGTCCGCCCTACTCGATGAATAAAGAACTCCAGGTCTCGCGGAATCTCGGCGTTAATTACCATCGAAACCCCTTTGATATCAATGCCACGCGCGGCCAAATCAGTCGCAACCACGTACTGATATTTAAGATCGGCCACTTCTTTCATGATGCGCCGACGTTCACGCGGTTGGATGCCACCATGAATCTTGGCAACTTTCAACCCTTGATGTTTCAGGCAATCATGAATCGCATCCACACTGGTTTTGGTATTGGCAAAAATTAACACCAGAAACGGATGGCCCATCGTGACAAGCTGATAAATCAGTTCGTTTTTATCCTGTCCTTTAGCAGCAATCAGAATATTTTCAACAGTATCGGCGATGACGGACTGCGGTTTGAGTTCAATCATCGTGGGATGATGCATGTATTTACGCAAGAATGGTTCGAGCTTTTGGGGAATGGTGGCAGAAAAAACAGCCATCTGCAATTTTTCCGGAAAGCTGGACGCAATCGCATCGACAGTCTCAAGAAAACCCATGTCCAACGTCATATCGGCTTCATCAACGACAAAATGCCGAACCGAAGCTGGCACTAAATCATAGCGTTTTATCATGTCGAGGATTCGTCCCGGTGTGCCAATGGCAACATGTGGTTGATGATGCTGCAGTTTGTCGATCTGCTTTTGCTTGTCCATCCCGCCGACTAACCGACTGACTCGAATCGCCGGCTCCGTTTGGGTCAGTTGTTGGGCAACCGCATAAATCTGATTGGCCAGCTCGCGGGACGGTGCCGTGATGACGACCTGAGTTGCATCCTGTTCAGGATCGACCATGCTAAGCAACGGTACCAAAAAGGCATGGGTTTTCCCGCTGCCTGTCTGACTCTGACCCACAAGATTCTCCCCGCGCAATAAGGCCGGAATCACCTTTTTTTGAATCGGCGTCGGTTGCGTGATCCCCATAGCATCAAGGCCGGCGATCACGAACGGCTTGATTTGGTATTGTTTAAATTGATTCTCCATAATGCCTACTTTCCTGAAGTTGAATAGTCTTTGACCAATTGATCAAGTTGCGTTTCGATTTGAATCACTTCGTCAAAATTAGCGGCTTTTGCACCGCTGGCCAAGGGATGTCCTCCGCCATTGTGCGCTTTTGCGAGTGTATTGATAATGGGCCCTTTAGAACGTAAATGAACTCGGTACCCGCCTTCTGCCTGTTCGATAAATTCGGCCCAGGCGACAACAATGTCGAGTCGGCCAGGTGTTCCGACCACGGCACTTACCTGATCGTCTGCTAATTTCAGATCCTCAATGGCAGTACGTGGCACGGTAACGCTCGCTGCCCCGGCAGGACTGATCTTCAAATGGTCAATCACATACCCTTGCAATCGGGCTTGGGCCAACGTGACCGTGTTCATCCGATTGTTAATCGCAGTCGGATCAAAATCTTTTTTAATAAGCTCGGCGGCTACCTGCAACGTATGCGGCGTCGTGTTGTTAAAAAGGAATCGGCCGGTATCACCGACAATGCCGGCATAAAGCATCCTTGCCGCTTGATCCGATAATTTTAACGTGCCATCACTGGCCGCAATAAGATCGTAAATCAGCTCGGATGCCGAACTAGCATCGTTATCGACCCAGGTAAGATCGCCGTATGCATCATCATTAGGGTGATGGTCGATTTTAATCAGCATTTTTCCTTGATTAAAGCGCGTATCCGAAATCCGCGGGGTGTCAGCTGTGTCGGTCACAATCACTAGCGCGTCTTTATAAACCTCATCGCTGATGGTTTGTTCCTGCGCCAACCAGCTTAAGTTTCCGGTATCGCTGCCGACTTGATAAACCTGTTTGTCCGGAAAACCCGCGCGAATGGCTTCGGCCAAGCCAACTTGGGATCCCAACGCATCCGGATCCGGATTAACGTGCCGGTGAATAATAATGGGATTATTGGCCTTAATGGCGTTGATAATATCGGTTTGAATCATGTTTGATCAATTCCTTTCTAGTAACTGACAGGTGACGACCGCTTTTGCGACCTGCACCCCATCGCTGAGGACGTCGACATCGACGGTGGCATCATGGCGCGTCAGTTCAAGTACCCGCAACAAAACGGTCACAATGCTTTCCAGTTGTACAGGGCGGAAAGTGGTCAGATTCACACCTTCAACCAACACATTTCGCCGCCCGCTAGCGTGGAGATACCTTGTGGTGCAGCTATTGATGGCTTCAGCAAGGACCCCAAAACTCATCGTCCCCAACGCATTGGTCATCGCTGGCACCGTTTTGAGTTCAAACCCGCCACCGTACGGCTTTTGCGGTGTAATCGCCGTCAATTGGGCACTGACTTGATCCGCAATGGTATTGGACAATTCCCGACTATGCGCAATCCCGGTCAAACTGGAAAAGACGGCATTGCGCGTCACAATTCCGAGTAGATTCCAACTGTCATCAACCACCGGCATCGCATTCATACCGTTATCCTGCATTGTGTGCCCGACGGTGGTGACACTCAGATATGGCTTCACGGTTTGCGGGTCTTTTTGCATTAACCGCTCGATCGGCACGGTTGGTTTTTTATCAGCTGCCAATGCCGGACGCATTAATCCAACTAAGCGACCGTTGCGGGTGATGACCGGTAACGGATAATGCGGATCCGTCATGGCCAAGTAATCGCCCACTGTTGCTTCGACGCCGATTGTTTCGATCTGGGAAAGCGGCGTATAAATCGCGGCAACCGTTAAAATATCCTGCTTAATCGCTTGATCGGACAAAGCCCGATTAATCATTGTCGCCACGGTAAACGTGTCATAAGCGGTCTGCAGCACTGGCAGCTGTTGATTATCCGCTAAAGCAATAATCGCCGGACTGGTTTCAAAACCACCGGTGATTAACACCGCAGCACCGTCTTCAAGTGCCAGGCGCTGAACGTCTTCACGATTTCCGACAATCAGCAATGAATTACGCGTAATATATGGCCGCATGGCAGCCGGCGTCATCGCGCCAATCACGAACTTATCGAGCTTCTTATCCATGCCGGCGTGTCCGCCTAAAACGTTAGCATCAATCAAATCAACTAACGTCTTAAACGTGACGGATTCAATTGGATTTAACGGCTTTTGTTCGATTCGGATCGTTCCGACTCGGGCAATTGTGGAAACGAAACCGGTATTCTCGGCTTCCTTAATCGCCCGATAGGCAGTACCTTCGCTTACCTTCAAATGTTTAGCAATTGATCGAACCGAGATTTTCTTGCCGACCGCTAAATTCGCAATATAATCCAGAATCTGCTCATGCTTTGTTGCCATACCATCACCTCATTGCAATCTATCGTTAGTATACCATAGCTTTGGCTGTACTATGACAGCATGGAAACAGTACCATTCGTCCGCCTGCAGCATGATCGTGAAAGCCATTCCATTCCTTATCCCAATGGCAAGTCAATATTTTCATACTGTTTAGGATCCAGGCCAGTCACAGTAATGCCCAGCAAGCGAATCGCTAACTTCGGTAACTTGACGCTTTGCCAAAGTTGCCATGCAGCCGCAAAAATATCCTGTTCATTTTCAAAATAATGATCTTGAGTTAAGCGCTTTGTCTGGGTGATAAAATCGACATCCCGGACTTTAAGGACAACGGTCTTGCCATGCATGCCTTTTTGATTCAAGGATGTGACCACCATCGCTGCCAATTTACGCAGCTGGGTCTGGACACTCGTGCTGTCAGTCAGTGGTGTGCCATACGTTCGTTCCTTGCCAATTGACTTGGCCGTCCGCACAGCCACCGGGCGATTATCGACGCCACGGGCATGTTGGTACAGCACAAAACCCATTTTGCCAAACATTCCCAGTAGCTGATCCTGCGATAACGCACGCAACGTTTTGCCATCAGTCACGCCTAAATCCGTTAATTTCGGCAGCGTCTTTTTCCCGACGCCGCGAAACTGTTTAATCGGTAAGCGATCCAAAAACAGTAATGCCTGTTCCGGTAGCACCACGGTCCGACCGTTGGGTTTGTTATAGTCAGACGCCTGTTTGGCAATGAATTTGTTGTAAGAAATACCGATGGAGCTGGTCAGTTGCGTGGCCTGACTGATTTGATCCTGCAACCATAAGGCCAATGCAATGGTGTTGGGAAAAGCGTGATTAGCCGTCACATCCAGATATGCCTCGTCAAACGCAACTGGTTCTATCAAATCAGTGACTCGATGAAACAAGGCATGAATTTGGGCTGAGACAGCTTTATATTTAGGAAAGTCCGGTGTTTTAAACACCAGTTCCGATCGCGGCACCAGTTGCAAGGCTTCATTAGCAGGCATGGCCGAGTGTACGCCATAGCGCCGAGCCACATAATTAGCCGTCGTCACGACGCCTTTTCCGCCGGTCGTGCGCGGATCACGGGCAATCACCAAGGCCTTGCGTCGCAGTCGCGGGTCATCGCGCATTTCAATCGAGGCGTAAAAAGCATCCATATCGAGATGGATAATCTTTCGGGACGTATCATTTTGTAAAGGTAATTCGAATAGTGCCATATGCCCCTCCTTACGGTGATTGAAAAGTGGTTGTGCTTACTTGGCCAAGATTGAAAAATCCAAAGCTTTCTATGTCGGGCAATAAGGCTGGCCGAATTTCGCTTTCGATAATGCACTCGCCAGCCCAGAAACCGGGCTGGCTCACGCTCACTCAAAAAGGAACCATAACCTTTCCGGCCACAGTCCCTTCTCACTGTATATTAGTCTTAATCAGCCATTTGAACACGGTGCGGCTGCCAGAACCATTCGCGGCCGTCACGCGA
>NZ_BACQ01000080.1 GCF_000260435.1 Lacticaseibacillus zeae DSM 20178 = KCTC 3804 | reverse complement strand
GAGAATTATTGGTTTTAAATGGCGGCTCAAGTCGATATTTTTGCCGACTTAGCTCAGTTGGTAGAGCATCTGTCTTGTAAACAGGGGGTCGAAGGTTCGAATCCTTTAGTCGGCATGGCACCAATAATTTGATAAGCATCTTGTTTCATGCGGAAGTAGTTCAGTGGTAGAACATCACCTTGCCATGGTGGGGGTCGCGGGTTCGAATCCCGTCTTCCGCTTTCCAAACGCAGTGCCGAGGGTGCGTTTGGTCGAAAGATTCCTCGGTATTATCATGATTTGCACCCATAGCGCAACTGGATAGAGTGTCTGACTACGAATCAGAAGGTTGTAGGTTCGACTCCTACTGGGTGCATTGGACGGGAAATAGCTCAGCTTGGTAGAGCACCTGGTTTGGGACCAGGGGGTCGCAGGTTCGAATCCTGTTTTCCCGATTGGACGCCTGTCCATATGGTTTTTTCGCGGTGTAGCTCAGCTGGCTAGAGCGTCCGGTTCATACCCGGGAGGTCGAGGGTTCGATCCCCCCCGCCGCGATTGAGCTTGGACCTTTAGCTCAGTTGGTTAGAGCAGACGGCTCATAACCGTCCGGTCGTAGGTTCGAGCCCTACAAGGTCCATCTTTACAGGGTGGTCACTGTTCGGTATAATCGATTTGTTACTGTTATCGCGGGATGGAGCAGTTCGGTAGCTCGTCGGGCTCATAACCCGAAGGTCGCAGGTTCAAATCCTGCTCCCGCAATTACATGGTTCCATGGTCTAGTTGGTTAGGACGCCTGCCTGTCACGCAGGAGATCACGGGTTCGAGTCCCGTTGGGACCGTTTGCGGCTCGGTAGCTCAGTCGGTAGAGCAATGCATTGAAGCTGCATGTGTCGGCAGTTCGATTCTGTCCCGCGCCATTTCATAATCACCCTTATGCGGGTGTAGTTTAGTGGTAAAACCACAGCCTTCCAAGCTGTTGTCGCGAGTTCGATTCTCGTCACCCGCTGCGATTATGATATGGGCCTATAGCTCAGTTGGTTAGAGCGCACGCTTGATAAGCGTGAGGTCGGTGGTTCAAGTCCACCTAGGCCCATTGTTCCATTAATTTTATATTGCACATGGAGAAGTACTCAAGTGGCTGAAGAGGCGCCCCTGCTAAGGGTGTAGACCGGGAAACTGGTGCGAGGGTTCAAATCCCTCCTTCTCCGTTGTGGCCCGTTGGTCAAGTGGTTAAGACACCGCCCTTTCACGGCGGTAACATGGGTTCAAATCCCGTACGGGTCATGGTTAGATGGAGAATTACCCAAGTCTGGCTGAAGGGAACGGTCTTGAAAACCGTCAGGTGGGCGTAAGTCCACGCGAGGGTTCGAATCCCTCATTCTCCTTTATTATTATCGCGGGATGGAGCAGTTCGGTAGCTCGTCGGGCTCATAACCCGAAGGTCGCAGGTTCAAATCCTGCTCCCGCAATTACATGGTTCCATGGTCTAGTTGGTTAGGACGCCTGCCTGTCACGCAGGAGATCACGGGTTCGAGTCCCGTTGGAACCGTCCCCCTCTAATTGAGGGGAACATCAACTTCATAAAAGCGATCTAAATGGCTCGGTAGCTCAGTCGGTAGAGCAATGCATTGAAGCTGCATGTGTCGGCGGTTCGATTCCGTCCCGCGCCATTATGGAGGAGTAGCGAAGAGGCTAAACGCGGCGGACTGTAAATCCGCTCCTTCGGGTTCATAGGTTCGAATCCTATCTCCTCCATTTATAGGGATATAGTTTAATGGTAGAACTACGGTCTCCAAAACCGTCAGTGTGGGTTCAACTCCTACTATCCCTGCTTATCATGGCGGTATTGGTGAAGCGGTTAACACACCGGTTTGTGGCACCGGCATACGTGGGTTCGATCCCCACATACCGCCCTTTTACTGGGGTATAGCCAAGCGGTAAGGCAACGGACTTTGACTCCGTCATGCGCTGGTTCGAATCCAGCTACCCCAATTTTCTCCATCTGCCATAGGAGAAACGCGCTTAACTTGATGAATATGGCGGTGTAGCCAAGCGGTAAGGCATGGGTCTGCAAAACCTTGATCGTCGGTTCGATTCCGATCACCGCCTTATCTTGCGGTTAACGCCCAGCAAGAGAGTGCCATTTTACATTATGCCGGTGTGGCGGAATTGGCAGACGCGCGGGATTCAAAATCCCGTTCCAGCAATGGAGTATCGGTTCGACCCCGATCACCGGTAGACTTGCCCCTATAGTGGGGCTTTTTTTGTACCTTGAAATAGGTGAGGGGTAAAAAAATGATCGGCTATCTGGTAATTTCTGTGCCAAATGCCGATCATCTTTCATTCATGAACCGTTTTCGAATTTACTGTTCGCTGTTTGATTTTTGTCATTTGCCGCCAGCTTTTTCTGGTGAATAGGCTCATGGTGTGGTCTGAGTGGTACTTTTCGGTGCGCATAAGGAACTTTGGGCTTTATTTTCCGATTTATTGGGCCTGAGACAGGCTTACTGTCCATTTGCCATGAATTTAAGAATGACGATCCCTAAACCGATGATGATGAGCAGTATCGCGATCAGATTAACGCCGCGGTTGACACTTCGATAGTGGGTGAAGAATCCATAATCAATGCGCGTGTTTACGCCTGCGATCAACATGCCTAAGACAAATAGCGCACCACCGATAACAATAACGATATCCATTTTGATTTCCTCCATTTCTGCGTGGAAATTGACTGCTCAATATTTTGGTTCTGTTTTGAAAAGAGGAATGCCAAGCAGTCATAAATAAGTGTATGGCAGCGTTAGTCATTCATCACTGTGGACGTGTGAATGCGGCCTCAGGCTTTTTCAATGTCATCTAATTAACAGGTACCTTCTGTAGATGTGATGGAGATGCGCTCATGTTAGTGCTTTTTGTGTCACCAGGTTTTCTGAGTGCATGTGAGACGCGCTGTCTTTTGCAGCACACATCTTGAGGCCTGTCGCTGTTGCTTTTCCATAACTGGTTGCCTTCCATTGATCATATCAATAATGACGCCAAAAATCGACTCTTCGGAATTGATCTTTACGTGTGTCCAACTGGCTTGGTAGGCTGATTTGAAGAGATTTCGGCGTGAGCTTGAATAGATAAAGTTTTTTTAAAGTGGCAAGTTTTACAAGGATTTGACACTCCAACTTGGCTGGATTGATGCGTATGGCTTGCTTAAAAGTTGTGGGTTAGTTTTTTGTGTTTGCTGTCCCAAATCCCTAAACGGGTGGTCGCTTTAACGGAATGAGACTATGGCCACTCACAGGATTCCAGAAAGTTGAAGATAAAAGCACTCCTAAGCTAAATGCCGGCTTGTAGCCCGGTTTTTAGCTAAATATATTCATATCACGCAAAACTGCCTTACCGTGTCCGTCGTTAACGGCCATGGTAAGGCAGTTGTGGCGTTTCAGCAATCCCGGGAAGCTTTTTGGAGTTCTTGTTACTCGTCTTCCCGCGAGAACTTCAGAATCTTCGCGCGAGCGCGTTCCAACGCGCGTCGATGCCGATCAAGCATGGGCTTTTTGGACGGATATAGAATGGCCGCCTCAAATGCCTCATATTCCAAGGGTGACAAACTTTCCAGAAACTGTAAGAATTCGACGCGCATTAGCAGTCCGTCTTCAACTGAGCGAATTGCCAGTCGATCATGCAAGGACTCGAGTGACGTGTCATTGACCGGAATAGCGTTGGCGTCAATGCGGCGTTTATGGGCAAAGTGTTTGCGCAACACCGAGCGCAGGTGGGATTTTAAAACCATCCGATAGTAGGGGCCAAACTGTGAGCCGCTGCTGCCGTCATAGCGAACAACGGCTTTAAGCATCGCAATCCGGGCCTCCTGCATCCAATCGTCGTATGAAAAGTCTCTGAGATGGTAAGGTTTTAAAACCGTCAACACCAATGGCCGATACTGAGCGAATAGTTTGCCAAATGCTGCCGAATCGTTTACAGCTTCACGTATGAGTTCTATTTCTACTTGTTTCATATCGCCTCCTCCCTCCGATTAACTAGCAGTATTACCCTGTAATGACAAGATTATTCTACAATAAAACGTTTGCAATTGAATAGCGAACAATTGTTCAGTTATACCATTTACTCACTTGTATGCTCGCAAAAAGGAGAACAGATAGCACTTTTGAAAATGCAAAATTAATAACATTATTTTCTTATTTTTTTGCGAAAAAATGAGAGCGTACGTATTTAATGCCGAAGTGACAACTTTTTTAAATGAGATCCCGCAATTGAAGCTTCAACTAAATCCCACATTAACGATTGCCAAAATAAAATCGGTATGTGAGGACAGATCGTTTCTATTTTTCGTTTCAGGTGACAAGGATGATTGATTTCTGCAAAGACCCCAAAAAATCTCAGGTACGCGCCACCAGTCCCATGACTTTGTTTGTGGCGCCATCCTACGAGTCAGGTTATTTTACATATGGAGAAATCTGCGTTAAATTATAAAAGTCATTTTATAAGGAGGGTTCATATTATCGCTTCTAAAGGGAAAGATAATAAAATTGGTCTATTTCAATTAGTTATGCTGGCGCTTGGTTCGTTGATCGGTTCCGGCTGGCTTTTTGGATCATGGGAAGCAGCCGCAGTTGCCGGACCAGCTGCGATTTTCTCCTGGATCATTGGTGGCGTCATCATTGGGGTCATCGCTTATAACTATGTCGAACTGGGGACCATGTTTCCTGAGTCTGGCGGGATGAGCAAATTTGCCCAGTATTCACATGGTTCGCTGGTCGGTTTCATCGCATCATGGGCCAACTGGATTTCGTTGGTCACCTTGCTGCCGATCGAAGCTGTGGCGGCCGTGCAGTATATGGCGTCGTGGCCGTGGCAATGGGCGGGCTTTACTCGCGGCTTTTTAAAGGCAGGCAAGATAACGCCGGAGGGCTTGCTAGTCGTTTTTGCGTTTATTATTATTTTCACATTGCTTAATTACTGGTCAGTCACGCTGTTGACGCGGTTTACCAGCTTCATTTCGATTTTTAAAATCGGGGTGCCGCTGCTGACGATTATTTTGCTGGCAATGTCGAGCTTCCATCCCGAAAATTATGGACACTCGTTGGCCACCTTGATGCCATATGGGAGCGCACCGATTTTTGCGGCAACATCGGTATCAGGGATTATTTTCTCGTTTAATGCGTTCCAGACCGTGATCAATATGGGCAGCGATGTTAAACGCCCGCAGAAAAACATCGGACGCGGCATCGGCATCTCGCTGTTAATCAGCGGGGTGATCTATATTTTGCTGCAAAGTGTCTTCATTACGACGATCTCGCCGAATATGTTGGCAACGCACGGGTGGAAAGGATTGAATCTCAATTCACCATTTGCTGATCTGGCCATTTTATTAGGAATTCACTGGTTATCCGTTTTACTTTATATGGATGCCTTTGTGTCGCCATTTGGTACCGGCGTCTCGTTTGTCGCTTCATCAGGGCGCGCACTTCAGGCCATGGTCGGGAACAACCATATTCCTAAATTCATCGGTAAAATTGACGAAAAATACGGAACGCCGCGAGTCGCAATGGTAGTCAATGCAGTCTTGAGTATGGTCATGGTCTCGATTTTCCCGTCTTGGGGAACACTGGCAAGCGTCATTTCGACGGCTACGCTGATCGCTTATCTGACTGGTCCGGTTACGGTTATCTCATTACGCGACATGGCACCTGACTTTAAGCGACCGGTTAAGTCAGCCAGATTGCGTTTCATGGCACCCTTGGCGTTTGTGTTAACTTCACTGGCAGCATATTGGGCGAAGTGGCCAACGACAGTGGAAGTCATCGGCGTCATCTTCTTAGGCATTCCACTGTATTTATTTTATGAATGGCGTTCGGGCTGGCGTTCGACATGGCAACAGCTGAAAGCGTCCGCGTGGATGATCGGCTACCTGATCTTCCTGTCGGTCATTTCCTTAATTGGCAGTCGTGAGTTTAATGGTTTAAACTGGATTCACTATCCCATGGACTTTGTGGTGATTGTGATAGGTGCGATTGTTTTTTACTTCTGGGGAATCAACAGCCACATTTTTTCCAAGTATTTCCGCAGAGCACGGCGGGTCAATGCCAAGGTTAAAATGCCGCCATCTGATGACAGCACCCATGCCGAGCAGACGGCTAAAAGATGATTGCTTTGTTGGCTATTATTAAAAATGTTATGGATAGCGAACGGAGAAGATAGTTTATAAAAGGCTTGGCTTCAACAATGCTTACAAAACGACTGGGAAAAAACTTACGACTTTTGCCTGATGAGGTTAATTTGACGGCAAGGTAAGATAATTCTAAAGGTTTGTGAGAAAATTGCATTTAGCTAAGCCTATCTTTATACTTATACTAAACAAATGACGTCTGGAGGGGATCAGGTGAATATCGGGATTTTTACAGATAGCTACTTTCCGCAAGTCAGCGGTGTCGCGACGTCCATCAAGACCTTGAAGGACGATCTAGAACGCAAAGGTCATCAGGTTTATATTTTTACGACCACCGATCCACATGTGCCGGATGATGCTGTCGAGCCCAACTTATTCCGTTTTACGAGTGTGCCATTCGTGTCCTTTACCGATCGGCGAATTGCGGTGCGCGGATTGTTCCATGCTTATGCCGTGGCTAAGGAACTGAACCTGGATATTGTCCACACACAAACCGAGTTTTCAATGGGTTACATCGGCAAGTTTGTGGCGAAGCAATTAAAGATTCCAACCATCCATACTTATCACACGATGTATGAAGATTACCTGCACTATGTTTTAAATGGTCATCTGCTAAAACCGTATCATGTGAAACAATTTACGCGTGCCTTTCTTTATCATGTCAGTGGCGTGATTGCGCCGTCTGAACGGGTTTACGACACGTTACGGCGCTATGGTGTCAAAACGCAGATTAAGATCATTCCGACGGGGGTTGACTTAACCCAATTTGCCGAGCAAAAAGATCCGCATCTTCGTGAAAAGCTGGGTCTTGCTGACGTCCCGGTACTGATCTCGCTTAGTCGGGTTGCTTATGAGAAGCGGATCGACAAGGTGATCAGTGCGATGCCGGCCATTTTGGCGCAGATTCCTAATGCTGTTCTTTTAATTGTCGGCGACGGTCCGGCGCGAGAAGATTTGGAGACACAAGCAGCTGAGTTAGGAATTGCGGATCATGTGCGGTTTACCGGTGAAATCAATCATGATGATGTAGGTGATTATTACCGCGTTGGCGATGTTTTTGTGTCGGCAAGTGATTCGGAGTCCCAAGGGTTAACTTACATTGAAGCTATGGCGGCCGATCGAAAAGTGGTGGCTTTGTCAGGTGATTACACCGATCATTTACTTGATGATCCGGCACTTGGCACAACGTTTTCAACTGAAGCGGAAATGGTTCATCAAGTTGTGAATTATCTGCGTCATCCTAACGCTTATGATGACCCTAAACCGCGTGCTGAAAAACTAGCTGCCATTTCTGCGGATCGTTTCGGGGATCGCGTGCTTGATTTCTATCGTGATGTTATCAGTCATTATTCGCCTAATGAAGCTGATGAATCTGCGCCATGGACCGATGAAAGTACGAGTAAACGGACCATGAAAGGCTAACTATGATCGTTATTAACATGTTTTCGTCCGCTAATAAAGTGGCGGGGCAAGGCGTGGGAGCAGTCTACACAGAATTAATGGGGCTGCTCAAGCATGACTTTGCCAATGAGTTTCAAATCAATGTGAATCGTTATACGCGCAGTGACATTAGCCATTATCATACAATTGATCCTAAGTTTTACGCCTCAACCTTTTCCAAAAAGCGAGGTCGAAAAATCGGATTTGTTCATTTTGTTCCCAGCACGTTGGATGCCAGCTTAAAGTTGCCGCGAGTTGCGCGGTGGACGCTTGATAAATATACGCTTGCCTTTTATAAGCGGATGGATGAATTGGTCGTGGTCAATCCCAATTTCATTCCGAAATTGGAAGCTTATGGGATCAGTCCCGAAAAAGTGACGTATATTCCGAATTTTGTTTCGCAGCGGACGTTTCATCCGGTGTCAGCCGAGAAACGGCAGGCATTGCGGCATGCAAATGGGTTTAAACCCGATGACTTTGTGATTTTTGGTGCCGGTCAGGTTCAGGATCGGAAAGGCGTCGGTGATTTTATCAAGTTGGCCCAACAGAATCCTGACTTTCGGTTCGTATGGGCAGGTGGATTTTCATTTGGTCGGATCACTGAAGGCTATGAACGGCTTAAGCAGGCAGTAGCGAATGCGCCGGCTAATCTGGACTTTACCGGCATTATGCCGCGGGAAACCATGATTGATTACTATAACATGGCGGACCTGTTTCTTTTGCCGTCTTTTGAAGAGCTGTTTCCGATGTCGGTGCTCGAAGCTTTTGCAACCGATACGCCGGTTATGGTACGTGATCTTGAACTTTACCAGCAGATCATCACCCCTTATGCTATTACCGCAGTTGATGTCGATGATATGCAGGCGCGGATTCGGGCCTTGGCGGATGATCGAGAGCTACTGGCAACTTATGCGGCTAAAAGTCATCAGGCAGCGCAGGTTTATGCGGAAAGCCGCCTTGAAAAGATCTGGCACGATTTCTACGTCAAGCAAGCCGCGTTAGGGAAGCAATAGCCGAGGAGTTATATGACACGGAAGAACAAACTGGCCGTCCTAATCATGGTTCTGATTGGCGCCGGCATTTTTATTTACGAAGCGCGTGATTTGAATGGCGCCAAGCTGGTGCACGAGTTATTATCACTTGATCTAAAGTGGTTGCTGGTGGCCTTTTTGCTCATGTTCGGCTCATGGATTGTCGAAACGTTTGTCGTCCAGATTTTTATCAAGAATGGGACGGATACACTGGATTTTAAGACAGCGCTGCGAGTTCCACTTGTCGAGCAGCTATTCAACGCGATTACGCCAATGGCTTCTGGCGGTCAGCCGGCTCAGTTATTTGCGCTGATGCAAAGTGGCGTTGAGGCCGGTCGTGCGAGTTCGGTGCTCTTGATGAAGTTTGTCGTGTATCAGTTTATGGTGCTGATCAATTTCATCTTAACGTTGGTCATCGGATTTGATCAGGTTTCCAGACATTTCGGCGCGCTGGCTTTATTTATTGTGTTTGGCTTTGTCATTCATGTCATCGTGATTGTCGGTTTGTTGATGGTGATGTACTATTACAAATTTACCAAGCGGCTGGTCAGACTCATCATGGTGCCGGTTGGCTGGTTTGTGAAGCCGGAAAGAAAACTGGCGATGCAGACCGATCTTGATCATAAAATCGATACGTTTTATGCGGAAAGTCTGCATTTAAAGCGGGAAAAAGTGCGCGTGATCAAGGCTTGTTTACTGACGTTGGTGCAGCTGTTACTTTATTATGCGGTGCCGTATTTTGTTCTTCTGGCACTCGGGGTTAATCACGTCAGCATTGTTGAGGTGATTGTTCTGCACGTCATGATCGTCATGATTGTCAGTCTGTTCCCGATTCCCGGCGGTGCTGGCGGTGCGGAATACAGCTTTAAGACGCTGTTTGCGACGTATGTTGCCTCGCCATCCAAGTTGGTCTTAGGGATGTTATTGTGGCGTTTTTTAACTTATTATCTCGGCATGATTTGCGGCATCATTGCGATGGCCTTACCACCCAAAAAGTCGGATAAGATTTCCTGAACATCAGGTGTTGCGCTGCGGTTTGCGCCCAAAGACTCAGACAAATCAAAAGTGACGTTAGAGACATGAAGCAAAATTGTCTCTAACGTCACTTTTTTTAGGTGCTGTGCTCAGTCAGTATATTTTTGGCAGCAATCAGGCAGTGCGGCTGGCGATGAAAGCACGCAGCCGTTTGACCGCTTCTTTAAGGTCGTCCATTGAAGCGGCATAACTGATCCGGATGTAGCCTTCACCACCCGGGCCGAATGCTGTTCCGGAAATCAGCGCCAGCTTCTGTTCATTGGCTAGCGCTTGGGTAAATTCACGCGAATGCATATGAAGCCGTTCAGGAATTTTGGCAAAAAGGTAAAAAGCACCATCAGGGCGGGCTACTTCAAAGCCCATTTGAATAAGGGCAGCATAAACAAAATCGCGCCGTTTGATATAGGCCGCCTTCATGATCTGGGCATCGTCTGCCCCCTTAGTCAGAGCTTCGATGCCGGCACGTTGCGCAATGGTAGTTGCGGCAGTAACGAGATACTGGTGCACCTTTTTGGCTTCAGCGATTAAGTGACGCGGACCCATCAGGAAACCGATGCGCCAGCCGGTCATGGCGTGGGATTTAGATAAGCCGTTGACGACGAATGTCCGATCGTAAGCGTAACGCCCCATTGAAATATGGGTAGCGTCATAAGTTAACTCAGAATAAATTTCGTCACAAATAATATAAAGGTCGTGTGCTTCGGCGATCGAGGCGATGGCCTTAACTTCGGCAGCGTGGTAGGTCACGCCGGTTGGATTGCTAGGGTAATTCAGGATGATTCCCTTAATTTTGGCGTTAGGATTGGCGGCGATGGTCGCCTCGATGAGCTCCGGCGTCAATACAAAATCGGTTTTGCTGGTATCGATATAAATCGGGGTCACATGATTCAAAGTTAAAAGCGGAATGTATCCGGGGTAAATGGGGGAGGGAACCAGGATTGCATCACCTGGATCGCTAATCGTGGTAATTGCTGTTGCTAAGGCTTCAGTCGCGCCCACGGTCACCAGGATTTCATCCGCAGCATCATAATCCGTTCCATACTTAGTTTTGAAAAAATGCTGGGCAGCTGCCCGTAATTCAGGATCACCGACCATGCCGGTGTAATGGGAATAGTTTTCCTGAATGGCTTTGATACCCGCCTGTTTAACGTGTTCTGGCGTGTTAAAATTAGGCTCGCCCAAGGTCAATTTCAAAATGCCGGGAATTTTACTGACGCTTTCGTCAAATTGTCGGATTTCACTGACCTCAATCGCCGGTAATTGTTCATTTAGTGGTTGCAATGTCATACGCGCGCTCCTTATATGTAGGTTGCAAATAGCATAGTCCATTTACCCGTCGTCGCGCAACGTTATCAAAGCGGATAAAACTGCAATTTGAAGTGATATTTCTCCCACAGAGGCGGCGGTTTATGCTAAGCTATTTCTTGAAATAGGAAAAATTAGGAGGCCATTTTATGAAACAATCACAGCTCGTGGCCATCATCAAACGCCTCGAAGCCATGCAGACAGGCGACGGCGAGACACAGTCACGCCGCTTCGAAAAAAATGGTGATGAAAAGGGCCTCGTGACATACGATCCCAAGACCGAAACTTATGAACTTGAAGAACTTGGAACGCACCAGACTTTCCAGTTTGACAACATCGATCTTGCGGCCATGGAAATCTATGATCTGATGGATTTTGATGAAGACGAGGACACTAATGATACTAACGACAGCGACCAGGCTTAAGTCTGAGTGCTGAACGAGGCGGACTTGAAAGGGTTGGCCTCTTTTTTATGTGAGCGTGAGCAGGAGCGCTTAGAAATCGGAGTGTAAGTGGACTCAAGCCTAAATGGCTGGGTTTTGCCATTTAGGCTTGAGGTCCTTACACGTAGATTTCTGCGACTGCGAACGCGTTATAGAAAGCGAAAATCAATTAGCTTTTTGCCTCCAATAGAACAATCCCCAGTAAGAAATCATTGACCACTGCGACCAAGGTCCTTACAATGCAGACTTCTGTGCCGGTGAACGGCTCTATGGAAAGCAGAGCTTCGCATGACACGCACCGTAAATAATACAACGCTCGTTCTCCACGATATCCGGACGTCCCATTTTAAGGCTTCTTTAAGATTGCCCATAATTAAGCTTTAATCAACGGTGAACATTTGTCTTTTGAGAAACAAGCGGTTATCCTAGCGAATGTGCTATACTTTTGACATTAAACAATGACTTGGAGGCTCCAAATGAACCAGATCGGCACTAAACTTCGAGGTTTTTTCAATACAAGACTCGGCTTTTTGGCCCTTGCCATTGTCTTATTCTGGGCAAAGACGTACTGGGCATATCAAGCCAAATTTAACTTGGGAGTCACCGGCAGCTTTCAACATCTGATTTTGGCGATTAATCCCATCCCGACAACGCTTTTTCTTTTTGGCATTGCTTTATATATGTCCGGACGAAAATCGTATGTCACGATGCTGGTGATTGATGCATTGACGTCTGTTTGGCTTTTTGCCAATGTGCTTTATTATCGGGAATTCTCAGACTTCTTGACGTTTGCGTTGATCAAAGGATCGGGAGCAGTTTCCAATAACTTAAACAAAGGGATCATGGGGATTGTTCAACCAACGGATTTCCTGGTTTTTGTTGACGTTGTGGTTTTGATTTTGTTGCTGGCGTTTAAAGTGATTCGCATGGATATTCGCCCGATCAAAAAACGGTTTGCTCTCGGTGTTTCGTTGCTGGCGGTATTGATGTTTGGCGCCAACTTGGCGATGGCCTACAGCGATCGTTCTGGTTTGCTGACCCGGACTTTTGATAACAACTATATCGTCAAGTATCTCGGCCTGAATGCTTACACGGTTGTCGATGGCGTTAAGACAGCTAAAAACAGCGCCACCAAAGCTAATGCCGATTCGAGCGATGTTAAGTCAGTACTGAATTACTTAAACAAAAATCGCGTCGCCCCAAATGCGGAATACACGGGTGTGGCAAAAGGTAAAAATGTTTTCATCATTCACCTGGAGAGCCTGCAGCAGTTTATGATCGACTTCAAATGGGATGGCCAGGAAGTCACGCCAAACTTGAATAAGCTGTATCACGAATCTGATACTTTATCGTTTGATAACTTCTTTAATCAAGTTGGCCAAGGTAAAACCGCGGATGCCGAAATGATGATGGAGAACTCATTATTTGGCTTACCTGAAGGCGCAGCTATGGTGACAGATGGCACGACCAACACGTTCCAGGCAGCTCCGGCTATTTTGGATCAGCATGGCTACACGACCGCTTCATTCCACGGGGATGTACCAAGCTTTTGGAATCGCGATAATACGTATAAGTCTTGGGGGTATGATTACTTCTTCTCGAAGAATTACTTCTCAAGCGGTAAGAATTATGACGTGGGCTATGGTCTGAAAGACAAGATCTTCCTTAAAGATTCGGCTCAATACATTGAACAGCTACCGCAGCCGTTTTATGCCAAAATGATCACGGTTACCAACCATTATCCGTATACTCTGGATAAGGCCAACCAAACGATCAGTAAAACCGATACAGGCGATGACACGGTAGACGGGTATGTGCAGACAGCGCGCTATCTTGACGAAGCCATGGGTGAATTTTTCAATTGGTTAAAAGAAACCGGGTTGTATGATAAATCGATGATTGTGCTATATGGCGACCATTATGGGATTTCCAACAACCATAAAAAGGCGATGGCTAAGTTAACCAACATCTCCGGCTTTAATGACTATAACAACGCCATGTATCAACGAGTGCCTTTTATGATTCATATGCCAGGACTCAAAGGCGGCATTAATCACACGTACGGTGGGGAAATCGACGCGTTGCCGACCATTTTGAATTTACTTGGTGTCAAGGATAACAACACTGTTCAATTTGGTTCTGATTTGCTCTCACCAAACCATCCACAAACAGTTGCATTCAGGAACGGGGATTTTGTGACGCCTGACTTTACCAAGGTGGGAAGTCAGTACTTTAACACCAGCACTGGCAAGAAGATCAGCAAACTATCAGCCAGTCAGAAAAAGACAGTTGATGCGGCTACCAACCGCGTGACGACTGAACTTTCCTTGTCAGATCGCGTGATTAACGGCGACCTTCTCCGATTCTATACGCCAAGCGGCTTTAAAAAAGTCGATCGCAGTGACTTTTCGTATAAGTTAACCGATACGAAGAAGAAGCTCAAAGCTGCCCAAAAAGACGGTACGAGTCTGAAGGCGCAAAATAAGGGTAAGTCTACGGTGGATGAATACAAAACGGATGCACCTGAGCTTAAAAGCAGTAGTGATGACGATAGCAGCGATGACTCAAAGTAGTCATGATGATTATGGTTTAGCAGTGCCCACTGAGGCGCTGCTTTTTTCAATTGACAGCCTGTCTTCATAGGGGCGCTTTGTAATGTGTAAAGGTGACAATATGATCAAAGCCCTTGGCCAAATTAGATGTATCAAGGTTGTCGCTGAGGGATAATCCGTTTTGGTGTACACAAATTCATGCGTGAATCTTAAGTATCTAGTACTGAGAAATTCTAAACTTTTGTAAGTAAAGGTTGTGCTACATTAGAAAAAGGCGTACAATTTTACTAGATGATAATGTTTATAAATTAGGAGGTTGGCGATGAATCAGGCGGTTTATAACAAGACAATTAACTTGCTCAAAGCAAAGCAGATTCGGTCACACCACAGCGTGAAGCGATCATTTCATACATGATCGACAGCACTGCACATCCGACGGCCGAGATGATTTATGCAAAGCTTTCACCGCAATTTCCGCATATGAGTGTTGCCACGGTGTATAACAATTTGCGTCTGTTGGTAGACCTTAATCTAGTTGAAGAAATGTCTTCCAATGATGCGGCAACACATTTTGATTTTCCAATTGAACCGCACTACCATGCGATCTGTACAAATTGTGGGAAGATTTTTGACTTTACCTACCCAGGAGTGACAGACGTTGAAGCGGTTGCGGCTAAAGAAACTGGATTTAAGGTGAGCGGCCATCATCTTGAAGTCTACGGTATTTGTCCTGATTGCCAGGTAAAATTGGGTATGAAGCCAGCAAAGCAGCATACAAAGTGAACAATAATTCGCGTCGAAAAAGTCAAGCTATTTCAGTTTATGCGGTTTTCAGGTCTAGCCTGATTGCCGCACTTTTTGATTTTACGCGAAAAACTGTGGATGAACGTGTAGTTTTCGTTTTCAATAGCTATTTTATGGCAATGATTTGTGCAGGCATTTTGAGAAAAATGCTTGCGTGCTGTCGAGGTTACTGGTATTATATTATTGCTGTCGAAAACCGAACTTTCTTTTTTGGAAAGAGATAGAAGTTGCTTCATAACCTTGTTGTGAAGCTGATTAATAAAAAGTGTTGACACTCGTTT
>NZ_BACQ01000081.1 GCF_000260435.1 Lacticaseibacillus zeae DSM 20178 = KCTC 3804 | reverse complement strand
GCGACTTTGTTCTTTGAAAACTGGATATCATTGTTGTAAATGTTTTAAATTGCCGAGAACACAGCGTATTTGTATGAGTTTCTAATATAGAAATTCGCATCGCATAACCGCTGACGCAAGTCAGTACAGGTTAAGTTACAAAGGGCGCACGGTGGATGCCTTGGCACTAGGAGCCGATGAAGGACGGAACTAATACCGATATGCTTCGGGGAGCTATAAGTAAGCTTTGATCCGGAGATTTCCGAATGGGGGAACCCAGTACACAGCAGTGTATTGCCTGCAAGTGAATTCATAGCTTGTCGGCGGCAGACGCGGGGAACTGAAACATCTCAGTACCCGCAGGAAGAGAAAGAAAACTCGATTCCCATAGTAGCGGCGAGCGAAGTGGGAAGAGCCCAAACCGAGAAGCTTGCTTCTCGGGGTTGTAGGACTGGACATTGGAGTTACCAAAGTTCGACGTAGTCGAAGTCAGCTGGAAAGCTGCGCCATAGAAGGTGAAAGCCCTGTAAACGAAACGGCGGACCCTCCGTCCAGGATCCTGAGTACGGCGGAACACGTGAAATTCCGTCGGAATCCGGGAGGACCATCTCCCAAGGCTAAATACTCCCTAGTGACCGATAGTGAACCAGTACCGTGAGGGAAAGGTGAAAAGCACCCCGGAAGGGGAGTGAAACAGTTCCTGAAACCGTGTGCCTACAATTAGTCAAAGCCCGTTAAGGGGTAATGGCGTGCCTTTTGTAGAATGAACCGGCGAGTTACGTTTGCCTGCGAGGTTAAGATGAAAAGTCGGAGCCGGAGCGAAAGCGAGTCTGAACAGGGCGAATGAGTAGGCAGATGTAGACCCGAAACCAAGTGACCTACCCATGACCAGGTTGAAGGTGTGGTGAAACACACTGGAGGACCGAACCCATGTATGTTGAAAAATGCTGGGATGAGTTGTGGGTAGCGGTGAAATTCCAAACGAACTTGGAGATAGCTGGTTCTCTCCGAAATAGCTTTAGGGTTAGCCTCGGAGGATGGATCATGGAGGTAGAGCACTGTTTGAACTAGGGGCCCATCAAGGGTTACTGAATTCAGATAAACTCCGAATACCATCGATCTTACTCCGGGAGTCAGACAGTGAGCGATAAGGTCCATTGTCGAAAGGGGAACAGCCCAGATCACCAGTTAAGGTCCCTAAATTTATGCTAAGTGGAAAAGGATGTGGCGTTGCACAGACAACTAGGATGTTGGCTCAGAAGCAGCCACCATTTAAAGAGTGCGTAATAGCTCACTAGTCGAGTGGCACTGCGCCGAAAATATACCGGGGCTAAGCATAATACCGAAACTGTGGGTGCACCCGTAAGGGTGCGCGGTAGGAGAGCGTTCTAAGGGCGTTGAAGGTCGATCGTGAGGACGGCTGGAGCGCTTAGAAGTGAGAATGCCGGCATGAGTAGCGAAAGATCAGTGAGAATCTGATCCACCGTATGACTAAGGTTTCCTGGGGAAGGCTCGTCCTCCCAGGGTTAGTCGGGATCTAAGGCGAGGCCGCAAGGCGTAGTCGATGACAAGCAGGTTGAGATTCCTGCACTAGTTTATTTTGTTTAAGCGATGGAGGGACGCAGGAGGCTAAGGAAAGCGCACGGCTGGAAAAGTGCGTCCAAGCCGCAAGTCTGGTGGCGAGTGAAATGCTTGCGACCATAAGGACAAGCGGTGATGGGGAGCGAAATTAAAGTAGCGAAGTTCCTGATGTCACACTGCCAAGAAAAGCTTCTAGTGAGAAATAAACTACCCGTACCGCAAACCGACACAGGTAGTCGAGGAGAGTATCCTCAGGTGAGCGAGCGAACTCTCGTTAAGGAACTCGGCAAAATGACCCCGTAACTTCGGAAGAAGGGGTGCTGACCGCAAGGTCAGCCGCAGTGAATAGGCCCAAACAACTGTTTATCAAAAACACAGGTCTCTGCTAAATCGAAAGATGATGTATAGGGGCTGACGCCTGCCCGGTGCTGGAAGGTTAAGAGGATGAGTTAGCGCAAGCGAAGCCCAGAATTGAAGCCCCAGTAAACGGCGGCCGTAACTATAACGGTCCTAAGGTAGCGAAATTCCTTGTCGGGTAAGTTCCGACCCGCACGAAAGGCGTAATGATTTGGGCACTGTCTCAACGAGAGACTCGGTGAAATTATAGTACCCGTGAAGATGCGGGTTACCCGCGACAGGACGGAAAGACCCCATGGAGCTTTACTGTAGCTTGATATTGAGTGTTGGTACCGCTTGTACAGGATAGGTAGGAGCCGTAGAGATCGGAACGCTAGTTTCGATGGAGGCGTTGGTGGGATACTACCCTAGCTGTATGAACACTCTAACCGGCGCCACTGATCGTGGCGGGAGACAGTGTCAGGTAGGCAGTTTGACTGGGGCGGTCGCCTCCTAAAATGTAACGGAGGCGCCCAAAGGTTCCCTCAGAATGGTTGGAAATCATTCGCAGAGTGTAAAGGTAGAAGGGAGCTTGACTGCGAGACTGACAAGTCGAGCAGGGACGAAAGTCGGGCTTAGTGATCCGGTGGTTCCGTATGGAAGGGCCATCGCTCAACGGATAAAAGCTACCCTGGGGATAACAGGCTTATCTCCCCCAAGAGTCCACATCGACGGGGAGGTTTGGCACCTCGATGTCGGCTCATCGCATCCTGGGGCTGTAGTCGGTCCCAAGGGTTGGGCTGTTCGCCCATTAAAGCGGTACGCGAGCTGGGTTCAGAACGTCGTGAGACAGTTCGGTCCCTATCCGTCGCGGGCGCAGGAAATTTGAGAGGAGCTGTCCTTAGTACGAGAGGACCGGGATGGACGTTCCGCTGGTGTACCAGTTGTGCCGCCAGGCGCATCGCTGGGTAGCTATGAACGGAAGGGATAAACGCTGAAAGCATCTAAGTGTGAAGCCCCCCTCGAGATGAGATTTCCCATTCCTATATGGAAGTAAGACCCCTGAAAGATGATCAGGTAGATAGGCTGGAAGTGGAAGTGCAGCGATGCATGGAGCGGACCAGTACTAATCGGTCGAGGACTTAACCAAGTAGAGCGTGAGCAGGAGCGCTTAGAAACCGGAGCATAAGCGGGCCTGAGTTCGTTGGCCGGGTTTTGGCCAATGGACTCAGGGTCCTTATGTGGAGGTTTCTGCGACTGCGAACGCGTTTCGATGAAATAC
>NZ_BACQ01000082.1 GCF_000260435.1 Lacticaseibacillus zeae DSM 20178 = KCTC 3804 | reverse complement strand
CCATTGACAACGCCACCGATTGCGGCACCGATACTAGCAAAGACAAAGACCCGGCCATACTTCAAGTTAACACCATACATCGCAGGTTCGGTGATGCCGCAGCATGCGCTGATGAACGCGGAAATAGACAAACCTTTCAGTGCTGGGTTGTGCTTAGTCTTAACCCAGACAGCCAACGCGCCGGCACCTTGGGCAATCATGGAAATGGAGACGATGCCGTTAAGCACGGACTCTGGGTGTGCCGAAGACAATTGTGCGGTAATAACCGGGATAACCGCCCAGTGCAATCCGAAGATAACCAGAACCTGATACAGACCGGCAATAATGGCGTCGGAAATCATTGGCGTCAAGCTGAGCAATGCCTGAATCCCGGATGTGATCGCACCAGACAGCACCGTGATCAGTGGCCCGACAACCAAGACAACCGTCATGCCGACTAAGAAGATTTCAACCAGCGGCGTGAAAATCATCCGCAGAACCAGTGGCATCCAGCTCTTGATCCACGGTTCAAGCTTGGCTGCCATCCATGCCGCAAAAATCATCGGGAAAATCGAATACGTGTAATTCGCAATGTGGACCGGTAAGCCGAAGAAACTGGCATTGACACCCATGCCCAGTAACGTACCACTAACTTTACCAGCCGTTGCAATCTTAGCAATTGATGGATAAATCAGGAACGCACCGATAATGCCAACGATAACCGGATCGGAGCCGAGTTTTTGCGCGGCCGTGAAACCAACGATCACAGGCAGGAAGTAAAAAGCTGCATCGCCCATCGCATTAATAATCACGTATGTCGGATCCGTTGTTGAAAGATGGAACCAGGTGGTCATAATGTTGAGAACACCTTTGAGCATCCCACTGGCGGCCAACAGTCCGATAACCGGAATCATGGATCCGGTTATCGTCCCGATCAACGCTTGGGTCCAACGTTTGATTGTACCCCAGAAGCTGGTATCTTTAGCCTCTGCTTGGGTTTCTTTAATGGCTTCCGCAGTACCTTCAGCATTAGAGTAGCCGGGGCCTAACTGTTTAATGACTTCATCATAAACGTCAGTGACGGCTTGCCCAATGACCACTTGATACTGGCCGTTTGCTCGGGCAACATCAATGACGCCCGGAATGTTGCGCACTGTGTCATCGTCCGGCTTTTGTTCATCTTTCAGATAAAACCGCAACCGGGTGATACAGTGAATCAAACTATTGACGTTCTGCGCCCCGCCGACATCAGCAATAATCTGGCGGGCAGTCGCCGCATACTTGCTTTCCTTCTTATTTGGCGTCGCCGCGGTTGTTGATGTAGCCGCAGCTGCCTTAGGTGTCATCACGGCAACTTCTTCACCAACCTTAACTTCGCCCGGGGTGACATCAAGATGATCAACCACGTCATTGGTATTGGTAATCGCAACAATGACCGTGGTCTTTTTGCCGGCTTTCTTGATCGCATCCAAATCCATGGAGCCAATCACGTCCCCAGCTTTGACTTTGGCATCCATTGCCGTATCGATTTCAAACGGTGCGCCTTTCAACTCAACCGTATCAATGCCCAAGTGAATCAACAACTCGGCGCCGTCATCGGCTTTAATCCCGATTGCATGCTTGGTATCGGCAATCATCATGATGCGTCCGTCAACCGGCGCAGCAATCTGACCATCTGATGGTTCAATGCCAAAGCCATCACCCATCATTTTCTGTGAAAAGACCGGATCGGAGACGTCTGTAATCGCCATGGCAAGCCCTGAAACAGGCGCCAAAATGTGTAGCTTCTTTTCATCAGCCATTTTTGGTTCCTCCTTAATTCTCTTCCGATGTCAACAATGCGATCGTCGCATACGGCGGCAATGTCATCGTTGCAGTTGGTATTAATCCTGATTCGTTGGTAATAAGCACTTTTGCGGATTGGAATCGATTTGGCAGCGGTACTGTGATCGTCTTGTCACTGAAGTTATTCAGGACCAACAAATGATCCTCACCAGCAACCCGTTCGTACGCATACAAGCGGTCGATATCGGTTCCAAACGGTTCATAACTCCCGTCACTGATCACGTCATATTGTTTTCGCAACGCAATCAGCTTTTGATAAAATTGGAAAATTTCGCCATGCGCTAACTCATCTTTGACGTTGATTTCTTTTTGATTCGTCGGCCGCAACCAAGGCGTGCCGGTGGTAAAACCGGCATTTGCCGAATCATCCCACTGCATTGGCGTCCGACTATTGTCGCGGGCTTTCGCCAAAATGATGGCGAAAGCCGCTTTTTCCGACTTACCTTCCTTGAGCAAAGCCTTGTAAGCATTCTTGGCTTCGATATCCAC
>NZ_BACQ01000083.1 GCF_000260435.1 Lacticaseibacillus zeae DSM 20178 = KCTC 3804 | reverse complement strand
CGATAATCCCTTTATGGTTGTCAGATGAAATATCATAATTCATCTGATGATCATGGAGGGATTTTCTATGCCCAGATCTAAGCATACAGCTCAAGAAAAGTTACTCATATTGGAGGAGTTCAGACATTCGAATATAAGTATCAGTAGTTTCTCCCGTCAACACGGTCTTGGTGATCGCACATTACAACGTTGGCAGGCGCGCTATGAACGCGATGGGATTAAGGGATTAGAGGAAGCTCGAAAGAATCAACATTATACCAAGGAACAAAAGCTTGAAGCAGTACTTGCTTATCTCAGTGGTGAAGGGTCATTAGCCGAAGTCACGATGCAATTTGGTCTGCGCTCATCAACACAATTGCAAAGATGGATAGCCATGTATAATAGGGATCATCAATCTTTGACGGCTTCACCGTCTAGAAAGCAGGTCCCCACCATGAGTCGTACAACCACCTTCGAAGAACGCATTAAAGTCGTTGAATATGTCACTAAGGGTAAGCACTCCTATACTGAAGCGGCAGCCCATTTTGATGTGTCTTATCAACAGGCACGGTCTTGGGTGATCAAGGCTCGCGAAGGCGGTTATGAGACGCTGGTAGATAACCGTGGTCACCACAAAGACAAGCGTGATCTAACCGAATTAGACAAGGCCAAACTGCGCATTCGTCAACTAGAAGCTGAGCTCAAGGACAAAGAGCTAGTGGAGGCCTTTGTAAAAAAATTACTGGAAATCCAGCACAAGGAGTGATCAAACAACACCGACAAGCTTACCGTGCCATCGAAGAAGTTAGTCAAGGCCAACATGGCGCTGTCACAAAGTTATTGGACGTTATTGGCATCAGCCGTCAAGCTTATTACAAAGGCTTAAGGCGGGAGGAAACAGTGTGGGAGGTCCACGATCGGCGGCTTAAGGAGCGGACTCAATATTGGTTTGATTTTCATCGCCAAGGCATTGGTGCTGGGAATCTTCTGATCAACTTACAACAAGATGAGCTGATTGACTTTCCGATCACGATCAAACAAGTTCGTCGCGTCATGCGCGAGCTTGACATTCGATGTCAGATCCGCCAAAAACGGCATAGTCGCGTCAAGCAATCTGAACAGTACCTGCAAGACAATGTGCTCAATCAATGTTTCTACGTGGAACGCCCTAATCAAGTCTGGCTAGCCGACTCAACCGAGTTGAAATACGGTATCAACGGCGAGTACAAGATGCGCCTCAGTGGCGTTCTTGACCTCTATGGCCGCAATCTGTTGGCTTACAACCTGAGTGCAACCGAAACAACCGCTGCCGAGATTCAGGTCTTCCAGCGCGCTTTCACTCGCGCTGGCAACGTCCATCCGCTCATTCATACTGATCGTGGTTCCGCCTATACATCCAAGGCATTCAACCGCTACCTCAACCAATTTGAAGTCACACGAAGTATGTCACGGCCGGGAACGCCCTATGACAACGCACCGATAGAGCGCTGGTGGAACGAGTTTAAACTGCGGTGGATGGATCGTCATCCAATGGCAAAGACTTACAAGGAATTCGTCAAGCTCGTTGAAGACGGGATCCACTATTTCAATCACGACAACCGTTCAGGACAAAGAGACGGCCTTACCCCAGAAGAATACTGGAATAAGGCCATCTAAAGGCTACCAAAATTTTATATTATTTCATCTGTCAACTTGACAGGGCCGACCGCAA
>NZ_BACQ01000084.1 GCF_000260435.1 Lacticaseibacillus zeae DSM 20178 = KCTC 3804 | reverse complement strand
GTGATTCAACTTAAAACGAGTGGCGGACGGGTGAGTAACACGTGGGTAACCTGCCCTTAAGTGGGGGATAACATTTGGAAACAGATGCTAATACCGCATAAATCCAAGAACCGCATGGTTCTTGGCTGAAAGATGGCGTAAGCTATCGCTTTTGGATGGACCCGCGGCGTATTAGCTAGTTGGTGAGGTAACGGCTCACCAAGGCCATGATACGTAGCCGAACTGAGAGGTTGATCGGCCACATTGGGACTGAGACACGGCCCAAACTCCTACGGGAGGCAGCAGTAGGGAATCTTCCACAATGGACGCAAGTCTGATGGAGCAACGCCGCGTGAGTGAAGAAGGCTTTCGGGTCGTAAAACTCTGTTGTTGGAGAAGAATGGTCGGCAGAGTAACTGTTGTCGGCGTGACGGTATCCAACCAGAAAGCCACGGCTAACTACGTGCCAGCAGCCGCGGTAATACGTAGGTGGCAAGCGTTATCCGGATTTATTGGGCGTAAAGCGAGCGCAGGCGGTTTTTTAAGTCTGATGTGAAAGCCCTCGGCTTAACCGAGGAAGCGCATCGGAAACTGGGAAACTTGAGTGCAGAAGAGGACAGTGGAACTCCATGTGTAGCGGTGAAATGCGTAGATATATGGAAGAACACCAGTGGCGAAGGCGGCTGTCTGGTCTGTAACTGACGCTGAGGCTCGAAAGCATGGGTAGCGAACAGGATTAGATACCCTGGTAGTCCATGCCGTAAACGATGAATGCTAGGTGTTGGAGGGTTTCCGCCCTTCAGTGCCGCAGCTAACGCATTAAGCATTCCGCCTGGGGAGTACGACCGCAAGGTTGAAACTCAAAGGAATTGACGGGGGCCCGCACAAGCGGTGGAGCATGTGGTTTAATTCGAAGCAACGCGAAGAACCTTACCAGGTCTTGACATCTTTTGATCACCTGAGAGATCAGGTTTCCCCTTCGGGGGCAAAATGACAGGTGGTGCATGGTTGTCGTCAGCTCGTGTCGTGAGATGTTGGGTTAAGTCCCGCAACGAGCGCAACCCTTATGACTAGTTGCCAGCATTGAGTTGGGCACTCTAGTAAGACTGCCGGTGACAAACCGGAGGAAGGTGGGGATGACGTCAAATCATCATGCCCCTTATGACCTGGGCTACACACGTGCTACAATGGATGGTACAACGAGTTGCGAGACCGCGAGGTCAAGCTAATCTCTTAAAGCCATTCTCAGTTCGGACTGTAGGCTGCAACTCGCCTACACGAAGTCGGAATCGCTAGTAATCGCGGATCAGCACGCCGCGGTGAATACGTTCCCGGGCCTTGTACACACCGCCCGTCACACCATGAGAGTTTGTAACACCCGAAGCCGGTGGCGTAACCCTTTTAGGGAGCGAGCCGTCTAAGGTGGGACAAATGATTAGGGTGAAGTCGTAACAAGGTAGCCGTAGGAGAACCTGCGGCTGGATCACCTCCTTTCTAAGGAAACAGACATTAAGTCTGACGGAAACCTGCACA
>NZ_BACQ01000085.1 GCF_000260435.1 Lacticaseibacillus zeae DSM 20178 = KCTC 3804 | reverse complement strand
CCAACAAATCAAACGCTGCCTGTGGTCCCATGGTTGCGGCCGGATACGTTGGCATGTTCGGCTCTTGCGACCAGGCAGCCTGGATGGCATCAATGAAGTGCCACGAAGCCGACAATTCGGACCAATGAGTAAAGTTGGTCTGATCGCCTTCCAACACGTTGTTGATCAACCGTTCATAAGCCTCTGGTGCTGCAGCCGCTGCCTCTGGGTCATGGCGGTAACGCAATTCATCCGGTTCAATGGTGAGGCCAGTTCCCAACGCCTTGCCGTTTAGCTGTAGTGAATAGCCTTCACTTGGCTCGATATAAATGGTCAAGGTGTCCGGTTTGCTGTCGGCGGATTGGCCGAACAACGGCGCAGCGACTGGCTTGAAGGTCAGTGTCAGCTGCGTCGATTTGCGCGTCAAACGCTTGCCGGTGCGAATATAAATCGGAACGCCTTGCCACTGCGGCATATCCAACATAATTTTTCCGGCCACAAATGTCGCGGTTTGTGAATCAGCCGCCACGCCTTCTTCCTCACGGTATCCGCGAACGGCTTTCCCATCGACTTCAGCTCCGACGTACTGGGCGCGGACAAAATTGGCTTTCGCTGTTGCCAGATCATAGGGCTTCAACGCCGCGAACACTTTATCCTTTTCCGCCAAAATGTCATTGGTCGTAAAGGACTTCGGCTTGTCCATGGTGAGATAAGACAGCACCTGCATCACGTGGTTTTGCACCATGTCCCGCAGCGCACCAGCCTTTTCATAATAACCGGCCCGTTCCTCAACACCGACCGCTTCTGCCAACGTAATTTGAATGTTGTCGATATACTTCTTATTCCAGATGCCTTCAAAAATCGTATTGTCAAACCGAAACGCCAAAAGATTCTGAATCATCTCTTTGCCTAAGTAATGATCAATCCGGAAGATCTGATCATCGTCAAACGTTGCCGTTAACGAGTCATTCAGTTCTTTGGCGCTGGCGTAGTCATGGCCAAACGGTTTTTCGATAATGAGCCGATTAAACCCGACATCTGTCAACAAATGTTCGGACTTGAGATGGCTGGCAATGGTTTCAAAGAAGTCCGGTGCCATCGCCATGTAAAAGACCCGGTTGCCACCCGTCGCAAACTGATCATCCAACTTAGCCGCCAGATTTTTTAGCGTGATGTAATGATCCGCATCGGTGACATCATGGCTTTGATAAAAGAAATGTTGGGCAAACGCGTGTGCTTGCGCTGGCTCGGGGTTAAGCCCGGCAATCGCGGTTTCAACCACCTCATGGTAATGTTCATCGCTCCATGGTCGTCGGGCAGTCCCGATCACGGCAAAATGTTCAGCCAACACGCCGCGGCGATAAAGATTAAA
>NZ_BACQ01000086.1 GCF_000260435.1 Lacticaseibacillus zeae DSM 20178 = KCTC 3804 | reverse complement strand
CGTGCCGTTAGGCTGATAGTTAGTGATGATATTCTTGAGTTCATCAGCGTGACGCCCCATCAAAGCATCGTGGAGATCGATGTAGGTTTCATAAGCTGTTTTGAAGGCCGGAAACGTATCGGTTCCAATATCAATAGCGTTCTGTTCGGTCGAGTACTCATTCAGGCCGAAGAGGTAGCGGCTCTTTTGTGCGTCAGGGGTGGCCTTGTGGAATAGGCGCCATAGTGATTTCAGTACTTTATATTCCCGCGAATGCTTGTCGAGTTGCTTTAAACATTGAGTGCGAATGGTATCCATCGTCCGGCCCATTAATTGAATAATGTGGAACCGATCAATAATGAGTTCGGCGTTAGGGAATAGTTCGTGCACGAATGCCTGATAGGAGGCGTTCATGTCCATGATGACGCGTTGAACCGCGGCCCGCTCTGCGGTGCTGTACTGACTAAGAAAGAACTGTTTGATGGTTCTATTAAGGCGGTCGCTAAGTACTTTAACTGATTTGTGAGTGTCGGCGTCAATGCAAATAAACGACATGGAGCCGTGCGTGGAACGGAATTCATCAAAGCATAGATTAATCGGTAACCGGCGGCTCGCGTGTGGATGAATATTAGCCGTCAAAATACGCTGAACTGAGTTTGTCGAAATACCGGTGAGACTGGCGATAGTCTTAGCCGGGAGTGATTTACTGGCTAGCTTCAGCACATGAGTCGCTAGTCCGTGACCGATGGCGTGGTTGGTTGATACCACTGGAGTGGTGGCCGTACAAGTGCTATGGCAGTTACTACAACGCCAGCGTTGCTTGTTTAGCTCTAGAATTACGGGCCGGTCCATGGGTCCTGAAATGTGGACATGAGTGAGCTTGTGTCCGTTAGGGTGCAACGTATTGTATCCACAGCTGGGACAGCGCCTGAGTGTGTAGGTAAGCTCTGCCTGGATGACCAAATACTTTTTGCGACCCGAGCCCCGACCATTAAATTCCTCACGAGTACCGAACACCTGAATGTTTGTGTCTGTAATTCCCAGTAATTTAAGTGTATTATCTAGTTGAGACATCTATTCCTACCCCGCTTATCTTGAGTTTCGTCGCTTAAAGCATAGCACTAGGGAGGCTTAGATGCTTTTTTTGTTATCAAAAAGGGCCTAGTACTTTTGGAATGGAAATACTTTCCAACACCAAAAATTCTAGACCC
>NZ_BACQ01000087.1 GCF_000260435.1 Lacticaseibacillus zeae DSM 20178 = KCTC 3804 | reverse complement strand
CCTCGATTGTCAACTCAAGTGCAACAAATGATGATTATTCAAATAATTGGTCTAGGTGATGCTAGAGATTGGGCAGAAGGGTGGCGGCACATTGATAGTTGAGCGAACGCCGCGGTCGTTGGTTGAGGGCATCCTGGAAGCCTTGGATGTCAGTGATGTCATAATCGTGGAGCGAGTGGCCTTTGGGTATGAACTCGCGGATAAGACCGTTGGCGTGTTCGTTGGTGCCGCGTTCCCATGGCGAGTATGGGTGGGCGTAGTAGACGTCGGTGCCAGTAACTTCGGAAAGTTTAGCGAACTCACTCCCATTGTCGAAGGTGACGGTCTTGAAATTGTCCGCACCATAGTCATTGAGGATTGACTGAAGGCCTCGTAAGCAGGTATCGGCGTGGTAGTTGGGGAGCTTGATGATGATTTCGAAACGCGTCACACGCTCGGTCATCGTCATCAACGCTGGTTCATCTTCGACGCGGGTGCCTTTGACCAAATCACCTTCCCAATGACCCACAACTTGGCGATTCTCAACTTCTGCGGGGCGCTCCTCGATGGACTGACCGTAGATGCGTTTGTTCGTCCGTACATGCTTACCGGTGTCATGCTTAACCCGGCGGCGTGGCTTCATCGGTAGGTCACCATTGCGTACCTCAAAAAGCCCTTTGTTGATGTCCCGGTAGACAGTGGGTGTCGATGGGCATGGTCGTTCCGGATGAGTCTGCTTGTAAGTGTGCACGAAGCTATCCACACTGTGGATTCGCGGCCGCGCTTGGAGCACCACCGCAAGCTCTGCGTAGAAATCTGGGCACTGATCAAAGCGCGTCCTTGGGCGACAAGCGGCGCGGTGCTTGTCGTAGACCGCAGCGCCGGTTTCAGCGAAGTAGCGCCGGTAGTGCTTGCCCGCGCCGCAGATTTGTTCAGTCGTGCCACGTTTGAGTTCACGGCTAACGGTAGATTTGTCACGATGAATCTGCTCAGCAATCTTAGTGACAGTGAAACCAGCCTGCTTAAGTGCCTGAATTTGCCCTCGTTCTTCTAAAGTGAGTTGTCGATAGTGCCTAGGTGTAGTAATCTGTGATTGGGTCATGATGATTCCTTTCTCATTTGCTTGGTCGCTTATAAGAATAGGTCATCATGGCCTTTTTGGTCTAGTCTATTGGCTGTTGCACTTCAAGTGTAAATCGGGG
>NZ_BACQ01000088.1 GCF_000260435.1 Lacticaseibacillus zeae DSM 20178 = KCTC 3804 | reverse complement strand
CCTGGATTGAAGTCAATATTTGAGACAGATTTTAAGAGACATTCAGAACCGCGTTTACCTTCCACAGCTCAAATAAATCATTAATCGCGATTAATAACTTATTTGAACCCTGGAAAGCATTAAATCAGGCGCCCATTTGGCTCGTAAGTGTTGCAATTTCAACTTGTAAGGGGGTCTGGTAGCCCAGTGAACTATGAATTCTCTTCCTATTGTAGAAAGCATGCACATATTCAAAAAGGACGGCAGCGGCAGTTTCATAATCTTCAAAGACCGGCAGTGGATAAACACATTCCTTTTTGAGGGAAGCGTGAAAGGATTCCATTGGCGCATTATCATACGGACAACCCTTACGGCTGTATGAGTGGCGGATATGTAGTTCAGTTAAACGTTGATTGTAATCATCGCTGGTATACTGTGATCCTAAATCCGTATGGATAATCAGGTCCCCAGTAATGGTTCGATTTTTAACCGCGCTTTCAAGGGTCTTTATGACTAAATCAGTGGCCATCTTTTTTGAGAACGAATAGCCGATAATCCGTCGTGAGTGCAAATCCATGATGGTTGATAAGTAACACCAGCCATTACGCTTCGTTTGAATATAGGTCATATCAGCGGTCCATTTTTGATTTAAACCAGTGGTCGAGAAATCCTGCTTAAGCAAGTTGGGACGCTGTTCAACCTTGGTTTTGGAAGCCGAAGCCGCTTTCCACTTATTGACGGTAACGGAGTGGATATCCAGTTCCTTCATGAGCCAGGAAATCCGTCGTGGACTGCACCGAAGCTGCAGTGGTTGAAGTTCCAGATTCAATTCATGGTGGATCTTCATAACACCGTATCGCTGCTTAAATTCCGCAAAGATCCGCAGAATCCGTTGTTTCAAGCCCGCATCTTCGGCCCGGCGTTTTTAAGGTTTGGGGGATCGATAACGATAATACTGAGCTCTGGAAACACCGAGGATTCGGCACATCTTGGTTACCTGGTGGTGATGGCTTTCTTGGTGAATGTAATCAAAGATATTGGTTACTTCTGCGCAAGGAAGCCCAGGGCTTTTTTTAGGATTTCGTTCTCCTCAGACAGCGAACCCAGTCGCTTTTCCATCGCTTTGATTTCGTCTGGCGATTTACCGGATTGAGTTTTGGCCTGGCCCTGGATCCAC
>NZ_BACQ01000089.1 GCF_000260435.1 Lacticaseibacillus zeae DSM 20178 = KCTC 3804 | reverse complement strand
AAGAAACCGCGACCGCCGCAATGGACGAAAGTAGTGTGGCACTTAAGTAAAGCACGATCACGGTGCCAAAGTGATTCTTCGAGCCGGATCGGTATTTTGAAATTGCCGACATAATCAGCAGAAATACCAGTAATGGCGCGATTACTTTTAACGCCCCAACAAATAACTTCCCTAAAATATCGATAAAGGACCAGGAGGGTACCAATACTCCTAACACTGCCCCAACAACGATTACGATGACAATTTTCAGAATCAGCGACACATCTTTGTACCGTTTATACATCTTGGCCCCTCCTCCATAAAAAATTAGCGTTCAATGAGAACACTTTTTAGTGTGCCCTAATTCTGCGGTGACTGCAAGTTATTTTTATCGAAATCGGCACAACTTTTTGTGGCGTTTCTCCGATCATGATCGTCCCCGCTTTTTTGCCAAGCAAAAACACCGATGCCCAACGACATCGGTGTTTACTACTAGACTTCTAGACTTTGATTCTTTGCCAAAATGACACGATTGTCATTTCGAACCACTTTTCAGTGAAGCCTTAACTCATTATTCAACTGTCTTACCTAAGCGCTTCTTCTTAGGTGCTGCCTTAGCCGCATTGGCATCGGCATCTTTATAACCGAAGAAGTAAACCAAGAGAAAGGCGGCAACCAAGGTCACAACCGAAGCAATCCAGAATCCGGCAAAGTTGCCTGGATTGTGTGCCCAACCCGGAGCAGCAAATGATGGAAAACCGATGAAGCTGCCAGTGAATCCGTACATCGAAACACCTAACAGG
>NZ_BACQ01000090.1 GCF_000260435.1 Lacticaseibacillus zeae DSM 20178 = KCTC 3804 | reverse complement strand
GTTGCGTTTAGCTACCGTCGTCTTAGCATTCAAAATGAGCTTCACCTGATCCGCAAAGTCATTGCCAGTGTAGCCACCATCAACCATGACATGCTGAACCAGCTCTAAAGTTTGGCTAGCGAAATAAGCATAGCCAATGCACCTGAACGATCTGATACATTAGCTCGTGTCACGAGAATGGCTTGTGGTAAACCGTTAATATCAACGCCATATGACGCTTAATCCCTGAAATCTTTTTGCCGCCATCGTAGCCACTATTTTTCGTTAAATCAGTGGTTTTAACACTTTGAGCATCAACAATCACAAACGACGTTCGGGCCGATCGGCCCTGTGCAAAAGCGATAGGAAGCAACAGTTTTTTTAAAAGCCTTTCTAATAGCGAATCAGCTGTCGGGTCTGGTTTATCTCGCCACATATCGTAATAGCGGTAGACAGTGTGCCATTCCGGGAAATCGTGCGGTAATTCACGCCATTGACACCCTGTAGTAAGCGAGTAAAGGATGGCATTGAATACGTCATAAAGATCATAACGACGCGGTCTTGTATGCTTGCGGAAGTTTTCTAAATCAGGTTGTATTAACGCTTGCGTCGAGCTAAATCAGGTTGTATTAACGCAAATTGCGCTCGAGAAATATTGCTTGGATAATCTGGCATGACAAACTCCTCAGTCGGTTTTCCACAATTCTACCAGATTCAGC
>NZ_BACQ01000091.1 GCF_000260435.1 Lacticaseibacillus zeae DSM 20178 = KCTC 3804 | reverse complement strand
ACCCAGCTCCAGACTGGTTCGGCAAGCTTAACAACAGGGGTAAAGAACTATACAGACGGTGTGACATCGCTCTCTAAAGGAATTGATCAGCTTGCAGGTAGCACCGGCTCTTTAGCAACAGACACTAACTCGTTGGCAACCGGTTCATCGGATTTAACCAATGGTCTTCAACAATTGAGTGGCTCTGTCGATAGCCAAAATAAGCAAGCCGCCGAATCAGCAGCCAAGCTTCAAGAAAGCCTCACAAAGTATGAAGCCACCTTAAAAGCCAAAACCAATCAAGATCCGGATTTGGTTGCCGGTTTTGAACAACTCGAGACAAATATCAATGCTTTAATGACTCAGACCGAAAGCAGTGGCACGTCGCTGTCGACGACTCTTAATCAGAAACTGATTCCTGGCTCAAAAAAGGTTTCAGATGGTCTGACGACACTTAACCAGCGGTTCCGACATTAACAGCTGCTATTACTGGTCTTCAAAACGGTGCTACGAAAATCATCTCTAACAATGATCAACTTGTGACCGGGACGAATAGCTTGAACAGTGGCATCAACCAGCTAGCAACAAAAGCACCTTCACTGGTTGATGGCGTCAGTCAACTCTATTCCGGCTCTGGCAAAGTTTCTGGCGGCTTAAGCACCTTAAACGGTCAAATCCCAACGC
>NZ_BACQ01000092.1 GCF_000260435.1 Lacticaseibacillus zeae DSM 20178 = KCTC 3804 | reverse complement strand
CTCGGCGTTCCATTGAAGAGCCATGGTGCTCGCGGGCTACCAAGGCTGCTTCGACACCGAGGCAAGACGCGCAAAATCAAAGGCACCATAAATGAACGCCGGGGGCGCTTCAATGACGTGCCATCAATTCACGACCGACCCCGGTCGGCAGAAAATCGGAGCTGGTTTGGTCACTGGGAAGGCGATACAGTACGCGGTAAAACAGGACACTCTGCATTAGTAACATTAGTTGACCGTAAATCACGCTATCTGCTTTCGAAGCGAACGGCCAACGCAAAAGCTGACACTGTTAGAGACGTCATGATTGAGCTGCTTGGTGCCTTACCAGCTAACCGAGTAAGAACAGTGACTCCTGACCGTGGAAGGGAGTTTGCCCGGTACAGGGAGCTGGCAGAGCGTCTGAATACAAAGGTCTTCTTTCCTGACCCACACGCGCCTCAACAACGAGGAACTAACGAAAACACCAACGGACTGACTAGAGAATACTTTCCCAAGAACACAGACCTAGACCTTCAGAGCGACCAGGAAATTGAGACTTACATTGAACAACTGAATAATCGACCACGCAAGGTCTTAGGCTGGAAGACGCCATCAGAAGTCTTCATGGGTAAAAAGTTGCACTTGAGTTGACAATTCGTC
>NZ_BACQ01000093.1 GCF_000260435.1 Lacticaseibacillus zeae DSM 20178 = KCTC 3804 | reverse complement strand
GAAATCGGAGTGTAAGTGGCCTCAAGCCTAAATGGCCGGGCTTTGCCATTTAGGCTTGAGGTCCTTACACGTAGATTTCTGCGACTGCGAACGCGTTATAGATAAGTTGAGCGTGAACCGGCGCGCTCAGGGGCCGGAGTGTAAGTGGCCTTGGGCGTGATGGCCGGGCTTTGGCCATTGCGACCAAGGTCCTTACACGCAGGTTTCTGGGCTGGCGAACGCGTTATGGAAAGCTGAGCGTGAACCGGCGCGCTCAGGGACCGGAGTGTAAGTGGCCTTGGCCGGGCTTTGGCCATTGCGCCCAAGGTCCTTACACGCAGGTCTCTGCGACTGCGAACGCGTTATAGAAAGCGGAAGCAGGATTTATCGACTAGACGTCATTAGAACTAGCTGCCATGGTTGGAAGGAAATGAGCCATGGCAACAACAAGGCCTTTACATGCCGATACACGCGTCACGGCACGATACACACAACAACCTCACCACACCAAACCAAAAATCACAACAATTGGAGGAACCCGCATGAAGCGAATGCTTGGATTGATCATCATCATCTTCGGCTTTTTAGGCATTGCCTATTTTCAAAGCGGTACGACAACGCAACGGACGCAAAC
>NZ_BACQ01000094.1 GCF_000260435.1 Lacticaseibacillus zeae DSM 20178 = KCTC 3804 | reverse complement strand
GAAGAAGGATGATTCGGATGAGTAAAATCATGGCCTCCTTTCTGGTATTCATCGATACGATCGGTGTCGCCATCGCTTTGTTAGGTGGCAATATGATGTTGTGTCTCCTGATGGGCATTATGACCATTATTTTGTATGTTAAAGTGAATCCAATCTTATTTGGCGACTATGACCGTCGACGTGAAGAACGCATTGAGCAGCGGCGGAAAGCCTTGACGGCACGACGGGAGAACGACAAATAAGAACCGTAAATAAATAGGCGCCTTGATCGCGGGATGTTAAGGTCTCGCAATCAAGGCGCCTATTCGTGATAAGAGGTCGACAACGTTAACTTATTTTTCAACTGCCTGAAGCTTTTGATTGTCATCAAGCTGTGAAATGCCCATTTTGTGATAGCGTTGTAGCAAGATCATCGTGATCCAGAGCAACAACAATGAGCCAAGTGCGAAGGCGATGATGACGATGTAACCCAAGGTAACCGTGTTGGACGCAATGCCACTCGTAATCGCATTCCGGAAGTTCATAATCGAATACGACATCGGTAAGAATGGGTGAATGATGTTATAAAACTGGTTGGTAA
>NZ_BACQ01000095.1 GCF_000260435.1 Lacticaseibacillus zeae DSM 20178 = KCTC 3804 | reverse complement strand
GACGGATTTACAATTCAAGTGCAACAAACTAGTCAAATAGAAAAGACTCATCGCCTGAGTCCTTGTAAAATGGAATCACCACAAGACCAACTACAAGGAGAACTCGACTATGAGTCCGTACATCCATCTTACCTTAAAAGACCGTGAATCGATACTGCTTGGTATCTCTACAGGCAAAACTCTTGATACCATCGCCAATGAGATAGGTCGTTCCAAGAGTACAGTCAGCCGTGAAATTGCACGTAACGGCGGCTGGCGGAGCTATTCGGCAGCCACCGCTCAGGACCGCTACCGGCGGGTTCGCTTGGCTAGCAGGCGTCCTCGGATCCTCGATCGACCGGGGACTCGTGACGCTGTCATTCGATATATCACGGTGCTACATTGGTCGCCTGAGCAGATTGCCGGTCGCTTGTCACTAGAAGGCAGTCCTATTCGCATCAGCTATTCGACTATCTACAGAGGTATCTACCTAGATAAT
>NZ_BACQ01000096.1 GCF_000260435.1 Lacticaseibacillus zeae DSM 20178 = KCTC 3804 | reverse complement strand
AGCAAAGGATGGTAACAGCAGTGCTGCCAGTGCCTTCTCTAGCGCCGCAAGTGCTGCCTCGAGCAGTGCCAAGAGTGCCGAGAGTCAAGCAAGCAACGCAGCAAGTGCTGCCGCCTCTGATGATTCGGTAGCATCCAGTGCCGCAAGTGCTGCAAGCACCGACAATTCGGTAGCATCCAGTGCTGCAAGCACTGCAAGCAGCGCGGCTAGTGCAGCTGAAAAGTCTGCTGCCGATAAGTCTGCTGCCAGTTCTAGTGCAAGTGGTGCCAGTTCCAGTGCAAGTGGTGCCGATAGCTCATCGACAGCAACTTCAAGTTACGCAAGCAACGCCAGCTCCAGTGCTAGCGAAGCCAGCTCGTACGCGTCACAGGCAAGTTCAAGTGCCAGTGAAGCAAACAGCCATGCAAGCAGTGCGGCAAGTCATGCAAGTGATGCATCCTCGGCTGCA
>NZ_BACQ01000097.1 GCF_000260435.1 Lacticaseibacillus zeae DSM 20178 = KCTC 3804 | reverse complement strand
AGTTTGATATTAGAAAAGAGGGACGGTATGGCACCATACACGATTGAATAAATAAGCGCGCCCAGTCGCGAACAATTGGATCAAATTATGCGGTTATGGTGGCAGGGGAATTTACAGGCCCACCAGTTTATTCACGCTGAATATTGGAAAAGTAATGCTCCTCTGGTGCGCCCTTTAATTCAGCAATCAACATTGTGGGTTGTGCGCGAAGGAGCAACGGTGATTGCTTTTTGTGGCTTGCAACAAGACTTCATCGCCGGCTTTTTTGTTGATGAAAAACACCGTGGACGTGGCGTTGGTACAGCTTTGATGGCTAAGTTACAAGCGACATATTCCAAATTGAGATTGACGGTTTACCAGAAGAATATTCGAGTTGCGCAATTTTAT
>NZ_BACQ01000098.1 GCF_000260435.1 Lacticaseibacillus zeae DSM 20178 = KCTC 3804 | reverse complement strand
AATTCCAGGTTCCAAGACGCTAACTTTCTTCTAAATACGATTTTTCGCTCGCAACTGTGTAGGATCACGAAAAACTAAGTGCGAATCGGAATTTCGTCGTGGAACTTGTACATTTCGAAGTAAAACGACGCAAGAACTACAGAATTCCAGGTTCCAAGACGCTAACTTTCCTCTAAATACGTTTTTTCGCTCGCAACTGTGCAGGATCACGAAAAACTAAGTGCGAATCGGAATTTCGTCGTGGAACTTGTATATTTCGGAAGTAAAACGACGCAAGAACTA
>NZ_BACQ01000099.1 GCF_000260435.1 Lacticaseibacillus zeae DSM 20178 = KCTC 3804 | reverse complement strand
TACGAAACTTTGTTTAGTTTTGAGAGGATGACCTCTCTTTTTACGCCTATCGGGCCTATAGCTCAGTTGGTTAGAGCGCACGCTTGATAAGCGTGAGGTCGATGGTTCAAGTCCATCTAGGCCCATCAAGCGTTCGCTTGTTAATTGAACAACCCTTATGGGGGATTAGCTCAGCTGGGAGAGCGCCTGCTTTGCAAGCAGGAGGTCATCGGTTCGATCCCGTTATCCTCCATTGGCCGTCAGGCCAATTCACCGACGCAAGTCG
>NZ_BACQ01000100.1 GCF_000260435.1 Lacticaseibacillus zeae DSM 20178 = KCTC 3804 | reverse complement strand
CCTTAATGAGACTCAAGCATGAGCCAAATAAAGACCCACGAACTTTGATGGAGTTGTGTGGATACGATCCTGATAAGTTCGAGATGGTGTTAGGCGACTACAAAGTGTATGAGCAGCATAGTACCGAAGACGGCACAGTTCCGCAGTATAGCATTCATATTCGCGTAAAGCCGAAACAAGGCTTATCGATAAATGAAATGGCTGAAGCGTTCAACGACAAAATCATTCCGGTCAATTACGGCATGAAGAAATCGGGCGATCG
>NZ_BACQ01000101.1 GCF_000260435.1 Lacticaseibacillus zeae DSM 20178 = KCTC 3804 | reverse complement strand
TCGTCTGAATATCGTACTTGAAGGCATAACAAATAAGCCTACCATCGTGACGTTATTGTGGTAGATAATCTAGGCAATCAGCTGGTAGACGCGTGTGAACATATTGGCCTGATTGGAGAAGCCATAACAAGCACGTTTGAGCTCCTTGATCTTACGGTTGATGCCTTCTATCGGTCCGTTAGAGTAGGACGATTTGGCGGCATTAATTACTCCATTAAGATTCTTTCGTAGGGTATGCATGGCCGTATCTAGGGG
>NZ_BACQ01000102.1 GCF_000260435.1 Lacticaseibacillus zeae DSM 20178 = KCTC 3804 | reverse complement strand
GTTGTCTTTTGACAAGGTCGTCCTTTGAAAACTGAACAAAGTTTCGTTTAAATGTGCAGGGTCCTTGATACTTCGGTATCGAGGCAAAAAGTAACATTTGCGAAGTCAATTCGCTAGAACAACAAATCGAGCTATTCGAACAGCTCATATTTATATGAGAGTTTGATCCTGGCTCAGGATGAACGCTGGCGGCGTGCCTAATACATGCAAGTCGAACGAGTTTTGGTCGATGAACGGTGCTTGCACT
>NZ_BACQ01000103.1 GCF_000260435.1 Lacticaseibacillus zeae DSM 20178 = KCTC 3804 | reverse complement strand
ACAAAGTCGTCCTTTGAAAACTGAACAAAGTTTCGTTTAAATGTGCAGGGTCCTTGATACTCCGGTATCGAGGCAAAAAGTAACATTTGCGAAGTCAATTCGCTAGAACAACAAATCGAGCTATTCGAACAGCTCATATTTATATGAGAGTTTGATCCTGGCTCAGGATGAACGCTGGCGGCGTGCCTAATACATGCAAGTCGAACGAGTTTTGGTCGATGAACGGTGCTTGCATC
>NZ_BACQ01000104.1 GCF_000260435.1 Lacticaseibacillus zeae DSM 20178 = KCTC 3804 | reverse complement strand
TTGTCTGAATATCGTACTTGAAGGCATAACAAATAAGCCTACCATCGTGACGTTATTGTGGTAGATAATCTAGGCAATCAGCTGGTAGACGCGTGTGAACATATTGGCCTGATTGGAGAAGCCATAACAAGCACGTTTGAGCTCCTTGATCTTACAGTTGATGCCCTCTATCGGTCCGTTAGAGTAGGACGATTTGGCGGCGTTAATTACTCCATTAAGATTCTTTCGTAGGGTAT
>NZ_BACQ01000105.1 GCF_000260435.1 Lacticaseibacillus zeae DSM 20178 = KCTC 3804 | reverse complement strand
TCCAACTACCCAAGTGATAGTGGGATCAAGTCTGATGCAAGCACCGCATCCAGTGCCGCAAGCCAAGCAAGCAGCGCAGCAAGCAAGGCAAGCAGCGAATCATCTACTGCTTCGTCTGCTGCAAGTGATGCAAGCAATCAGGCAAGCATTGCTTCAAGCGCGGATTCAGTTGCAAGCAGTGCAGCAAGTACCGCAAACAGCGCCGCGAGTGCTGCATCCAGTGCC
>NZ_BACQ01000106.1 GCF_000260435.1 Lacticaseibacillus zeae DSM 20178 = KCTC 3804 | reverse complement strand
TTATGAACTGTTGAATAGCCAATGCCATATTCTCTGGCCAGTTGGGCAGCTGATTCGCCTTGCTTATATAGGTTGATAATGTTTTGTTTGAATTCTTTGTCGTAACGAGTTGGCATGTAAAAATTCCTTCCTTTTGAGAGATGATTTATTCATTATACCCTCTCTTAAAAGTTGTCTCAGGAATCAGCTTACATCCA
>NZ_BACQ01000107.1 GCF_000260435.1 Lacticaseibacillus zeae DSM 20178 = KCTC 3804 | reverse complement strand
TGTAGATTATGCCCAAAAAATGGCCTAAAAAATTTCGCGGAAATTGATGATAATATCCAGTTATACGGCGCAGTACATTGAGAAAAAGAAAAATATCTCCGTTTAAGAAAGTTAGGATTCGGTAAAATCAAGTGACGAGTTCAAGCTGATTTTTGCCAGTTGAACCAGTATGATGATTGATAGAAAGAACAAG
>NZ_BACQ01000108.1 GCF_000260435.1 Lacticaseibacillus zeae DSM 20178 = KCTC 3804 | reverse complement strand
GTCTAGTATCTTTTAAGAACTATCTTCAGGAAGGCCAATACAACCATTTGAAGACTGCTGTTAAGGGCGCGTTCACAGTTTTTCCAAAGTCGCCGACATTTGTCTAGCCAACGCCATGAACGTTCAATGATCCATCGTTGCGGTAACACCGTGAACGTATGCAACTA
>NZ_BACQ01000109.1 GCF_000260435.1 Lacticaseibacillus zeae DSM 20178 = KCTC 3804 | reverse complement strand
AACCAACAATGATAGCCAGTTTTGAGAGCGCAAAGTTCTCATAAGTGTGGTGGCGATAGCAAGAAGGATACACCTGTTCCCATGCCGAACACAGAAGTTAAGCTTCTTCACGCCGAGAGTAGTTGGTGGGAAACTGCCTGCGAGGGTAGGAAGCTGCCACGCT
>NZ_BACQ01000110.1 GCF_000260435.1 Lacticaseibacillus zeae DSM 20178 = KCTC 3804 | reverse complement strand
ACATATGGAGGATTAGCTCAGTTGGGAGAGCGTCTGCCTTACAAGCAGAGGGTCACAGGTTCGAGCCCTGTATCCTCCATTGAGCCGTTAGCTCAGTTGGTAGAGCAACTGACTTTTAATCAGTGGGTCGACAGTTCGAGCCTGTCACGGCTCA
>NZ_BACQ01000111.1 GCF_000260435.1 Lacticaseibacillus zeae DSM 20178 = KCTC 3804 | reverse complement strand
GAAGATAGTTCTTAAAAGATACTAGACAGGTTCTAATGAAGCCAAAAAGACACCGGCTAAAAAGCAGGATGAATCAGCGGATGATATTGATTTGAATGATCTGAGCGGATTAGACTTTAGTCAAACCAGTCATGAAAA
>NZ_BACQ01000112.1 GCF_000260435.1 Lacticaseibacillus zeae DSM 20178 = KCTC 3804 | reverse complement strand
CAACGGCTACTAAGATGATGTCCTTTTGAAAGTGGCGTCCCTTAAAGTGATTCATGCGCGCAATCCCTCGTTTCTTGTCACCCAGTATACTAAAATCAAGTCAGCGAGGAAAATTTGCACCAGAAC
>NZ_BACQ01000113.1 GCF_000260435.1 Lacticaseibacillus zeae DSM 20178 = KCTC 3804 | reverse complement strand
GCCGCAACGATGGATCGTTGAACGTTCATGGAGTTGGCCAGACAAATGTCGGCGACTTTGGAAAAACTGTGAACGTGCCCTTAACAGCAGTCTTCAAATGGTTGTATTGGCCTTCCT